>NZ_RHNZ01000009.1 GCF_003946395.1 Levilactobacillus fuyuanensis | reverse complement strand
ACTCAAAAAAATTGCCTAATCTCAATGGATTAGACAACTTTATAAATAGAATTACCAACAACAGTTGACATAGAACCATTAAATTACCCTTGACTCGTTTTCAACTTCTCAACCAACGCCTTAACCTGATCACTCGTTTCACAGTCGTTAATAGCTGCTTCCGCAAGATCACTCAGGGTCGAGGCATCCAGTTGTTTCATCAAGTTCCGAGTCTTCAGAACCGACGTGGCACTCATGGAGAATTCATCGAGGCCCATCCCCATCAGCAGCGGTACCGCCGTCTGGTCACCGGCCATTTCACCACACATCGCCACGCTCGTTCCGTGACGGTGAGCGGCCTTGATGACGTGGTTGATCAGTCCCAAGAGGCTTGGGTGGTACGGCTGGTAGAGGTAGAAAACCCGTTCGTTCCCCCGGTCAGCCGCGAAGGTATACTGGATCAGGTCGTTGGTCCCAATACTAAAGAAGTCAACTTCCTTAGCAAAGTGATCGGCAAAGATCGCAGCGTTAGGAATTTCAATCATCATACCTAACTTGATGGTCTCGCCCACCTTGACACCAGCCTCAACCAACTTCGTCTTTTCTTCGTTGAAGATGGTCTTGGCCTGCCGCAACTCTTCCAGCGTGGCAATCATTGGGAACATGATTCCCAAGTCACCAAACGCCGAGGCCCGAATCAGTGCCCGCAGTTGTGTCCGGAAAATGTCCTGCCGCTTCAGGGAAATCCGGATTGCCCGGTAGCCCAAGAACGGATTCATTTCCTTTGGCAATTGCATGTATGGCAGATCCTTGTCGCCCCCGATATCCATCGTCCGGATGACCACTGGCTTGCCGTCCATTTGTTCGACGGCCGCCTTGTAGGCAGCAAACTGGGTATCTTCGGAAGGCAACTGATCGCTGTCCATGTAAAGAAATTCGGAACGGAACAGTCCAATTCCCTCGGCACCAGACTTCAGAACGGCTGGCAAATCTGCCGGCGTCCCAATGTTAGCAGCCAACATGAAGGATTGCCCGTCCTTAGAAACGGTCGGTTCGTCCTTCAGCTTCTCCCACAACGCCTTTTGTTCGGCAAAATCACTAGCCTGTTGCTGGTAGTCTGCCAACTCGGTTTCGTCAGGTTCAGCCAGAGCTACCCCATGCAATCCATCCAAGATGACCGTTTGTCCATCTTGAATACTCGTCGTAGCGTTCTCCGTTCCGACAACCGCTGGAATCTCCAACGTCCGGGACATGATGGCCGAGTGACTCGTCCGGCCACCTAGGTCCACCAGGATTCCCTTCACGAACTGCCGGTCCAATTGGGCCGTATCGGAAGGCGTCAGGTCATGGGAGACCACGACGACCGGCGACTTAACCAGTGCCAAATTAGGCAACGGCCGGTTCAACAAATGGCTGAGGACCCGCTTCGTCACGTCGCGGACATCGGCTGCCCGTTCCTGCATGTAAGCGTTATCAGTCATGGCCTCAAGCATAGCCGAGAACTGGTCAGCCACGTCCTGTTGCGCCGTCTCGGCGTTGCAGGACTTCTGGGTGATTTCGTCCTCTACCTGTTTGATAAAGTCAGGATCATTGACCATTGCCAGGTGGGCATCGAAGACCTCTGCTTCTTTAGGGCCAAGGTTTTCGAGCGCTTTAGCTTTGATCTCTTCCAGCTCGGTCACGGTAATCTTCCGAGCTGCGGCCAACCGATCGATTTCAGCTTGGGGATCGGTAACCGTCGTTTTTTCGAAACTTAAATCTGGGTCAACTAACGTGTAGGCCTTAGCGATGCCAATCCCATCGCTGGCCGCGATTCCTGTAATTTTCGTCGACATACGTCATTTCTCCTCGAGTAATTCAGTCCGTCATCAGCGCTTCTTCTCCAGCACCTTATTGACCAGAATGCTGGGGTTGTGTTTCACTCCTTGACGTTGTAGCTCCTCAAAGATATTAAGGAATTGCTTCTGCCGGAACTTAAACCCGTCGATCATGATGGAATAGAAGGCCATGTTCCCATTACTAACGAGATTCCGCGTGAGGACCACGTTCTTCTCGTCCTGACTGACCACCGTCTTCCGAGCTAAGATACCGATCTGCATGACGGCATTGTTCGGGGTCATTTCAATCTTCAAGATATCCGCCCACGGCACCACGACCGCTGGTTCCTGCGTATTATCCGTAATGCCCTGATCGTCGAAAATATAGTCGGGACGTTTCGCATGACCCTTCACCGCAGTATCAAAGGCTGCATAGAAGAACAGCAAGCCAAAGGCCACCGCCACAATCTTCATAATTAGCCAAGTCGAGGTGAAGACCACCCCACAGATGGCCAGGCCAAACAGAATGAAGACAATCGTCGTCATATAAACTCGTAATCGACTGGGATAAACTTCGTACGCTTCTTTCATCATCAATTCCTCAAATCATTTGTGAACTAACCCGCCGCCAACTGTTACTTGATAGCTGAGTCGTATTCTACTCGCTTGGAGTCTGGCACAGTTTGGAAGTAGATTTCCAAACCATTGTCGTGGAAGTCCTTCAAGAGTGCCTTTTCGTCATCACCAATGGCAACCGTTGGGATAACAAACTTGGTGTTGGCCTTCTTGGAAACCCCACCGACGTTGAGTTCCTTTAATTCCAGACCAGCGTCCATGGCTTCCTTAACTTCCTTGATATACTTGAAGACCACAACGACCTTGTCATCGCCGAATTGGTTCTTCTTCCATTCTTCAGCAACTTCAGTGGCACTGTAAACCTTGATACTCAGGCCACCGGTAGAGTTGGTGCTAACGTAGATGTCTTTCATGAAATCGTCAGCAGCCGTAGCGTTGTCCACCACGTAAACGGAATTTGTCCCAAAACCCTTGGTCCACTTCGTCATAACTTGGCCGTGAATCAAACGATCATCGACCCGTGCTAAATTAATTTGTCCCATAATAGTTATCCTCCAATTTTAACGTCCGTAATTTTCTATGATTGGTGTAAGAAATTCTTGTCGATCAATTTCATCCCTTCGGTGGCAACACCGATAGAATCCGTGATCAACTTTTCAGTATTATCCTCAGCTTCTGAGAAGTTCAGAATGTTGACGAGGAGCGGTAAACTCAGGCCCGTCACGATCTTCATGTCGTGATACTTGGCCAGAGTTGACAGGGACACGTTAGATGGACTCCCACCTAATAAGTCGACTAACAGAACAGTTTCGTCATAATCGGCTTCGTTGGCTTGTAAAATATCATAAACTTTTGTCCGCAAATCATCAACCGATTCGCCGGGATGTAGGCCCAATGCTTTCACATTTTCCTGTGGTCCCATTAATAATTCCATACTCTTGACGGTTTCAACACCCATATCACCGTGGGTAATCACTAAGAATGCACGTTTCATAATCGCTAATTCCTCCTATTAGATGACGTAGAAGATACTCAATACGACTAACGCAATGGTCAAGTAAACCAGACCACGCGTGATCTTGAGACCCTTCTTCTGGAAGTACCAGTACAGCATCAGTACGGCGAACAGTGGCAGGATCCCTGGGAGGATCGTGTTCAAGATATCCTGAACGTCAAAGACCTTTTTACTGATACTAAACTTCAGGTAACTTTGGATCTTAATGTATTGCCCAGCTAAGATCCCCATCATGTAGAGCCCGAGAACCCCTAATCCATCAATGATACCGGCCATTCGGCCACCAGTCATGATTTCCTTAGCGGCAGCCCGCCCCAGTGAGTAACCCATCTTAGTAAAGTAATAACCATAAGTAAAGGTTGCGATGGCGAAACAGAGGAATGGTAGCAAGGCCCCCATGAAGTTCCCTTTCTGAGCGAAAGGCAAGAAGATGGCGATGAAGATGTATTGCACAGTCCCGGAGTCAATGGAGTCCCCAATACCAGCCAGTGGACCCATCAGCCCAACCTTGGTGTTGTTGATCATGTCTTCAGAGATTGGTTCCTCACCGTTAGCTAAGGCCTTGGCCCGTGCTTCTTCCAGTGAGAGTGTCACACCGGTTAACGTTCCCCCACCCCAAGTGGCCTGGGTGTTGAAGAATAACAGATGCCGTTGAAAGGCTTTTGCCAATTCGGTTTTGTCCTTGTATAACTTTTTTAAGTTTGGAATCAACCCGAAACAGAAGGCTGGTGCCAACATCCGGTCAAAGGTATGTGGGACTTCGTTAGCCCACCACCAACGGAACCAGGATTTCATTAAATCTTTATTCGTAATTTTATCAGGTTGCGGAATCCGATGTTCTTCAGCTTGAACATCTTCGTTTTCAGCAACGTCAGCGTTGTTTGCAGCTACTTCTTCACTCATTGATTTCTACCTCCTTAATTCGTCGATTTCTTTGAAGTAAACGTCACGTAGAGGATGGCAAAGATGGCACCGAAGATGGCGTAGATCGTCATGCTGATGTCCAACTTGGCAAAGGCCACACTCATGAAGTAAGCCAGGAAGAAGAATGGTAAGAGTTGTTTCTTCCCAATAACTTGCATGATTACGGCGATCCCTAAGGCAGCCAACCCACCGCCGACACTGTTCAAGACGTGAATCAACGTCCCGTGTTCGATGTTAGCAACTAAGCCAGAGATAACGGGTGCTCCGAAGTAAAGGGCGATGAACATCAGCGGAATGAACAGTGCGAAGGAAATCAAGGTTGGAATCCCCATGATGGCAAATCCTAAGCCCCGGGCATTCCCTTCCTTGGCGTACTTGTCCATTGGCTTCAACGCGAAGGTGTTGAGGAAGAATCTGAATTGATAGAGGTAACTTCCGAGTAACCCAACTGGCACCGCAATCGCGATGGCCCCTTGAGGACTCATGTGGCCGAGCAGTGCAACTGGCACCGCAATGGCCGTGGCAATACATGGTTCAGCGGGTAAGGCTCCCCCTGGCGCAACAAACCCCATGTAGACTAACTGAATGGCAGCGGTTACAATCATAGCTTGTTTGATGTCTCCCATGATGAACCCAACCATCATCCCTGTCATCAGCGGACTAAACCGCATTGTCAGGGTTGAAAAACCTAAAATTCGTGATTCAACCAAAGCGACCCAAAGTGCAATCAGTAACGCTTGCCAGATAGATAACGTCACATGCATGATAAATGCCTCCCTAAAATAAAATATATAATGGCTACACAAGATAATCATTCTTACCTGTCCGGTAAAAACATCTGTCTCTATTATAAATGAAATCGGTTCCATTACAACCTTGAATATAATCTTTTTTTCGAATAGAATGGAATCAAACCATAATGGGGGTAAAATAGCATGACTGAAATCACAATTTACGTTGTCCGCCATGGCGAAACCTTACTGAACTCTTTTGATCGGATGCAGGGCTGGGTGGATTCTGACCTCACAGCTAAGGGCCGGCAACAAGCCCTGACTACGGGAAAACAGTTGGCAAACATTCCATTTGATTATGTTTGCTCGTCGGATCTCAACCGCGCTATCGACACGCGCGACTTGATTCTCTCGCAGCTGACCCATCAGCCCAAGATTATTACGCCCAATGCAACCTTCCGCGAGGTCTTCTTCGGTTATTATGAAGGTCTCAATGCTCCAGCCGCCTGGCAGGAAGTCTCGCAGGCCACAGGCTACGCTGGTCAAGAAGAACTGATCAGTCACTTCGGTTTTCCCAAAACACGTCAGCTCATGCACGATGCGGACCCTGCTCATCAAGCGGAGACTTACGATCAGGTGATTGCCCGCTGGCGACACGGCTTTGACGTGCTTCACGAAGCATGCCCGGACAAGGCCACTGTCCTGTTAATTACCCACGGGACATTCATTCGGACGCTAGCCGATCACCAGGGGATTGATATTTTGGGGAACTTCCCATTGAATGGCAGTGTGTCTATTGTGAAGGAAACCAATGACAGTATAAAACTCGTGAGCTATAATCAGACTACAGCTATTAAATAGTGTTGGTGGTGCTGTCAAAACCTGTCGCCTTCGGTTGCCAGGGATTCCACCTGCTGCGGGGACCGGTGAAAGTCTGGAAAGCGGTCTTTCACCTCGCTTTGAATCCGCAAAAAATCATGCGTATCCAAAGTGTCCGGTGCTGTAAGAACGGGAAAATTCAATCGCCCGTTCTAACACCACAATCATGGCTGGCTCCATCCCTGGCCTCCTGCGGCTAAACTAGTTTTAACAGCCAACATTGTTCGACAATGCATCTAAACTCTTCTTTTAGCACGACCTTGTTATCTATCGTCTATCACTTTGAGCCACCATAATAGACATCGCAACCATAATAATCATTTTAGTATTTTAGAATAAAATTGGAGATAGACTCATGAATTCTGAGCTTTTGCAGACCTTTTTAAAAATTGTTGAATACCGGCAGATCTCTCAGGCTGCAGATTCTCTGTATATTACGCAAGCCGCCGTAAGTAACCGGTTACATCGCATGGAGAGCCTCTTGGGGGTCAAGCTGATCAACCGGGTCAAAGGGAATAATACAATCTCTTTGACACCCTATGGTACACGCCTTGTACCAATTGCCCGCCAATGGATTCAGCTCAGCGACCAAGTTGATAGTCTCAAGGAGATGGGTGACTACCACGTTTTGACGGTAGCGACCTCACTGGATATCAACACGGCTATCCTTTCCGAAATCGCGCCACAGGCTTTGCAGGACGATACTTTACTACGGCTCAACATCCAAACAACTGACGACTTGAATATATACAACCTGATTGATAACGATCTTGTAGACATTGGCTTTTCCTTTATTGAATCCACCCGTCACAAGATTGAGACGCGAAAAATTGGGCAGGAACGACTGGTGCTCGTGACCAAGCCAACCAGTAACTATCCAGACTTTGTCGGGACGACCATGCTCTCGCGCTACGATGAATTGATGATTCCCTACAGTGACAGCTATCGTAAGTGGCACATGCTGTGCTGGGAGGACAAGATTCCCCCATTTGTGCGGCTCGACACCAGCCTCGCCGTCCCCCAGTACCTGGTCAACGACCGCAATTGGGCGTTGATTCCAGAATCCATGGCCCGTTTCTTTATCAAACACGGGCAACCTCTGCGGATTCTTCATTTGATGGAAAAGCCGCCAGTGCTGCCCCTGATTGCAGTGAGTCGTCCGCAGCGGCTCAATGCCCCGGAATCCAAGAAACTGGTGGTCAAGATGCAATCTGAATTATTCAAAATGCAGCAAGACAACGACTTTATCTAGACAAAACAAAACGGACGCGTTGACCCTACCCTAATCGGCAGTGGTCAACGCGTCCGCTATTTAGTTTAAAAATTATTCGGCGTTGTCGCTGTTCGCTTCATCGTCAGCAACAGTATCACTGGCGTCTTCATCGCTAGCAGGCTTCTCGTCTGGTAAGTCAGCGACTTCATCACTACTCAAAACAATGTCATCGGCTGGTTCGTCGGCAACATCGTCCGGCACCGTCTTCCAGGCTGGGGCATCGTCTTTGGCTTCAAACTTATCGTTCAAAGCTTCTTTGAAATCATCTGCTGCGTCTGCGGCATAGAAGGCGTAATCCACGGCGCGGTCTTTGAAAGCATTGTAGCGGTCACGTGCGGCGTCCTTTAAGGCTTCGCGTTGTTCTAAGTCTAAGGCGTGATAGGCTGCGTAGGCTGCCCCACCGACTAATAATCCTGCTAATAACTTGTGTTTTGCCATACTAATGACTCCCTTTCCGTGATTATTCCTTATTTTTGTGATTTCTGTAGAGGTCAAACGCCGTCTTGCCAACCTTGGCAGCTAGTGACGTCTTGGCCGTCTGTTTAGCCGTATCCGACACGCGGTCGGTCAGGTTCCGGGTCGCCGTGTTCAAATCAGAAACACTTTCACCCAGATCCGCTGCGGCCTGGAAGACTGGATCGATGGTGGCAACTTTCTGGTTAACGTCTTCCAGTAATTCATTCGCGTTAGCCATGATATTTTCAGCCTGGTGACTGATAACATCGAGATCCGACGTCATCGTTTTCACCGACTTATTTACCTCACCTAACGTTTTATTCATCTTGACTAAGAACATGCCAATGAAGAGGACCAGAATCAAAAACGCAATCGCTGCGATCAGGCCCGCTACTTGTCCACCGGTCATGACAACCCCTCCTTGTACTCAGTTACTTACCAATAGAATAGCATTCTCAAGGGACGGGTGCAATTAAAACCCCAAATCCGGCCGCCATTTCTCGTCCAACTCTGGGCGCCACCTGTAAAATCTGCTAAACTAGAGAATAAACTCCCTGTACTATACGCTCACTAGTCAGCGTCCAGTGCGGGCTTCAAAGGAGACGCGTTTCTTGACGGACCTCGTAACGACCACGGCCACTTCTTCCAAGTGGTTCCAACACTATGTCACTTCTTTTGACTTGGAGAAGTTCATGCACCTCATTACCAGTCGCTTTCTGTCTTTACTTTTTTTAACACTTTTATTTTTTGTCATCAATCTTGTCGGGAAATTCATCCTGCGGCGTAGCTTCAAGCGCTACTTAGTGCCCAAATCTGGCCCCAGCAATCGGCTGCAAACAATCAGCATGCTGACGATGAATCTCTTTCACTACACGATCCTTTTCTTTTGGATCTATGCCCTACTGTCCACGCTGGGCGTTCCCGTCGGCACATTAATCGCCGGTGCCGGAATCTTCAGTTTGGCATTAGGCCTGGGTGCTCAAGGGTTTGTGAGCGATCTGGTTACTGGGATCTCCATTCTCATGGAACAGCAGCTCGATGTCGGTGATGTCGTTCAGATTGGCACGATTGAAGGCACGGTCACATCGATTGGACTGCGAACCACGCAGGTCACGAGCGCCGATGGAACGTTGAACTTCATTCCCAACCGCAACATTACCATCGTTTCCAACCGGTCACGAAATAACATGCACGCACTGGTCAACATCCCCATTGCCCCGACAACGCCGGTAGAAAAATTACCGGCTATTATCAAAGAAGTCAATGAGAAGCTGTTGCCACAACACCCTAGCGTCATCGGCGAGCCGGCCATCACCGGCGTAGTTACCCTGCCACCAAACGAACTGGTCTTTCAAGTTGCCTTGACCTGCAAGAGCGGCAGTCAGTTTGCGCTTCAGGCCAGTTTTCTGACAGCCTACCTGAAAGCCATCCGCCAAGCTGGGATTCAATTGCCGACCCATGCGTCGATGCCCGCTAGCAAGTAAGTCAAGGGAAGTCGCCTGCGGCTGCCAGAGACTCCACCTGCTGTGGGGCCGCCTGCAGCCACAAAACGGGCTTCCGGCTCGGTTTGAAACCTCGCTAGAACATGCGAGTCTCCAAACACGTCCCGCGCTGTAAGGCCGAGAAACCCACTCGGTCTAACACCGCTGTCACGGCTGGCTACGTCTCTGGCCTCCTACGGCTAAACTGTCTTTTAGCTTAAACTTGCGCGCATCGTTGTTGCGATATCAAACAATGTTATTTTTTCAATACCAGCAAGCTTCTCATACAATTAGGCAGCAAAACGACCGAATCTTCTGTTAAATTAGAAGATTCGGTCGTTTTATTTTACGCTATTAGCTACAGGCGGCCAATTACTTCTCGGCCTGGTCTGCCACCTTTTCTTTCGCGGTTACATCATAATATTTGTGGAGATTGTGCGCCATGAAATTAATCCGTTTCAACAGCTCACGCCGTGTGATAATTCCCTGGAAGACCTTATCGTCATCAACCAGGGGAATAAACGGCTCATCCACTAAGTAGTTTAAAATTGTTTCGAGTTTGGTTGGGTCACTTACCCACCGGTTGACCGGCAACATGGCATCGGCCACCGTATAGCGACTGAGCTGTTCCACAGCCGCCCCCGGCACGTGCAGGAGATATTCCGAAATAGCTGCCAACGAAATCATCCCCTGTAAGCGATCATCCGGCGTCAGCACGGGGATTCGGCTGTAACCGACCTTCGATAGCACCATAAAGGCGTGTTCTAAAGTATTGGTTGCCGTGACGTTCGCAACCACATCCGCAGAGATCACATAGCTCTTCGGGTCTTTAAGCAGCATTTGTTCAACGGCTGGGTCAATCATGCCTTAATTCATCCTTTCTGCGTCTCCGTACGGGCAAACGTGAATTTCAAATCCGGCACGGGCTGCCCGTCCCGCGTCACGTACTGAACGATCCACTGAGTCGCCGTGACCGTGATAACCGCACACGTTCCGCCTAAATACTGAAACTCACCGCGCGGTTGACTGATACTCCCAGGATTCACAAACAGATGACCACCAACCACTTCGGCAGCCAACTGGTGCGTGTGCCCGTAGAAAACAGCCTCGGCCTGAGCGGCATCCGCGCGTAGCTTCAACTGGGTCAGATCCCAGTTCACGCCATCGTGATGCCCATGCGTTAGTAAGACTTGTCGCCCATCAACTTCAGACGTGACGACCAACGGCAGATTGGTATCAAAATCCATATTGCCCTGGACCACGTAAGCGTCCTGAAACCACGGATCATCGGCCGTCATTTCCGAATCGCCGCAGTGGAATACGGCATCCGGTTGTAGCTGTTTCTTTAAGGCAACCAAGATGTCCCGGTCACCATGATTATCACTGATCACTAACCATCGACTCATCGTTAAGCCTCCCACCAGGCGTCGAACTGCGGTAACATCGCCGCCACAGCCTTGGCCCTGTGACTGTGCTGATTCTTAGTCGCCAAGCCCATTTCGGCAAAGGTCAACCGTTCCTCAGGCACATAGAATAACGGATCATACCCAAAGCCATCGTGGCCTCGGGGTGCCGTTAGGATTTCACCCCGGACTTCACCGGTGGCAACTAACTTCTTACCATCGGGCTTGATGAGGACCAGTGACGTGTGAAAGGCTGCCCCCCGTTTTGCGGCGGGAACCCCTTCCAAGTTCGCCAGTAATTTCTCATTGTTCTTGGCATCGTCGTGGTCGCCCGCATAACGAGCCGAGTAAATGCCCGGCTCACCATTCAATGCATCGACCATCAACCCTGAGTCATCAGCCAACACGGGCAGTTGCGTCTCGTGCGCGACCGCCGTTGCCTTTAACGTGGCATTCTCGGTAAAAGTCGTCCCGGTCTCCACAACCTGCTTGAGATTGGGAAAATCCGCCAGCGTCTTCACTGTCAAGCCTTTGGGCTCAAAGATCGCGCGGAATTCGCGGGCCTTACCGGCGTTGTTCGTGGCAATGACAATCGTGTTTTCCATTCGTTATTCAACCTCCGTTGTTTGGATCAACTCCGCTACGGGCAAATGCTGTGCCCGAACAGGCGTCTCTACTAACCAATTATCGGCTAATTCATTGAATCGGTCAACGTCACCCGTGGTGAAATAGTCGCCCGCCGGATGCTGAACACCGCTTGGATTGGCTAAGTTCCAGTAATCCAACAACGATGTCGCCATGTTAGCCGTGGCGGTCCCGGGATCAACCAAGATCACGTCGGGCCCAACCACTTCCTGAATCAATGTCCGCAGCAGTGGGAAATGCGTGCAACCCATGACTAAGGTATCGATATCCTTATCCAGTAATGGTGCTAGTCCGGCCTTGACCACGGACTGTGCATGAGCTGACGTTAAATCGTTAGCTTCCACTAGATCCACAAAATTTTGAACGGCTAAACTAAAGACCGTGTTATGCGGGTCCTTTGCCAAAATCGTTTGCTGGTATTGGTCGCTCTTGACCGTTCCGGTAGTCGCAATCACGCCGATCCGATGATTCCGCGTCGCCTGCACTGCCGCGCGGGCGCCGGGTGCGATAACACCCACGACTGGAATGGTCAGTTCCTTTTGCATGGTCGTGAGGGCTGCCGCCGTCGCCGTGTTGCAGGCGATAATCAACATTTTAATATCTGCCTGGCGTTGTAAGAACCCGGCAATTTGACGCGTGAAGGTCGTGACCTCCGCCGCATCGCGAGGACCATATGGCAACCGTGCCTGGTCCCCTAAAAAGACTGTTTTTTCGGTAGGCAACAGCCGTTGAACTTCTTTTAATACCGTTAAGCCGCCGACTCCAGAATCCATTAACCCAATTGGACTGTTTTGCATGAATCAACGCTCCTCTCAATTACTTGAAACTATATTATCGCCTTTTTATGAAGCGGATTCAAGTTTCTTGCCGTGAAAATATCTACAGGTGTAAAAAAATCGTTAAATTTATCATGAGTTCAATGTTACTTAGTTTTTAAGGTATAATGAATTCAGAATATAATTCGGACAAAGGAGCCAACTATTTTGAAAAACTTATACCAGACCGTCATGAATGATGCTGCGGGGGCTCAGTATCTTCCCCAGATGATTCTTCGTGATGCTCTCATTCCAGAATTGCTCGGCGATGACAAGGGGGCCATCGGTTACTGGGCCGGTAAATCACTCGCGCGGAAATTCCCGATTGGCAATCCTAAGGACGCCGCCATCTTTTTTGAGCAAGTTGGTTTTGGAACCCTCTCGCTTGAAAAACAAACATCACACATGACCCGCTGGCAACTCAGTGGTGATCCTGTTCGCCTCCGGCTTCAAGTCGTCGGCGACACCGACTTCACCCTCGAAGCTGGCTTTCTTGCCGAAATGATGGCCCAACAACTGGGCATCATCACCGAAGCAGAATTGGTGGAAACTGGCCGTAAGTTAAAGAACCAAGCCGTCACCTTCGACGTTTACACGGACCCAGACGACGTGATTCCAGAATACGATGCGCCACAGCCGCTCAGCTTGGTTAAACCAGCTGGCGAGAGTGATGATAGCGGAGACTAGACGCTATCCTTTTTTAAAGCGATAAATATAAGTGAAATCCATTTGAGGTTTCACTTTTTTTATTTTTCAATATCTTACCCGTTTATACAAAACGACTGCTACGGAATTGTCCGCGGCAGTCGTTTTTTTCGACCGGCGTCTTTAAGCTTCGACGTATTGGTCTAAAATCTTCTTTAATTGATCCTTGGAGTGGTAGCCCACGATGGAATCGACCACTTTGCCGTCCTTCTTGACCAGCAATGTTGGGATACTCATGATACCAAAGGATTGTGGCGTGTTAGGGTTGGCGTCAACGTCCATCTTGTTAAAGGTAACGTTGTCCATTTCCCCAGCCAATTGTTCAACTACTGGTGATTGCATCCGACAAGGACCACACCACGTTGCCCAAAAGTCAGTCAGGGTAACGCCCGTAGCAGTATCTTGTTCAAAGGTTTTGTCCGTTGTTTCCGTAACCATTGTATTGCCTCCCTATCAAATTCATAACTTAACTACCAGCAGCATTTCAGGTTGCTTCATAATCAGTCTACCAGACTTTGATAAAATCACAACTAAATTGCTTGCAACTTAATTGTCAGGCTATTTAAACCGCACGACCGTGGAGCCATCGCCCCCGGCATTGGCAGGTGAGAAGCCAAAGCTCTTGATGCGGTTGTTGCGCTTCAGATAGTCCGTTACACCCTTACGTAGGGCCCCGGTCCCCTTCCCGTGAATAATCGTCACGGATGGGTAACCTGCCAGTAGCGCAGAATCAATGTAGCGATCCACTTCGGCCATAGCCTCTTCGTAGCGGTGTCCCCGCAAGTCCAAAGTTGGTGACATGCCGGATGCCCCGGACCGGCGAACCGTTGCCCGGGGCTGCTTCTTACTCTTGGCAGAGTCCTTGGCCTTCTCCAGGTCGTTATTGGCAATCTTCATCTTCAAGATACCCAGCTGAACTTCCCAATGATTATCGTCCAGTTGTTGCATCAAGACCCCGATTTGACCGTAAGACTTCACGAGAACACTGTCGCCCTTGTGGAAGTCAAGCTTGGCCTTTTCACGCCGCAGAACCCGATTTTTCTTCAGCTTGGTATCCTGCTGCAGGGCGTTCAAGGCCCCTTGTGCGGAAATCAGCTCATCTTCCTTGACCACACTCTGACCGGCCGCCAATTGCTTCTTGCGAATATCCGCGATAATCTGGTTGGCCCGTTTCCGGGATTCATCGACCAAGCGGTTCGCATCGCGTTTGGCATCCAACATGAGTTGGTCCTTCTGGTGCTGATACTGCTCGAATTGTTTCTGCAGCTGGTCATGGAGCGCATTGGCTTCCTCCAACTGTGTCTGTAACTCGGCCGCATCCCGATCTGCATGGCGTTTCTGCTCAGTCAGGTCGCTGATCATGGCATTCAGGTCTTGACTATCTTGATCGGTCAAGCCGCGAGCGGCATCGATAACCTGAGCTGGCATGCCCAAACGAGAGGCGATATCCAGCGCGTTACTCCGTCCAGGAATCCCAATCAACAAGTGATAGGTCGGCCGTAGCGTCTCGCCGTTAAATTCCATACTAGCGTTGATGGTATCTGGCCGATTGTACCCATAAGCCTTCAGCTCAGGGTAGTGGGTCGAGGCCATCACGTAACTACCCAGCGTCCCAATCTCGTCCAGAATGGCAATGGCCAAGGCGGCCCCTTCTTGAGGGTCGGTCCCGGCACCTAATTCATCGACAACGATCAGGCTACGTTCGTCAGCTTGTTGGAGAATGGCGACGATGTTTTCCATGTGACCAGAGAAAGTACTCAGACTCTGCTCGATGGATTGTTCATCCCCGATATCGGCAAAGATATCATCGAAGACACCAATCACACTGTTTTCGTTAGCCGGAATAAATAACCCCGACTGGCCCATCAATTGGACCAGCGCCAGTGTCTTCAGTGTGATGGTCTTCCCACCGGTGTTTGGCCCCGTCACGATAATTGCCTTGTAGTCACGACCAATCGTAATATCATTGGCAACGACCTTCTTTTGGTCGATCAACGGGTGCCGTGCTTGCCGCAAGTTCACCTGATTATCCAGTGACAGCTTTGGTTCGCTGGCCTTCAGTTGATGGGCGTAGCGGGCCTTCGCATTGATGAAGTCAAAGTGACCGAGTAACTCGGCATTGCGGAGAATTTCATCCTGATAAGGCGACAGTAAGGCCGTCAGCTCAGCCAGAATCCGTTGTTCTTCGTGACGTTCATCCATTTGGTTCTGCCGCAAGCGGTTGTTTAAGCCCACGACTGCCTGCGGTTCAATGAACAGCGTTTGCCCACTGGCACTCTGATCATGCACGATCCCGCCAAAGCGTTGCTTGTATTCGGCCCGAACTGGAATTACGTAGCGGTCGTCACGGATCGTCACGATGGTTTCGCTCAGGTACTTGGCGTCCTTACCCCGCGTGTATTGGTCCATCGTGGTACGGATGGCCGCCTCGGTCTGGGTGATGTGTTGCCGGATCTGTTTTAATGCTGGTGAAGCTTCGTCCGTAATGTGACCGTCGCCTTCCAGCGAGGTCCGTAAACGACGCGTCACATCGGGTAAGGTCACGAGTTCCTTGACTACCCGGTTCAACCGCCGTAAATCGATTTCTTTGTCTTCCAAATCGCGGAAGAACTTTACCACGGAACTCGTCGTCCAGAGGACCCGACTGATCTGAGCCAGTTCGAGACCATTCAGGGCGGCTTCCATAGCTAAGCGGTGTAAATGGGGCCGGATATCATCCAACTTGGGCAGTGGAATCCCACTCTCCAAGCGATAAATGTCCGCGCCATCTCGCGTTTCATCGAGCCAAATCTGGAGTTGCTTCACATCGGCCGTGGGCTGGAGCTGATTGAGCTCATGTTGCCCAGCGGCGGAGACTAAATAACCGCGAAGCGCCTGCTTGATGCGGTCGTACTCCATAATTTTTAATGTTTTTTGATTCATAGGACGCTCCTCTCTAACGAGTCGTCAGAATTAATGTTCTGTCAGCCACCAGTTGTAGACCTGCTTCGAGAGGACCGGCGTTTGCTTCACGATCCACTGGGCAACTGGTGACGCTTGATAACTGTTTTGGAATCCCTTAACTGGTAACAGGATCATCAGATTTAAGATTAAAAAGATCACCACGTAACGGATGACCAGGTTGATCAGGCCGCCAGCCAGTGAATTCACTTGATGAATCACTGGCAGCCAGGTCACCTTGTTGAGGCCGTACGCCACCCGGTGGACGATGAAAAATCCCACCGTTAAGATAGCGGAGAAAGCAATCCCATTTAAGAAGAAACTGCTACTCTGGGCCGCCGTGACCGCACTGGCTGAGCTGTCCAACGACAGGTTGCCAATGAATTGGCCGATACCCGTCGCCAGTGGTTTCGCTAGGAACCGCGCGGCTAGCCAAACGACGATGTACCCAATCGTATTGAGCACCTGTAGAACTAGGCCCCGGCGGTACCCTCGGCGAAAACCGAAGATCAATACCACCAGAATAATTAGACTTAAAACCAAACTAGTCCTCCGTTTCCGGAGCGCTTGCTGAACTGGCCGCTGCATCTGGCGTCTCTGCTGCTTGGCTCGCCGCAACGTCTGCCGTGGAAGCCATCTTCAGCTGGTCAGAGACGGCGTTGAAGGCCATCAGAATGGCAGCGTCTTCCTTGGATAGATTTGGTGATAACTGTTTTAATTGCGTAAATTGTTGATTCAAGACTTCAGTAACCGCTCGCATATGTTCATCGGAGGTCTGTCCTACAATCGTGTAGGTTTTTCCAGCGATGACGGCTTTGAAGCGGTGCGTCTGTTCCGTCATTTCTCATTCCCCCTGCTATTTTGCGTGCTCATGATCCATCGGTTCGTCGAACGTTTGCTGGCGAACCCAATCTCACAATGCACAATACTTTATTTTACCATTACTAGCCACTCCGTTGCACGCTTTGCGGCCCGCTTCTTCGGATTCTTTCCGGTAACCATCGTCGGATTCGTGGTAAACAAAAAAGAGCGGAAGTCCTCCGCCCTTTCATCTTGTCAATTTGACTAGCCTTGCTTGCCAGCGTTGGGATCAATCGTCCCGTCTGCTAAGAAGGTGTTTAATACGGACTCAACCATATCCCATTCATCATCGGATTCGATCAATTGCAGGTCGCCACCGGATGGGTTAGCTGGATCATCGTCAGCTGGTAAAGCGTAGGCTTGGATATCAACTTCCTCGTCGTCGCTCTTGCCGGCTGGGTAAATCAAAATGTATGACTTACCAAAGTCGTCAGATTCAAAGGTAAACAGGACATCGTATAACTCTTCGTCACCATTTTCATCAACTAATGTGATTTGTTCTTGGTCTTCGTTCATGGGAAACCTCACTTTTCTCGGGTTAATTTTCCTTGCCGATCTAAATAGTTCTGCAAGATTAACCCGGCTGCTAATTTATCAATTACTTTTTTCCGCTTACGGCGTGATGTGTCAGCCTGTTCCACTAACATACGCTCCGCCTCTACGGTTGTCAACCGTTCGTCTTCGAAGTCAACGGGCAAATGGAACCGCTCCGTCAACATCTCCCCGTACCGCTTAGAAGCCGCGGCGCGCGGACCCAACGAATTGTTCATGTTCTTGGGTAGACCCACGACAAAACCATCAACGTCGTGTTCGGTGACCAACTCGGCCACCCGATCCAACCCAAAAACTTCTGACTCTTCGTCAATTCGAATAATTTCGATACCCTGAGCCGTCCAACCCAAAGCATCACTAATGGCAATACCAACCGTTCGCGAACCAACATCTAACCCCATTAACTTCATGAAGGCTTCACCGGTCCATTCTGGTTGAGGTAAACGCGAACCAACTCTTCAATAATCTCGTCGCGCTCATGCTTGCGAATCAGGTTCCGTGCATCATTGATACGCGGAATGTACGCAGGATCGCCCGATAGTAGGTACCCGACAATCTGATTAATTGGGTTATAACCCTTTTCTTCTAGTGCTTGATAAACCGTTACCAGTGTATCATGGACGTCCTTTGGCTGGTTAGCGCCAAAGTCGAAATACATCGTTTTGTCTAATGAACTCACTATAAAACACCCCCGCACTTCCTCACTTAGCCTCAATTTTACTCGATAATTCGGCAAACTACAACGACCGACACCCAATGTAATCTATTCGTAATACTGCCGTTATCAAGGGAGCCGCCCATAACGGACCGCTCCCTCGATGACGCCCTATTATCCTGGTGAAGTTAGCGTCATTTGCCTGTGGAGGCTAACGTTAAATTCTACCAAGTATTACTGAATCGTGACTAGCCGTTATAGCCATTCTAATTATGGCTTTTAGTAAAATTGAGGCTGTGATCCGAATTGTTTCGGTTAGGTGGTTGGCACGTGACTTACGGCATAGGCATTTACGCTTATGCCTAGCTTAGAGCCAAACCAGATTTTTGCTTATTCTGGTTCGAAGCCTGCTCTTTGATTTCACATAGCCGAAACGTGCTACACAAGGCAGACTCCTGCGCTTAACCCCGCTAAGGAAAAATCCAGTTTTAAATTTTCTATTGGCTTGGAGTTCGCTCTAATTTCACATTGCCGAAACGTGCTCCACAAGGCAGGTCCCTGCGCTTAACCCCGCTAAGGAAAAAGCCAGTTTTGAACTGTCTATTGGCTTAGAGCTCGCTCTAATTTCACATTGCCGAAACGTGCTCCACAAGGCAGACTCCTGCGCTTAACCCCAATAAGGAAAAAGCCAAACCCGGGCTTTTATCCTTATTGACGTTAATGCTCAGAGTCTAACCGCCTTGTTCCGCACTCTATTGCTTTTCCAACCACTCAACAGCCGCAGTCATGGCATCTGGCAAGCCTGCTGGGTTCTTCCCACCAGCTTGGGCCAAGTTTGGCCGACCGCCACCACCACCGTTGATCTTTGGTGAAATAGCCTTGATCAGGTCACCAGCCTTGACTTGCTTTTGCTTGTCAGCACTGACCGCAACGATCAGGTTCGCCTTACCGTTGACTTCGGCACCCAGTACCAAGACATCGGAGAGCGCCTTTTCACGCCACGTGTCGGCTAAGGCTCGCAGTTGATCCATCTTGGAGACTTGAACCGTCCCACTGATCAACTTGTAGTCACCCGCTTCAGTGACTTGGTCAAAGACCGCACTGGCTTCCTGACTCGCTAATTTGCCTTCTAAGGCTGCTTGCTTCTGTTCTAAGCTCTTTACTTGTGCTTGTAGGCTCGTCACCTTTTGTTCCACTTCAGCGTCCTGAGTGACCTTTAAATCGCCAGCAACGGCGTCTAAGATCTCACTGCGACCCTGCAGGTACTTGTAGGCTGCGGCTGAGGTCACGGCTTCAATCCGTCGTACCCCGGCACCAACACCGGATTCAGAGGTAATCTTGAACAGACCAATTTCGTTGGTGTTCTTGACGTGGTTCCCCCCACAGAATTCAGTGACAAAGTCGCCAGCGCTGACGACCCGGACAACCTTACCGTATTTTTCGCTAAATAGGGCGATAGCACCCATCTTCTTAGCGGATTCGATATCCGTTTCCACTGTCGTCACAGGCAGTTCCGCGAAGATCTTTTCGTTGACGATGGCTTCAGCCTTGGCTAAGTCTGCGGGATCAACTTGTCCAAAGTGG
The DNA here is from genome assembly GCF_003946395.1 of Levilactobacillus fuyuanensis. Classification (GTDB taxonomy): domain Bacteria; phylum Bacillota; class Bacilli; order Lactobacillales; family Lactobacillaceae; genus Levilactobacillus; species Levilactobacillus fuyuanensis. The sequence goes on along the minus strand of NZ_RHNZ01000009.1, from coordinate 93,967 downwards.
GTGAAGTCAAACCGCAAGTAGTCACCTTCAACTAAGGAACCGGCTTGTTGGGTGTGTTCGCCAAAGACTTCACGTAAAGCCTTATCCAACAGGTGGGTCGCAGTATGATTCTTTTCGACCTTGCTGTGGAACTTCGCATCAACCTTTAATTCGTAGGTCGTGCCCTTCTTCAAAGGTGCGACAACGGTCAAGGTATGCAGGTTTTGCCCGTTTGGCGCGTGTTGAACATCGGCCACGTGTGCAACCACGTTACCGTCAAGGTCGTAGATATCCCCCTTGTCGGCCACTTGGCCACCCATTTCGGCATAGAATGGCGTCGTGTCAAACATGGCTTCGGCCGTTCCCGTCGTTGCTTCATCGGCTAACTGGTCGTCGACGACCAGTTCAGTCAATTGGCTCTTGGTTTCAAGCTGCGTGTAACCCACGTATTGACTAGGCGTCGTGACGTTGATCAGCAGGTCGTGTTGTAAGCCCATGGCTTTTTGCTTGCCCCGGGCGTTACGTGCACGGTCCTTTTGCTTCTGCATTTCTGCCTTGAAGCCGTCTTCGTCGACCGTGATACCTTGGTCGTCGGCGTATTCTTCCGTCAATTCAACGGGAAAACCATACGTATCGTAGAGCTTGAACGCATCGGCACCGGCGATTTGGCTGCCACCTTGCTTCTTCAAGTCAGCAATCAGACTGTTCAGCAGGTTCAACCCACCATCCAGCGTTTCACCGAACCGGTCTTCTTCAGAGCGAACGACCTTGGCGATGTAGTCACTTTGCTTGAGCACGTCTGGGTAGTAAGATTCCATGATCTTACCTACAACTGGGACTAATTGGTCCAAGAAGGCCCCTTCGATACCCAGCTTTTGACCGTTAACAATGGCCCGACGGATCAAGCGACGGATAACGTAGCCGCGGCCTTCGTTTCCAGGCAAGGCACCGTCACCGATTGCAAAGGTAATGGCCCGCGCATGGTCGGCAATCACCTTGAAGGACACGTCGTCTTCGTGGTTAGCACCGTATTTCTTGCCGGCACTGAGTTCCGCCGTCTTTTCGATGATTGGTAGGAACAGGTCGGTTTCGAAGTTGGTCTTGGCATTTTGGAAAATGGAAACGACCCGTTCGAGACCCATCCCCGTATCAATGTTCTTCCGTGGCAGTGGCTTGTAAGTGCCATCTGGTTCGTGGTTGAACTGGGAGAACACGATGTTCCAGACTTCGAGGTAACGTTCATTTTCGCCACCAGGGTAATTTTCAGGATCGTCGTCAGCCAGGTTGTTAAACGATTCGCCACGGTCGTAGAAAATTTCGGAGTCGGGACCAGAAGGCCCTTCACCAATGTCCCAGAAGTTATCTTCTACGGCAATGATGTGATCAGGGGCAACACCTGCGGCTTCCCAGGCTTCCTTGGCGTCAGTATCCTTTGGGTAAACCGTCATAAACAGTTTGTCTGGATCCCAGCCGAACCAGTCTGGCGACGTGAGTAATTCCCACGCCCAGTTGATGGCTTCCGTCTTGAAGTAATCCCCAACGGAGAAGTTCCCGAGCATTTCAAATAAGGTGTGGTGCCGAGCAGTCTTCCCAACGTTTTCAATATCGTTGGTCCGGATACTCTTCTGTGAACTGGTCAACCGTGGATTCTCAGGAACCACTTGGCCAGAGAAATACTTCTTCATCGTGGCAACCCCAGAGTTGATCCACAGTAACGATGGGTCGTCCTTGGGAACTAATGATGCACTGGGTTCGATGGTGTGGCCCTTAGACTGGAAAAAGTCCAGGTACATCTGGCGAATCTGACTACTACTTAGGTCTTTCATCTCTTAATACCTCCAAAAAAGTATAAAAAACACCGTTGCCCGTAAAGACGCCGAAGCGCGGTACCACTTTACTTGCAACGATGTTTTAATCGTTTACCTCTTAAACTCATAACGCTGAGTCGCGATGTAGCTGAGGGAGCGCCAGTAACCGACCGAATCGTTTTTCACAGCGACCAAAACGTTTCTGAAAATCGGTGAGTTACGGTATATCCTCGAATGATATTTAATTGTCCATTAGAAATTATAGGTGGCAACCGGCCCCTTGTCAATCAAGGTTTACGATTATTAACACTGAGCTGACATTGCCTCCGGGCTGGTGAAAATGAACCGGGTCGCTGAGGGCGGACGGTCGAAAGCTGCTCGCCTACGGCTGCCAGGCATTCCGCCTGCTGTGGGGACCGGTGAAATCCTGAGAAACGGTATTTCACCTCGGCTTGAAACCTCGCCAAGTTCAGGCGAGTTTCCAACCACGTCCCATGGCGTAAGAACGGGAAGAATCGAACACCCGTCCTAACGCCATTGTCACGGCCGGCTCCATCCCTAGCCTCCTCCGGCTAAGATAACCTTCAACCATCACACTCACAAAAAACCATAGCTTATTGTGCTCACAAAGGCGTTCAACAACCGCGTAGTGACCCATTACCAACTAATTTGCCGGGAGCCGGAGGCAGCTGAATATGACAGCCTGTGACGATGGCGTTAGCTGACGTTCTTTGTCAGGTTACACCATGGGACGCCTTTTAAGACGCCTGAACTTGGCGGCTTGAAAGCGAATCCGAGGACCGCTCTTTGGCTTCGGATGGTCCCCATAGGCAGGCATATTTAGTTGCCGCAGGCGGCAAAAGGATAATTTTATTGGTAACGGTCTGACTCGCGCTTGCGGCGCTTCCGTTCGTTACGAGCGCTTTGACGTGCCGCAATCCGCTTCTCTTGATCCTTCCGCCGGTGAATCTCTTGCTTGATTTGATGCTTGTAACCCGGCTTGATCTTCTTTTTCTTCTTCATAACGAAACCGATCAATGATGGGTCAAGCTTTTCCGTACTCTTGTTCCGCTTCGTCCGACGATTACGGTCGTAGGAATCCACGATCTCACCGTTACTGATACGCTTAGGTTGGAACTTGATCCCTAAGGATTCAATTTCTGAAATCTTAGCTTCTTCATCTGGTGAATACAGCGTAATAGCGGTCCCAGCCATCCCCTGACGTCCCGTCCGACCAACACGGTGGACGAAGAAGTCGAGGTCTTCTGGAATATCGTCGTTGATGACGTGAGAGACCCCTTCGATATCAATCCCACGGGCAGCCAAATCAGTGGCAACCACGAATTGATATTGCAGGTTCTTAACTTCACGCATAACCCGTTTCCGTTCTCGTGGCTTGATGCCCCCATGAATCATGGCGACCTTTAAGCCTTGGGCCTTCAAGAATTCGTTGATCTGTTCGACCCGCGTCTTGGTGTTGGCAAAGATCAGAACCAGGTAAGGTTCCCCCATCGTAATCAACTGCAAGATCAGTTGGTTGCGGTTTTGCCCCTTGGTGGAGATCAACCAGTTATCGATGGTTGGGGAGATAATCGTGCTCGTTGGAATTTCTTCGATCACGGGATGGTTCATGTACTTACGCAGGAATGGGTCGAGGCGTTGTGGAATCGTGGCGGAGAAGACCATCATTTGTAATTCTTTAGGCATCCGGCCGGCAATCTTGTCGACCTGGTCTAAGAATCCAAGGTCTAACGTCATATCCGCTTCATCGACAACGAATTGCCGCGTGGTGTGGACATCCAAGGCTTGAGATTGGATTAAATCCAAGACCCGGCCTGGAGTCCCGATAATCAATTGGGGTTGGTAATGACGCAGCTTGTTGACTTGGCGTTGCTTGTCAGTTCCCCCAACGTAGTTACCGATACGAATTTCAAATGGGGCTTCGGCGGCCAATTGTTCAGCGGCCGTATGAATCTGGTAAGCCAATTCCCGGCTAGGCGTCGTGATAACGGCCTGAACCTGGTTTTCGGACGTTAATTGGTTAAAAATTGGCAACAAGAAAGTATGGGTCTTCCCACTCCCAGTTTGGGATTGGCCGACCACATCTTTACCTGATGCAATCACGGGAATCAATTTTGCCTGAACGGCAGTGGGTTCCGTGAACCCAATCTTTTGCAAGGCCGTCATTAAATACGGTTGCAAGTTGAAAGCTTTAAAGTTTTCGGTCATTCATTTTCTCCTTTAGCGTTCGCCACTAACTCATCGAGCTCGTGGATCACTTGATCGATCTCAGCTTGGTCCTTGGCGCCGGCACCACTGGCTAAGGCGTGACCGCCCCCACCATGATTCTTTGCCAAGCCGTTGATGGAAGGTCCCTTTGACCGCAACCGAATGCGGTACGTGTGGTCCTTGGATTCAACAAAAATGGCCCAAGCCACTACTGACGTAATCTTACCAGGCAATGGCACGATGGCAGAGGTTGAATCCCCCTTGCCCAAGCCAAAGGGTTCCACGACCTCATCACTCAACTTGAGATAAGCGGCCCCACTGGGTAAGATTTCCAAATTCTGATAAACATAAGCGGACAACTTCGCCATGGCCGGTGAGATTTCATCTTCAGCCTGGTTGACCTCGGTCGCTGAGAAGTTGTAACCCATCAATTTACCAGCGACGACCATCGTGTTCCCCGTGGTTGCGGGATACATGAAGCGGCCAGTGTCGCCCACGATACCGGCGTAGAGTAAGCGCGCAGCGTCGTCAGGCATGGTCAACTCAGCTTCGTTCGCTGCGAACCAGTCGTATAACATTTCGGACGTGCTGGAAGCCTGATCCAAGACCCATTGCAAGTCACCAAAAGCGTCCTCGTTAGGATGATGGTCAATCTTAACGACGGCTTTCCCCGTCGACCAGCGTTCGTCGTCGACTCGTGGCTGATTAGCGGTGTCCACAACGATCACTAAGGCGTCCTTGTAGGCTTCATCAGGAACTTCCTGATCCGCCTGTCCCATCCAGTCAAAGCCAGGGTAGTGCTTACCAACCGCATAAACGGTCTTATCGGGAAAACTGGCCCGTAAGATGTCGCGCAGTGCAATCTGAGCCCCAATGCAGTCGGGGTCTGGTCGCTGATGACGGTGGATGATAATTGTTTCATATTTTTTGATTTCTTCTAAAATGGCAGTTTCTATAGCCATGGTTGTTCACCTATTTTCTATCCGATTTACCAACGCAATTGCGTCGTTACCGCGTTTCAGTATACAAGTTTTACGGGGTAATTTCAAAGAAAGTCTTTCAGGATTAACGGTCTGGGTCAAACAAGGGTAGCTTCAGCTCTTCGAATGTTTGCGGTGCCAATCCCGTCAGAGTAATCCCTAGCAGTCGCACCTGCTCATCACTAGTGGCCACACTTTGATAAATTTCTAAGGCCATTTCGTAGTAGGTTGTCGCATCGTTGGGGATAAAATCCGGCTGCGTCACCCGTTTGGTAATTGTATTGAACTCGCTGTCTCGCAACTTCAGAACCAAGGTCTTGCCGTGGCGCTGCTTTTGCTTCACGGTCGTAGCGACCATTTCGGCCAAACGCTCGAGCTGACTCTCCACTTCACCGGTCGTAGTCAGGGGCGGCCCGTATGTCCGTTCCTTACCAATCGACTTACGCTCACGTTGATACTCGACTGGTCGCTCATCGATGCCCCGAACCCGCTGATAGAGGATGTAGCCGAACTTGCCAAAGTCGTGAATCAACGCCAGCTGACTACGTTCGTATAAATCCGCCCCATTTAAGATACCTAGCTCGTGCATCTTGGGCACGGTCTTCTTCCCGACCCCACGAAACCGTTCGATTGGCAAGGCCATCAAGAAGTCGTGGGCGTCCTCAGGCAGAATCACGCAGACCCCCACCGGCTTCCGAAAGTCGGAGGCTTCCTTCGCCAAGAACTTGCTGTAAGAAATCCCAGTTGAGCAGGTCAGATGCGTCTGATCAAAGATCTCAGCCTGAATCGCGTGGGCGACCTGCACCGCCGAATGCAGATGGTGCTTGTTCTCAGTCACATCCAGGTAGGCTTCATCAAAGGCCACAGTTTCAATCTTGTCCGTATACTCGTGAAAGATAGCGTGAATCTGGTCGGAAACTTCGCGGTAGCGCGGAAAGTCCGGCGTCTTGAAGATTGCATTAGGACACAGTTTCAGCGCCTCATTGGCGTTCATCGCCGAGTGCACCCCGGTCTGCCGGGCAATGTAATTAGCGGTGGTCACGACACCCCGCCCACCGGTCTTACGTGGATCTTGGGCCACAATCAGGGGATGGCCCTTGAATTCCGGATGATCACGCTCCTCAATGGACGCGTAAAAGGCATCCATATCGACGTGAATGATTTTGCGTTGCGTGAATTTAGCTGCCGGTTGCATCGTGGCCACCTCCCAGTATGGCATAGGCTTTTCTAAATTATAATCGAACACGCGTTTGTCCACAACTAAAATTATCGCAGAGTTAACAGCCGATTGTCGCCTGCGGCTGCCAGGGATTCTGCCTGCTATGGGGACCGCCCGCAGCCCAAGACCGGGCTTCCGGCTCGGTTTGAAACCTCGCAAGAATCACGCGAGTTTACAAACACGTCCCGCGCTGTAAGGCCGGGAAAGAACCACCCGCCCTAACACCGCCGACACAGCTGACGCCATCCCTGGCTTCCTCCGGCTCACATTGGTTGTTAACTCTGCGTTTTCTAAATTTTCCCAATAGTATAATTCATTGATTCCGACTACGAGTTACCACTTAGTAAAGTTATCATTCAAACTGGCAGATCATATTTCAATCCGTAAATACGCCCAGATATCAGCCATTTATAACACTTCAGCTCAACTATCATTTCAGGGATGACCTAATTATTTCTAATATCTCATAAAAAGATGCGACTAAATTGGCAGAAATTACATCAGTAATAAGTAGAGGGAGGCATTGCTCGAACAATTAACTGAGGTTTTCCATCATAGTCACCAAATTGAATCGTCAATGTAGCCACGGCCGGAGGAGGTCAGAGACGGAACCAGCCGTGAATGTGGTGTTGAATCGGGCGGTTGCTTCTCCCCGATTTTACACCACCGGTCGTCCTTGGAAACACGCGAACTTAGTGGTTCCAAGGCGAGGTGGAAGCCCGCTTCTTGGCTGGAACCGACCCCACAGCAGGTGGAGTCTCTGACAGCCGCAGGCCTACGCCCATTGACATCCTGTTTAGCGGAACAAAAAAGACTGACACAGATTGCGTCAGTCCCCTAACTCACCGTCAAACTCGTTGCCAGTGAGTCACTCTAAACCTATTTAGCTGCGTCGTCCTTGTCAGCACTGTCGTCAGCGGCTGCGCTGTCGGCCGTGTCAGCTGAATCATCAGCGGCACTTTCAGCAGGTTGGGCATCGCTGGCTGCTTCACTCGTTGCTGCAGCAACGGGTGCCGTGACAGCGGCTGGGGCTTGCGCCGTAACCGTTGAGATCGCCCGTAAGTCGAAGACCAAGTAGATGCCATCGCAATCCAAGGTAACCGTCTTGTCAGCATCGTTGATTTCATCAATGACACCGTGCAGGCGGCCGATGGTAACAACGTGGTCACCCTTCTTTAATTCACTCATCATGTCCTTGTGCTTCTTTTGTTGCTTTTGTTGTGGCCGCAACATTAAGAAGTACATCAAGGCTAAAAAGATCACTAAGATAATGATCGTTGAATACTGGCTAGCACCGCCAGCGGCAATTACAAAGTTTCCTAACACTTTCGTTCACTCCTTCATATCGTCTCTATTGAACCACTTTACCAGAACCAAGGGATTCCGTCCAATTATTTCTAGAAGTTCTTGGGATGTTCGGTATTATAACTATATTTTTAAAAAGTAATTTGTCATCATCCCGAACAATCAATCTAATCGTGATTCTGATTGGGCATCGGCAGGCCTAAATGGGCATAGCCAGCCGCTGTCACTACCCGACCACGCGCGGTACGTTTCAGATAACCACGCTGAAGCAGGTAAGGTTCGTACATCGCCGCAACGGTTTCCGTCTCCTCACCGATGTTGGCTGCCAGGGTGTTTAACCCGACTGGCCCACCATCATAGTAGTCGATCATGGTCGTCAATAACTTCACATCGGTCGGATCAAGTCCCGCCGAATCGACCCGCAGCAACGTCAACGCGTGGTCGACGATGGCACGATCGATGGTGGAATGATTGGGCGACACTTCGGCGAAATCACGAATCCGCTTCAATAACCGGTTCGCAATTCGCGGCGTCCCTCGCGACCGCAAAGCCACTTCATGGGCCCCATCGGTCGCAATCGTCGTATTGAAAATATCAGCGGACCGTTCGACGATGTCCTGCAAATCACGTGTTTCGTAATAGGCCATGTGCTCCACGATACCGAAGCGATCGCGCAATGGTGCCGACAGTAAGCCGGCCCGCGTGGTCGCGCCAATCAGCGTGAACGGTGGCAATGGGAAATGCACGGGATGGGCGGTTGGCCCCTGCCCGACGACGATATCGATGTAGAAATCTTCCATCGCCGAGTACAGCATTTCTTCAACAATCTTTGGCAACCGGTGAATTTCATCAATGAAGAGAATATCGCCGGGTTGAAGTTCGTTGAGTAATGCCACCAGGTCACCTGGCTTCTCGATGGCTGGCCCACTAGTCGTCCGAATGTGCACGGCCATTTCGTTAGCAATCACCATTGCCAGTGTCGTCTTCCCCAGACCAGGTGGTCCGTAGAGGAGAACGTGGTCGAGCGATTCTTCACGCTGTTTGGCCGCCTGAATGTACACGCTCAGCTCATGCTTGATGGGATCTTGGCCAATATATTGCGCCAAGGTTTGTGGTCGCAATGATTTTTCAATTGAGTCTTCGTTATCGTCCGCAGGTTCGGGCGATACTAAGCGATCTTCATCAGCCATCGTTCAGCCTCCTTTCGTTTATTTCAACTAAGTTCTACCATTGTTGCTTACGGCTGTCAGGGATTCTGCCTGCTGTGGGGACCGGTGAAATCCTGAGAAACGGTATTTCACCTCGACTTGAAGCCTCGCAAAGATCGCGAGTCTCCAAGCTCGTCCCATGGCGTAAGTTCGAGAAAACCACTCGATCTAACGCCATCGTCACGGCTGGCGCCATCCCTGACCTCCTCCAGCTAAGCTAATCGTTAACTTTCTTCAAAACACGAGAAAAGTCTCTCTTTCAATATGGATATCACCATTTTTACACAATAATTCAACTACGTTTAGTTCGTCAGCAAGCGCAATCCTTCACTCAGATAGTCGTTCGTTGACTCGCCAGCAAATTGCTTTAATTTCGGTGTAATCTTCTTAACGGCCGTCTCGCGATAACCCAGAGCGGTCAAGGCTGCAATAGCGTCGTCCAGTTCAGGGTTGGTGCCATCGGTCGTCGCGACTTCCGGCGTAAACAGATCGCCGTCATCGATGGGTTCCAAATCATCCAATTTATTCTGGAGATCCAGCACAATTTGCCCGGCCGTCTTCTTCCCAACGCCTGGAAACTTCGTCAGGAAGCTAACGTCGTTGGTCCGAATGGCCTGCATCAGACCTTGATGATCCGGATTAGCCAGTATGGCCAAGGCACTCTTCGGTCCAATGCCATTCACGTTGATCAGCTTCAAGAAGAGTTGCTTCTCCGCAAAGTCTTGGAACCCGTAAAGTGTCTGGGCACTGTCGCTAACTGCTTGATACACATAAATCGTTACAGCTTGACCGTCAGTGGTGACTTGGTATCGGTAGGGATTGGCCGTGTTGACCAGATACCCCACCCCATTTACATCAATAACCACGTGGTCGGGGTAAACCGCCGCAATGGTGCCATGGAGGTATTCATACATGACCAGTCTAATCTCCTTTAAAGAAACATATGTTTGCTTTTTAAATTGTACCATATTCCCATCAAACCTGCAGTGAATTCCACAGATTTAGTAAATCTGGCGAAAAGGTGACAAGAGTAGCGAATAACTGAAACATACGCGACATAAGCGCGCACATCTCCAGCCGTGAGTGTGGTGTGCAATCGGGTGATTGAGCCTTCCCGATTACACACCACGGGACGAGCTTGGAGACGTCTGAACTCGACGGCTTCAAGTCGAGACGAAGGCCCGCCCTTTGGCTGAAGCCGACACCACAGCAGGCGGAGTCCCTGGCAGACGAAGCGGCCAGATCTCCACAAGTGAGATGTGTTATTCGCCCCAGTCGTCGCCGCTGTGATGGGGATCCTGAATCCGCTTGAACAGTTTCTCCAGGTCCTGATCCGTAAAGTGAACCAGCACCGGCCGGCCGTGAGGGCAATTAAATGGATTCTCAGCCGTCGCTAATTTCTTCAGTAAGGCCCGTGCCTGTTGGTCATCCAAATGGTGGTTGGCCTTGATGGCGCGTTTACAACTCATCATGATGGCCGTCTTCTCACGGAAGGCCGCCACGGAAATCTTGCCGTCCTTTAAGACCCAATCGATCATTTCCTTGATCGTATCGGTCTCCTGCCCTGCCTTAAACCAGGTCGGATGCTCGTGAACAATGAAGCTGTTCGGGCCAAAGGACTCCAAGTGGATACCGACACTACTCAGCGTCTCCACGTGGTTACTCAGTTCCAGAACATCGGTCGTCGGGTAATCCAAAACGATTGGGACCAACAACTTCTGCTCGTCATCGCTCACTTGACCGATGGCTTGACGGTAGAACTCGTAGTTGACCCGCTCCTGAGCGGCATGTTGGTCGACCAGGTACAGACCGTCATCGGCCTCAGCCAACAGATACGTCCCGTGCACCTGCCCCAAGTAACGCAGTTCGGGGAACCGCTGCTGTGGCTTTGCCTGGGTTAATTGCGTGGCTTCTGGAATCGTTTCAACGGGTTGACTCGCCATTGCTGGTCGTTCGGCCGCCGATTCAGTTGCCTTGCTCATCCCCAGCGGTGCGGCAGGCTGTTCGGTCCGATATTTCTCATCAAATGCCTGCACGGCAGGTAGCTTAAAGTCACCCCGCGCATGGATTACGACCGGTTCAACCGGAACCTCTTCCGGCGTCTGCAATGGTTGTGGTCCCCGCTTAGGCGCAACCGCTGACGCATCGGCCACCACACTGGGTTGACTCGCCACTGGTGTTGGCCGAGTCGCCGCTGGTGTTGGCCGAGTCGCCGCTGGCCGTGATTGTGGAGCGCTGGAGAACTCATACTTAGTCGAGGCGTCGTTTAACGCCATCGTCAATTGATCGGTAGCCGGTTCCGGCGTCTTCTTTTGCTTTGGTAACTCGCTAAAAACATCAGGAATCAGATTCTCCGTGGAGAGCCGTTTGAACACGGTCTCCTGAATCAGCTGGGTCAGCTCCGGCTCCTGACTGATGCGAACTTCCTGCTTGGTTGGGTGCACGTTAACGTCAACTAGTAGCGGGTCCATCTTGATATCAAGTACGGCCAGTGGATACCGACCGACCATCAGCTTGGACCCGTAACCGGCGATCAACGCCTTGCTCAGCTGAAAGTTGTGGATGTACCGTCCATTGAGTAGCAGCGAAATATACTGCCGACTTGCCCGCGTCAATTCTGGTAGACTCACGTAGCCGGTCACCTTGAAGTCTGGATTGGACCCGTTAATGGCAACCATCTTCCGGGCACTCTGCACGCCGTAGATCCCGGCAATCACCTGTTGCAGGTCACCTCGACCGGTCGTCCGCGTCAATTCACGCCCGTTGTGCACCAGTGAAAAGGCCACGTCGGGATAGCTCAGGGCCAGCCGATTCACGATATCCGTGATTCGCGCCAATTCAGTCGCTGGTGATTTCAGATACTTCAAGCGTGCCGGAACGTTGCCAAAGAGGTCCTTGACCGTCACCGAGGTGCCCTTGCGTGCGGCCGCAGCGGTGTGTTCCTTGATGATGCCGCCCACGTTATGGATCAACGTGCCGACACCCCCGGTCGAGGTCGTCAGGGTCACGTCAGCCACGGAAGCAATACTAGGTAGTGCTTCGCCTCGGAACCCCAAGGACTTAATGCGAAAGAGGTCCTTGCGATCCGTGATCTTACTGGTCGCGTGCCGTTTGAAGGCCATCTCGGCGTCTTCGTCAGCGATACCGTCACCGTCATCGACCACGGCGATTCGCTTCAATCCGGCCTCTTCCACCGTGATGTCGATCTGTTTACTGTGCGCATCAACGGCATTTTCCACCAGTTCCTTGACGACGGATGCGGGCCGTTCAACCACTTCACCCGCTGCAATTTGGTCGGCCAGTACCGACGCTAACTCATGAATTTTAGGCATGTACGACCCTTCCTCTCAGACTTACTTCGATAATTTTTGTTGCCACTTGTAGACCTGACTCATCACGTCCATCGGCGTCATCCCCATCAGGTTCAAGTGACTTAATTGTTCGATAACCTTGGCTTGGGCCGGATTCATTTCCGGTTCATCGCTAAATAATGATAATTGTTGATCCGTATCCGCCGTTGATGGCGCTGCTTCAGTTGGCGTGGTTTGCTCAACCGGCATCGGAGCTGGTTCAGCGGACGGTGTGGTCGGCGTTTCAACTGCCGCACTAGCCGCGACAGTCTCGGTTGCCGTGTCAGTCGTCTTCGTCCCATCGACCTGTTCACTAGGTACCGCCACGGCTGGTTTCTCCGCAGCTTCCTCTTCCAAATCAGTCAGGATCACTTCCGCGCGTTGTAATAACGGCGTTGGCATCCCCGCTAATTTGGCCACGTGAATCCCGTAGGACTTGTCGGCGGGACCCGGTTGCATTTGGTGCAAGAAGACCAGGTCGCCATCGCGTTCTACGGCGCCCACGTGAACGTTGCGCAACTGCTTTAAGGAATCTTCCAGCGCGGTCAGTTCGTGGTAGTGGGTCGAGAACAGCGTCTTGGCGTGAACCTTGTCGTGGACGAATTCAATGATTGCCTGAGCTAAGGCCATCCCATCGTAAGTCGCGGTCCCCCGGCCAATTTCGTCGAATAGAATCAGACTGTTAGCGGTGGCGTGGCTCAGCGCGCGGTTGGCTTCCTGCATTTCGACCATGAAGGTACTCTGCCCAGAAATCAGGTCATCGGCCGCCCCAATCCGGGTGAAGATCTGGTCAAAGACGGGCATCTGTGCGGCCTCAGCCGGTACGAAGCACCCCATCTGTGCCATGATCACGGTCAGCGCCAGTTGCCGCATGTAGGTACTCTTCCCGGACATGTTAGGCCCAGTGATCAGAAGGACATTGGTCTGGTCATTCATGGAAACATCGTTGGGCACGTAAGACTGGCGGCCCAATACCTTTTCCACGACCGGATGCCGGCCCTGGGTGATCTCCAAATCATGGCCCGCAATCAGCGTGGGTTTCACAAAGTGGTAATCTTCACTGACAACGGCAAAACTCTGGAGGACGTCCAGACTAGCAATCGTCGCCGCTAACTTTTGTAGCCGTGTAATGGCCTTCTTGACCTGTTCACGTAGGTCGACGAACAGCTTGTATTCGAGCGCCGTGGACTTCTCCTCGGCTTCCAAAATCAAGCGTTCCTTTTCCTTCAATTCCGGTGTCGAGAACCGTTCGGCATTGGCCAGCGTTTGCTTGCGTTCGTAACGGTCGGCGGGCAACTTGTCGAGGTTGACCTTAGTCACTTCGATGTAGTAACCGAAGACATGATTGTAGCCGATCTTTAGGTTATTGATGCCGGTTACTTCACGCTCGTGGGCTTCCATTTCGGCCAGCCACTGCTTGCCGTTACGCATGGCGTCACGGTACTCATCGAGTTGGTCACTGTAGCCGTCGCGAATCACGCCACCATCCGTCACGGACAGCGGTGGTTCAGGCATAATGGCATCCCGAATGGCTTCGGCCACGTCTTCCACCGGATCGAGTCCATTGAGCATGGGTTCAAAGACTTTTTCACCCAGATCACCAATCGTATGGGCAATCTGAGGAACCTGTTCAAGCGACGTCTGTAGCTGAATCAGGTCACGGCCATTGACGCTCCCAAAAGCAACCCGACCGGCGAGTCGTTCCAGGTCATAGACTTTGACCAACTCGGCCTGTAGATTGCTGCGTTCGAAGTAGTGATCGAGTAAGACGCCGACCTTTTCCTGACGATTCTCAATCTGTTTACGATCAATCAACGGCCGATCGAGCCACTGTTTCAACAAGCGCCCACCCATGGCCGTCTTGGTCTCATCCAGAAGCCAGAGTAAGGTCCCCGACTTCTTCTTCGTCCGTAAATTCTGGGTAATTTCTAGATTTGACTGTGAAGAATGATCCATCTTCAGAAAGGCAGCTGGTTGGTAGGCCACGGCCCGCTGTAAATGGGCTAGGCTGCGTTTCTGCGTAACTGTCACGTAGGTCACCAAGACGCCGATGACCTGCTTCAAGAGGTCGCTGGTCAGATCCTGTGCCACGTAACTCAGCTCGGAGCTCCCTTGGATATCATCCTGTGACGAAATCATCATGCCCAACTGTTTGCACCGGTCCTGCAACGTCTGACTGACCGTGGTATCGACCACAACTTCCTTGGTCTGTAAACTCATCAGTTCATTGATGACGGTGTCGACCGTATTCAGTTCGGCCGCCTTCAATTCACCGGTAGACAGGTCGGTATACGCCAGCCCATAGTGCGTGGCATCGGTCATGGTGAGCGCCGTTAAGTAGTTGTTGCGTTTGGCCCCGGCCGCACCGGTATCCGTCTGGGTCCCAGGCGTAACCAGCTGAATGACCTCGCGTTTAACCATCCCTTTAGCCAACTTAGGATCTTCCATCTGTTCACAAATGGCGACCTTGTAGCCTTGATCGACTAAGATGTCGATGTAGCTCTGCACGGCCTTGTGCGGCACCCCACACATGGGAATGGGATTCTTGGCACTGTGACTCCGCGTGGTCAGGGTCAATTCAAGCAGTTGAGAACCCTTCACGGCGTCCTCGTTAAACATTTCATAGAAGTCCCCGAGCCGGTAAAACAGGAAGGCATCGGGATACTGGTCCTTAATCTTTTGATATTGCTCCATCATGGGCGTCGTTTTCGTCATGGAAATTGGTTCATCCTTTCACTTCACTAAAAACTTAGCTTTGGTACGGGTGTTGTGGACTGATTAAAATCGGCCGAATCCGTGAAGCGTGGCCGGTCTTGTCATTTAAGTCGACGACACAACCGGATAAGAGTCCCGCACCCTTTTCTTGAACGGTATAGCGCGTTGGCCGCTGATTCTCGAAGCGTTCGATCACACTGTCGGCCTGCATCCCCAGGACGCTGTCGGCGGGACCGGTCATCCCAACTTCCGTCAAGAAGGCCGTCCCGTGCTTCAGCACCTGAGCGTCGCTGGTTTGGACGTGGGTGTGTGTGCCAACAACCGCGGATAATTGGCCGTCATAGCGCATGGCGAAGGCCCGCTTCTCACTGGTCGTCTCGGCGTGGAAATCGACGAAGACAAAGTCGGTATCCAATTCGGGTAGGAGATTCTTCATCGTCGCAAAGGGATCATCCATGGGATTCATGAAGACCCGGCCCTGCATGTTCACCACTGCCAGCACCTGTTGGTTGACCTTAACCTTGGTCCAGCCTTGCCCCGGTGTGTTGTCACCAGGAAAGTTAGCGGGCCGCACCAGACGATTGGCACCGCCAATAAAGTCGTAGAGTTCGGCGTTATCCCAGGTATGGTTCCCCATAGTGACCACGTCGGCCCCGTCCTTTAAGAGTTGCTTGTAGATACTTTGACTGATACCACGACCGACTGGGGTTGAATTTTCCCCGTTGACGATGGTGACCTGGGGCTTCAAGTCCCGTTTTAACTGTGGCAGGTACTCGTGAATCATGTCCACACCGATATTTCCAACAACGTCACCAACAAAAAGAATACGCATCTTCGTTCCCCTATCTGTGACCCCACGTGGGTCCTCATTGACCGGTCTGCCCGATCATTCTTAGTTTCATTCTATTCAATCGATTCAAATCGCCTGGTTGGGTATAGCCAGAAGTAACTCGAACCGCTTCACTGTAATTCTGTCAATTGCATACGGTCTATTTTACCATGGATTAACCGCTAATGACGTAAAAAAGCTAGGACCATAATTGGCCTAGCTTCTCTGACTTATTTCGCATATTCAACTGACCGGACTTCCCGAATGACGGAAACTTTGACGTGACCTGGATAATCCAAGTCGCCCTCAATTTGCTTCTTAATGTCTCGTGCCAAGACAACGGCATCCGTATCGGAAATCTTCTCTGGCCGTACGATGACTCTCACTTCACGTCCCGCTTGGATGGCGAAACTGTGGTCGACACCATCAAAGGCATCGGCAATCGTTTCTAACTTATCTAAACGGTGAATGTAGCTTTCAAGAGAATCAGAGCGTGCGCCTGGACGGGTCGCCGAGATTACATCGGCGGTCCCAACCAGTTCCGCAATCACAGACTGCGAAGCCGTTTCATCCGCTTGAGCGGCGATGGCATTTACTACGACGGGACTCTCACGATATTTCTTCGCGAGATCGACTCCGGTTGTAATGTAAGAGCTGTCGTCCTCATGTTCAGCGGCACGGCCAATATCATGTAATAATCCTGCACGTTTTGCTAACGTAACATCCTCACCGAGTTCAGCGGCTAAGACCCCAGTGATCTTGGCAACCTCAATTGAATGGGTTAAAGCGTTCTGCCCATGAGAAATTCGGAAATTCAAGCGGCCGACCAACTTGACCAATTCGGGATGCATCGAGTGAATCCCGAGGTCAAAGGTCGTTTGCTCGCCAAGCTCCCGGACACGTTCGTCCAGTTCTTTCTTGGCTTTAGCCACCATTTCTTCAATCCGTGCCGGATGAATCCGACCGTCTTGAATCAACTTCTCTAAGGCAATCTTCGCAACTTCTCGCCGCAATGGGTCGAAGCCACTTAAGACGACAGCTTCCGGCGTATCATCGATAATCAAATCAATACCGGTCAACGTTTCCAGCGTCCGAATATTCCGACCTTCACGACCGATGATTCGGCCCTTCATGTCGTCATTAGGTAATGTCACCACAGAAATTGTGGTTTCGGTAACCATGTCGGCAGCGCTGCGTTGAATCGCTGACACAATCAGGTCTTTGGCGTTGGCCTCGGCCGTCTTGCGAGCTGACTCTTCGCTTTCCTTGATCATTTTTGCGCGTTCACCTGCCAGAGCCGTCTTGGCCTCTGAAATAATCAGGTCCCGTGCATCGTCCTGGGATAAGGCGGCAACAGCTTCCACTGCTTCCTGCCGTTTTTCAATCAGTGAGTCTGCTTGTTGTTGCTTCTTCGCTAAATTCTGTTCTTCACCACTAAGCTTTTTGTCTCGGCGGTTCAACGAATTTTCACGTTTTTCCAGAGAATTGTCTTTCCGGTCTAACGTTTCTTCCCGTTGAATCAAACGATCTTCTTGCTTCTGAACTTCGGCACGACGTTCTTTCAGCTCTTGTTCGACTTCCGCGCGATACTTGTGACTGTCCTCTTTGGCCTCTAGAAGCGCCTCTTTGGTAGCAGTCTCAGCTTGTTTTTTGGCTTCGGCAAGGACACCTTGTGCAGTGAACTTGGCAGCATCTAGCTTACGTTCGTAGACAGATTTACGATAATAATACCCGCCCACGACACCAACAACGATAGCGATGATTGCGAGGATTATAATTGGAACACTCATGATTCCACCTCCGCATCATCAAAAATGACTAATTTAAAAATCAGACTTTTCAAGATGTTGATATGATAACTGACGCAACTTCAATTTTAATGGTTGCCATCAACGCTGTCAACTAAACTCCTCGGAAAGTGCTGCCAATTTCGCCATTCTCGTGTTGTCGGTGTTTCTATCAACGACACCCAGTCGTTTCCCGCTGTGCCATCGGGGTATGAAAAAGGTTCGGAACCTACGTCCCGAACCTTATGCCCTACTTACCTTGCGGCTTGTTGGGAATCAATTCACTTTGTTGGGTTGCTGGCTTCTTGCCATCCTTCTTGGACTTGTTCTCGTCCTTGGCGGCATCGGCCTTCTTTGGTGCTGGTGTCTCGTCGCCATCGACGTTAACCCCATACGCCGTCCGAACCCGCGTATTAACCTCAGCCATCATGTCAGGGTGATCAGCCAGATACTGCTTAGCATTTTCACGTCCTTGGCCAATCCGGTCTTCACCGTAAGAGTACCAAGACCCACTCTTGTCGACGATATCTTTTTCAACCGCCATATCTAAGAGTTCACCGGTCTGAGAAATTCCTTGACCATACATGATGTCGACTTCAGCCCGCTTGAATGGTGAAGCCACCTTGTTCTTAACGACCTTGATTCGCGTCCGGTTACCGATAACATCGGTCCCGTCCTTGATCTGCTCTGCCCGGCGAACTTCCAACCGAACAGTGGCATAGAACTTCAGTGCCCGACCACCAGGCGTGGTTTCGGGGTTACCAAACATAACCCCAACTTTTTCCCGAATTTGGTTAATAAACAGGGCAATCGTCTTTGTCTTGTTGATTGAACCGGAGAGCTTCCGTAAGGCTTGGGACATCATCCGCGCTTGTAAACCAACGTGGGCGTCACCCATTTCACCTTCGATTTCAGCTCGAGGAACCAATGCGGCCACGGAATCCACGACCACGATGTCAACGGCACCACTAGAAATCAGAGCATCTGCAATTTCCAGCCCTTGTTCACCAGTATCTGGTTGTGACAGCAAGAGACTGTCAATGTCGACACCCAATGCCGTTGCGTAGGCTGGATCCAGGGCGTTTTCAGCATCAATATAAGCTGCTGTCCCGCCACGCTTCTGAACTTCAGCGACCGCGTGTAAAGCTACCGTGGTCTTCCCTGAAGATTCTGGTCCGTAGATTTCCACGATTCGTCCACGAGGATAGCCACCGACTCCCAAAGCCACATCAAGGGCTAACGAGCCAGAAGGCACAGTCTCCACCTGCATATTAGTATTGTCGCCTAACCGCATAATGGAGCCTTTACCAAAGTCTTTTTCAATTTTCTTCAGCGCTTTGTCCAGCGCCGCTTGTCGTTCGTCAGCCATCAAAATCCTCCTTAGGTGCGTTACATTTCAAGTAATACTATACCGATATGTTCGTCAAAAATCAAGTAAAAAGAGAACAATTGTTCCCTTTATTTTTGATCTCGTAAAATCCGTCGTAGCCAATCCAGGGCCTGCATCACGGCTCGTTCCCGAACCTTCGCCCGATTACCGGTCAAATGGACCAACTTCGCCTGTGGCGCCTGATGACGTTGCGCTAAGCCCAACCAAACCGTCCCGGCAGGCTGGCCCTCGAGGTCATCTGGACCTGCAACACCGGTGAAGCTCAGTGCAAAGTCCGTGTCCAGCTTCTGGCGTGACCGTTCTGCCATCTCTTGCGCCGTGTGCTCGCTAACCACACCGTCCGTGTCGATAACCTGTTGTGGAATACCCAACAGGTCGCGTTTGGCCTCATTGGCATAGGTTACAAAACCACCCGGAAAGACAGCTGAGACGCCGGGGACATCCCCCAGGGTGCTCTGAAACTTACCAGCGGTCAAACTCTCCGCCGCCGTAATGGTCAGATGTCGATCAATAAGCGTGTTGACCACGACCTGTGCCAGGCTGTTGTCATCACCATAGCCGTAGAGAAAATCTCCAACGCGGCTCTGAATCGTCGCCGTCATGTCGGCCAACAGCTGATTACCCGCCGCCGTGGATGGTGCCGCGGCCGTCAAACGTAACGTGACCTCGTTGACCTTGGCATAAGGTGCAATCGTTGGATTCGTCTGTTCGTCGATCAGATCGGCCAGCTGAGTCACTAAGTCCGCCTCACCGATGCCGAAGAATCGCAAGACTCGTGATACCAAAAATTCTTGACGCCGATAAGCTTGTTTCAGCAGGGGTAACGCCTCATTTTCAAACATAGGTTCCAATTCACTTGGTGGCCCAGGTAACAGCATCAGATCTGCCCCATTAGGATCGCGATAGAAGGACCCTACAGCCATCCCGGTGCTGTTCTTAAGCAGTGTGCTGCCTGCCAAGTAAAGTGCCTGCAGGCGATTGTTAGGGGTCAATTTTTGGCCGGTCGTGGCGAAGTGTTGCTGAATCTTGGCCATGGCTGGTGCATCCTCAACTAATTTAACACCCAACAGCTGTGCCACCGTTTGTTTCGTCAAGTCATCCTTAGTCGGTCCGAGGCCCCCACTGATGACCACCAGATCACTACGCGACCGCGCCTGATTGACCACAGTCGTCAACCGATCGGCGTTGTCGCCTACCAAAGAATGGTAGTAGACTTCAATCCCGGCATCCGCCAATCCTTGCGCGATATAGGCCGAGTTCGTATCCACCACTTGCCCCAGCAAGATTTCAGTCCCAACCGCAATAATTTCCGCTTGCATGTTACCCCTCCTGCAGGTTACTTAACTTAACTCCGTAAAAAAATCGAAATTAAACGTCAAACACCCAAAGTTTTTTTAAAAATTTTTTCTTCTCATTTAGTCAAACCCGCTTCAACTAGCCACACGGCCTATCGGGCAAGACTTTGATCACCCGTCGCGTTATAGAACCGCGTGCTAGGCTTCTCATTTAATTTTTCAATTACAGACTCCAGCATAACACCGGTGGCCAAAAATCACTGGCAATTACATTCAAAATACGGCATTTTTTTGAGAGGATTCCAGAAGTGTGTGCGCGAAGAGTCACCCAAAAAATTAACGATAAAGCCAAGATAACCCCCGTCAAACGAATCGACGGAGGTTATCAGATCTAGCTACAGAATGAATTGAATATTATCGTGAAACACACGTGGTCAATCCACATGTTCACCGTTAAACTAACTTTCCGGCAGAGACGAACCAATCACGTTTTAAGCCCATGTAAGCCGCAGAGTTGGTGAAAATGGGCTCAGCTGTGGGAATTCTCTTAGCGGCGCTTTAGGCCGGTTAGAGAATTGGGAACTTTGAGACGCGCTTCTCAGAGGCTCAAAGTTCAGTTGGAAGACCGCTCTCTGGCTTCCAACGTCCGCCCTCAGCGACCCGGCCCATTTTCACCAGCTCGGAGGCAATAGCAGAGATTAAAACCGTTATTCTGCGGAGGAGTCGGCGAAGACTTGCCGGTTCTGCACAAAGTAGTCGATTCCAGAGTAAATCGTGAAGAATAAGCAAATGTAGAAGAAGATCAGCGCCATTGGAATGTGAATCGTCGCAAAACCAATGTTATTCAACAACAGGAGAATGATCCCCACCATTTGCGTGGTGGTCTTGATCTTCCCTGGCCAAGCAGCGGCCAATACGCGACCTCCAGTCTCCACAACGATCAAACGCAAACCGGTCACGGCTAGCTCACGGCAGACAATGATTGCGGCCCCCCAAGCGGGAATGGCCCCCATGTCGACCAGCAAGATGAAGGCCGTCATGACGATCATCTTATCCGCCAATGGATCGGCGAATTTTCCGAAGTTAGTGACCAAATGTTGTCGCCGAGCAATCTGACCATCCAAGAAGTCGGTGATTGAGGCCACGGCAAAGACGATAGCCCCCCAGATTTGGGTGACTGGAATCGAGGTTCCGAGCCACACAACACTTCCCCAGTTCAGGGGTAGGACTAGTAACAATAGAAATACAGGAATCAAAATGATCCGCATAATGGTTAAGCGATTTGGTACGTTCACGAACTTTTCCTCCTTAAACATCTCTCACGAAAAAAGCGAGGCGGTCGCCACGGACCGACCCGCTTCTTCATTATTTGAATTCCAAAGTAACCGTCTGAACTTGACTCGTCGTTGTCGTGCTTGAGCTGGAGCTCGTTGTCGTAGTCGTCGTATCAGAGGATGAGCTGCTAGTAGCTGAACTCGTCGCCGTGGCTGACGTAAAGTCAAACGTCTTGCCATCGACCTTAACCTTCGTTTCAGGAGCATTCCCGAACTTAAAGGTTACACTCGTTGCGGAACTTGGGATGGTCATCGTGTGAGACGTTGCTGAAGACAAAGTCCCTTGCCAAGTCGTTGCGCCGCCAACACTAACGGCAACCCATGCACTACTAGAAGCAGACAAGGCAACCTTTGGCTTGGATGAAGCGTTCTTCATTTCCCAAGTTGAACCAGAAGTCGTCGTGCTCAATTGTTTGAAGCTAGGCGTCTTGGTCTTCTTGGAAGAAGACTTAGAGGACGTGCTGCTAGACTTCGAACTGCTGCTAGAAGACTTGTTAGAACTGCCGGATACACTGACAGAACTGCTGTCAACGTTGTCCTTCTTGGTGCTACTTCCATTGTGGGAAGCAGCAACCCAGATACCGACCAATACGACGAGCACAACAATAACGATTCCGATCACTGGAATCGTCCGCCGTAGCTTAACGTAACGGTCATCGACCTTCCGTTGTTGTGAACGGGTCTCCGGATTGTTTTCGTTGACCTTGTCCACATACTCCTGCGTCTGCGTACTAGGCAGCGCGCTGTCAAATTGCTTTAAGAGTTCTGCGCCGTCCAAGTCGACCATGTCCGCATATTGCTTGATGAATGCCCGGACGTAAAAGTCGCCGGGAAGTTCATCAAAGTTTTGGTCCTCAATCGCAATGAGGTACCGCTTTTGGATTTTAGTCGTCTGTTGCAGGTCATCCAGCGTGAAGCCCTTAGCAATCCGGGCGTCGCGGAGGGTTTTCCCCAATGTTATTTTGTTTTCACTCATTTTTAATTCTCCACCTGTTCAAAATTTCTCTACTAGCAGTATAGCATAGGCACCCGATCATTTTCAGCGACAGGCCCCAGAATTCATGATTTAACTGTTTCTTAAACTCCAGTTAGGGCAAAATCGTATAAACTGTCGACTGACTCTGATCCAAGAAGGCCTTGGCTGCCGTTAACAGCTCGTCAAAGGTCAATTGTTCCAGAATCGCTAGCTCGTCAAAGATGGTGGCCCCATCGAAGAGTGGCCCATCGTACTGGTTGGCGATGCCTTCCACAGAGTTGATGGCCCCAACGATCCGCCCGATGGCTTCGCGTTTGACCAAATCAAACTGTGGCTTGGCAGCGGCGAGTTGGGCGGGCGCATCCTTGAGAATGGCCGTCAACTCGCTGGCAAACTGTTCCGGTTGGTCGGTGTCCCCTGCCAGCTGAGCGAAGTGCGCCCCCCGTTGGACTTGGAAATCATAGCCAAAGCTGTCATCGATCACATTGGCATCGTACAACCGCAAGTAGTTATCCCCGGTATCGTTAAATAACAGGTCGAACATCAGGGAAACGGCCACACTGTAAGTTAAGCCATCTCGGCCGGCTGGCACCTCATCGAAACCCCGCAAGCCAATGTTGACCTTAGGCCGTGTCAACGTTAAATGCCGTGTCGTTGTTGGCACGATATCGGCTGGTTGCGCCTGCGCTGATGGAATCCGCGTAATCGGTTCGTTAGGCGCAAAGGTCTTGGCGTCCTGGTTAGCCGTGATCCAGGCCAACGCCTTCTCGGGATCCAACTGGCCCACGATAATCAGATTCATATTACTTGGGTGATAAAAGGTATTGTAGGCCGCGTAAAGGTCATCGGCCGTAATCTTATCGATAGAGTCGACCGTCCCCGCAATGTCAATGTGTAGCGGTTCCTTGGGGTAGAGGTGGCCGATCATGCCAAAGTAACTTTGCCAGCCCGGATCATCATCGTACATTTGAATTTCCTGGCCAATAATGCCCTTTTCCTTGTTGACCGTGGCCGCCGTAAAGTAGGGGTCCTGCACAAAGTCGAGCAGAATCTCCAAGTTTTCCTTGAGGTGACTGGTCGTAGCAAAGAGGTAGCTGGTCTGCGTGAAGCCGGTAAAGGCATTCGCACTGGCCCCATACTTGCCAAATAAGTCGAAAGCGTCGTGATCTTTTTTTTCAAAGAGCTTGTGTTCCAAGAAGTGGGCAATCCCATCGGGGAACCGGACGGGCGCTGTCTGTCCCCGCGGTACAAATTCATTGTCCATGGCACCATAATCGGTCGTCATGATGGCAAACGTCTTGTGGAAGCCTGCCTTGGGCACCATCAAGACCTTCAGCCCGTTCGTTAAAGTTGTTTGGTAAACCGTTTCGCCTAACCGGTCATACGTTTTCTTACTTAGCACCCTGCACACCTCCATGTAAACAATACGTTGCCTGTAAGGTTACCTGTTGGGCCACCCGCGCGACATCCGCCACGGTAATGGCATCCAGCTTCTTCTGCCACTCTGCCAATGGTTCATGTAAATGGGTCAACTGTGTGTTCAGCAGCCCAGTCAAGCGGCGCTGTGGACTATCCAACGCAGCCAAACGCGCATTTAAAAGACTCGCCTTCACTTCAGCCAGTAAATTTTCGGAAAGATTCCCCTGTTGAACCGCCTTGAGCTGTTCAGCGATAATTGCCTCAACACGCTGTTGGTTCTCTGCCTGAATCCCGGTCTGCACACTGAGCGTCCCCGTGAACGGATTGTACCCACTGCTGGCGTAATAGGCCAGACTGGCCTTCTCACGCACATTGGTAAACAGCAGGGAAAGTGGCGTGCCACCAAAGGCCGCATTAAAGACAACGGCCGCCATGAAGTCGGCATCGTCTCGATAAATTGGCAGGTGATAGGCCAAGTTTAATTTAGCCTGAACCACGGGCGCTTCGTCGTCTCCATTCTGAACGTGATCACCCAATGACCATCGATAGTAAGGCGTTGCGTCCGTGATCGTGCGGTCGGCTAAAGGCCAATCCGCCATCGCAGCCTGGGCGCGGTCCTCATCGACATCACCAACCACCGCCACGTGGACAGCGTCATTGGCTAACATGTCGTGATAGGTGCCGAGCACGTCGGCTGCGGAAAGGTCATTTAACACGTGGGTATCCCCCAGCGCACTCATGGCCTGAGTTGGCTGACCGGTGAATAACAGCTCTTGAAGCCGCCGGTTGGCCAAATATTGTTTGTCATCATCTAATGATTTAATTGCCGTTAATAGATTTTGCCGTTGTTGGGTAAAGATCATCGGATCAAAGTTCCCATCAGGCAGCAATGGTGCGAACAACACTTCCTTTAATAAGGCCATCCCCTGCTCAAACAGTGGTTGCTGGTCGTTAAAGTTATCCAAGTATTGTTCGTCAACGAGTGAGCACGTCAAGCGAATCACGTGCTTTGTCCCTAACTTGATGACACTGATACCGAAGCTGGCCCCATAGAGCCGAGAAAGCTCCCGAGCAAGTGCCTTCTGCGTGGGATAAGCCGCCGTACTGGTCTCTAATACCTGAGCCAACAGTGCGCGGGCCGTGATGGCCGTGGCTTGAAGTGGTGCCACGAAGTCCACCTTGATCCCAATAGTTTTAAATTGTTTTGTGGGTAACAAGTCCAAGGTTACCCCATCTTTTATGCGAAAATGCACGCGCTATTGCCTCCTCTAGCAAAATACTAATCGGTGTTTAATTCTAAAGGAACCGCGGCTTAAATACAAGCGACGACTGCAACGAATTCCTACGTGGGGGATGAAATTTGTCGCCTGCGGCTGCCAGAGATTCTGTCGCTGTGGAGACCGCCTGCAGCCAAAGGACGGGCTTCCGGCTCGGTTTGAAACCTCGCCCAAAATCAGGCGAGTTTCCAAACGCGTCTTGTGCTGTAAGGCCGGGAAGAAACAATCGCCCGGTCTAACAGCACTGTCACGGCTGACGCCATCTCTGGCCTCCTCCGGCTAAGCTAGATTTCATCCCCAATAGTCGTGTGAATATTACCAATTATCTACCGCTTATCTTTTAGACACCCCCCACTCATCCTCTCATACTCAGATCTTATTCACAAAAAAACTCGCGGCCAGAACAACCACGTGAAGTGAACCCCCAAGGTTGGACAGAAAGTCCAACCTTGGGGGTTTTACTATGGTTAAGTTTGATTTAGATTTTAGAATTAAGGTCGTCACTGAATATTTGAGCGGAGTTGGATCAACCTCATTGGCCAGAAAATATGGTATCAGCAAGGAGGAAACTATCCTTCTTTGGGTTAGTCGCTTCCGGAAATATGGTATAACTGGATTGAAGCTGAAGGATCAGAAGCCAGAATATTCTAGTCAGTTCAAGGTTGATGTATTAAACTGGAGAAAACAACATCAGGCCTCGCTTCCGGTAACGGCTCTGCACTTCAATCTATCTTCGCCAAGCACCATTTGGCAATGGGAGAAGCGCTTTGAGGAGCAAGGAATCGCTGGCCTTGAACGGAAGCGAGGAAAGCCTAAAATCATGGCTAAACATAAGCAAACGAAGCCTTCAAAGAGTCGCAATAACTCCAGTACCGCCGATGAATTGAAGCAATTAAAACAAGAAAACTTGATGTTAAAGATTGAGAATGAATACCTAAAAAAACTCGATGCCTTAGCTCAGAAGAAGTCAGCAGACAAGAAATCTCGCAAATAGTGACCGAGTTAAGGCAGGTCTTTCAAGTGCCCATCAAGCTCCTACTCAAGGTCGTCAAAGTACCAAGAAGTACGTATTATTATGCACGATCGCATCGTCAGCATGAAAACCTAGATGATTCTCCAATCATTCAGGCAATTGATGAGATTCGGCAGGAGGATTCTAAGTACACCAAAAAGTATGGTTATCGGCGACTAACTAAAGCCTTACAGGAACATGGATTCACAGTGAATCATAAGCGCGTCTTACGCTTAATGCATGAGCATGATTGGCTTTGTTTAGCGTACAATCGGCAAAAACGTAAATACAATTCATACAAAGGAACCGTTGGTAAAATTGCGCCTAATCGATTAAATCGACGATTCAAAACGGACCGACCTTATCAAAAACTCGTTACAGATGTTAGTGAATTTCGATAGGGTGGTATGAGCCAAAGCGAACGGGTCTATTTAGAACCAGTTATTGACCTCTTCTCAGGCGAAGTGTTAGCTTTCAACATCAGTGACCATCCGACAGTAGAATTCGCCTTAAAATCGCTTAGAGAAGCGTTAGAAGGACTGCCAAAGTTAAGCTATCGAACAACGGTTCACACGGATCAGGGATTCCAGTATCAACATAAATTCTGGCGAGAAACACTCAAAGAACATCGCGTATTTCAAAGCATGTCACGCAAAGCAACTTGCCTAGATAATGCGGCAATTGAATCGTTCTTCCACATCATGAAGGTTGAAGTCATGGATGAACATTTTGAGAATGAGGAAGATCTGGTTCAAGCCATGACTGAGTGGATTAACTTCTACAACAAGCGTCGAATCAAAACAAAACTGGATGGCAAGTCCCCGGAAAAATACCGGGAACTCGCCATCCAGCAAGCAGCATAAATTATGTGTCCAACTTTATGGGTTCACTTCAACGAGTCTATATTGCAAATTGCTTCTTCTACCATCTCAGAAAATCATTAGCCATTAACTACCGCAGGCGAACACAACCTATTTAGTCTTTAACAGTGGCGTATCCACGTTACTGCCGAACCACTTCTGGTTGATCTGTTTCAGTTGCCCATCGGCAGCCAGCTTCTTCAGACCAGCATTGATCTTTCGACGCATCGTGACGTCGCCCTTGCGCATCCCAACCGCGAACTTTTCCTTTGGGAAGCTCCCAACCGTCACCCGGTAATCCTCAGGGTGTGCTTGGTGTTTGATGTAGTAGTTGGCGTAAGTACTGTCGATCAGTAATCCCTTGATCCGGCCAACGTTTAGATCAATGAAGGCGTTGGTGAAGGAATCATAGGTAACTGCATCGTGATTCTTAATACGGTTCTTTAAGAGTTTCGGATAGGTATCGATATCGTTGGCTCCGGACGAACCGGTCTGTGCCCCTAGAACTTTACCCGTCATATCTTTATAAGACCTAATGTGATTCTTCTTGAGCGAGACCAGTACCTGGTCGTTGTTCAGGTACGTGTCGGAGAAGGCGACCTGCTTGGATCGTTGCGGTGTGATGGAAAAGCCATTCCAGATCAGGTCAATCGTTCCGTTGTGGAGCTCCGTAACGTTCATGTTCCAGTCGATGGATTGGAAGTCGACCTTGATACCGTACTGCTTGAAGACGGCACGGGCCAAGTCGATGTCGTAACCGACCAGCTTCCCACTCTTCTGCCGGAAACCCATGGGCACAAAGCTGTCGTCCAGTCCAATGACGACCTTCTTTTTCTTCCGAATGCTCGACCAAGTATCCTGGGTGTTGGCCCGCTTAGTGACGTTGGTTCCACAACCAGCTAGCGTTGCCGTCAGCCCAATCAGCAGAAAGGCCAGCGCGAAAAATCGGATTTTTTTAAATTTCATTGCGTGGCGCCTCCCTCTACTCTTTTGGTTCGACCCGTAACATTTGATCGGCAATCGATTCTGCAAACGGAATATCATGAGTCACGACAATTTGAGTCATGCCCTCTCGTTTTAACTTCAAAATAATTTCTTCAACTTCGCGACGCAAGTCTGGATCCAACGCCGACGTTGGTTCGTCGTAGCAGAGTAACTTAGGGTGCATCGCCAGTGCCCGCACGATGGCGACTCGTTGCTTCTGGCCCCCGGAGAGCTCGTAGGGGTACAGATCAGCCTTGCCCCCAAGGTTCAATCGTTCCAATAAGGCCCGGGCTTCCTTCTCAGCATCGGCAGCGGACTTCTTCAAGACCATCGTTGGTGCTAACACCACGTTTTGTAAGACAGTGAGGTTGGGGAACAACTGGAAGTCCTGGAAGACGACCCCGATAACGGCATCGTTATCCCGATTCGTTGCGGGATCAAAGGCCTGGCCGTCCAATAAGAATTGCCCACCATCGACCATTTCCAGACCACTGATACAACGCAGTAACGTCGTCTTGCCGGCCCCGGAAGGTCCGACAATGGTTAAGATTTGACCATCGTTTACAGTTAAATCGACTTGATCCAAGATGGTTTTGCCATCAAATTTTTTGGTAATCCCTTTAAGTTCTAACATGATTAAACCACCCTTTCTCTAACGCCAGTAACTGTAGTGCTTTTCCAACCGCTTCAGGACCAACGTGCAGACGGCCGTCAACAGTAAGTAAATCACGCCGACCAGTAACATTGGCACCAACGTGACGTCCCGCGCCATAGCGACGTTCCCGGCACGTAACAGATCACCTAACCCGATGACGTAGACCAATGAAGAATCCTTGACCAGGTTGATAACTTCGTTTCCGATTGACGGTAAAACAATCTTGACAACTTGTGGAATCACAATCTTGCGTAACGTTTGCCAGTTGGTTAACCGCAACACCCGAGCACTTTCGTATTGTCCCACGGGAATTGCTTGCAGGCCGCCTCGGAAGATTTCAGCGAAGTAGGCCGTGTAGTTCAGGATGAAGGCGAAGAGCGCTGCGTCATACCGGTTGAACACAATCCCAGCGATTGGTAACCCATAAAATACGAAAATTAATTGCAATAACAGTGGGGTCCCTCGCATCAGCCAAACGTAGATGTTGATCACCCACGTCAATGGCTTGAAGCGGGTAATCATGCCCAACCCGACTAAAATCCCGAGTGGGACAGAAATAATTAAGGTCCAAAAGAATATGGACAACGTCATTCCGGTACCGGAAATCAGTGATGGTAAAATCTGGCTAACATAGTGCATAACAATTATCCTCCTTCTTCAACGCAAAAACGCCCTCCTGAGATTTCTCTCAAGAGGGCGTTGATCACGCGGTGCCACCTCATGTACTCGACGGGCTCACGCCACGCCGACTTACGGAGTTCCTCGCAATATCCCGTGAAAATAAAAACGCCCTCTTAGACCCTAATTGGGCCTAAGAGGACGATCACATCGTGGTTCCACCTCTAGTTTGCTAAGCCATCGCTGACTTAACCTCGGTGAGTTGCAAGCAACTCCAGCTATAACGGGCTATCCCGGATCATCCTACTAGATTCAGACGACCAACTCACAGATGTGTTTCGGACGGACAAGGTCACCCATTTTCATCGACTGGGCTTTCTGTAGGCACTTGCTGGTCTTACTCTTCTGTTCGACGTTTTTCGTTTCATTACCGATATACTACTTTTAATTTTCATAAACGTCAAGCCCTATTTTGAAATTTCCTGAAAATCGAATGGTTTACGTTGGTGAAAACTGTTGCCTGCGGCTGTCAGAGATTTCGCCTGCCATGGGGACCATCTACAGCCATAGAACGGGCTTTCGGCTCGGTTTGAAGCCTCGCAAAGTTCACGATACAACGATCTCTTCTAGCAGTAAGCAACGTCAGAATTCAAATTGTCCACTGCATTGCATGGCAGTCATTAATGACATTTTTGCAGAATCTATCAGCTAAGTTTGAACCAATATTAATTCGGAGAACAGTCAAAGCTGGAGGAGGCCAGAGATGGCGCCAGCCGTGGGCGTCCTGTTGGGACGGATGGGCTTCCCGACCCTACAGGACTGGACGCTTTGAAGACACGATTTCTGTGGCTTCGAGGCGAGGTTCAAGACCGACTCCCAGGCTTGAACCGGTCTCCACAGCGGCAGAATCTCTGGCAGCCGCAGGCGACCGTTCACAACCAATCAAAATGGTAAAACAAAAAAAGAAGCCCTCAACGACCACTGTCGCCAAAGACTCCCCGTTCATTTCATAATTTTAATTCGGACGGTGCTTAACCGCGATGGAACCAGCTGCTGACCTTATGCCAGAAGCCGTCTTCCTCTTGTGGTTCAAGCTTCATTAGCGGCACCGTTTGGCCCTCTAAACGCCGCGCCACGTTACGGTAACCCTGTGACGCTTGGTTTTCCGTCTGCATGACGATGGGTTCACCCTGGTTAGACGTGGAAATAACCGCGTCGTCATCCACGATGATTCCCAGCAATTCGATACCCAAGTGATGGGTGATCTCATCGATATCCATCATGGAACCGTCTTGCATCATGTTCAACCGAATCCGGTTGATCAGTAAGCGTGGTGCTTCAGTCAACGGATGTTGTTCCAATAATCCAACGACCCGATCGGCATCCCGCACCGCAGAAATTTCCGGTGTAGTCACCACGATGGCGGCGTCGGCACCGGCTACGGCGTTCATGAAGCCCTGTTCGATCCCGGCTGGGCAATCGATCAGAACATAGTCGTATTCAGGCTTTAACTCATCAACAATCTCTTTGACCTGGTCGGGTTGCAGAGCCGTTTTGTCCGTATTCTGGGCGGCTGGTAACAGGTAAAGCTTGTCATCAAAACGCTTGTCCTTGACTAGCGCTTGGGGCAGCTTTGCCCGCCCTTCGGCAACGTCTACGATATCGTAGATGATTCGGTTATCCAGTCCCAGGACCACGTCCAAGTTCCGTAATCCAATGTCCAGGTCCATCAGGCACACGCGTTTACCCATCAAGGCTAACGCCGTCCCAATGTTGGCACTGGTCGTGGTTTTACCCACACCACCCTTACCAGAGGTGATCACAATTGCTTTTCCCATTCTAAATTCCTCCAATCCGGTTGTACAATTTCGGGTTGATCTTCTTTAATGCGCTGAGCTTACCGTACGACAACACATGGAGGTCGTTGACGTAAGCAATGGTTTGGCTAGAATCGGCCACTTGGTCTGGTTCGATAATGTCAAACTGTTCGGCAATTCTGACCTGTTGTGCGGTCACAAGATTCCCCATAATCAGTTTGGATTCATCGTCGGGATAACCCGCCTGCAAGATGCCGCTCACGTCCCCCATACAGAAGATGTTTCCGGTCGTCCGAAGCTTACCACCCTCGTGAATCGTTCCTAAGAATAGGACATCCCCTTGCATGGCAACCTCTTGGCCGTTACGAATCACCTTACTCAGAAGGTGGACGTTTTCTCGTTCACGAAGCTGTATAGCATCGTCAATGGTCATAACGTTGGCCGCAATCTTATGGATTTCAAAACGCGGGTAGTTGCCTACCAGTTGTTCGATCTGTGATTTTTCATCGGCGGTTAAGATCCGATCCTCTGTCAAGACATCCAATGAAACCTTAGGTGTCTCCATGGCGGTTGGATCCACGTTTAAGTTCTCCAATAATGACCGTAGATCGGCTAGGATTTGGTCTAAGCTCGCCGATTGTTTGAGCACCAAATCATAGCCGTTTTGCGTTCCCCGTAATACGGCAGCTTGCATAGCGTTCGTTCCCTTCACCTATTTTAACCAATTATACACCCATCGAATGGGGAAATATAAGATGACAAACATGGCCAAATTAAAGGCCAACGTTGGTCCCAAAGTATTCACCAAGAATGAGCTGCCAGACATCGACGTCATGTGGACGGCGCGACTGGCCACGAAGCTCAGAGCTTCGACGATGGTAATGTCAATAAAGTAGATCAGCAGTCCGCTCAAAAAGTTCGGACTGATATAGTTCACGAGTTGGCGGGTCAGGTAGACCACTAACGGGAAGACGAAGATGTATACGCCGAAAATCCCCGTGTAGTAGAGGTCGAAGACGGCCCCAATCACGGCGGCCCACTTTACTAGGGGCATCGCCATGTTCTCCTCAAATAACACACCACAGACCAGCCATAAAACCACCAGGTGGCTCACCATGACCGAGGGTGTATTAAACATTTGGCGACTGAAGACCTGGCTAACACTGCCATCAACAAATAATAGCAGAAACAGCCCAATTGGGAAGCCAAAACGCATTTTAGATAATCGATACACGCCTTAGCCCCCTTACTGTTTCGTAACCGCAACCGTCACAATGTTCAGGTCGCTCAAATCAGTTGCCGGCGTAATATACAGCTTCGTAGACAGCCCATAATCGGAACCGACCGATTTGGCCACTGTTCCAACGAATAAGCCCTTCGGCGTCACGCCACCAAGACCACTGGTCACGACCTTATCGCCTTTACTGATCTTAGACTTAGTCGTCAAGTTGTCCATGACGATTTGACCCGTCGCAGACTTGTAGCCACTCAGAACCCCGTTGACCGTCTTACCGGCCTTCGTCGTGATCGACACGGCGAACCGGTTCGCAGAGTCGTTGTTGTCGGTGATCAATTCAACCTTTGAATTGGTCTTGTTGACTTCAGCGACCCGACCAACCAAGCCGGACCCGGACATAACGGGCATGTTCTTGACCACACCGGCCGAAGAACCCTTGTTGATCACCACTTGGTTCTGCCATGATGATGGCGTCCGGGTGATGACAGCGGCACTGATGGCTGTATAATCCGTTAATGAATCGTTTAACTTAATCTGTTGCTTTAATTGCTTGTTTTCCTTAGCTAAGGTTTGGTCGCGGACCTTGGTCTGGGCGAGCTCACTAACCTGCTTCTTTAATTGCTGGTTTTCCTGATACGTGTTCAATAGTTCCGAAATGGCGCTCACCGAACCACTTAATCCATTCGCTGGCAATGCCACAACCCGGTCAGTTAACCCGACAATATCGTTCCCGAACTGCTGAATCAGCGGTGGCGTGGACTTCTTGTTACGAATAGTTACGGACACCGTCATCAAAGCAAAGCTAACAATCAAGCAGACAATGATGATCACTAGTCGCCGATTGAAAGAAAATTTCTGCATGTTTGACCTCCATCTTGTTCGCCAGTCACGGACTCGCCACTGGCGTCACAATAAAGAAGCGGGAAGCTGCCTTCCCGCTAGTCCCTATTTTTTCTTCATGACATCGATACTCTTTAATGATTCACCGGTACCAGCTGCCACACAATCCAGAGGATCGTTGGCGATAGACACTGGAACTTTGGTTGCTTCTGCGATGACTTCTGACAGGTTCTTCAGTAAGGCACCCCCACCAGTCAACACGATACCGTGATCAATCACATCAGCAGCAATTTCTGGTGACGTTTCTTCCAAGGTTTCCTTGATCGCGGTGATCACGTCTTGAACGGGTTCTTGAATAGCCTTAGCTACGTCAACAGCGGAAACTTCCACTGCCTTAGGTAACCCGGATACCAAGTCACGTCCACGAATCGTAGCGCCTTCGATCTTGTCAGCGTCTTCGATTGAAGCTGAACCAATGTCCATCTTCAACTTTTCAGCAGTTCGTTCACCAATCAACAGGTTGAAGTTTGACCGCACATAAGTCGCAATCGCATCATCCAACTTGTCACCAGCTACTCGAATGGAACGACTGGAAACGATACCCCCAAGGGAAATCGTTGCCACGTCGGTTGTCCCACCACCCATGTCAACAACCATACTACCGGTTGGATCCATGACGGGTAACCCGGCACCAATGGCCGCAGCAAATGGTTCTTCGATGACGTAAGCGTCACGAGCACCTGCAACACGGGTCGCGTCAATAACCGCCCGCTTTTCAACTTCCGTTACACCGCTTGGCACACAAACCATAACGTAGGGCTTGCCGCTAGACTTACCGACCGTCTTTTCGATGAAGTACTTCATCATGGCAACAGTCGTATCATAATCCGCGATAACCCCGTCTTTCATGGGCCGAATGGCAACGATACTAGCCGGCGTACGGCCGATCATTGCGCGAGCGTCTTCACCAACGGACACAATTTCCCCACTCTTTGTGTTCTTGGCGACAACAGAAGGTTCGCGTAGAACGATTCCTTTACCGTCAACATACACAATTGTATTGGCAGTACCAAGATCGATTCCAATATTTTTCGTTCCTAATCCGAACACTGTGTTTCATCCCTTCATTGTCAACAAAACATTTATAGTTTTTTTGTCTTATTCATTGATAGACGTATTATAACATACCTATCTACGTGAGAACACGTCGTCAATGTCAAGAATACCGAACTTTTAACGAGAAAGAAATAGGTAAAACCGATTTTAATCAGATTTTAAACCTTCTGACTTATTTGTCTTCTGAATTAGTGGTAAAATCCCAGCCTCACGCAGACTGAAGTAGGTCCGCAGACCAATCACAAAGCCGTCGAGCACCGGAATTCCCATCAATTGACCGCACTCGGCCAACCGGCGCATGAATGTCAAATCATTCGGTGAGGGATCAGCTAGACCACTGGGATGGTTATGCGCCACGAC
This sequence comes from Levilactobacillus fuyuanensis, assembly GCF_003946395.1. Taxonomy (GTDB): domain Bacteria; phylum Bacillota; class Bacilli; order Lactobacillales; family Lactobacillaceae; genus Levilactobacillus; species Levilactobacillus fuyuanensis. The sequence goes on along the minus strand of NZ_RHNZ01000009.1, from coordinate 59,368 downwards.
AATGGCTGCCGCACCAGTTAGGATGGCCAGGCGAAAAATCTCACGGGGATGAACCGGGCAATTGTCCAGCGTTCCTACAAATACGGTCTGTCGGTCAATCACCTGATGCTTGGTATCCAACGCCAAGACCTCCAAGCATTCCTGCGGGGCATAGCGTAAATCATCCATCAAACTCTCACCAATCTGACTACTCGCCACGACCTCACCGTAGATCTGCCGCGGTGCCCGTTGCGCCCAACGGCCCAGGTCGATTGCCGTTAGCAATGCTCGCCGTTCTCGCCTGCCCCGCACGTAGCGGTCACACTGTTGCTGGCTGGCATACCGTAGATTGGCCACGCTGTGAAAATACTGGAAGAACCGGTCACATTCGCTCGCGGCCGACAGTCCCAGCCCGCGAAGGACCCGACCGACCAGCTGTCGTTCATTGGCACTACTAATTCTCTCTCGTCGCATATTCTCAGCTCCCTTACAGACTAACTCCGTAAAAAAAGCTGATTTATTTTTCTGAATCCGTAAAATATTGCCGAACTTCTGAAATAAAGTAGAGCGACCCGGTCAACAGAATTAGACTGTCCCCGGAAATGTTACCCAGTGCCGTTTTGAGCGCACTCGGCCAGTTGTCCGCTATCGTCACGCGCTTGGAAGAGGCCACCGCCTCCTCCAGAGCTTGTGGCGTCGCGGCCGCCCGTTTACCGGGGCCCTGAAATTGGGTCACGATAATGTGGACGTTACGCACGTGCAGTAGCGTCTTCACCATCTGGTCATACTGCTTATCCGCCAACACCGCCAGAATAATCGTAATATCCTGTTGGGCAAAGTGTTGCCGCAACAGCTGCGCCATTTCCACCATGGCGGGCTCATTATGGGCCCCATCAATGGCAATCAAGGGTTCATCATTCAAACGTTCAAAACGCCCAGGCCACGCCGTATGCTTCAAGCCTTCGCGAATCTCCGCAATATCGAGCGGCAAATGCCGGACCTGATGATACGTGATGAAGGCCGTGAGTGCGGTGGCCGCATTGTCAATTTGATACTGTCCCAACAGGTCAATCTCCAAATGCCGCCAGCGATGATCTCCCCAGGTGTAGGCGAACCGTTCGCCCCAACCAGACTCGGGTTGATTTTTCACCGTAAAATCGCGACCTAATGCACGAACGTCGGTCTGCTTCTCACTAGCAGTCTGGTCCATGACGGCCAGTGCATCCGCCGTCAAGCGTCCACAAACTACCGGCACGCCAGACTTAATGATGCCGGCCTTCTGCGTGGCAATCTTAGGAATCGTATCCCCTAAAATCTTCATGTGATCCATGCCAATCGTCGTGATGACCGAGACAGCCGGCGTGATAATATTGGTCGAATCATATAGACCACCGAGGCCAACCTCGACCACGACAATATCCACTGGATGGCTGGCGAAGTAGCAGAACATCAAGGCCGTATCGATTTCAAATTCAGTCGGTCCCTCTTCGGCGAGCTCCTCGTCCAGCCGGGCCACCACGGGTTGAATCCGATTAACCATAGCCACCAGATCCGTGTCACTGATGGGCTGACCATCCGTACTGATCCGCTCATTGAACCGGGTAATGAATGGCGAGGTAAAGGTCCCCACCGTCTGGCCCTCGGCCATGAACATGTCCCGTAAAAAGGCCACTGTGGACCCTTTGCCGTTGGTACCGGCAACGTGAATCATACTTAACTTTTCCTGCGGGTCACCCAGAATGTGCATAAACTGCCGCATCCGGTCCAGTGTCGGCTTCTTCTTGAAGCGGTCCCGACCGTGAATGAACTGCAGGGCTTCAGCATACGTTTCTACCAAAATGAAAACCTCCCGCTTGCGTCACTGTTTCTTAGTGTAGCAGATTTCCCCAGAGTGTGGAAGCAGGCGTCTAGCCGGCGAGCATTAACGCTATCAGGTGGAAAATCCCGGGCCTGGATTTTGTACCTGATGGGGTTAAGCGCAACTGGCTGCCTGCTGGAACACGTTTCGGCTATGTTGTCGATAATACAAGTCATTGTGGCCCCGTTATCTTCACCTACAATGGCGTCACAACAAAGCTATCACTTGCCAGCAAAGATTATCATCCTACTTACAAATAAACCGCAACTATTAGTTCAATCAACTCATAGCCTTAGATAAGCGCCCCAAGGCATTAAGAAACGTTAAACATCTCGCAAACACTGACACCAATTCCAGCATTTTTACATTAGTAATCAGTGTAGGCCTATTCTGTAACGCTGACCGCAAAAAAGTCACCACTCCCACACAGGAATGATGACTTCAGTAAAATCAGATGATTGTCTTACAGTTGAGCCTTAATATCAGCTAAACGTTGTTGCGTTGCTTCCAGCTTCTTTTGGTTATCCGTTTGCTTGTCGCGTTCGGCATTAACCACGTCTTCTGGTGCGTTGGCAACGAAGCGTTCGTTGCCTAACTTCTTGGTCGCGCGTTGCACTTCGGCCGTGAACTTGGCAACTTCCTTGTCCAAGCGAGCGGCTTCATCGTTCAGGTCGACCAATTCGGCCAGTGGTACGGAAACTTCGGCACCGGTGATAACGGACGTCATGGCCAGCTTAGGTGCGGTCAAGTCAGCACCAATTTCAAAGTCCTTTGGATGAACGAACCGGTCGATAAAGTCGCGGTTGTTTTCAAAGACGCTTTGTAACTTGGCATCGCTAGTCTTGATCTGCAGGTCGATTGGCGTGGACATTGGGGCATTGGCTTCGGCGCGAATGTTCCGGACAGCCTTGATCAGGTCGATCAGACTCGTCATGTCGCTTTCGGCTTCGGCATTGGTAAATTCTGGGTGATCTACTGGGTAAGCGGCAGTCACTAAGGACTTGCCATCATGTGGCATGGCTTGCCAGATGGCTTCGGTCACGAATGGCATGATTGGTTGGAGCAGACGCAAGGTTTGGTCTAAGACGTAGGCCAATAAGTCTTGCTTAGTCGCCTTGGCAGCTTCATCGTCGCCGGTCAGAACTTCCTTACTCATTTCAATATACCAGTCACAGAAGTCGTTCCAAATAAAGTTGTACAGGGAACGGCCGGCTTCACCGAATTCGAACTTGTCGAACATTTCGGTGACGTGGTTGACCGTGTCATTCAAACGACTCAGAATCCATTTGTCGGTCAGGTCCCACTTGTCGGCTGCGGGAACCACTGGCTTGGTGCTTTCACCCAAGTTCATGATCACGAACCGACTGGCGTTCCAGATCTTGTTGATGAAGTTCCAAGCGGAATCCATCTTGTCGTAACTGAACCGCACATCTTGGCCCGCCGTTGAACCGGTGGATAAGAACCAACGCAAGGCATCGGCACCGTACTTGTCGATGACGTCCATTGGATCGATCCCGTTACCCAGAGACTTACTCATCTTGCGACCGTCTTCGGCCCGAATCAACCCGTGTAAGAGTACGTGTTTGAACGGCCGCTTACCGGTAAATTCAAGACTTTGGAAAATCATCCGGGAAACCCAGAAAAAGATGATGTCATAGCCGGTAACCAAGGTGTCGGTTGGGAAGTAACGCTTGAGGTCGGCGCTATCTTCGTTAGGCCAGCCCATCGTAGAGAATGGCCACAGGGCACTGGAGAACCAGGTGTCCAACACATCGGGATCTTGTTCCCAGTTTTCGATGTCCTTAGGGGCTTCTTCGTTAACGTAAACTTCGCCGGTCTTCTTGTTGTACCAGGCTGGAATCCGGTGACCCCACCAGAGTTGACGAGAAATAACCCAGTCATGGACGTTTTCCATCCATTGCGTGAAGGTATTTTCGAAACGTTCTGGCACGAAGTCAACCGCGTTGTCGCCCTCTTGGTTCTTGATGGCTTCTTCAGCGAGTGGCTTCATCTTCACAAACCATTGGGTGGACAGCCGGGCTTCGACTTGAACCCCAGTCCGCTCTGAATGTCCAACGGAGTGGACGATTGGGTCAACCTTGATCAGCAACCCTTGGTCGTCCAAATCAGCAACCATGGCCTTCCGGGCGTCGAAACGGTCCATACCAGCGTACTTGCCGGCGCGGTCGTTCATCGAAGCGTCTTCGTTCATGGTGTTGATTCGTTCGAGGTTGTGGCGGTTCCCAACTAAGAAGTCGTTAGGGTCGTGGGCTGGCGTAATCTTAACCATCCCCGTCCCAAAGTTGATGTCAACGTATTGGTCGGCAATGATCGGAATTTCACGGTTGGCCAGTGGCAAGATAACCTTCTTGCCAACTAAGTCCTTGTACCGATCGTCATCTGGGTTAACGGCAACGGCCGTGTCTCCCATCATAGTTTCAGGCCGTGTCGTGGCAATTTCGATGTAGTGCTTGCCATTAAACGTGTCATCTGGGTTAGCAAATGGATATTTGACGTGGTAGAAGGCACCCTTGTCGTCCTTATGAATAACTTCGATGTCGGAGAGTGCGGTCCGGGCTTGCGGGTCCCAGTTGATGATGTATTCACCGCGGTAGATCAGGCCCTTCTTGTACAGAGCAACGAAGACCTTCTTAACGGCGTCGGATAAGCCATCATCTAAGGTAAAGCGTTCGCGGGAGTAGTCCATGGATAGCCCCATCTTGGCCCATTGCTTGTGGATGGTTGCGGCGTATTCGTCCTTCCATTCCCAAACCTTGTCGATGAACTTCTCACGACCGAGGTCGTAACGGGTAATACCTTGTTCACGCAGCCGGGCTTCAACCTTGGCCTGCGTGGCAATTCCGGCGTGATCCATCCCTGGAAGCCAGAGCGTATCAAACCCTTGCATCCGCTTTTGCCGGATGATCATGTCTTGTAAAGTGGTGTCCCAGGCGTGGCCTAAATGCAACTTCCCGGTAACGTTTGGTGGGGGTAAAACGATGGAATAAGGGGTGGCTTTCTTGTCACCACTAGGTTTAAAAACATCTTCGTCTAACCAAGTTTGGTACCGGCCGGCTTCAATGGCGGTCGGGTCATACTTGGTAGGCATGTCGGTTTGCTTGTCTGCCATATGAATCAATTCCTTTCTTTTCTCTTACTGGCTAACTGTCAATCACTTAACGTTCAGCTTCGTCTTTCACAACAACGACAACTAAGTTAACTGTCGGTGAACACAAAAAGACTCCTCATCCTAAAAATTAGGACGAAGAGTCTTCGCGGTACCACCTAAATTGGGCGTTTATGCCCCACTTAACTTCTTTGTTAACGGAGAGTGCTCCGGTCGGGCTTACTTTTGGTTCAGCCCAGCAGCTCACAAGCTACGTTCACGTCAGGTAATTCACCGGTTTCCAGCATTCCCGGCTCTCTGAGCAATTTCCTCGACGCTACTGACTTGTTCAACGCTACTTTTACATAGTCTACGCAATTTTGGCCTAAAGGTCAACACGTGGGACTAATTTTTCCAAAGCCTCAATGGCTTCCAGATAGTTCGGTTCGTCGGATTGTTCGGTGACGATTTGCCGGTAAACGATCTTACCCGCGTCATCGATAATCCAGATAGACCGGGCCAAGTTACCCAGGTTAGGAACGTACAGACCCATTTCGTACCCGAATGATAATTCTTCATCGGATAATAAGTCAACGTTTTCCACACCCTGAGCGGCACACCAGCCGGTCTGTTCAGCAATGGAATTGTTTGAGATCGTGCAGAACTTAGCTGCTGGATAATGGTCCGCCTGTTGGGTGAACTTCCGAGTTTGCAATGTGCAAACGGGCGTTTCAAGATCCGGGACAACACTGATCAAAGTTACTTTTCCAATCAAATTTGCCGTTTTAACTTTGACATTGTTCTGATCAAACACTTTAAACTTTGGTAACTGATCTCCAACCTCTGGCGGCGTGCCAGAGAGAGTCATTGTACTGCCGAGCCGTGTTACATCCACGCAGATCAACCCCTTCAAAATATACATCGGTACTATACCGATTGCTGGTTCAATTATCCCGCAACATAGGGGGTCATGACAAGCGTTTTGCTATAAAATCATGAAAAACTCACGTTTGGTCCCTCGGTTGGTCTAGAACAGCTCTACTTGTACCCTGGCTAAGTTGCGACAGCGCTTGCTGGACGGCCATTTACCTTCATCGTACCCTCTTAGCAACAATCTCACGACTACTGACCAACATAGACCACTAAAAAACGCCCCAAGCAATCTGCTCAGAGCGTTAAGTCTTAATTTGAGATTAAAGTAATTCTGCGAAAACGTCTTCGTTTTGATTCAGGTAGTTATCGCCTGGGCGAATTTCTGAGATGACAATGCCATCGAGAGCTTCCTTCATCAGGCCTTCAACGTCAATGTACCCTTCGTACTTCCGGGACTTTTCCAAGTCGGGATGCGTCTTAGGTGCTGGTGGCGTGAAGATGGTACAGCAGTCTTCGTATGGCAGAATGGAAAGATCGTAGGTGTCGATGTCCTCGGCAACCTTGATGATTTCCGTCTTGTCCATAGAGAGCAGTGGCCGCAGGATTGGCATGGAAGTCACATCGTTGATGGCCGCCATACTTTCCAACGTCTGTGAGGCCACTTGTCCCAGGGATTCACCGTTGAAGATTCCCTTGGCATGCCGCTTTTCAGCAATCGCCGCCGTCAGCCGCAACATTAAGCGCCGTTGAACCGTCATCAGGTAACCTTCGGGAACTTTTTCCTTGATGGTTTCCTGAATCTTGGCAAATGGCACCTGAATGAATTGAATCCCACCAGAATACCCAGCCAGCCGGGCCGTCAGTTCCTTGGCCTTAGCTAAAGCTTGTTCTGACGTGTATGGCGGACTGTAGAAGTGAACCATATCGATCTTTACCCCACGCCGCAAAGCGTAGTAGGACGCTACTGGCGAGTCGATTCCCCCAGAAAGCATCATAACGGCCTTACCACCGGTACCGACGGGTAACCCGCCGGCCCCTTGAATGGTTTCACCGGACAGGTAGACCCCGTTCATCCGGACTTCGACCCGCAGTTCCAGGTCGGGGTGCTTCATCTTAACGGTCAGTTCAGGAATGGCTTCCAGCAACGTACTCCCCATGATTTCGTTCATCTGGTAAGTGTCGTATTGAAATTCCTTGTCTTGCCGCCGAGTGTTGATCTTAAAGGTCATCCCTGGTTTGAAGACTTCTTTGACCATGGCGATGGCCGTCTGCTTGATCTCGTCGATGTCCTTAGCGACCTTGACCGAAGGCGAGAAATTTTCGATCCCAAAAACGCCCTTCAGTCGCTTCATAACGGCATCTGAGTCTGCCCCATTTAAGGTGACATGTAAGCGGTCGTGTTGTGCTTTGACTTCGATACCTTCAAAGGTGCCGAGTGCCTTACGCACGTTTTGGCCAAGCTGCTTGATGAAGTCTTTTTTATTCTTACCCTTCGTCGATAGCTCGCCGTAACGGACCATGATTTCGCTGTATTCCATTGCGCGACCCCTTTCGTAAATTAATTTAATTTTGCAAATTGTGTGTAGAGTTCGTCAAACACACGGTTGAATTCTGTGGCTTCCGCCATGGTGTTGTGTTCATCCAAGGAGATCCGTACGGCACTGGTTGCAATGCCGTCGTCGACCTTCATGGCTTGTAACGTACTGGATTCAACGTGCTTCTTGGAAGAGCAAGCACTGGTCGTTGAGATGTAAATATCGTGTTCCTCGAAGGCGTGAACGATGGTTTCCCCACGAACACCAGCAATCGCAAAACACAGAATGTGGGGTGCGAAGACGGGCAGGTCCTTGGAGAAAATCGTCACGTTCGGGAAGGTTTCCACGTGATGCAGAATGGCCAAACGAATGTCGCGTTGGCGCTTCACCTTGTCGGCTTCACCATCAAGCAACAACCGTAAGGCCTTAGCCATTGCGGCGATAGCGGGCAAGTTTTCAGTCCCGGAACGCAGGTTACGTTCCTGACCCCCACCAGCCATCAATGGGGCGATTGTCCGGCCTTGGCGTTTATACATGAACCCAATGCCCCGTGGTGCGTGGAACTTGTGGCCTGAGAAGGTCACGAAATCCACCCGGTCATTAAAAATCTTGTCGGCCAAGCCCTTACCGATTCCCTGAACGGCATCGATATGCCAGTGAATCCGGGGAAAGTCCCGCAAGACGTCGGCAATTTCATCGAGCGGTTGCACCGCACCAATTTCATTGTTGACGGCCATCGTGGACACCAGAATCGTGCTGGGTTTAATTGCGGCACGCAGGTCGGCTGCGGAGACCCGGCCGTTTTCATCAACGGGCAAATAGGTGACTTCAAAGCCATCTTGCTTCAATTGTTCCATGGAATTGTGAACGGCAGGATGTTCCACTTCGGTCGTAATCAAGTGGTTCCCGAATTCACGTTTGGCCATGGCCGTCCCCTTGATGGCCCAGTTATCGCCCTCGGTACCGCCGCTGGTGAAGAGGATCTCACTCAGCTTAGCACCAATCAGGTCGGCAATCTGCTGTCGAGACTGTTCCAACAAGTTAAACGCCTGTTCACCAAACTTGTGCAAACTTGAGGGATTACCCCAGTAATTCGCGCTTACCTTTGCATAAGTATCGACCACTTCGGGCGCTGCCTTGGTGGTCGCACTGTTATCAAAATAAATCATACTGAACCCTCTTATCCGTTTTCTATTGGTTCGACTCCGATAGAAATTCTTTCTCATTATAAACACAATCGTTCTTTCCCACAAGCCCCTTGCTTGGAAAACTAGTGAACGTTTGACCAAACGAAGGGTGAAAACTGTCGTCTGCGGCGGCCAGAGATTCTGCCGCTATGGGGAACGCCTGCAGCCAAAGTACGGGCTTCCGGCTCGGCTTGAAGCCTCGCTAGGATCTCGCGAGTCTCCAAACGCGTCCCGCGCTGTAAGCCCGGGGAAAACCAAGCGCCCGGACTAACACCGCCGTCACAGCCGGCGCCATCTCTGGCCGCCTCCGACTAGGCTAATTTTCATCCTTCGCTATTACCGTCAATCTTCCACCGAATTATCGCGTAGGCCATTAAAAAAAGCCACCATAACGGATTTACACCGTCACAATGGCTTTCTCAATTATTCAAATTACTTGGCGTCGTCCGTGTCGCGCTTGGGCTTTTCTTTACCTTTACTTTGGTAGTAAGCATCTTCCAAGCGTTTGTAGGAACCGGGTTCCACTTCGTCCAATACAGTGGCGATGGTTTCCAAAGCTTTAGCGTACTGGTGCTTATTCTCGAACAAATCGGCCGCTTCCTTGCTGGCAGTGGCGACATTCTCATGACTGGTCTGGTAGCGGTTGGCGTACTGTAACAACTGTTCCGCCAACTCGGAGCTATCGATCAGATCATCGGTCTTCTCTTGTAGCGTGTCCAAATCAGTCTGAATGATCAACAATTGCTTGGTGATCCGTTCCATGTCGATCTGGGGCTGATCCATATCCGTTGCTAGTTGGGCCACCTCGTCACGGACAACGAAGAAGTAGTCCAAATAAGTTTGAGGAATGCCCGGCAGATTTAAGTTCTCAACTTGCCGCCGCAAACTATGTAGATCAAAATCAAATTGTTGTAAAGTATCTCTAGCCTGCTTCTCTTCATCGGCAAGTCCAGCGACACTCTTCAGAATATCGGACTGTTGCTGTTCGATCTGTTCCAGGTCCTTTTGTTGCTGTTCTTGGTGAGCCAGCACTTGTGAGTACGTGGCCGTGTTACCGGTTAGGTCCTGCATATCGTGTTGATAAATACCATCGATGCCCCGCAACTGTTCGTTGAGTTCACGCGCCGTTTCAATTTCTTGGTGATCCAACGTATAGTTTTGACTCAGCCGGTCGAGTTCGGCCATCAGTGCGTGGCTTTGGTTCTGCGCGTGGGCAATAAACTTTGCGACACCATCCAGATTGGATTCAACCGGTGACTTGGCATCAATTTCCGTTTGCATCAAATCATAAATACTGTCGATTTGCGTGGCAATTCGGTCATTGACCACTTTGGCATCGTCAGGCCGCAAATCGCCTAGCGTATCGAGGTTGGCGCTGATGTGATCTTCGATAGTGCTAATCATCTCGGGAACGTTTTGATCACCAAAATGATAATTCTCAGCACTCAATTGTTGGTACCCACCCCGAAGTTCCTTGACTTGGTCGGGGAAGACGACGGTCAGATCCTTGTACAGAGGTGGGATAGCCTTGATTAGATCTTCCAATACTGCCGTGTCATCGTGTAATTGATTCAATACATCGGCAGCCCGTTGATGGTCCCCTTCCTGCGTTAACCGTGAGAAGGTGTCAAAGTTATCTTCCAATTGACTCAGTTGTTCCTCTAAGCCATCGATGCTGGGGCCAAAGGCGAAGTTCTTGGCCAACAATGTCTTCCGCAAGCCTTGATACTTCTGCTCCAATTCCTTCACAGCCGCCCGATGTTGCTTATCGACTTCTTGAAGATGGGTTAGCTGTTCTTGCACGGACTTGATCAATTCGTCGGTCTGGTCGACTAAGGTCGTGGCCTTGGTGAGGTTTTGTCGCAATTGAATCAGATTGACGCCTCGTGAGTCACTCAAGAGTTGGGCCAACTGATCATCGATTCGGGTAAATCGGTTCTCGGTAATTTCGGAAAAATCAGACTGCAAATTTTCGTAGTCCTCTAACGATTGTCCAGTTAGGCTCAATTGCCCCACCAACTTCAGCTCATCCTCTAGCGGAATAGCTTCCATCGCTTCCTTTTTCGTAGTTAGCGTCGCGACCTGTCGCCGAATCCGTTGCTGGTATACCAACAAGCCAATGTACGCGGCAATCGCAAGTATGACGATTCCTATTAGCACAATCATTATGACCCCATCCTTCATCAACATTTCAACGTTTAAACGAGTTGTAAAATAACTCGGTTCACTTTATAATTTAATCTAATCTTGATTATAGCATAAGTGACGCACTGGCTTCACTACGTTTTCATGATTCTCTTAACCTTTCTGACTATAATCAAATAATTAATATCAAAACAATGGAGGCCTTTTCATGAGTGACCGTATCAATCCTTTAATCACCGAACAACTTGACGCCCTCCTATATGAGGAAACGAACCTTGTGGCGAACCTCGCCAACGCATCTGCCCTACTCAAGCAAACCCTGACGGATGTTAACTGGGCCGGCTTCTACATGTACCAGCCTGAAACGGACGACCTAATTCTGGGCCCCTTTCAGGGTAACGTTGCCTGTGTCCACATCGAAAATGGTCATGGTGTCTGCGGCACTGGCTTAGCCACACAGGAAACCCAACTGGTCGCCGACGTCCACGAGTTTGCCGGCCATATTGCCTGTGACTCCGCCAGTAACGCCGAAATCGTGGTCCCCCTCACCCTGAGTGACGGAACCAAACTGGGCGTCATGGATATCGACTCCCCTACTAAGGGCCGTTTTACCCCTGAAGACCAAGAAGTATTGGAAGAATTCGCGCGCGTTTTGTTAAAACACATTGACAAAGCCTAGTGCTTCTAGTTATACTGGTGTTTGTGTAAAATAATGCAGCGATAAGTGGTAAGCTCGTCAACAGATTGTTGCCGTTCGATTGGTTCAGGAAGTAACCTGCGGCTGCATACGGTGAAACCTGCAAAGCAACCTGCACGAATACTAAACTTATATACAGCTTATTTTACTCCAAATAATATTTTATTGGAGGAACTATCTATGTCTCGTTACACTGGCCCAAGCTGGCGTATTTCCCGTCGTTTAGGGGTATCCCTTTCCGGCACTGGTAAAGAATTAAACCGTCGTCCTTACGCACCTGGTGATCATGGTCAAGGTCGTCGTCAAAAGTTATCTGAATACGGTACGCAATTGCGTGAAAAGCAAAAGCTCCGGTTCACTTACGGCATGACTGAACGTCAATTCTACAACTTGTTCAAGCGTGCCGGCAAGATCTCTGAAGGTACCCATGGTACTAACTTCATGATCTTACTCGAACGTCGTCTTGACAACATGGTTTACCGTTTAGGTTTGGCAACGACTCGTCGTCAAGCTCGTCAATTGGTTAACCATGGTCACATCACGGTTGATGGCAAGCGCGTTGACATCCCTTCATACGAAGTCGAAGTTGGCCAAGTTATCTCCGTTCGTGAAAAGTCTAAGGACATGGCTATCATCAAGGGCGCTGTTGAAGCCGTTGTTGGTCGTCCACAATACGTCCAATTCGACGCTGACAAGCTGGAAGGTTCCCTTACCCGCTTCCCTCAACGTGAAGAATTAGATGCAGAACTCGACGATTCTCTTATCGTTGAATACTACAACCGTTAAGATTAACTTCTTGATTGGTTTGAAGAAGTCTCGCCGGTTGGCGGGGCTTTTTTATTATGGATTTCATTTTTTAAATACTACCCGATTACCCCATGCGCTGTGGGAGATTTATAGGACAGCGTCAAGGATTATAGAAGTGCGTACCTTCTTTCTGTGGAAGGTGTTTTGTTCGCATGAAAATCACGCCTTCGCTATCAAACGGTGAAGTATGCTGCTTGACGGAATTCCTTTGCCATCCAAGCTCGCCAGTTTGCTGAGCGGTCAGTCGATTCCTGCCAGATTTTTCTATAAGAGTGATGCTAAGGATGAGTACTTTTAAGTTCTGGACATCCCCCTTTCCCCAGTATAAAAATATGCACCATACATTCTAGCTATTAATCACAACAAAGAATGCACGATGCATACAAAATTATTTAATTATCTTTATCACTTTTATCAGTTGAAATATCATCCTTGCCTGACAAAGCATTAACCTGATCGACGAGACTTCCTAAAAACACTAAGAATCCCCCTGCCCCAAATACTATCCCAATAATTCTGTGACTATGCATAATTAGGACAAATGAACCAACTAGCAGTAAAATTGTCACAAGAACTAAACTACCTAATGTAAACCATGCCAGACGTCCTCGGCGTGCCTGTCGCTTTGTTTCTAACTCGCGACGATGCTGGGACTCTTGAACGCCATTCTCAATAATCTCTTTTGCTGCCCCTGGATAAAGTTTTTCATATCCTTCAAGAATTGCTGGATGAGGTATAGGACCAGAATACATTTCCATTGTGGCAATGATTTTCTCTTGGTCCTCAGAAGGTAAGTTCTCCAGCTTATCAAGAATATCAGTTCTACTACCAACGTTATTTTTATCGCTTATCTTTGACTGCTTGTCTGGTAAGCTTTCTGTCATACTTGACTACCCCAAATTCTATGTCTTTACCAATCTTTTTCCAATCATTGGCAATCGCTTGCTGAGATGTCTGATTCTTTTGTGAACTTATGGTACGATTGGTAGATACTGAAAAACCTTTGGCGATTGATCTTATCACTTTTAACGTAACCAAGTTCGTTGCTTTAGTTAGGGTGGAAACACGAAACGAATTGAAATTTTGCATACATGATTTCTCCTTACAATTCCTAGTTTATTTGATTAAGATGTTATTAGCAAGTTAAGTATTTGATAAACAGCTAAAATATTATTCCCCATGTAAATAGCATTTGCATACATTTATTTAATAAGGTCATCATTGAAGCGCCCAACCATGCAGATCGGCGTTAAAAGCTGCAGAACCTACATATTGGAGGCTTCACCATGCCCATTCTGAATCTTGTCATGAGCCTATCATTGGTTTTAAACATTCTGCTTGGCTTGGCCGTCATCGCCTTGCTGGTCGTCTTTGTTCTGTGGCTTCGCGACCGTCATAGCAAGACGCCAAAGGTCACCACTAAAACCCTTGCCTATTACGCTGGCCTACTTGTGATTTTCGTTATTGCCAAATTAGTCATGCATTAGTCGCAAATGAATAAGCTCCGCATCCCCTACTTACTCGGGATGCGAAGCTTATTTTTTCACTTAAATTTAAGACTTATCAGACGTCGTTGGTAACGTCTCTGGTTTCGACTTCAACTGCACGTCGAACACGTCCAGGAAGAACGCCACCAGTGGCATCCCCACAATCAGTCCCCAAGCGCCGAAAATCTGTTCACTCACAATTAACGTAATGAAAGTCACGAAGATTGGCAGGTTGGTGGCATTGGCCATTAACCGCGGATGTAAGAAGTATGATTCGAACATGTGAATCACGACAACCAGCACTAATACCTCGATAACGCGGATCAGACCACCCGTAACAAAGGCAATGATCACCAGTGGAATCATCGAGATCAAGACCCCGGCCACCGGAATCAAGCCCAGGAAGAAGACCATGATCCCCAGAATCAGCAAGCTTGGCATCCCAATCAACCAGAGGCCCAACACCATCAGAATGGTATTGATCGTACAGATAATCAATTGGGTTTCAATGACCGTCCCGAAGATTTGGACGAACTTTAAAACCAAGTTTCCCATCGGCACGAAGAGTCCGGCAAACCGGCTCTTGGTAAAGGCGTGCACGAACCGCTGCAACTGTGCCTTAGTCAGGTTAAAGATAAAGCTGAAGAAGAACGCCAGAATCACCGTTTCAACACCGGAGCTGAAACGTGACAACTTCACCATCCCACTGGACAGCATCGCCTTACCATTGCTGATGACCGTTGCATTTTGCGTCAGATTTTTAACCAACTTAGTCAGCGACGACTCCAACTGCGGATACGTCTGGACTAATGAATTCAGGGTATGCGGCAGGCTGGAAGCCTCGGACACCAATGGCGGAATGATCTGACCGAATGCTGCAGCCAGGATTACCAGAAACAACAGATAAACCAGCAACGTTGCCAGCAGATGATGCAGATGCAAGTGCCGTTCGATTCCCACGATGGCCGCATTGCCTAAGTAAATGAAAATGATGGTGAACAGTGCTAGTGACAGGAATCCCCGAGCACACCACGCAATGATGATCAGTAAGATCAATGCCCCGTAGTAGGCCGTCAGTGGACTCTGCCACCACTTTTTAAGTATATTTATCACAAAAATCCTCCCCGATTATGCAAGCTAGTTTTAAGACTACCCGTCCCCCGTGGGGAATGCAACCAGCCCCACTAGTTTTCTGAAACAATTACAGTCGAATCAACTGGTCATAAATCGGCAACAGCGCAGTCACATCATCACGAATCACCTGGGCCTGCACGGCTGGTGTCAATGTGAAGAAAGTATCCCCACGCAGATAATTCCGCCCCACCTGCCACTCGGCATGCCGCTGTGTCTGCGTAGCCATTAACTCTTGGTAACTCCCCCGCGTCAACGGTACGCCCGCATTCTTATTGGTATGATCGCCACCGCATTCAAATCCAGCCGGCAACTGCAGCACCAAATCCCCCTTCAGACGACTCAGCAATGCCTGTCGTTCCTTGGCCTCTTGCAACACCGCCAGCCAGATAAAGAACCGGTCGTCCCAAAAACCAATCTCAATATGCGGTAACATCTTGTACCCCCGTTTGGACGTGCTGAAAGCTACCCAAGTATCGGTCGGTGGATTCTTCGTCCGACGTCGATGCTGAGAAATGTGGTCATAGATTGGCATACTTAATTTAGCAAAGACTGGCGCCAAATCGGCCACCGTCGCCGTAAACTTGGGGTCAATATACGTCCGAATTTTACCCAACCGGCCCGGCAACGTCTGATCGTCAAACACGTGAAAATCCTGGTCTTGATACATGATGAGTCCCCCTCACTGAAAGTCACTTTGATTCCATGGTATACTAACAACACTAACTTGAAAAGAGGGATTAGACATGGCTGAACAGAGTCAGATGGACAAGCATTTACAAAATTCTACCTTTGGGGTACCCAAAGTCAATCCGGATGAGCAGCGCCGCTACCTAGGCACCTTCCGAGAACGGGTGTCATTGGCCATGACCATCGATGAGGTCAACGACCGGAATAATCTGGACGCCTTCATCACTGAGATCACGGCCCATCCTGATTATCAAATCATCCTGAACGGTCACATCGAGCAGGCCGACCTCGCGCCTTACCTGAAGTTGGCGGCCCAACACAATCTAAAATTTACGATTCGTAACGATATTTTCTACGGAATGGCCGCCGATGACTACGGCTTGATTGTTGCTAGCGACCATGCTATCAATGACAATCCCGTCACCCTGGCTAAGAAGTATCCTAACCAGGCCCACACAGACACCGAAACTCAGAAGAAGTCCCTGTTGGATAAACTCCTGGGCAAGTAACGAAAGGAGCTTCGTTTTTTGGCACAACCACTTGCTTACCGCATGCGACCACAGCGTTTAGAAGACGTGGTCGGCCAACAAGACTTGGTCGGCCCGGGCAAGATCATTGCTCGGATGGTTGCGGCAAAATTACTCTCATCCATGATTCTCTACGGACCGCCGGGTACCGGGAAGACCAGCATCGCCAGCGCAATTGCTGGATCGACCAAGTATGCCTTTCGTAAGTTAAACGCGGCAACCGACTCCAAGAAGGACCTTCAAGTCGTAGCGGCCGAGGCCAAGATGAGCGGCACCGTCATCCTCCTGCTAGACGAAATTCACCGACTGGATAAGACCAAGCAGGATTTCCTGCTCCCCCACTTGGAGAGTGGTCGGATCATCCTGATCGGTGCGACCACCGAGAATCCCTACATCAACATCAACCCAGCCATCCGGAGTCGAACCCAGATTTTTGAGGTCCACCCGCTGTCCCTAGACGACATTGAAACGGCCTTACACCGCGCCATTACTGACAAGGAACGGGGGCTGGGCGAGCTTCCGTTGGACATTGACGACGATGCCTTCCACTTCATGTCAGGTGCAACCAACGGTGATCTGCGGAGTGCTCTGAACGGCCTCGAACTTGCCGCACAGTCGACACCACCTGGTGATGACGGCCGTATTCACATTACGCTTGAAGTTGCCGAGGCCTGCTTCCAGCGTAGAGCTCTGGTTGGCGACAAGAACGGGGATGCCCACTACGACGTGATTTCGGCCTTTCAGAAATCCATTCGGGGAAGCGACACTGATGCCGCCCTCCACTATCTGGGACAACTGGTGGCTGCGGGTGACCTGCCCTCAATCTGTCGTCGACTCATGGTAATTGCCTACGAGGACATCGGCATGGCCAATCTGCCAGCCGCTGCTCGGACCGTCCAGGCGGTCACCGCGGCCCAACAGCTGGGCTTACCCGAAGGTCGGATTCCGTTGGCCGACGCCGTCATCGAGCTCTGTCTGTCGCCCAAATCCAACTCTGGCATCACCGCGATGGATGAGGCCTTGGCGGACGTCATGAACGGGCACAACGGCGCGGTTCCCGACCGGCTAAAGGACGCTCACTATGCTGGCGCCAAGAAACTGGGCCACGGCACTGCTTACCAGTTCCCTCACGACTTTCCAAATGACTGGGTCAAGCAACAGTATTTGCCGGACACACTGCGGGACGCGCAGTACTACCACCCCAAGACAAACGGTCGTTTTGAAAGCCAACTGGCCGAACAATATAACCGTTTGCGCCGAGCCAATCGAACGTAACGAATTGAATTTTTTATAAAAATATGCTACTATACAATTGGTTCTAAGGTGTACGCGTTGTCTCACTACAAGTTGCCGAACAAGTAATTATAAAACGGGATTGCCTACGGGCAGAGAACATGACACGCCTTTTCACTTGGAAGTCAGACGCTCTGCCACGCTCTCCCCCCTGCATTTGTCATCGCGGGTCAACATGACTAGACAATTAACGGCACCACTTAGATCATCAAAAGCATTCGTGCTTTGAGGGCCATTCCATTGAATGGCCCTTTTCTTTTGGTGTCAGTGTGCTATTCTAAATAGATTGACGGCCGTCCTGCCTTTTCAAGCGTGACGCGTCATCACAACCTAAGACGTAACAATAAAAATACAAATTCCCAAAAAACTCAAGGAGGCCCCTCATGGTCATCACGATTCTCATGATTTGCTACACCCTACTCTCGTTCGGTATCGGCTATTTTGCTTTTAGCCATCGCCAACGGCCCTTCCTGGTCTTTCATCCAGAAGAATTTCCCAATCTAAGCCGCGTTCTTGTCATCTGCGGATCGATTCTCATGGTCATCGGGGTGCTGGCAGCCATTGCCACCATCATGAATAATACCATCTTTATTTCACTGACCTTACTAGCCGGGGTCATCGCAATTATGACTTTCCAACTGATGCTTTTGCATTGGTTTCCAAAGCGGTAACCGTTTCCAAGTTTTCCACCTTTTTTCACCATATTGCTTTTTATTTGGCGTTAAATAACGTATGATAAGAGTATAAAGTAATGAGAGGTGAACAATATGTTACAACAATACAAGCACATTTTAGTTCCAGTTGACGGTTCATACGAGGCCGAATTAGCCTTCAAGAAAGCGGTCGCTGTTGCTAAGCGTAACGATGCTGATTTACATCTCGTTCACGTTGTTGATACGCGGGCTTTCCAAAATATTTCCAGCTTCGATACCAGCATGGTTGAACAAGTTACGGAAACAGCGAAGAAGACACTGGACAAGTACGTGGCCGATGCCAAAGCCGATGGATTAGAAAGCATCGACTACGCCATCGAGTACGGTGCGCCAAAGACCATTATCGCCCGCGACGTTCCACGAGACAACGACACTGACCTTATCATGATCGGTGCAACCGGGTTAAATGCGGTGGAACGGTTACTCATTGGTTCCGTGACTGAATACGTTACTCGGACCGCTGTCTGCGACGTTATCGTCGTTCGGACCGACCAGAACAATCGGCCAGCTAAGAACACGAAGTCTGAAAGATAATTACAACACTATTTAAAACCAAGTACCGTCATCCTTATGGGTGGCGGTACTTTTTTACTGTTATTATCTTCCCAAAAAGCCGGCAGGCCCTACGACCTGTCGGCTTCAATTTACTCAGTCAGTTAACATTGTGCCAATCTGAGGCGTCAATCGTTCTTGCAAGGCCACGTTATGCGTCACCAAAGCCAGAGTCCGGGCAATCACCAGACTACGTTTAGCAGCGGCAGTTGCCAGCAAAGCTTGCTCTGCCTGCCCTTTTAGCTCATACAAGACATCAATTAAGTATAGCGACGTTTGGTGCTTGACCGCGCGGAGTGCTGCCTCAACATTTTCGATCACCATCTGGGGTTGATCCAAATCGAGGTACATCTTAGCGATCCGGTAGCGCGCCCAGATCATCCGCTGGAAGTTCTCTTCATCGTGCCACTCAAATTCGTCTAGATAGTTACTAGCCGCATTCAGATAGTAACGGGTCTTGTCCAACTCCTGTCGCGCCATATAAGCATCCGCCATGCCGACGTTACCCACAATTGCGTAAAGGTCCCACGGCATCCGGTGAGAACGATGTAATAATAAATTAAAATGAAAGATTGCTTCATCCGGTCGTTGCCGAGCGCCCATTTCGATAAATCCGCGATAGTAATGATACCGCTCGCGGTCAAAACCGTTCTGAACGTTGGTCATATTCATTTTGGCCAGCATCTCGGCTGCCAACGAATAATCTTCCCGCCGAACAGCTTGTGAAATACCACTGAATTGTTCATCTAATCCACTGCCAAGCCCCGACAAAACATCGTTTAATGAAATATTCAATCGCCGACAGATCTGTAAAATGATCTTAATGCTAGGCAACTTATCTTTCTTTTCCATCAAACTAACGGTTGCTTGGGTGCAGATTCCTTCAGCCAACTCCTGTTGCGACAAATTCTTCTGTTTCCGGTATTGTTTAACTTTATTCCCTAATAAACGCATCTCATCTCTCCCTACGATTCGTAACGTTAGGTAGCTGTCAACCGATAAATCCGAACATTACGCAAACGTCATCAACGCCGGTTCCCCGACCATAAATCATAATAGGCGTTAATATTCATCCCCTGGTAATGACTGGCCAGACTCGGCCTCTTTATCTTAATTACCATGATAAGTGATTCATTGGGAATTACAAGCATAATGCTAATTTATTAAGGAACTTTAATCTGTCTATACCATTTTATCATTTAAAAATAAAAGAATTAATAAACAGCCGCAATTGGTCGTATATTAATTCTTTAATTGTTAATATTATTCGTACTTTTAGTAAGCAGTTACTTCTTTAACGATTGGTTAATAGCTATAAATAAAATTCTGGAGCACCGCCCAGCCTTGACGCTGCGGTGACTGTTGTGTGACCGCCCGCAACCGCCGCAATTCATTGGTAATCTGGCCGTCCGCCCCTAGTGCCCACATCCGCGTCATCTTTGCCCGTGAATCCGGCGTCCAAATGTAGGCCGGCACCCCCATCTGATGAGCCGCCACGATGAATTGCTGGCTAGCCGATATCTGCTGGAAGGAATAGAAGTCCGCCGGCACCGACTGCGGCGCTACCCAGTTAAAGGGCAGAATGTAGCCAACCTTCAATTGGGGCTCCCGACACCGTAACTGAGCTACGACTCGGTAATCCAGGGAATGAACGACATCGTGATCTCGAATCAATCGCGGCCCGTACTGCTGCGCAAATCGCTTGGCCATCCCTGCTGAATCCTTCGGTGTTGTCTTGAGCTCAACCATTAGCGGCTGATTTAGCCGTTCTGCGGCCCGTAGATATGCGGGCCACCCTGCCAACTGCGTAGATTGCCCATTCTCGTGAACTGTCAGCCGTTCCAGCTGGCGAAGTGTCAACTGATGAGGCGTAACGTTTCGCGCTGCGAGAGCCTGCAAATTTTCATCGTGAAGCACGACCCACCGGTGATCCTTGGTCTCATGCAGATCCATCTCCACGTAGGTCGGATGCTCCCGACTCACGTGTCGCAGAGCCGCGATGGTATTCTGGACTCCCCACGCGTGATCGACACCCCGGTGGCTAATCAGAGCCGTCGTCGCGAACTGTGGTCGTTGCGTCATCGTCTGCTGAACAATGGCCCCGGCTAAGCCCAAACAAACCACACCACCGATAATGGGCCACCAACGCCGATGACCCTCACCAAAAGCAGGCATGAGTGATAACTCAGGCTGGCCACACCAACTCCACACGACCGTGAGCACCCCCAGGATACTGGTCACGGCAAAGAGGATGAGGACACCCGCCAACGAGGCCACCAGTAGCAGTCTTGCCAGTTGCGGCGAAGCCTTACTACCGACAACTGCATTGAGTCGAACCAAGCCCTCGCCGATTGCCCACCAACCAAACGTCAACAGACCGCAGATCAAGAGTCCCCCGGCCATTTGGCCCATCGTCCCCGGCCGCTTCAATTGCGGTGTCAGGCGCTGAAAGTGTCGCGGGCCCCACAACAGCAGGTAACCGGCTAGAAGTAGATAAATAAGGGCGGCCACTAGCACCACTGGTCGCCGGTGAAGTGAAACAAAGTTGACCCAGTTTGCCGCTAACGGCAGCCGAACGAGAATCCGGCTACTCAGGCCCCACGACCCCAGCGGTAATGCCAAGATGGCTACGCAAAATTCCACCACTAGCCAGTGCCACTTGTATCGCCAGACCAGTAGCCAACTCGTTTGCCAGTCAGGCATCGGCGTACCAGTAAATAAACGGGCTAACTGCGTAAACTGCCCTGCAATTGCCACTATCAAGGCCACAGCAGCCAACACCAAGCCGACCGACCATCCCGGACGCTGACCACACCATCGCACCAGTGCGAACAATCCGGCTACCATTTCCCAGCCGAGCAACATCCCTGGCGTTAATATTCCCACACGCCAGCTTCTCACCAGACGGCGTCCAAATCCTCGCAAAACAACGGCCTCCCCTTACACAGTCACGAACCAACAAAAAAAACCGGTATGAAACGTCTCCGCTCCATACCGGTCATCAGTAAAATCTACTTTTTCGGCTTGTAAGTTGATGCAGCCGAGTCATTATCTAACGGAATGAAATCGTAAGCCAATTCATCTTGATACTTGAATTCTTCCAAGGCCAGTTCAATCAAACGGTCAATTAAGTCCGCATAACTGATACCGGAAGCTTGCCACAGTTGTGGGTACAAGCTGATGTTGGTGAACCCCGGTAAGGTGTTGACCTCACCGACGTAAGGCACGCCATCCTTAGAAACCAAATAGTCGATCCGCGCCATCCCTTTTAAGCCCAGGGCAGCGTATGCTCGCAGACCCATCGTCGTAATTTCCGTCGTGAGCTCAGCTGGTAATTCAACTGGCACTTCGAAGGTCACACCACTGGCATCAACGAACTTGTTGTTGTAGTCGTAGAACACATCGGATTCTGGCACCCGGATAGCACCCAACTTGGATGCTTGGGGATGTTCGTTACCCAAAATGGAAATTTCGACTTCCTCGGGACCTGCAATCGTTTCTTCAACCATTACCTTGAAGTCATAACGGAAGGCATCAGCGACACCTGCGTTAAATTCTTCTTCGTTTCCGGCTTTATGAATACCGACTGAGGATCCTTGGTTGGCAGGCTTGATGAAGACGTTTGTCCCCAACTTTTCTGAAACCGTGGCGTAATCGTAGTCGTCGCGGTTTTCAGGTGTGATGACCACGTACTTCGTGTTCCGAATGCCGTGGGTCGTCAGAACCTGCTTCGTCATATCCTTATCAAAGGCCGTCGCTGATGCCAAGACGCCACTTCCCACGAAAGGCTTTTTCAGTAAGCGGAAAAGCCCTTGGATCGTACCGTCTTCACCCAAGTTACCATGAATAATTGGGAAGAAAACATCAATATCCTTTGCTTGAGATAAATTCCAAATGGGTGCCAATGGGTTCGTAGCGTCTACTTGGGTTTGTTCTTCAGCAGCGACTGTTGCCTCATCTTCACCATCAAAGACGCGCCGGGAAGCGGCATCGCTTAAAACGAAGCCATCACGCGTCAGTAAGAATAAACTAACGTTGTAACGTGACTTGTCCATTGCGTCATAGATGTTGTGGGCTGAACGCTTTGAAACGTCATGTTCCGAAGAATTACCACCGAATAATAGACCTACATGTAACTTTGTTTTTGTATCCATTTTGTCACTCATCCTATCGTTTATATTTCGGTTAGCCTACAGTATACCATTTCTCCAAAAAATTGAATATATTTTTCGGTAAATTTCAGCCTAAAAAATCGATAGTTGAGTTTAAATATTTCTTGAGCTTCGGACTGGTATCATTTCTCAGACGGAGGGCATCGGACAACCGCTTGCGGTTAAAGAACTGATTCCAGCCAGCCAGGCTATCCGGTCGCCGACGACGAGCCACAGCCAACCGCCACTGCTTCAGGGCGTTCAGTAGCGCCGTCTCATACAACGGATGCCGATTGGTCAACGTCACAAAGTAGTTGGCCATCCGATCATTTTCCCCATAGATCAGCGGTGTCGTCAGGCGCTTTAGACGTTCAATCAAGGTCATCAGCAGGAAGAGCTTGTCGGCTCGCGGCAAAATATCCGTCTCCGCCAACACTGTCAGCAGATCAATAATTGCGGCGTAAGCGTGCGCCCATCCCTGCTGATTGACAAAGCCTCGGGTATCGGTCTCCAGACAGATGTAGGTCGCCACCTGATTAACTAGGTGGTTGTAGTCCAACATCCCCTGGGCATCGTTCTCCGCGACAAAGTGAAGCGCGACCGCCAGTAAGGAAGCCGACCCGGCCCGGCCAAAGACGGCCGCGTTGGTGGGTTCAAGAATATGACTGAACAGGGCTTCGTCACGACTCAGGAAGTTAACCAAGGTCACCATGTCGTTAACGCCCAAAGCATTTTGCTGCAACGCATCGTAAACGGTAAAATTAATCCCGTTATACCGAATAGTAGGATTAGGTGACGCCAGGTGGTGAATCAGAAAGTCCAAGTCCTTGAGTGAAATCTCCAACGGCTGATTCTTTTCGAGCCGGCCGCGCAGGGTATTCAGGAGTTCCTCGATCCCATCCTGATCATCGGGTAACGTGACGGGGGTGCGTCGCCGCCGGTGGATACCATCCATCAATTGCCCCAGCCGCGGCCCCAGGGACTGGAAAACCGTCCCATTCTTTAACTCTTCGTTCAGGGTCGCGAGTTGCTGCTGCAACTCCCCTATCTGTTCATCCATCTTGTTACCCTCCAGTGATTTTTCTTTCTGCTTCCTGTGAATAAGCTTGCCGGTAATTATCGCCTGCGGCTGTCAGGGTTCCGCCTGCTAGGACTAGTGGTATCTTATAAAACTCGCCACCTAAAAAAATCACTAAAGTGTCCTGTCCAGTAATCCCTGCCGAAACGATTCAAATGTTTTCTAAATTCATTAGCTTCTTGAGTAGACTAAGTCAATTTTATCCGCAGACATATCATTTAACGACAATTCATTATGACTCTATTTTACCAGTATTAATGACCGGTTGGGATCCCCGTTCATTGATGATGGACACCATCATGTTGTTAATCAGTTGTAATTTTTGATTGTCGCTGAGTTCCAAATCGGTTTCATTGGCCAAGCGGCTGATAGCCCCCTCAGTAATCGATACGGCCCCTTCCACGATAATCTTCCGAGCGGACAGGATAGCCTGTGATTGTTGCCGCTGCAACATTGCTGAAGCAATTTCGGTGGCGTAGGCTAAGTGCGTCAAACGGGTTTCAATAATCTTGACTCCGGCCACATTCAACCGTTCCTGTAATTCTTCCGTTAAATGGTTGGAAACCTCGGTCGGATTGCTCCGTAACGTCAGGGCCTCGCCATCGCCAAAGTTATCGTAGGCGTATTCGGAGGCCACGTGGCGGATAGCTGATTCACTTTGAATCTCTACGAATTGTTCGTAGTCTTCCACGGAGAATAAGGCCTTACTGGTATCGACAACTTTAAAGACGATCACCGCCGCAATTTCAACGGGGTTCCCCTGGAGGTCGTTGACCTTCAAGATGGCACTATTGAAGTTCCGAACTCGCAGTGAGACCGTTGACTTATTTGTTAGTGGCACCGTTAAGTACAGGCCGGCCTCTCGAATCGTCCCAATGTAACGGCCAAAGAACGTCAGCACCTTGGATTGATTAGGACTAATAATCGTCAAACTGCTGGCAGCCAAGACGGCTAAGACTAAAATAATAATGGCTAATGGGACCATGATGCCTTCAAAAATCATCCAACCCCCACCGATGAACAAAGCCAGAACAATCAACAGGCCCAAGTAGCCGTTGATGTGAAACACATTCTTTTCTGCCATGTTACTCACTCCATTTCTATAATAGCTACTTCCATTATACCCGACTCGCAGGCAAAGGCCTAAGGAACCGGTTTCAGGGGTGGTGGCATGGTGAAGTTAGACATGATTAATCTTGGTCACCGGAGATCAGACCTGTTCTGGCAACCAAACGGATTGGCAACCACGCCAGTTGAACCAGTTTTGCTGATCTAGGTAAGTTCATCATTGTTGCCTAGCCGCAGGAGGCCAGGGGTGACGGTTGCTGTGACGACGGTGTTACCCCGGGCGCTTACTTCTCCCCGGGGTTACAGCGTGGGACGAGTTGGGAAACTCGCATGAACTTCGCGAGGTTCCCAACCGAGCCGGAAGCCCGCCCTTCGGCTGCAGGCGATCCCCATAGCAACCAGAACCCCTGGTAGCCGGAGGCGGTAGTCACAATCATGGGCTTCCCCTAGAAAACGCAAAAACCGGTTCAACTCCACGCGGGGCCGAACCGGTTCGATCACTCTAATTAAGCTTCTTGGACGTCCACAAACCAAGCGGCGTCAGTATCGCTTCCGTTTAAGGCATCGAAGTCGCTAGCTAACGCTGGGTTAACGGCGGCAACTTTACCAGAAACTGGGCTTTGGATGTCGGAAACAGCCTTATCAGCTTCCACGCTCAATAGGTTTTCACCCTTCTTGACCGTGTCGCCAACTGCAGGTAACTTGGCGAATTTGATGGTGCCTAACTCGTCTTGCCCTTCAGTGGTTAAACCAATTCGGGTGCCATCAGCAACTGATTTTGTCCAAAAATACTTTACCATTTCAGCCATATTATCTGATCTCCTCTTTATTTAAATGCGTCATTACGACTAAACATATAACTCTTATAATGATAACGCATCGACATGATTAAGCCAATTCCGATGAGGTTCCCAATCAGAGCTGACCCCCCTTGACTAACAAACGGCAATGGAATACCGGTCAGTGGCAGGAGCCCAATGCTCATCCCAATGTTTTCAAACACGTGGAAGAGAATCATCATGATAACCCCAGTGGAAATGTAGGCGTAGAAGACGTTCTTGGTATCGAAAGTCACGCGAACCATTTGATAGATCAACAGGAAGTACAGGAAGATCAAAATACAACCCCCGATGAACCCGAAGTTTTCACCGATCACGGAGAAAATCATATCGGATTCCCGAACGGGCACGTAGACGTGCGAGACATTGAATCCGGTCCCAAAGATACCCCCGGACCCAATCGCCTTCATACTTTGCCACAGCTGATACCCGTTGTTCGAGGTATCTTGTGAGGGGTGTAACCAGGTGTCAACCCGGGAGAATTGGTAGGCTTGAAAGCCAATCTTCTCCAAGATCTTTCGCCCGGCATCGGTGGTAACCAGCGCCAGCGCGGTTCCCCCGACACCCCCGACAATCGCAAACGCGGGGGCAATGATCTTCCAGGTAATTCCGGAGACCAGTAAAACCCCACCTACGATGGCGAAGAACACTAGCATGGTCCCGAAGTCATTTTGTAATTTCAACAGGACGGCTACCGGTAAGGTCCAGAGAATCAGCTTTCCGATCAACACCCAGTCCGTCCGCACCGTGTGCAGTGGATTCTGGTTGTTATGTTCCGTTACGACCCGCGCCAACATCAGGATGAAGGCGGGCTTCATAACTTCGGATGGCTGGAAGGTCAACGACCCGATGGCAAACCAACTCCGAGCACCGGTGTTGATATAGTACGCCCGACTGTAGAAAATCAGCACGGCCGCCAGCAGGAAAATTCCCAGCCCATATAGCACCGGCGCCACCTTCCACAACTGTTCGGAGTCGAATTGCATGATGATAATGATGGCAACCGTCCCAATAACGTACCAGACTAACTGTGAGACCACAGCAGATGTAATACTCGTGGCACTACTATCGTGGGTCGCCGCTACATAGATGGATGCTAACCCAATCAGGGCTAACATCAGGACACAGAAGATAATTCCCCAGTCGATCCGGGAATCCGTCTCGGTCCGTTGTTCTGTCGCATTCTTTGCCACAATGATTGCTCCTTATTTCAAACTAAGATACTCCTAAGTATAAAGGCCGCAGTGAATTTAAACGATTCACTGCGGCCAACTTTACTAAAAATTATTAACCGCGATGCAGGTGGTAGTCCCGTAAGAGCAGTTCGACACCTTCGTCGACCGTCTTTGCACGGTAGACGTCACCGTCATTGAGCTGCGCTTCAAAGCGGTCACCATCTGGCTTAACCGTCCCAATCGTCTCGTCGCCGATCTTTAAGATAGACATCGTTTCGCCTTCTGGCAATTTTTGTTCATCAACTGTGACTTGCACTGCTTTTTCTCGTTTACTCATGCCAACTCTCCTTTATTTAGTGGGGGAATTTTTATCAAGGCCCATTTCCTTGCGGTAAGCTTGTTCGGCCGCGAAGTTCCGGCGTAAGGTAAAGTGATCCGGTACGGGATCAACGCCGCCGCGGACGAAGGGGTGACAACGCAGGATGCGCGCCAGCCCCATCAGGCCGCCCTTAACTGCACCATGCTTGGTTAACGCCTGTAACATGTAATTCGAACATGTCGGGTAATACCGACAGGTCGGCGGAAACAGCGGTGAAATGAACCGTTGATAACCACGAACCAGCTTCGTCAGTAACCATTTCATCGCGATGCCCCCTCCTGTGTTAACCACAGACTGTTAGTTATTTTCCTTAGCAGTCTTGGTATCCATGTGCTCCAGAAGCACTCCAGCACCCTTGGCCACGTTATCCAGTGGATCTTCGGAAATGATGACTGGTACCGTCAGCTTTTCTGAGAAGAGCTTGTCGATCCCATCGAGCAAGGCCCCACCACCAGTCAGCATAATCCCGCGGTCGATAATATCCGCAGCCAACTCTGGCGGTGTCGTTTCCAACACGGACATAGCAGCAGACACAATCTGGTCAACGGAATCGTGGATGGCCAATTCAACTTCAGTAGCGGTAATCGTCGTTTCAGTAGGCATTCCACTGACAGAGTCCCGGCCACGAACATCCATGGTCTTTTCATCATTACCGGGTTCTGGGTAGGCCGTCCCAATCTTAATCTTGATGGTTTCAGCGGTCCGTTCCCCGATAATCAGGTTGTGGTGATGCTTCAGGTAGTTCACAATTTCAGTGTTCATCCGGTCACCAGCGACCCGAATTGATCGGCTAGCCACAATGTCCCCTAGGGAAAGGATGGCAATGTCACTCGTCCCCCCACCCATATCGATGACCATGTTACCGCTAGGCTTGAAGATATCCATTCCGGCACCCAAGGCAGCGACCTTTGGTTCGTATTCCAGGTAGACCTTGGCCCCACCAGATTTTTCGGCAGCCTGAATAATGGCCTTCCGTTCAATCTCGGTGATGTTCGTTGGGGCACAGATCATGATGTTAGGCTTGGATAGGAAGCCCTTCACACTTAATTTATTGATGAAATAGGAGAGCATGGCTTCAGTGATATCGAAATCAGAAATGACCCCATCCTTCAAGGGACGAATAGCCCGAATGTTACCGGGGGTCCGGCCAACCATTCGATAAGCTTCGGAGCCCACCGCTAATACCTTGTCAGTCTTCGTATCGATTGCAACGACTGATGGTTCATTTAATACGATACCTTTGCCGACCACGTAGATCAAAACGTTCGCAGTCCCCAAATCAATTCCAATGTCTTTCGCCATACTTATGCGTCCTCCTGATTTTTAATGCCAATTTTCAACATTTCATTATAACATAATCTCCGGCAACTCTAAATGGTTTCTCGTGCTCCGGCGGGAACTAAACAAATTGTTAACGTTTCGTCCCCTGATTTCACCATCCAAATTGCCGCGAGCTTCTTTCGGGTCAAACAGGTGCTGACGCGTGCCAACGCCCTTGGTGATAATAAAAAGGTGGCCACAAGTGCCACCCGAAATAAGTTCTAATTTTTGACGTGCGTGTTCTTTAAGACCACCGTGTCGTCTTCTGGGAAGTCGACCCGTTTGACCTGTGCTCCCAGAGCCGTCAACTTCTTGTGGAAGTCGTAGTAGCCCCGATCAAGATACTTCAAGTTCGTTACTTGGGTGTACCCGTCAGCAATCAAACCAGCCAAAACCAACGCTGCGGCTGCCCGCAAATCGGTAGCAGCCACTTCAGCACCGTTGAAGTCGGTTGGACCATGCATCACGACTGTCCGCCCGTTGATTTGGAACTGGGCATTCATCCGGCGTAATTCTTCCAGATGCATAAACCGATTTTCAAAAACAGTTTCGGTCATCGTGCTCGTCCCCTCAGCAGCCAGCTGTAAAATGGTCATTTGTGGTTGCATGTCGGTTGGAAATCCAGGATATGGCAAGGTTTTGACATCCGTTGGCAATAACTTTTTTGGACCAACGACCCGAATACCAGCGGCTTCTTCAGTCACTTGTACGCCCATTTCCTGCAATTTAGAGATTAAAGGCTTGTTATGTTCAACAATACCGTCCTTGATTAGCACGTTACCCTGAGTCAATGCCGCAGCGACCATGAAGGTCCCCGCTTCGATTCGGTCCTGAACCACATTGTGTTCCGTTCCGTGCATCTTCTCAACACCATCGATCCGCAACGTTTCCGTCCCGGCACCACGAACATGAGCCCCCATCTTGTTCAAGACGTTAGCTAAGTCCACGATTTCTGGTTCACGGGCAACATTATCAATCACAGTTGTCCCCTGCGCAAGGCAGGCGGCCATCATGATATTTTGCGTTGCGCCGACACTAGGAAAATCTAAGTAAATATGTGTTCCCTTCAATTGATCAGCGAAGGCTTCAATGTAGCCGTCATGCTGTTCAATCCGGGCGCCTAACGCTTCAAGCCCCTTTAAATGTAAATCAATCGGACGTGTCCCAATCGCACAACCACCTGGTAATGCTACCCGGGCATGACCTAGCCGTGCCAACAGCGGGCCCATCACAACGATAGATGCTCGCATCTTGGAAACGTATTCAAATGGTGCTTCACTTGATACTTGGTGGGTCGCATCGATGGTAACTTCCCGCCGCTCTTCGTTAAAATCAACGCGCAGGTTCAGGAAACGAAGGACCTTATTCATCGTATATACATCAGATAAAACTGGAACATTTGCTAAGTGGGTGAGTCCATCTTGACCCAAGATTGAGGCTGCCAGAATTGGCAAAACCGCGTTCTTTGCGCCTTCGATATTAACCTCACCAGTTAAGCGGTTCCCACCATGAACGATAATTTTTTCCATGGGATACCTCCAAAGAATTTTCGGGCTTGCCTATAGTAAATAGCCCAGATTACGAACATTATTGATGAAGTCCAGAAAGAACGAGCTGCAGCCGTACCCTATCGCTACCGACAACATCACGATAACGACCCGTGCCTGACGGGGGTACACCGACATTAGTCGTTCAATGTGTAACGCCGAGATTGCCCAAAATGCGAGGGCGATAAACGTCAAATGACTAACGATCGTTAGAATAGCTTGCAACCCTAGAAGTTTCATTAACTCAATCCTTTCTAAACATTCTCACCAACTATAGCATAATTTTTCGTGCTTGTCCTTGAAATTCCAGCAAAATCGGCGTTTGTAATATTACATTTGCTTTTATTAATAGCTATGACTGAACAAACTATAAGTAATTGCAGTGAATGACGTTTCCAGGGGGAGGCTTTCATTTAAAATTATAGAGTAAACGGCTCTGATTGCTAATTATTGGCGGAGCATGCATAAAAGGCCAATTCGTAAATTCCGAACTTTAGCTCCGCCTATCACCTAGACCAATCGACTACTATCTGGTCTAGACACTAGCTCTAGCGCCTATGAAGTCAAAGACCAATTTGAATTTTAAGTAAACAAAAAGGCAATTCCCGTTAGTGAGAATTGCCTTTTTTGACATGCATTAGTGTGCTTAATGGTTGGCGACGTTAATTCGGTTGATGGCCCGCCGCAAAGCGACCTCAGCCCGTGCCAAAGTGTCATCGTCATGAGCTTCTTGCGCCTTTTTAATGGCAGCTTGAGCCCGATCACGAGCACTTTCGGCCCGACCGACGTCAATATCGTCTTGACGTTCCGCACTGTCAGCAACAATGGTGGCAACATTGTCGGAGAATTCTAGGAAACCACCGTTAACGGCAATTTCATCCTCTTCACCATCATGTTTAACCCGTACTTCGTCGACTTCCAAAGAGGAAATGACGGGCACGTGATTGGGCATGATCCCGAGTTGACCCAACTTAGTCTTAATGACCAAGAGTTCACCATCGTTTTCATAGACCCGGCCATCTGGGGTTACGATACTAACGGATAATACTGATTGATTATCAGCCAATTAGAATCCCTCCCTAGTTGTTGGCAACGGCAGCGTTCATTTGCTTAGCCTTTTCGACAGCGTCTTCGATAGCACCACAGTTCCGGAAAGCATCTTCTGGTAGGTCATCATACTTACCATCTAAGATTTCCTTGAAACTCCGGACAGTATCTTCCAACTTAACATACTTCCCATCCATACCCGTAAACTGTGAAGCAACGGAGAATGGTTGTGACAGGAAGAATTGAATCCGCCGAGCACGGTTAACAATCGTTTGTTCTTCTTCGGAAAGTTCATCCATCCCTAAGATAGAGATGATATCTTGCAATTCATGGTACCGTTGCAAGACGTGTTGAACTTCCGTAGCAACGTCGTAGTGTTCTTGACCGATGATTTCAGGGGCCAAGGCAGTAGACGTTGAAGCCAATGGGTCCACGGCTGGGTAAATCCCTTGTTGCGTCAAAGCACGTTCCAAGTTAGTCGTGGCATCCAAATGGGCGAAAGTCGTGGCAGGAGCAGGGTCGGTATAGTCATCGGCAGGCACGTAAACAGCTTGGATAGAGGTAATAGACCCCTTCTTCGTTGACGTGATCCGTTCCTGTAACTGACCCATTTCAGTAGCCAACGTTGGTTGATAACCAACGGCTGAAGGAATCCGACCCAAGAGGGCAGAAACTTCAGAACCGGCTTGCGTGAACCGGAAAATGTTATCAATGAAGAGTAGCACATCTTGGCCCTTAACATCACGGAAGTATTCCGCAATGGTCAAACCAGTCAGGGCAACCCGCATCCGGGCACCAGGAGGTTCGTTCATTTGACCATAAACCATGGCCGTTTGCTTTAGAACCCCTGAACCTTTCATTTCCCAGTACATATCGTTACCTTCACGAGTCCGTTCACCAACACCGGTGAAGACGGAAATCCCGTTATGGCCTTGAGCAATGTTATGGATTAATTCTTGAATTAAAACGGTCTTACCAACACCGGCACCACCGAACAACCCAATCTTCCCACCACGAACGTAAGGTTCGAGTAAGTCAATAACCTTGATACCCGTTTCCAGGATTTCAGTCGTAGGGTTTAATTCGTCATATTTAGGTGCATCACGGTGAATTGGCATCCGTTCTGCGTCTGGTCCAAATTCGGCACCGCCGTCAATAGGATTCCCCAGAACGTTGAACACCCGACCGAGAGTGTCGTCACCGACAGGAACAGAAATAGAAGCCTTAGTGTTTTCTACTTCCATACCCCGGCGAAGACCATCGGTACCGTCCATGGCAATCGTCCGCATAACCCCGTCACCTAATTCCAAGGCAACTTCGGTTACAAGGATACTACCATCATCTTTTTTGATGTTAAGGGCGGTGTTGATGTCAGGTAATTCATCATTCAGTGGGAATTCAACGTCAACAACAGGTCCGATAACTTGAACAATTTTACCAGCACTCATTATTCGTTAATTCCTCCCGTCATTAATTATTTAAGGCTTCCTGACCACCAGTAATTTCGGTGATTTCAGTGGTGATTGCTGCTTGTCGTGCACGATTATAGTGCAGTTGCAACGTCCCAATCAAATCATCGGCATTATCAGTGGCTGATTGCATCGCGTTTGAACTTGATGCATGTTCGGAAGTCTTCGCGTCCAAGATTGCACCGTAAACTAAGCTTTCTGCATATTGTGGCAGAACGACTTGCAACACTTCTTCTTCAGAAGGTTCAGTATCGTACTCAGCAGTTAAAGGTGCAGCTTGCGTATCGTTTGCCGCATCAGTCGACAAGGTTTCCTTGTCAACTGGTAACATTTTTTCAGCCCGAAAACGGGATGAAATCCGGTTTACAAAGTGGTTGTAGCACACAAAGAGTTGATCAAACACCTCATTGTTAAACATCGTGGTAACGGTCTTAACGATTTCCCGAACTTCGTTAAATTCAGGCACATCGCTGACCCCACGGTATTCATAAGCCACATTGATGCCACGGTTCCGGTAGAAGTCAGCACCAGTTCCCCCAACGGCTAACACCATGTAGTCGTCAGGATTTGGTGTGCGTTCACTAATGAACGTATTGGCTTCCCGGAGCACGCTACTATTATAGCTACCCACCATTCCACGATCGGAGGTGATCACTAAATATGCGGTTTTCTTTACTGGACGGTTCGACTGTAGGCTACTTGAGGAATTATCTAACAGATGAGACTGTGAAAGATGCATAACGACAGCCTTAACCTTCGAAACATAGTCTTGGTAGCCGACTGCGTGTTTCTGAATCTTATTTAACTTCGCGGTCGAAACCATGTGCATTGCCGCCGTAATTTGACGGGTTGCTTTCGTGGAATTAATTCGACGTTGGACGTCATGAATTGATTCAGCCATTATTTCTCACCATCCTTCCTTCAAGTAATCTTAATTAGCCGTGTCTGCCGCCGCGTCATCGGCCTTAGCAGTTGGTTGGAAAGTTGCATCGAATTCAGCAATAGCCTTTTCGAGGGAGTCGCCTTCTGGCAAGTTCCCAGTCGTGGTAATTGTGTCTTCGAGATCCTTATGGCTGGCATCCATGTAGTCGAACAACTCGTCTTGGTAACGCAGAACGTCTTCAATTTCGAGCTTGTCCAAGTGACCATGAGTCAACGCAAACAAGATAATAACTTCCTTGGCAACCGGAACAGATTCATGCAAGCCTTGCTTTAAGACTTCCACGGTCCGTGCACCACGGTCTAGTCGAGCCTTGGTTGCAGCATCCAAATCAGAACCGAATTGGGCGAAGGATTCAAGTTCACGGTAGGCAGATAAGTCCAACCGCAACGTCCCAGCAACCTTCTTCATGGCTTTGATCTGAGCGTCACCACCAACCCGGGAAACAGAAGTCCCGGCATCCATAGCTGGCCGAATCCCAGAATAGAATGAATCACTGTTCAGGAAGATTTGACCATCGGTGATGGAAATAACGTTGGTTGGGATGTAAGCAGAAACGTCCCCGGCCTTGGTTTCGATGACAGGCAAAGCCGTCATTGAACCGCCACCCAGTTCGTCACTTAACTTAGCAGCCCGTTCCAGCAAACGAGAGTGGGTGTAGAAGATATCACCAGGATATGCTTCACGACCTGGTGCCCGCCGTAAAATCAGAGAGAGTTCACGGTAAGCATCGGCTTGCTTAGTTAAATCATCGTAGACGATCAGAACATGCTTGCCGTTGTGCATGAATTCTTCACCCATGGCAGCACCGGCATATGGTGCAACGTACAACATTGGTGCTGGTTCGGAAGGACTAGCAGTAACGACGATCGTGTAGTCCATAGCGCCGAATTTTTCCAGCGTAGAAACTTGTGCACGAACCGTAGAAGCCTTCTGACCAATAGCAACGTAGATACAGATCATGTTTTGACCTTTTTGGTTAATGATCGTGTCGATGGCGATGGAGGACTTCCCAGTCTTCCGGTCACCGATGATCAATTCACGTTGTCCACGTCCAATTGGAACCAAGGCATCAATGGCTTTAATCCCGGTTTGCAGAGGTTCACTAACCCCTTGCCGTTCCATAACACCAGGTGCTTTGTGTTCGATTGGCCGCGTCTTGTCCGTGGAAATGTCCCCTTTACCGTCAATTGGCCGGCCCAGTGGGTTTACAACCCGACCGATTAATTGATCGCCAACGGGAACTTCCATGATTCGTCCAGTACGCTTAACGGAGTCGCCTTCAGTGATTCCAGTAAAATCACCCAAGACAACGATACCAACGTCACTGGATTCGAGGTTTTGGACCATCCCATAAACCCCGTTATCAAACAACAGCAACTCACCTTGCAAAGCGTTGTTCAGGCCGTGGGCCCGGGCAACACCATCACCAACGTAAGTAACCGTACCAGTTTCTTCAACTGAGATTTCATCCTTGTAGCTTTCTAATTGTTGTTTAATTAGAGCACTGATTTCCTCAGCTTTAATGCTCATGAAAGTTTCACCTCTTTATTACCGAATTCGTTATGCAAGCAGTTGCTGCCGTAAACGATTGATTTTTGTTCGTAAACTACCATCAAGAACCGTGTCAGCAGCCTTAACGATGACCCCAGCGATCACAGAAGGATCGACCTGACTACTCAAGATAACCTTATCGGCCCCTACACGTTCTGCGTAGGTTTTCTCGATTTTCGTCTTTTGATCATCAGTTAAAGGTACTGCCGTTGTGACTTCAGCGTAAACCGTGTGGTTAGCCTCATCATACATGGCCTGGAATTGATCGACGATGTCGACCACGTTTTCCATGCGACCATAGTCATATACCATTTGAACAAAGTTCTTGATATATGGCGATGCGTCTTTCAGTAACGGTTGTACTAAAGCCTCACGTTCAGCAACCTGCAGGCTAGCGTCTGAGAGCAAAGTGCTCAATTGCGGGTTGTCCTGGAAGATACTGCGAAGTTCTTTAAGCTCTGTAAAGCCTGACTCCAGTTGGTCTTTTTCGGACAACAGTTCATATAATGCTTTTGCGTAGCGCTTAGCTACAGTTGCCCTATTAAGACTCATGTTGCTTCCCCAACCCTTCGATATAAGAATCAATGAGTGCCTTTTGATCGTCAGCTTTCAATTCTCGTTGAATGATCTTGGAAGCAATCTCAATAGATAGGTCCGCCACGTCATTGCGGGCATTGACCAGGGCATCTTGGCGTTCTTGCTCGATGTCCTTTTGGGCATTTTGCTTCAACGTCTGTGCGTCTGTTTGAGCTTGCGTTACGATTTGTTCACGCTGTTGTTGACCATTGGTCTTGGCATCGTTCACAATCGTCTGT
Source organism: Levilactobacillus fuyuanensis (assembly GCF_003946395.1). GTDB lineage: Bacteria > Bacillota > Bacilli > Lactobacillales > Lactobacillaceae > Levilactobacillus > Levilactobacillus fuyuanensis. The sequence continues at coordinate 23,406 of NZ_RHNZ01000009.1, read as the reverse complement.
GCTTCAGACCGAGAACTAGCTAACGCGGTTTGACGCTTCTGAACTAAGTCAGCAGCTTCATTCCGAGAGCTTTCAGCTGAGTCAATATCATTACTGATCTTGTCAGCCCGATCTTGCATCATCTTGGTCACTGGCTTCCAAGCCAAGACCTTAACGATCCACATTAATAGTAAGAAACAAACGACGTAGAAAATTGAATCACCAAAGTAAAGCCCTGCGCCAACCACTAAATGTGAGAGCATCTATTGACACCTCCTTCTACTATCAGATATAAACATCATTGTGACTAACTACTTGTTCATAACCATCAAAGCAACAACGAAGGCAATGATAGGCATGGCTTCGATAAGCCCAACCCCGATGAACATGTTAGTCCGTAATTGACCTGATAGTTCAGGTTGACGGGCCATACCTTCTAGCATTTTGGAAATAAGAATACCGTCACCAACACCACCACCAATAGCGGCTCCGGCCATAGCGATACCAGCTGCAATAGCTCCCATAATATTTGTTTCCTCCTTAAAATTAGATAAGTACTTTATTCCTCAACTTCAAGCTTTTGAGAAATGTAAACTGAAGACAACGTAACGAACACGAAGGCCTGGATTGCTCCCAAGAAAGCTGAGAACCCTTGCCAAGCCATTTCAAGTGGTACAGCGACTATCATCGTTGCGATGCCATGTGAAACCGCAAGCTTCCAAATTATCCCCAAAAGCATTTCGCCAGAGAAGATAACCCCGAAGATACGTAAACCCAACGTTAAGAAGTTCGTGAATTCTTCAAAGATACTGATAACTATCCAGACCTTAAAAGGCTTCATGTAATTTCCGAAGTGGGTCTTGTAACCCAATTTACTTACCCCTGCAAATTGCGCAAGCATCAACGTCATTAATGAGAAAGTCAGCGTCGTAATTGGATCCGACGTAGGACTCCGGACGATGGTGGCACCGTTCGGCAACGAGAGATTGATAAACAATCCCAATTCGTTTGACAAGAACAGGAAGATAAATAAAGTGAAACCGTACAATCCAAAACCACCAATTTCCTTGGTAGGAATGGACCCCTTCAAAATTCCGTTGGTAAAATCAATCAGCCACTCCAAGAAGTTTTGCCCCTTGGTAGGCTTCATGGCCAAATGTCTGGAAGTAAAATAAACCAGGGCAACAACAAGTAAAAAGACAACCGTAGCTGACACAATGTTGGCCGTGCTAAACGTTAATCCCAGAAATTGGAAGGTCGAAACTGGACCATCATTCACCGAATATCACCTCTTTTCAACACTATATGGACGCGGTTTCTCGAAGGTTTCACCCAACATTTTCATTAAGTTTTCTTTCGAGAAATGCGGAATAGTGAATGAAGCGAGCGCTCCATTCAAATACACTGGAAATGATACCACCAATTCAGCTAAAAAACAAAACAATTTTTTACAGCCTAAACATTATTCAGGACTTGGATAAAGCTTAGTGCTGAAAAGGATAGTAACCGGTTTCACAGTCTACTTGCGTGCGCAATCAGCTCCATAATAAATTCGGGTTGTCAAGCCTCTTTTGAACAAATGCGTCCGGTCAAGCCGAAAACCCTTTCGTAGTGCCGAACAAATTCTACAAACAAATAAGAGACTCGGCCCTAAGCCGAATCTCTTTAAAGTTTACTTTGTCCCAAACAAACGATCACCAGCATCGCCCAAACCTGGTACGATGTAGCCATCTTCGTTCAAGTGGTCGTCCAAAGCAGCCGCATAAATATCAACGTCCGGATGGGCTTCTTGCAGGGCTTTAACCCCTTCTGGTGCAGATACTAAGCACACAAACTTCATGTTTTTTTCGCTAGCGCCGCGCTTCTTTAAGGCATCGATGGCCATAATTGCTGATCCACCGGTAGCCAACATTGGATCCACAATAAAGATTTGTCGTTGATCAATGTCTGACGGCAGCTTAACGAAGTATTCATGGGGCTGCAAGGTTTCTTCATCGCGATACATCCCGATGTGGCCAACCTTAGCAGCGGGGATCAACTCTAAGATCCCATCGACCATACCGATACCAGCTCGTAAGATTGGCACGATTGCCACTTTCTTACCAGCAAGTTCCTTGGCGGTCATCTTAGCCACTGGCGTCTCAATATCCTTATCCTGTAATGGCATGTCGCGTGAGACATCGTAAGCCATTAAGGTCGAGATTTCATTAACTACCTCGCGGAAACTGCGGGTGCCACAGTTCTTATTCCGAATAATAGTTAACTTGTGTTGAATCAACGGGTGGTCGAGTACTTGAAACTTCCCCATGAATAAACGCTCCTTTATGATTTCTTACAATTGTACCATTATCTACGCTACCAGAACGGATTAATTTTTAATGAAAACGTTTTTTCATGAAATTTATGGCAGTGCGGTTAAAGGATGTGCCTGCGTCAACTCGTGAACCTGAGCCTCCACCTCGGCTAATACCGCGTCATCATTAGGATTCAAGATTGTCTTCACAATCAATCGGGCCACCTCACGACACTCGTCCGCATTGAAACCGCGGGTTGTGATTGCCGGCGTTCCCAGCCGAATTCCGGACGTCTTAAACGGACTGAGCTTTTCGTTCGGAATGGCTTCTTTGTTCGTCGTAATCAGAACGCTATCCAGTAGCTCCTGTGCCTGCTTTCCGTTGAGATCCGTGGCAGACAAGTCCAACGTCATCAAATGATTATCTGTCCCGCCAGAAACCACGCGAACCGTTGGCAATTGGTTGAATTCATCAGCCATTGCCGCAGCATTCGTGATAATTTGTTGGGCATAATCCTTAAAGTCTGGTTGGAGGTCTTCAAAGAAGGCGGCAGCTTTCCCGGCAATAACATGCTCTAATGGTCCCCCCTGAGTTCCTGGGAAGACGGCAGAATTGATCCGCTTGGCATTCTCGGCTTGTGATAAGATCAAGCCCCCACGTGGGCCCCGTAACGTCTTATGGGTCGTAGTCGTGACTACGTCGGCAATGCCGACTGGACTAGGATGCAACCCAGCCGCTACCAAACCCGCAATGTGGGCCATGTCAACCATCAGATAAGCGCCAACTTCATCGGCAATTGAACGGAAGGCGTTCCAGTCAATGATTCGAGAATAAGCTGAAGCCCCGGCGACGATCAACTGTGGTTTTACTTTCAAAGCCAAGTCGCGAATCATGTCGTAGTCCAGGAGTTCCGTCTCAGGATTCAAGCCGTAACTGTAGGCTTCGTAAAGCTTACCAGAGAAGTTGACCTTGGCACCATGCGTTAAATGGCCTCCGGCATCCAGACACATCCCCAAGATAGTGTCGCCAGGCTTCAAAAACGCCGCGTAGACGGCCTGATTCGCCTGTGACCCGGAATGAGGTTGGACGTTGGCATACTCGGCGTTAAACAGCTTCTTAGCGCGATCAATGGCTAATTGTTCGACGACATCAATGTACTGCGTGCCACCATAGTAACGTTTGCCAGGGTAACCCTCGGCGTATTTGTTGGTCAGCACTGAGCCTTGAGCCGTCCGAACGGCATGACTGACAATATTTTCTGAGGCAATCAACTCAATGGTATCTTCTTGCCGGTGTTCCTCATTAGCAATGGCCTGCCATAACGCTGGATCTTCTTCTTTAAAATTCAATGGCGATCCCTCCTGAACTGTAATTAGGTTAATTCTACCAAATTTTTTGAGTCTCTGGGGAAAGTTTGGTCTATTTATCTTTTTATAATTACCGTCACCTATTAAATGAGGCCCCGAACGATTCCGTTTGAAGATTTCTATTATCGAAGATGTCATCAGTTCACCCCTGAACAGTGTTACACTAATCTATAAATAAGCAGAAAATGAGGCGATCAAATGACTATCAAGATTCGCCGGCTCATTCTTACCGGTCTTTCACTCGTATTAATTGGCGGGGTATTGTCCCCGACCGTCGTCCGAGCGGCAACTACCGATTCGGTGGCAACTACTTCTGATCCCAGTAACACCGATACGGCCGTTACCTTCGACGAAATTCAATTACCCTACATTTTAATCACGGATAGCCACGGAACCACGACTAAGGTTCCCTGGTATTCCGAATTCAAGACTCAGGTTAATTCTCGAGAAAAAATTCTCAAAAGTGATGAAAATGGGAACATATTTGCCAATGAACTAATCAAAGATGAGCCAACTCATCCCGAAGCCTCAAATGATGCTTCGACCCTTATCAATCTGGCAGAGTCTGGCGTCACACTGAATTCCGGTGACAAATACGCCGATTACTTGCTGTCACAAGGCATGTATCCAGGAGCTAAATCTAGCGCTGATATCACTACCGCCTACGAGACTTTGGCTTACGCTTATACTTGGTTATTCGCATCGGTTGCCCGAGCCCATCTACATCAGACCAACTATACAACCATCGACAAGGATTACACTAGTAATGTTTTGCCAACACTTCTAACAGAAGAAAACATTATTGGTAGTAATCAAGTTGGCATGTTTAAAAGTATCATGTCTGATGAGAACACCTTTAATGGCGAGATATCACCTTTATTGCGCGAGACCGTTGAATTCCATTTGGAAAGTCTCACAGTTGATCAACTGGCTCAGTTAGACCCCACCGCCTCCAAAGATGCCGAGACTAAGTTACTGCAAACACCGATGACTGATCTCGTCACGAAGCAAGCCGATGGGTCTTTATTAGCCGATGGTCTCTTAACTGATTCTGCCCTGCCAAACGCCTACGTGCTTAAACGTGCGGCGGACCAGCCTGCGACTACGGCTACCAGCCAGCCCGTCACCGTCCACTACGTCGATGACCAAGGCAATACCTTGAAGCCAGACAAAACCTTAACGGGTTCACTTGGTGATGACTACAAAACGGAACCTCTCAGCATCGATGGCTATCAGCTTCTGAATACCACCGGTGATGAATCTGGTAAATTCACCAGTTCTGATCAAGCCGTCACCTACACGTATCACAAGGTTGCGGCCGATGTGGTAGTTAAGGACAGCGTGGTCTACGCCACCAAGAAGATTGGCCTCTACGGGTCCCCAACTTTCACTAAGAAAGCTCTCAAAACCACGTACGCCAAGAAGGCCCGGATGAACCGACCGATGTTCAAGGTCATCGGCACCGCGACGTCCCAGAACGGCGTCAAGCGCTACAAAGTTACGGACCTCAACGGTAAAGGAGCGACCGGCTACATCACTGCGAATGCCAAGTTTGTTGCGCCACTCTACTATACCAAGAATCGAACCGAAGTTACGGTGATTAACCCTGGTGGCCTCAACGCCTATACTAAAAAGTCCCTGACTGGTAAAAAGACGCACTACAAGCAAGGGCAAGTTCTCAAGGTGAAAAAGATTGTCAGCCACAACTTGACCACCCGCTTCGTCCTCAACAACGGGAAATACATCTCCACCAACAAGAAACTGGTCACTGCTGGCAAGTATACGATGCCTAAGCGCGTCCAAGCTAAGACGGCGATCAATCGTTACGGTACGGCTAACCTGACGAAGAAGAACCAACACTTCGCCAAGATGACTACTTTCACTGTTACGGGTTGGGCCTACTCCAACGCCAACAATTTCCACAAGGGTGATACCCTACGGTACAAGGTCGCCGGTGGTTATATCACCGCAAATGCCAATCTTGTCAAAGAACTCAAATAATTTTAGTTTCTATTCATAACTTTCGATATCAAATCCTAAGGTCAAGACGTCAATGTCTTGACCTTTTATTTATAAGTTGGTCCGGTCAAATTGTGAGTTGCTTCCTTTTCCGGCAATGATCCAAAAATGGCGTCCAACCCGATTTGATTGGACGCCATCATACTTAATATTTTAAATTAAACAGGCAATGGCCTAATCGAACAACCAAGTCCCCTACTTCGTAAAGTGCTGTTGTCCAGCAGACTTGTTCAAGCGGTTCATGTACGCCGCCCCTAAGCCTTCGGCCGCAAAGCCCTGTGCCAGAATCCCCGTTACTGGGGACTCCAAATCATAGTGCCGGAGCCCAGCAAACAACAGATGACTGGCACTGTTCATGTCGGCTCCTAAAGAGAAGGGTTCCGTATTGGCTGGTAGATCTTCGCTAGCCAGCGTGCGGTCCAGGGCCATCACGCCAATCGTGCCGTCCTGTTCGGCTGCCCAAGCCAATGCGGCAGGCCAGTCGGCTTCATCGTCCACGATTGTCACCTGAGCGTTCGGCGCATAATGTTTGTACTTCATCCCCGGCGCCTTCGGAATCTCACCCTTACCGACCTTGTGGTGGTTGGAACGCACCGTACCGATAACGGCCTCAAGTTGTTCTTCGGTCACACCACCCGGACGCAAGATCGTTGGGATTTCCGTCGACATATCGAGTACCGTTGACTCCACCCCAACCTTGGTTGGCCCATCGTCCAAGATGCCGGCAATCTTGCCATTCAGGTCATGGTAAACGTGTTTGGCCAATGTTGGGCTCGGCTTACCAGACGTGTTAGCTGATGGTCCCACTAAAGGCACTCCAGCCGTCTTAATCAGATCCAGCGTGACCTGATTATCTGGATTACGAAAGGCAGCGGTCGTCAGGCCACCTGTGACGGCCTTGGACAACTTCCCTGGTTGTAATTCAAAGATCAACGTCAGTGGCCCAGGCCAGAACGTCTTGATCAACGCTTCAGCCTTAGCCGACAGCGGTTGCGCGTATTGCTTAACCGTCTCTTCGCCGGTCACGTGGACGATCAGTGGATTGTCGCTTGGTCGGCCCTTCGCCAGGTAAACCTGCTTGACCGCGGCTTCATTGGTCGCATCCGCCCCTAGGCCATAGACGGTCTCCGTGGGAAATGCAACCAGCTCGCCAGCCTGAATGGCAGCGGCCGCTTCATCGATTTGATTTGGTTGAAAAATCTTGGTTTCCATAAACTTTCTCTTCTCTCCCATCGCAAAAAAACTAAAGTTGCACGCGAACCATACGATCATGGCCGTTGATGTCCGTTCGCACCGTCACCGTGGCCGTTGGCAAGGCCGTCTCAAAGATGGTCTTGACCGCAGCACCCTGGCGATACCCGATTTCAGCAAAAAATTGGCCACCTGGTAACAAATAGGTTGCCAGTTCCGCAGCGAAGCGTTGGTAAAATGCCAGACCGTGGTTCGCTGCGAACAACGCCCCTTCAGGCTCATAGCGTTTGACCGACTCATCCATCACGTCGACCTCTTCACGGTCAATGTACGGCGGATTCGACACGATCACGTCGAAACGCTGACCAGCGACTGGTTCAAACAGATCGCCCGTCACGAAGGTAACGGGTGCGGCTAGGTTTTTAGCATTGGCCTGAGCCACCGCAACGGCCCCCGCAGAGATGTCGCTGGCCGTGACCGACCAAGCCGGTTGTTCCGCCTTGAGCGACACTGCAATGGCGCCGCTCCCGGTGCCTACGTCCAGCACCCGCAGTGGTGTCGGCGGCGTGACATCCAGAATCCAAGCCACCAACTCCTCAGTCTCCTGCCGAGGAATCAGGGTTGCGGCGGTCACCTGAAAATCACGGCCGTAGAAATTAGCGCGACCTAAAACGTACTGTGCCGGTTCGCCGTTTGCGACCCGGTCCAGCTGTTGCTGAAACGTTTGGCTTTCCGCTGCTGGCATCACTGCTCGGTAGTTTTGTACCAACTGAGTAAACGTCCACCCATGAGCTTCCGTCAGCAAGTACTGGGCAGCGCTACTATCTTGCCCAGCCGCGGTCAATTGCGTTTGCCCTCGGCGGAGTGCTTGTAGATAAGTCAGTTGATTAGCCATTGTTCTTTAAATCTTCAAGCTTAGCAGCTTGATCGGAAAGAATCAGGGCATCGATAATGTCATCGAGTTCCCCGTTCATGACCCGGTCCAGCTTGTTTAGAGTCAGGCCGATACGGTGATCGGTCACCCGGTTTTGTGGGTAATTGTAGGTCCGAATTCGTTCTGAACGATCACCCGTCCCAACGGCTGACTTCCGTTCTGCGTTGTAGGCACTTTCCTCTTGTTGCTTGTAGTAGTCGTAGACCCGTGCCCGCAGAATCGTCATGGCCTTGGCCCGGTTTTGTTGTTGGGACCGTTCGTCTTGCATGGCCACCACGATACCCGTTGGCAAGTGGGTCATCCGTACGGCAGAAGACGTCTTGTTAATATGCTGTCCACCGGCACCAGAAGAACGATAAACGTCGGTCCGGATGTCCTTGGGATCGATATCGATGTCGACATCCTCTTCTTCGGGCATGACACCGACCGTCGCCGTACTAGTATGCACCCGACCAGCAGATTCCGTAACGGGAACCCGTTGTACCCGGTGTGCCCCGTTTTCGTACTTCAGCTTGGAGTAAACCTTGTCACCAGAAATCATCATGACAATTTCCTTGAACCCACCGACTTCGGTTGCGTTCTCGTCAACGATTTCGATCTTCCAGCCTTGGCGTTCAGCGTACTTGGAGTACATGCTAAAGAGGTCAGCAGCAAATAAGCTGGCTTCATCCCCACCGGCGGCCCCATGGATTTCCATGATGATGTTCTTGTCATCGTTAGGATCCTTAGGCAACAGTAAGACCTTGATGTCTTCTTCGAGCTTTTCTTTCTGTTCGTTGAGATCCTTCAGCTCTTCCTTGACCATGGCATCCATGTCATCGTCGAGCTTTTCGCGGAGCATCTCATCGTCATCCTTGATCTGTTGGGTGACTTCTTGATATTGGTGATACTTGTCGACAGTTTCCCGCAGCTCCCCTTCTTCTTTAGAGAGGGCCATGAAGCGTTGCGTATCCGCAATGACTTCAGGGTCACTGATTAATTCATTCAGCTCGTCGTAGCGATCGGCTACGGCTTGGAGCTTGTCAAACATTTCATCCATTCGATTAACCTCGTTTCAGTTTTGATGATGCTTATTTATAAATTCAATTGGGGGTACCGCCGCTCTAACGACCGACACACCCCTACTTCTAGCTAAGCCAGCTTACCACATCTGACGGGACACGCAATGTTTTTTCACGATTGCACGCCCGGACAAGTGACACCATAACGGTGACTACTTGCCGATCCGATCCATTGGCGGGTTGAAATAGTGCCGCCGGCAGACGGGGTAATACGCCTCGTTACCGCCAATTTGGACCTGTTCGCCCTCGTAGACTGGCTTGCCGTCGTGGAAGCGGAGATTCATGATGGCCTTCTTGGTACAGAACCAGCAGATGGTCTTCATTTCTTCGATTTTGTCCGCGTAAAGCATGAGGTACTTGGAGCCCTCAAACAATTCGTTTCTGAAATCATTCTTCAGACCAAACGTCATGACTGGAATCTTTAACTCGTCCACGACCTTGGCCAGCTGTAACACGTGAGCCTTCTTTAAAAACTGGGCCTCGTCAATCAGGACACAGTTGGCGTGAGCGTCAATTCGCTTGATTTCGTCGTACAGGTTGGTCGTCTCGAAGATCGGATGAGCTTCTCGCTTGAGCCCGATGCGACTGGCGATGTAGCCGACCTCGTCGCGGGTGTCCAAGCCACTCGTCATAATAATGACCCGCTTATGTTGTTCCTCATAGTTATGGGCGACCTTCAAGATTTCAATGGTCTTCCCACTATTCATTGCACCGTACCGAAAAAATAGCTGCGCCACGTTATTCCCACCTTTTTGACAGTTTCCATCTATTATAGCTGATTAGGCCGGAAAATTCGACCGTGAGCCGACCAAAGTTCTTGGGATTTTGTCAAAGTTCAGGCTTAGTCCTCCCCTAAACACTAAAAGAATGCTAAAATTAAGGCTTGAATATTAAGGAACCCGACATTAAAAAAATCTTGTCGCGATTAAGGAGCGAAATATCCATGTCATTAAGAAGCGGCTTTGCCACCTTCGCAGGGAAATCCTCTTACTGGTTTCTCCACACGTTTCTTCACGGGGGCAGTTCTCTGCCCGGTAAGATTACGCTGAAGCTGGACCCCAACATTTTACGGACGCTGGGCGCTAAGTACGACGTCATCGTCATCACCGGTACCAACGGGAAGACCTTGACGACGGCGCTGACAGTCTCCGTCCTCAACCAAAAATACCCGACTATTCTGACCAACCCAACCGGTTCCAACATGGAACAAGGGATCGTCACGACATTCTTGAACGCCAAGAATCCCAAGACTGGCCGGCCCTTAGCCGTGCTGGAAGTCGATGAAGCCAATGTGATCAAAGTCACGCAGTACATCGAACCCAAGGCGTTCGTCTTCACCAACATCTTCCGAGATCAAATGGACCGTTACGGGGAAATCTACACGACTTATCAGAAGATTCTGGATGGGGTCGCCCTGGCACCCAATGCCACGATTATCGCGAACGGTGACTCCCCCATCTTCCACTCCAAGGAATTACCGAATCCGATTGAATACTACGGCTTCGATGATCAACCCGACCAGGATATGAAGGCCAAGCCCAACACGGATGGCGTACTATGCCCCGTCTGTGAGCACATTTTGCACTACCATTCATTGACCTACAGTAACCAAGGGAAGTATTTCTGTCCCAACTGTGGCTTTGAACGGCCAGAACTGACCTACCGTTTAACCAAGCTTGGCGACCAAACACCAACGTCTTCCGAATTTGAAGTCGATGGTCATGCCTTTAAGATTGGCGTTGGGGGCACTTATAACATCTACAATGCCTTGGCTGCTTACGCGGTCGGTCGCTTCATGGGTGTCGCCCCCACTCAGATTGCCCGAGCCTTCAACGGGAACCAGCAAGTCTTCGGGCGTCAGGAAGTCATCGACGTCGATGGCAAACAGGTCACGATCATCCTGGTCAAGAACCCCGTGGGACTGGATCAAGTACTCCACATGATCGGTACCGACAAGGAGAAGTTCTCACTGGTTGGCCTGCTCAATGCGAACTACGCCGACGGAATCGATACCAGCTGGATCTGGGACGGCGACTTCGAGCAGCTGACGAAGCGTGATATCCCCGCTGTGATCACCGGTGGTGAACGCTACAAGGACATCACCTTCAGACTGAAAGTTGCTGGGATTCCAGATGACAAGCACATCGTAGAACCCGATTTGGAAAAAGTCGTGGCTGAGATCAAGCAGGTCCCAACAAAGCGAGTCTACGTGCTTGCCACCTACACGGCAATGCTTCAAATGCGGAAAATCCTAGCCACTAAAGGCTACATCAAGGAGGGATTGGGCGTATGACATATGAATTAAACGTGGCCCATCTGTACGGCAATCTCATGAACACCTATGGTGACGTGGGAAATATCTTGGCGCTGAACTACTATGCCAAGCAAATGGACGTCCACTTAAACGTTAAGGTCGTCAGCCTGGAGGAAGATTTTCAAGCTGCCGACTACGACCTGGCCTTCTTCGGCGGTGGCCAAGACTTTGAGCAGACCATCGTCTCACAAGACATTCAAACGAAAAAGGCTGAACTGACCAAATTCATCGAATCTGGTGGTCCCGTTCTAGCCATCTGTGGGGGCTTCCAACTGCTCGGCCACTACTACATTGGGGCTAATGGAGAAAAATTGCCTGGTATCGGTGCCCTTGACCACTACACGTTGGCTCAGGACCACAACCGCTTCATCGGCGACATCGTCATCAAGAACCAGGAAACTGGCGAGACCTACCACGGCTTTGAAAATCATCAAGGTCTGACCTATCTGGGCGCTGATGAACGGCCACTAGGGAACGTCGTCAGCGGTAAGGGCAATAATGGCGAGGACGGAACGGAAGGCGCGATTTACAAGAACGTCTACTGCTCCTACTTCCATGGCCCAATCTTGACGCGGAACGGTGACATCGCAAAGCATTTGCTGATTGCCGCGCTCAGGCGCAAGTTCCCCGAGGCTGATTTCAGCCAGCAGGAAGCTTTACCGATTCCAGCAACCTTCTAGTTCTGGCGCGGTTAAGAACTGTCGCCTGCGGCTGTCAGGGATTCTGCCGCTGTGGGGACCGCCTGCAGCCAAAGAACGGGCTTCCGTCTCGGTTTGAAACCTCGCAAGGTTCATGCGAGTTTCCAAACGCGTCCCACGCTGTAAGGCCGGGAAGAATCAAGCACCCGGTCTAACACCGCTTTCACGGCTGGTGCCATCCCTGACCTCCTCCGGCTAGGCTAGTTTTAACCCCCGCGTCAACTAACCTGTAGCGCTGAATTATCGTCTTTCCACTTATTCTATAACACATAAAAATTGCGTTGCATCAACGTTTATCGTTGGTTCAACGCAATTTTTGATTTCTATGAGCAGATAGCTATCTATTTCCACGAAACTCCTGTAGAGTTCGAGATTAAGCTTAGCCTACTTGGAATTTTTGCTTTAGCTTTTGCGTAAATTAAAAGCTGGTTAAACCGCAGGCGACCCTATTTCTCAGCCAAATAGGTGCCAATCACGGCATTTCGCTGATCCAGATACGGCAAGTTAGGGGCCACCGGATGCACGCGATTAGTTAGGAAGACCATCGCCTGTTTGGCTTGCTGATCGATGACGAGATACGTTCCGGTAAATCCTGAGTGCCAGATAACGCGATGGGCAGACGGCCACTGTGACGCTGTCAGCGCCCAGCCCAGTGAGCGATTGGCCTGACTAGTTGGCGTCCAATCAGCCGTCAGCCGGTGAATCCACGTTGGCGGCAACACACTCGCCACCTTTTCGGGGTACAGATAGGCCTGACAGAATGTGGCCAGGTCACGAGCCGTGCTAAATAGCCCCGCCGACCCACAACGCCGCTGCAATACGTACCCCTTGGGATCGTGGACGGCGCCGCGAATTAAGCCACGCTCACGCGTCACTGCTGTCGGCACACATTGGCCGGCATCTTGCGGGGTAAACGTGCTGTGCATCATGCCCAATGGCGTCAATACACGGTGTTGGGCGGCAACCTGGATTGGCTCGCCAAGTATCCGTTCGACGATCCAGCCCATGAAAATATAATTAACGTCCGCATAGACCATCTTCCGGTTGAAGGTCGGTCCCACGTGTAATCGCAGGAGTGCCGCCGTCAAATCGGGTGCCGCCAACTGATTACGGTTGGGAATATAGCCAACGATGCCGGACGTATGCGTCAACAAGTGACGAATCGTCACCCGCCGATCCTGCCACGCCGGTAGCCAGTCGCTCACACGATCGGACAGTCGCAACCGCCCCTGCGCCAGGAGCTGTAGCGTCACGCTTAACGTCCCCACGACCTTGGTCAACGAGGCCACGTCATAGACCATCCCAGGCCGCAAGATTTCTGGGTGCGGCACCAGCGCCGCCTGACCCATTTCACCGGTCTCAATCCGATCGCCATCGATAAAGGCATAGCTGACTCCGGGCACAATCCCATCGGTCAACAACCGCCGCAACGCCGCTTTCGTTTGTGGATACGTCATTCCTACCGCCTCAACTTTCTCTCTACATTCATTCTACCCCGGAACCGACCACACCGGCCACTAGATTGTAAAAACTTAACGGATTGCTTCCCAATCTTATCACCGAGAAACGCAAAAGAGGCCGCGGACATTACTGCCCACAGCCCCTCTCACTGTAAAGTCTCTAAATGTTTATCCTAATCTAGACAACACTCGCAGACAATCTGCTGGGAACCAAACGGTGCTAAACCCTGCTCCCATATTGCCACCCAACAGTTCATGAGCCGAAGGTGGCCAGGAATGCAGCCAGCCGTGACAGTGGCGTTAGACCGGGCGCTTGTTTCTTCCCGGCCTTACACCACGGGACGTGTTTGGAAACTCGCATGATTTTCGCGAGGTTTCAAACCGAGCCGGAAGCCCGCCCTTTGGCTGCAGGCGGTCCCCACAGCAGGCGGAATTTCTGGCCACCGAGGCGGCTCCACTATTGGTTACAATACACAGTCCTTAAGCCAAGTTGTTGCCGGCGAATTGACTGTTATAGAGGTCGGCGTAGAAACCATCGGCCGCCAACAAGCTGTCGTGATTCCCCGTTTCAACAATGTGCCCATGATTCATGACCACAATATTTTCCGCGTTTTGAATCGTAGACAAACGGTGCGCCACCACGAAGCTGGTCCGGCCCGCCAATAGGCGTTCCATCGCGTGTTGAATCAGCATTTCCGTCCGAGTATCGACCGAACTCGTCGCTTCATCCAGGATCAAGACATCCGGATCGGCCACGAAGGCCCGCGCAATCGTCAACAATTGGCGTTGTCCTTGGGAAATATTCGTTGCGGCTTCGTTCAGCACCGTGTCATACCCCTCCGGTAACTGGCGAATAAAGGTGTCTGCGTGAGCCGCCTTGGCAGCCGCGTAAACCTCTTCTTCGGTGGCGTTCTCACGCCCGTAGCGAATGTTATCGAAGATGGACCCGGTGAAGAGCCAAGTGTCTTGCAGCACCATTGCGAAATGTTTCCGCAACTCGGCCCGCGCAACACTATTGGTGTTCTCACCACGGTACTTGATCTGGCCAGAACCAACGTCGTAGAAGCGTTCCAACAAGTTAATGATGGTTGTCTTCCCGGCACCAGTTGGCCCAACGATTGCGACCATTTCACCTGGTTTGACCTTCAGATTGAAGTCTTCAATCAGTGGATTCTTAGGATCGTATTGGAAGGCCACGTTATCAAATTCGATGACGTTACCCGCATCAGCCGTGTGCTCTGGTAAGGCAGCATCGGCGGATTCATCCATATCAGTTTCATCCAAGACGGCAAAGACCCGTTCAGCGGACGCAATCGTCGCCTGAATCGTGTTGGTCAGATTGGCCATCTGCGTAATTGGTTGCGAGAACTGGTTGGTATATTGCAGGAAGGCTTGCACGTTCCCCAAGCTAACTTGCCCATTAGCAACCTGAATCCCACCAATAACGGCAACGGCCAGGTAATCCAAGTTCTTTACGAAGTTCATCAACGGGAAGATCAGACTGGAGACAAATTGGGCCTTCCAGGCTGATTGATAATACTTCCGGTTATGTTCTTCAAACTGTTCTTGCGTTGCTCGTTCCCGGTTGAATGTCTTCACAACGGTATGACCCGCGTAAGTCTCTTCAACCGTATCATTCAGCAATCCCAAGTTCTTCTGTTGACTGGCAAAGAAGCGTTGTGACTTTGGCGCCACGACCATGACAACAATTAAACTCAGTGGCACTGAAATCAAGGCCACCAACGTCAGCCAACCACTAATGGTCAGCATCATGTAGAGGACCCCAAAGAACGTCAGAACACTCGTCACCATTTGTGATAGCGTCTGTTGGAGCGTCCCCCCAATGTTATCCATATCGTTAGCCATCCGAGACATCAAGTCCCCGTTGCTGTGGGTATCGTAATAACTGATTGGCAAGTGTTGCATCTTCTGTTTCAAATCACGCCGGAGTTGGTACACGACCTTCTGGGCAATCCAGTTCATGATCACCTGTTGGATCACGTTGAAGACCGCAGCGGCGGCGTACATAATTCCCACGACCAGCAAAATTTGGCCAATTTTGTCAAAGTTCACTGGTAAGCTGTGAATCGGGAGCCCCGCCTTTAACTCGGCTTGGCCTTTCAGAACCCCTTTAAAGAGTTCCGTGGTGGCTTTCCCTAAAATTTTAGGGGTTTTAATTTGTAAAACAACGGCAATCGCGGCAAAAATTAACACAATTATAATGCCTGGAATCCAGCGGCCCATGTAACGGAAGAGCCGAATCGTCGTGCCCCAGAAACTTTGTGGCCGTTGTTTGGTTACAGATCCACGTCCATTACGCATCGACGACTTCCCCCTTTCGGAGTTGTGAGTCCAGAATTTCTTGGTACGTCTTGTTGGTAGCCTTGAGTTCATCGTGTGTGCCTTGACCCACGATCTTCCCACCATCGATGACTAAGATTAGGTCGGCATCGGCAACAGTGGAAACCCGTTGGGCGACAATAACCGTAACCCCATTCTGAACCTGTTCATCCTTCCGCAGATCTTGCCGCAGTAAGGAATCCGTCTTAAAGTCCAAAGCAGAGAAGGAGTCGTCAAAGATATAGACACTGGCGCGCTTCAAAATTGTCCGCGCAATGACCAGTCGTTGCCGTTGTCCACCGGAGAAGTTATCCCCGTCCTGTTCAACGGTTGCGTCCAAGCCGCCCTCTTCTTTAACAAAATCACTGGCTTGAGCCACATCTAAGGCATGCCAAATCTGCTCGTCTGTGGCGTCCGGCATCCCGTAGACCATGTTGCTCCGAATTGTTCCAGAGAATAGCACGGCCTTCTGTTGCGTAATCGAAATGGCCCCGTGGATGTCGTGTTGGCTCACGGCGGTCAGTGCGGTCCCGTTCAGGCGGATCTGCCCACTCTCGGGATCGAACAACCGTGGAATCAGATTAACCAGTGTAGATTTCCCAGAACCGGTCCCCCCGATTATGGCCACCGTCTGACCGGCCGTCGCACTGAAGTTCACGTCAGTCAGCGCCAATTCTTCGGCACCGGTGTAACGGAAGTTCACGTGGTCAAAGGTCAGGCTGGCGGCTTCATCCGTTAAGCTAGCGGGTTGGTCGGCATCGGTGATCTTTGATTTCAAATCCATGACTTCGTTGATCCGTGCAGCGGACGCTTGGGCCCGGGGAACGAAGACGAAGATCATGGAAACCATCATAAAGCTAATCAGAATCTGCGTGGCATAAGTCATAAACGCCACCATGTTCCCGACGGCCATCGATTGACTCGCAATCAATTGCCCACCATACCACACGATACCAATGTTGGTTCCACTGATAATCAAGGTAATAATTGGGAACATTAAGGAAACAATCATGAATACTTTGATCCCGGTCTGGGTGTAATCTTGGTTAGCCCCTTCAAACCGGTCTTGTTCAAACTGATCTTGGTTAAACGCCCGAATAACGCGGACTCCGGTCAAGCCTTCACGGAACGTCAGGTTGATCCGGTCGATCTTCTTCTGTAAGCTCTTAAATAAAGGCACAGCAAAATACATGATGGCCCCGGTAAAGATAGCCAGTACCGGTAACGCCACCAAGAAGACCAGCGTTAATTTAGGACTCTTGACGTAGGCCAATACTCCGGCCCCAATCAACATAATCGGTGCCATCAACATCATCCGCAGCATCTGCACCATGACGTTTTGAATCTGAACCACATCGTTGGTCGTCCGCGTAATCAGTGAGGCATTCCCGACTGTTTCAAATTCTTCGGTCGAGGAGAATGTTACTTTCTTAAACAGTGATGATCGAATTCGTTGGCCCATCTTCTGTGATTGGGTCGCCGCATAGTACACGTTACCTGCGGACCCTAACACCCCAATAAAACTCAGTAGGAGCATTTTCCCACCGGTCTGCCAGATGTAACCAATGTCGTTCTGCGCAATCCCTTTATCAATAATATCGGAGGTTAGCGTTGGCAACGAAAGATCACAGATAACTTGAATGATCATAAAGCCCACAGCAAGGACCACTGCCCACCAGTCCAAGTGTTTACGGGCAAGTCGCATCATTGAATTTTGGCCTTCTTTCTCTATTTGCTCTCTGGAAACTGTATAAACTACATATGCGATAATTATACTCGCCTGAAATTCGTTTGCAATAACTGATTATCTCTTGGCGAAGCACTGGTAAACCTGTAAATATTTGTTACAATATAGACATCGAAGGGAGAAAAGAACTGTGGCGAGCAACTCAGATTCGATCTATAACGTTTTATCATACATTCACCGACACCAAGACAAGGTTAACTTTATCCCCCAACCCAACAGCAATGTTGTGAGCGTCGGGGTTCCCGATACGGTCCCAGTGGCTAACGCCGATATTTATTTCCCGGAGAACAACCTCCTGGTCAACCGCATGGGTGCTGATTTCCTAGCCAAGAATGGCGACTTGCTGGACGACTTCTTTGAACGGACCAACAGTTCGAAGCTCGATTACCAACAAGTCTGGATTACCACCGGTTACGTCACGAGTGAACACACCTACCTCGTAGAAATGTCATTTGAATAGCGAACCGTCTAGAAAGCCCCGACCAGTGTCGCGGCTTTTTTCGTATCACCAACATCACCCAGACAGACAAAGCGCTCAGAACGTTTGTGTTCTGAGCGCTTCTCAATTATAAATTTTAGATGACACTTGGTAGTCCAGCCTAACTGAACAAGGCATGTGAGGCCCAGACGCCACCACCGATGACCAACGCGGCAACGATGAAGAAGCGGAAGAATGCCGCAAACGCCACGAACACGATAGCCCCGATAAGGAGGGTTCCCACGATACCCAACAGCCAGCCTGCCAAGCCGAACATCAGTCGTAACAATGGGAATAGCAGCAACAATAAGAGTAACAATAAAATCACGGTAATCGCTCCAATCCGTCATGAACCCGCCATGACTAGAAGACTATTTTACACGATAACCGCCCTGTTTTCACGAATTCACGCTCAGTTTAACCAAAAGTTAGCCAACCGTAATCTGTTGCCGACCATTTTGTTTTGAATGATACAAGTTAGCATCGACCCGCTTGTAAAAGTCCAAGGGATTACTGTCCTTCACGCTCAATGCGGAAACACCCACAGAGATTGTGACGTTGATATCCACATCGTTGTACGAAATCGTCAGGTTCTTTACGGCATCAAAGACTTGCTGGGCAACCTCACGGGTCTTATCCACAGCGTAATCTGGGAAAATAATGTTAAATTCTTCCCCACCAGTCCGATACAAAACAATCTTTGGATCGACGGCCTTCAGCGTACTAGCCACGGTACCGGCGACCTGTTTGAGAACTTCATCCCCTGCCAGATGGCCATACGTATCATTAACACACTTGAAGTGATCGATATCAAACATCACCATCGACAAATCAATATCGTGAGCCGTACTGCGGCGGAATTCATAACCGATTGCGCGATCATACGCCGCGAAGTTTTGAACCTTAGTCAAAGCATCCCAGTTAGCCGACTGGAATAAACGATCCTTGATCCGCCGGTCTTTATCTTGAATCTTAAAGTAACCATACATCAACGATACGAGGATCATGTAGTTAATCAACTCTTCAGCGTACGTACTCCAGGGCAAGCTGAATCGTAACTTAACCAGATACCACAGCGGCAACGCGAAACCTAAGGCCACGGTAGCGTAACGGGTAAACGGCCACCGCCATAAGTGGGTACTCTGAACGTAAGAGAATACGTAGAAGACCACAAATAAGCCCGTATAAATCCATGACAGAGGTTCACTAATATTACCATTAAAGAGCATAAACGCGATCCCAGCCAGCACAATCAGCCAGTAAGGAATTCGCACTTGTAGGAAATAAGCGACAAAAATTAATAAAATTAACTGAAAATTGGTGAAGGTCTACGATAAATGGCTGTCACGCACGATAAGCTGTAACGCAAATACCGAGACCACTGCACAAGTTGTCCCCACGGCAACTCGAATATTTTTAATATTAACGGGTTTGTTCTGTGATTCTGCCTTGGCAGTCACCCAATTCAATATTGACCAATATAGGGTAATGACGCCCAAGACGAAGAAAATACTTGTGATCATTGGTGGTACTAACCAAACTGACCAAGTCATCTGATCAATCTCCTTGCTATTCGGTAATTTCCCACGACGGGAAGCGTTATTCGTGTCACGTCAGTAATCACTAAATAACATTGCCAATAATATGAAATAATATACTAGTCTTACTATAATCCAAACCGCTCGATAATGCCACACCTCTTTTTCACTCCAATTGGTTAACCTGTAACACTATAATCGTAAGCCCTGTTTCCTTTCTTTTCACAAAACCCCTATTTTAATTCCGTTAAATAAAGTATGATGGGAACAGACAGACTAAAAAAAGGAGGATCATGAGATAATGTATCGCTATTTTTTACAGTCCCAACTAGATGTTCTAAACAACTCACTTATTGGTTACGAATTGCTGATCCGGCAGCAAGTTGACGGCAAATGGGTCCTCCCGCACAACTTCGAATCGATTCCGATCGATATTCAGGCTGACCTCATTGCACGTACAGCTCAAAAGTTGATGTTAAAGATTGGTTCCGTTTCATTTAACGTTAACCAAAGCCAATTCATCGACCCCACAATTGCCCAAGCCATCATTAAGGCCCAAATTCAAATTTATCCTGTAAATTTGGTGCTAGAGGTCACCGAAGAAGTCACGGATAAGAAAGTTTCCAATAAACAAATCATTGACCAGGTTCACTACTTCGATGAACATGGCATTCAATTAAGTTTAGATGATATTGGTACCGGTATCAATCTGTACGAACATCTAGAACCAATTTTGCCCTATGCGAGCGAAATCAAATTTGCTATGCAAAATTTTCGGCATGAAGGCCGCGAAGCTGAAATTCCGGAAAGCTTAAAATTTTGGAAAAAGATTGCCAAGCAATATAAGTTGCGGTTAATTCTTGAAGGGGTCGAAAACCAAGAAGAAAGCGACATGGCCGATGACTTGGAACTCGACCTGCGTCAAGGTTGGTTCTACGGCAAGCCTCACCTGTTCAAATTAGACGGCGATAAATTTTAATTTGGGCCACCACGTCATTCTACAGAATGGCGTTTTTTTATTGCTTTCATTTTATGAGAATTATTTCCGTTGGCAACCTTTAATCCATCAGTTAAAATGTCCGCTAAATTGCTCAGTACCAGCATTAGTGGCGATAAAATCCCAACAAGTTCAATCGAATCACAACATTAACTTGCGGTTACGTTTGAATCGTGTTGCAACCCCATCCTTTTTTTCTCACAAATCCCCTACTCTATCGGATTGTCATTATAGTAAATACAGAGCAGTGAACGAAGTATCTCGAAAAAAGTATTTCCGACACTAGCAGTTATTCCGATTGATATTTTGTCAACCCGTGCACTGCATGCACTAGTGGATTGGAGGAGGATTACGATGCAAAGAAAAAAAACCAATATTATTATTGGCGTCCTAATAGCCATTTTCATTTTTTTAATCGGCGCTGGTTCAGTCACTGCTCACGCCAGAAATATCGAAGTCTCCGGTTTAGGTGAAAATGATGCAGTCATTACGGACACCAATGGCAAGGTCATTCCCAATGGTAGTGATCTCAGCAAATGGGATACCTACTCGCTTGATTATAAGTGGGGCATTCCGGACGGTGTAAGTATTCAGGCCGGCGATACCGCGACGGTCACCTTTCCTCACACCGCTGTGGGTCGGCGAGATGTGACCTTCCCACTCTATGATGATAGTGGTCGTGAAATTGGAACCTTTTCGATCAAGGAAGGTGAAAATACCGGGACAATCACCTTTAACGATACTTTAACCAGCACGTCGACTAACCGAGGCGGCGAGCTTCACTTCTATGTCAAGGGAACTGAAGAGAATGCCAACATTGGCCTCGATTGGGGAATCAACAAGATTGGCTGGGTTGCTGAACGCAATTCAGATGGCTCACCGGCCTTACTCACCTGGAATATTGCGTTCAATCCCAACAGCACCCATTTAGGCCAAGCTGTGATCACCGATAATCTCGGACCTGGCCAAACCTACGTCCCAGGAAGTGTTCACGCCCAAACTGGGAAGTTTGACGATTCTGGAAGTTTTGTCAGCGACGGCGGATCTATCACCCCTAGTGTCGATGCTGGTAACAGTACAATTATCTTTACTTTTGACGATGTCACAACGGCAGTCAATATGACCTACCACACGAAGCCCGATGTCTCCGGTACCGGTGGTGCCTGGAAGAATAGTGCGAGCCTTAATGGCCAAACTGTCGGCTCTCAAATCGTTTGGGGCGGTAGTGGTACCGGTAACGGCGATAATGGTGGTGATGGTGGTTCCGAAGAAGGCGATTCTGGCCTCGTCAAACTGACCAAGACCGATAAAGCCACTGGCAAAGCCTTGGCAGGTGCCATCTACGAAATTCGAGACGCTGCTACTGGCAAAGTCATTGCAACCAAGACGACTGACGCGGAAGGTACTATTACTTACGGTGGCCTAGCAGCTGGTAACTATCAATTCGTTGAGATTCAGGCGCCCGAGGGCTATGAACTGGATCAGACGCCAATTCCATTTGAAATCAAGGCGGGATCTGCCGCTGAAGTCAGCGTTGCCGCAAAGGATACCAAGTCGCCTGGCACTGCGGGACCCGAAGAACCCGGGACAACCACACCACCGACTAATCCAGAAAACCCAGAGAATCCTGGCACCACGACGCCACCAATTACGACGCCAACTAATCCAGAGAATCCTGGGACGACGGAACCAGCTCCAGAACCAACCCCTTCTGTCAAGCCACCAAAGCCAACTAAGCCGGTAAAGCCTATAAAGCCTGTGAAGCCCGTGAAGCCAAACAAGCCAACGATCCCAACTAAGCCAGTTGTCCACCACCCTGGTTCTAGCCAAGGCAGTGGTAGCGTCATTACTGGCGGTGCTGGTGGCAACATCTCCGGCTCAAGCAGTAGTCCTGCAACTAACGGCTACGGTTCAGGGGCCGGCACTCAAGTGGCTGGAAACGGTGCACCAAGCGCAGCCGCTGGCAAGACCTACGTAGGTAGCACGTTGCCACAAACTGGCGAACGCAAGACCAGCAGCTGGATTCTCACCATTGCTGGAGTTGCCCTGCTAATCACGGCTAGTGGTATCTGGTTCCATCAGAAACGCCATTGATTTAAAGACTAAGCCTGAGGTATAGGCGTCATTGCTTATACCTCAGGTTTAGTTTTTTTGTTAGTGAGAACTGCTAATTTACTTTCCAATAATTCAACGCGCATTTCTAACATGGTATACTGTCAGCAGGAGGTGAGCATGTGAGCAAAAGTAAAAATCAGCCCATTGATTATCAGAAGCGCACTTGGATTGCAGTTCAGGTGGGAATTGCGCTTATAATTGCACTTGTGATTATACGGGCTATCTAGGTAATGCTTTTAAATTCCGCAGATTTTTCCACAAAAGGCAAATGACTCATTCTGAAGATGGCCATAGCCAAGATTCATAGGAGATTTTAGCTGATCTGCAGAGCTGAATGTCCTTTTGAATGTCTTTGGCTTCCCTTTTGGCTATCCTGACTACGTTTTTGACTACGTTTTGCGGTGATTTGTATGTTTGATAAAAACAAAAAAAGCCGCCACATCAACGTTTTCACATTGAGTGACGACTACGAATGTTATCGATTGGGTATACTGGACTCGAACCAGTAAATTACGGATTCAGAGTCCGCCGCCTTACCAATTTGGCTAATACCCAATAAGTCTCGTTGTCGAAACAACTATTTAATATTAACTTGTTTGGATATTAGTGTCAACCAGTTTCCTCGAAAAAGTTCGGCAAACTGTATGAATTCCCATTTTGATGTAATTTTATGCAGAGAATTATTGACAATTTTCTGGGAATAGCGTACATTAGTAATTGCCTAGTTAATGACATTGCCCGCTGGTCAAACTGGTTTAAGACGTCGCCCTCTCAAGGCGGAGTTACGGGTTCGAGCCCCGTGCGGGTGATAATTAGAAACACACTCACATACGAAAAACCACCAAATCGCTGTTAAATCAACGTTTTGGTGGTT
>NZ_RHNZ01000008.1 GCF_003946395.1 Levilactobacillus fuyuanensis | reverse complement strand
TGCTAACTATCATAAGGGAGAGGCTTTCCCTTTTCAATTGCTTATTTTTCTATTTACACATAATTATTTAAACACTCATTAAATCATATGTTAATGCTAGCCATGCCGTTCGCTGGAAGTCAGGGACTGGGAAGAAACATAATCATACCTGGGAAATTGTGTGTGAACTGCACGTCTTTGAAGGAATGGTTTCCTTTTTTGATATCGAAAAATCCTTGAACACGGCGATTAACGAATTGTCGGGTAAATATCTGAACGATTTACCCGAATTTCGGGTGATTAATCCAACTGTTGAAAACGTAACGGAGTACTTGTTTAACGAAATCGACGGCATTCTACGGAAAAATAACGCGGTTCTTTTACGCATTGAAGTCAGTGACTCACCAACACGATCATACTGTATTGATATCACTGAACGTCAATTCCCATCCCAAGAGGAAGTAGAAGCCAGTCAGGATAATCAGGAAGATGATCATGCGTAGGTTTTATAATTTCAGTCAGGCAGTGATTAACCTTTTTTGGAAAATCCTTTTTTTCCTGACTCTTTTTTTTGCGTTCACATCGCCCAATATTATTCTGGGGGATAACGCGACATTTGGGACCAGTACAACGATGATTACGACGGGGTTAGTGATTGGAATTGTGGCAATTTTGGTCATGAACTATGCATATCCGCGAATTCATGCTTGGCTCTACCGAATATTTGTGACGGAGCAGTTGCGAACGGGACGCTTGCTGTTACTGATGGTACTCGCTGGTCAGATTTTCTTCGTGTTCTTTGTCCATCCCAATAGTGGGTTTGACTCTGGGATGTTGTTGCATACAGCGACGGATCCTAACAGTGTGTATGATCCGGATGTTACGTCGTACTTTAGTTTGAACGTCAATAACATGCCAATCATGTTATTCATGCATTGGATATCGACAACCTTTAACCAAACAACTTGGGAATTTTTTGATTTCGTCACGTTATTTTTTGTTGATTTATCAGCGATTTTCAACCTACTGAGTGTACGTGTTTTGCAAAAACGGGCCATGGGAACGGCCATGTACATTCAGGCAGGCTGGTTGGCAGTCTTTCCCAGTATTATTATGCCCTATACTGATGCATGGGGCCTCCCATTGGTTTCTTTTTATTTGCTCTGCTATTTCGCCGTCCGGAAGAGCGATCTACATTCACTAATCCGAGTAGCAGCTGCCACTGGTTTTGGTATCAGCGTCATGCTGACGTATTTCATCAAACCATCATCAATTATTCCGGTGATTGCGATTGCAATCATGGAAGCGCTAATGGCACTGAATCGGCGTAAGGATATCAAACCGCAACACTGGTTTGTTGCGTTAGCGATGATGCTATTCATGTGTGAAAGTGCTTATTACACTTACCAATATGTGAATACTCGGGTAGAGAATCAAACTTATATTCAGGTTGATAAGTCGCGGGCAATCCCAGCTATTCACTTTATGGCAATGGGGGTCTATGGCCAAGGCGGGTACAGTTGGTGGCAAGCCGTTGAAATGACCTTTCTACCGACCAAGAAACAGAAGACGGACTATTCAGTCATGATGTTGAAAAAGCGTCTGAAAAAATTAGGGCCAACGGGTTATCTGAAATTTTTGGTTAAGAAGCAACGCAATAATACGGCAGACGGGACCTTTGGTTGGCTGAAGGAAGGCCACTTTTTCCTGGAGAATCAAAAGCCCAACAATAAGGGAATTTCTAACAAACTTAAGAATTTTATCTATCTCTACGGACGCCATATCGCCGATTTTCGGTTTGCAGCTCAGCTATGGTGGGTAACACTGCTGGCAATCATTGCACTTGGATTTGGTCCACGACGGAGTATTATTCAAATCTTGCGATTGTCGATTGTTGGTGGCTTCATGTTCCTGCTCCTATTTGAAGGGGGCCGGAGCCGGTATCTGATTCAGTATCTGCCATGTTTCTTGCTCCTCTCGATTCTGTCATTTGAACGCGTCGTGATCAATGTTAAACGACTCACAGGGTGGTATGAGGTGAAGGTCGATGAGGCGGCAGCAGCTGATAAGAACAGTTAGTGTGGTCAAAAGTCATATGTTCTGGTCTATACCACAACTATATCATGGCTTGTGATGGCCGTGTGTAAAGAGTTTGTAAAGGCCCTGGTTATCAGCCGGAATACTTGGTATATTAGCATTTGAAATTTAAAAAAATATCATGAAATACCAAAAAGACAAGTCGTTCGTGGACTTGTTTTTTTGATAGGGTAAGGGAATTGTTGAATCCAAAGATTCTCTAAGCAATTAGGAATGGATTATTTACAAGCCGAGGGTAGTGATCCGCTTCCCTATCAGCAGGAATGGCTTTCTTAGGATTATATATTGCTAAAACTCAGGCCTCCAAGGAAACGGATACATGAGTTTCCCACGTCGGTCATTTGGGAGTGTCCGAGCTTTTTTCAATAGATTATGGAAACCTGAGACAGTTGACTAATACTAGAATATGTTTGTATAGAACTAGTTAATATGAGAATTAACTACGTATTCGAAAATGTTTACACAATTCAGCACTTAGGCAGTTTTGGTTATACTTTTGTGCGGATTGAAGGATTACTATTAAAGTATGTATGATGGAGTCAGTGCCATTTTGACAAATAAAGTTTGACTAGTCAAATTTGTCATCAGTAAGTTGCTTAAGTTGAACACATTATTTTTAAAAGAAGAGGGTTTATTAATGACTTGGTCTCATTGGCAGGTGCCACCATTTACAACCAGTGTTTTCTTTGTCTTGGGGGTTCTAACGCTTTACTGGGTAACTTATAATTGGTTGATTTCCTGGACCCATACACGTCGGATCAGTGTCACGGATGAGACAGTTAATACTTGGTATGGTCTGATTTACATGATTGTTTTTGTTTTTGCCATGCAATCGTTGATTGTGGGACAAAGTGATTCTTGGCAATTTATGAATTTTGAGCTGATTGCTGTGACGTTCTGTGCGTTCTTTATTAACGTTCGTATCTCTTATTACCTACTTTTTCCTATTGGTGTTATTTTTATGGTTTTTAACGGGTCACTGGGATACTGGCAATCTTGGGCACATTCGCTAACGTTGATGACATTTTTTGTAGTTTTAAGTATCATTCATACGAGACTGCAGGGTCGGCGTTGTATTATGGTCTACTATCTGGCAACCATAAGTGGTTTTGGGGCGCTGCTGTGGTTCTGGATGAAGTTGAAATTTGATTTTTCGTGGCTGACCATGTGGCAAGAGTGGGTGTACCTCATTATCTTTGAAGTCTTACTCTACATCTACGTGTCGATGCTTTCTCACGACAGTGAAATCAAGTTGCAGTTAGCGAAATATGCCACTCACGATGCGCTGACGAAGACGAATAACTTTGCTGCCTATACTGAAGACATGGAATATTTGTTTAATCAGAGCACGCAAAATGGTCAGCCTTTATCCATGATGATGTTTGATATCGATCATTTCAAACGCTTCAACGATACGTATGGCCACTCAGTCGGAGACTTGGTTCTACGGCGAGTTACAAGTACCGTACAGGATGTTTTGGCAGCCCATGACGCAAATATCAAGCTGTACCGAACCGGTGGCGAAGAATTCAATATTCTCTTCCCCAACTACGATGTTGCGGCCACCAAGCCCATCGTAGATGAG
Organism: Levilactobacillus fuyuanensis; assembly: GCF_003946395.1. Classification (GTDB taxonomy): domain Bacteria; phylum Bacillota; class Bacilli; order Lactobacillales; family Lactobacillaceae; genus Levilactobacillus; species Levilactobacillus fuyuanensis. The sequence goes on along the minus strand of NZ_RHNZ01000008.1, from coordinate 150,812 downwards.
ATCTTTGACGCAATCAATCACCTTGAGATTCCTGTGAAGGATACGGTGGTTGGTCTATCAATCTCGGTCGGGGTTTCAGCAATTACTACCGACGATAAGGCTCCCATGGACTTTTACAATCGGGTTGACCGCAATCTCTACCATTCCAAACGTCACGGGCGGATGCAGATTACCGTCGACTGATTATTTACAAACTTATAGAAATGACTAACATCAAATTCTGAAAAATTCTCAGTAGAAACTCTTTTATGGGTACTTTTTGGGATTAACAATAGATGGCATAATGGAAACAGGTTAAGCGTTACGACGGCTCTTCCGTTGCCGTGAAGACTTAGCTGGGCTCTGAACTTGACGTGCATAAAGTTCCAACTCCCCAATAGTGTCAGAGATGTTGTCTGGAAGTGGCTGATTCTGCCGATGGAATCAGTCATTTTTTTGATCTCAGGAAGAATTCTGAGAATTTGTCAGAATAATCTTTTATTAACGACGTATATAGAATATCGTTTGGCCGGTATGCTGAAGCTACTAGAGTAGTAGTCTAGCAACAATCAGGAAACAGGTGAATGTGATGATGGTAATTCAGCTTGGTATTCTACTAGTTTCTGGCCTAATCAGTATCTTGGAAAATTAAATAGTTGTAAGCAAGGTTCATGGGTACTCAGTTATCCGTGAACTTTTTTGATCTAAAAAAGACCGCACCCAGGTTCGGATGCGATCACAATTTTCTTCTATTCTGCAGTTAGTCGTTGCATTAAGGTGACGTCATTTAAAATGTCTTGTAAGGTAATCTTAGCCATCTTAGCTTCCGCGGCGGCCTGAATCTCCTGGTAATAGTGGGTCAACACCTTGGGTACAGTTTGCCCGACCGGACAGTTCTGTGAGGTATGGGTGTCCACATTGAGTAAGGGGGTCTGACCCGGCAAAGTGGCGTAGATGTCTCTGAGGGTAATTTCAGCCGGATCATGAGCCAGGGCAAGCTGAGTGGGTCCGTGGGTTGGTGCCAACAGACTGCTTCGCTTGAGATTAGCCATAATCTTACGAATCAAGCTGGGTGATGTTTCCAGACTACTTGCCATTTCTTGGCTGGTGATCTTCTTTCCCTTGAAGTAAGCGATGTAGACCAGTACGTGAATGGTATCGCTGAACTGTGTATTGGCCATGAATGGCCGCCTCCCTTTTTATTCTGTATCTTATTCTATAACAGTTTTAACAAAAAGTCAGGTAAAACAATCATTTAATTTGTTAAATTCAATAGGTTGACAATTGCATTAAAATAGATTATTCTTATAACTGTACTTAAAACTAATACAAAAATTAATCAGGGGGTCTGCATTATGGCAGCAATTACGATTTTTGGTAAAGGAAACATGGGTCAAGCAATCGGTGACGTCTTCACACAAGGTGGCAATCAGGTCAGCTTTATTGACTCTAAGGATCCAGTTGAAAACTTGGGCGATATCGTTGTGCTCGCTGTTCCTTACAATGCGGCCCTCAGTATCGCTAAGGCTAACCAAGCTGCCTTAGCTGGTAAGATTGTCGTTGATATTACGAACCCACTAAACTTTGAAACTTGGGACGAATTGGTTGTTCCCGCTGACAGTTCTGCTGCCGCACAAATCGCAGCTGAATTGCCAGATTCTAAGGTAGTTAAGGCCTTCAACACAACCTTTGCTGCAACACTGATGAGTCGTAAGGTTGGCGATCAACAGACGACAGTGATGGCTGCCAGTGACGATGCGACTGCTAAGGAAGCCTTGGCTACTGCATTGACTGATAGTGGTGTTGCCTTCATCGATGCGGGTTCACTGAAGCGGGCTCGTGAACTGGAAAGCTTTGGCTTCTTACAAATGACGTTGGCAGCTGGCGAAAAGATTGGCTGGACCGGCGGCTTTGCAGTTGAAAAGTAATCACCTTTCAAAATAGCTAAAGAGTAACGTAACGACTTGAGTCGAATAAATGGGGGACGATCACAGTAACTTTGTGATCGTTTTTTTTACAAAAAAACACGCTGAATACTCTTCTGAGAGAGCACGCAGCGTGTTTGACTTTATTATAAATTAGTCGATGACAACTAAGGACTTGATAGCCTTACGGTCGGTCATGGCTTGGTAAGCATCATTGATGTCAGCCAACTTGAATTGTTGGTTGAAGACCTTACCAGGGTGAATGTCGCCATCCAAGACGGCCTTCAGCAGTACGGACTTGTCGTAGGTCGTGACGGAAGCAGGACCGCCGGCAATAATCGTGTTGGTGTAGAAGGAAGTGGTCATGTCCATCTTAGGTTCGTGAGGCAGACCAACCCGACCCACGATAGCACCTGGACGGGCAACCTTCATGGCCGTGTCGTTAGACAATTCAGTCCCAACACATTCCAAGACGGCATCGGCACCGGCGCCGTTTGTTAAAGCCTTGACCTTGGCAACGGCATCGTCGCCCCGTTCAGCTACGATATCAGTCGCACCGAATTCAATGGCTAACTTTTGACGGTCTTCATGACGACTCATGGCGATGATCCGCTTGGCACCGCGCATTTGTGCGGCGATAACCCCACAGAGACCAACGGCACCGTCACCAACGACAACGACCGTATCGCCAGTCTTGACGTTAGCGACACGAGCGGCGTGGTAACCAGTAGCCATGACATCAGCTAAACTCAACAGGGAGTTCAACATGGCATCGCTGTAGTCTTCGGGTTGGCCAGGAATCTTGACCAAGGCCCATTCGCCGTGTTGGAAGCGAATGTACTCGGATTGCACACCGTTACTAAAGTTATCGGTATGGTTCTGGCACACACCATCAAAGCCGGCACGGCAAGCGGCACAGTGGCCACAACCGTGGGTGAAGGGTGCGATAACGAAGTCGCCGGGCTTGACCGTCGTGATGTCGCTACCGACTTCTTCAACGATCCCGATAGCTTCGTGACCGGAGTTTTCGGAGTGAGCGGCCTTGTCTTCTAACCCGCGGTAAGCCCACAGGTCGGAGCCACAGACACAGGTGCGGACAACGTGGATAATAACGTCGTCGCTGGCTTGAATCGCTGGCTTTTCAATATCTTCAACTTCAACTTTTCCAGGTTCCATAAAAATAGTGGATTTCATTCTTAAATAGCCTCCTAGACTTGCATACAGAAATTCTAAGTGTTTCTAAGATGATTGTAAAGAATCTTTACTTAGCAACTAGTGAGGAGTGCGGCCTGTCTAACACCACACTCACTAAGCTCTAGTTTAAGCGGTGTTGGCGGCTCTGTCTAATACCCATAAGTTATTTTACGTTATAGCTTCTGGTTATGGGAAGCAGGTTTAACGGCTGATGCGCTTATACAAATCGAAAAGACTTAGTTTGGCCAAGCGTTAGTCAAGGCCGTAATTACCGGTTTGATGGCTGTCTGATTAGCACGTAAATAAGCTGCATAAACGGTCATGTGCGCGCTCTCATCGTTGATAGGAATCCGCACGCGGCTGTCCTCTGACGCTGATTTAGCTGGCTTAGGATCATCGTTTGAGAGATTACTACTGAAGGAAGGGAAGTCGGCGTATTTGCTGATCTCTTCAAATGCCTCGCGCTGATCCTGATAGAGAAATTTAGCGTTAGGAATGGCCTGCTGAATGATTGCCCGCCAAGGCCCAATGTCGGCTAGCACTAGGAAGCTCAAGTCTTTGAGCTCGGCAAAGGTGATGCTGGATTGGTTGGCTTGATACATGAAGCGATTGAGATTGATGGATAGACGCTCCTCGCCGAGATAGTCGGATGTCACCGTGGCCGTTTTCAGTGGCCGCGGCGAGAAAATTAAACTGTAAGTATTGTCAGTGAGGAGTGCCATGGGTTCATCGGCTGTAATGAGCGTTTGAGAAATCTTGACATGGGTTGAGAGCGTTGGCATCACGCGCTTGAGGAGTAACCGTGGGCCAGGGATGATGGTACCAACGTTCAGTAGATGTTGGTTTCGGTCGTAGTTCTGAACCTTGGCGATTGCCTCGTGCTGTGCCTGCAGAAGTACGGCGGCTTCTTGAGCAGCGAGCTGGCCCGTCGCCGTCAATGTAATCCGATTTGGTTGGCGATTGAAGAGCTGCACGCCCCAGTCGGTTTCTAGCTTTTGCATGCCACGGGTGACGGTCGGTTGCGTGACATTGAGCTGACTGGCCGTCTTGGCCAGAGTCCCAGTTTGCGCAAAGGTAACGAGTTCTTCTAAGAGATAATTATCAAGCATAGGTCGTCCTCCTCAGTCTTAGTATACGCCACCTGTATGCTAGCATGTGCAACTGGTAATTTTCAAGTGGCTCGTTGGCGCTTATAGTTAGAGATATTCAAGACAGGAAAGGTCGATGTGATTTATGGCAAATGTCCCAATGGTAACTTTAAATGATGGCAATCAGATGCCACAACTTGGTTTTGGTGTCTTTCAGGTTCCCGATTTAGCAGAATGTGAGGCCGCCGTTACGGCTGCGCTGCAAGCTGGCTACCGACTGTTAGATACGGCTACGGCTTATCAAAACGAAGAGGCTGTTGGTCGCGGTATCAAGGCGAGTGGGGTTTCCCGAGAGGATATCTTCGTGACGTCCAAGCTGTGGGTTTCCGAATTCACTTATAACCGGGCTAAACAGGGTATCGATGCGTCGCTCCAACGGTTGGGGCTGGACTATCTCGACCTTTACCTGTTGCACCAACCGTATGGTGATACGATGGGCGCTTGGCGGGCATTGGAAGAAGCCCAACAGGCCGGTAAGATTCGGTCAATTGGGGTCTCTAACTTCTATGCCGATCAACTGAAGAATTTGGAATTGACGATGACGGTTAAACCGGTTATCAACCAGATTGAAGTCAACCCGTGGTATCAACAACCAACTGAAGTGGCTTTCAATCAAAGTGAAGATGTGCGGGTCGAAGCTTGGGCGCCATTCGCTGAAGGCAAGCACGACATCTTTACCAACGCGACGATCGCCCAGATTGCGCAGGCTCACGGTAAGTCCGTCGGCCAAGTGATCCTTCGCTGGTTATTGCAACGCGGGATTACGGTGATTCCCAAGTCCGTTCACAAGGAACGGATGCTGGAGAATATCGACGTGTTTGACTTTGAATTGACCGCTGAGGAAATGCAGCTGATGGCGTCCCTGGACAAGGGTGAGAGCCAGTTCTTTGACCATCGTGATCCAGTGACGATTGAACAGATCTTCGGGTCAAGCTTGAAGGTTTTAAAAGGAGAGAAATAAAAATGACAATGCCAACAATTAAATTGAATGATGGTAACGAGATTCCAGCGATTGGGTTTGGGACGTATCAAATCCCTAATGACGGTTCCACTTACACTGCTGTTAGCGAAGCCCTAAAGATTGGTTACCGGCACATTGATACGGCCGTAGCTTACTTCAACGAAGCCGAAGTTGGCCGGGCCATCAAGGATAGCGGCATTGACCGTGATCAAATTTGGGTGACCAGCAAGCTTTGGCTGCAAGATTTCGGTTACGAACCAGCCAAGCGAGCGATTGACCTTTCGTTGGAGAAGATGGGCCTGGATTACTTGGACCTCTACCTGATTCATCAACCCTATGGTGACGTTCCTGGTGCTTGGCGAGCGATGGAAGAGGCCCAACAGGCCGGTAAATTGCGGTCAATCGGGGTCTCCAACATGACACCCAAGATCTGGAATGAATTCGTGCCACAATTTACGACTTTACCAGCCGTGAACCAAGTCGAATTCAATCCCTACTTCCAACAAACGGCGATTCGTGAACTAATGGCTGCCGGGGATGTGAAGCTTGAATCATGGGGACCACTGGGTCAAGGTAATCAAGACTTGCTGAAGGACCCTGTGATTACGCAATTAGCCACAAAGTACGGCAAGAACGCCGGCCAGGTTATCCTGCGTTTTGAAAATCAGTTGGGCGTTATCGTCTTTCCTAAGTCGGTGCATGCCGCTCGGATCAAGAGTAACCTGGATATCTTTGACTTCACGCTGACCGATGCCGAAATGACAGCGATGATTGGCTTGGATAAAGGTAGGGGGCAGCATGATCCCGATGCGCCCGGCGTTAAGCAAATGCTGTTAGATGCGTTTGATGTTCATGCAGACGACTAGGAATAGGTTTAAAGAAAATGTGGCCACTTGTGGTCGCATTTTTTAACGTGGGTCGTGGGAGCACTTATGTTGTATTCTCGTACAATATCACGTACACTATGCAGTACAAGGAAGGTGGATTCTATGACACTTGCGTTAACACAAAGCGATTTTCGGGAACACATTAAAGACTATTTAGATTATGTTAATGAGGATGATGAAACCGTCTATATTGCACGCTCGAACAGTCGTGCCGTGGCAATCATCTCTCAAGAGAAGATGAATTGGTTAGAGACTGCGGTGCGCGCTAAGGAAGAGTCTTTGGAATACGCCATCGCCAGGGATCAGTTGATTCGTCGTCATGTTTTACCTGATGACAAGATCGTTGAATCTGATGGAAGCTATTGGGATCAATTTAAAAAATGAAAAAACTTAAGTTCAAACCGCGAATGACGTTTACTGCAGATCTCAAACGGCTAGCTAAGCTTGATAACACCATTATTGATGAGGTACGGGCAGCAATCGATCTCTTACTGGAGACCCACAGCCTGCCGGAAGAGTTTCGTGATCATGCGCTGACTCGTCGGTGGGCTGGATATCGTGAATTCCATTTACGTGACACGCTAACTGGTCAGCAGCCGGCCGATCACAACGATGTGTTAGTTGTCTACGCCATTGATGAAGATGCTTTGATTTTGATTGGTCTTAGGGTCGGGTCGCATGATCGCTTGTTTTCTGAACAGGATAGTTCTGTTAAGTTTCACAGACCACAGCAATAGTTTTACCAACCGGGTCGCCTGGTAATTACAGGCGGCCTTTTCGTGTGGAATCGGTCGCCGTACTCATAAACTCCGTTAATTTTCCGTCAGATTTGCTATAATTGGAAAGAATGGGCTATAGAGTTGTGGAGGAAAACATGAAAAGTAAGGATTTTAACTTAAAAATTCCGGCGGATATCAGTGAGCAACTTAAGCTGGAGGACGGGACGCCGGTTAAATTAGTCGTGAAACGTGACCGGTTGGTGGTTGAATTTGCCGAGTCGCGGCGACGGATCTTTCAAAACAAAATCATGTGGTGGCCGGTGATTACGGCCTTAGTGGTCAGCATTGGCTATTATATTTTCTGTCGGTGGCAGGGTCTGCGCCATCTGAAACTTTCTGGGAATGATTCGTTGGCAACGGGGCTGATCGTTACTGGCGTTGTCATGGGTACGCTGCTATTTACGATTTTCTTTATCCGGGATCGAAACAATCCTCAGAACCACTTTACGAAGAATATCTACTGGCGAAACTTTCCGGTGATTGTGTTGTCGTTTGCCCTGATTTTGGCACTAGTCTTAGTTGGGAGCATGTGGCTGCTGGGGATGCTGTTCAACGGTGCCAGCTTTGATCGAATTACGTCGAGCATTATTATCTTCGTCTTTGGCGTGTTCATTAATTTAGCGATGATCTACTTTGCCCAGGCGGTGGACGCCGGCGTGCTGTCAACGGTCCTCACACTGGTCATCATCAGCGGTGTGGTCATCTCGATGGCGGTGAACAATGAACGTTACTGGTGGCAACACAACCTCAGCTTTCTAGGGACACGGAATGCCTCCAGTGGTTGGCAGTTTAACGCCACACTGATTCTGTCGGCACTCCTGATGATTGCGTTGATTGACTACTTATTCGTGAGCCTTCAGGAAAATTATCCGGTTTCCTTACGGTTGACGTTGCTACGGGGCTTGTTGACGTTAACGGCCCTGAACTTAGGGCTGGTGGGGGTCTTCCCCAACAACGTCTCCTCGCATATGCTGCATGACCAGGTGGCGAGCTTCCTGATTTACTGCGTCATTGCGCTGATTATTGGTGTCCGGTGGCTACTCCCTCAGATTACCAAGGAATTTCTGTATCTGTCCTATGGTGTCGGGGCGGCGTTGGTCGTTGCGGAAGTCATGTTTCGCGGGATTGGGTATTTCTCGTTGACCGCGTTTGAAATGGTCGCGTTCGTCATGGCATTCGGTTGGCTGCTGATGTTATTGGACCGGATTGAATCACTGATCAACGTGGGGACCGAGAGTGAAATTTTTGCAGATTTAGAAGATTGAGCGAGAAGAGTTTGGGATGAAATCTCAGACTCTTTTTTTCGTTGTCGAAGCGGACGGCCATTTACCGCGTTACTTGTGGGTCACGACACTCAGTCGTTGAGGCATAGCACGGACCTTGGCGGCAGCGTGGTCGGCATTGATCTGCTTCACAATTTCCGTCAAGCTTGCGGTCTTGGTCTGATCCTTGCGAAAGGAGTGGACAATCATACTGTCGTACAGGACGTGTTGACTGTCCTTGAAGCGAAACCAGTTAGGGGCGAGGTTCTTGGCACTGTCCTGAATGTGTTGATCGGGCCAGACTAAGTATTTAGCCCCGCCATTGCGTGGATAGACTTCAACTTGCCAACCTAGCTTGAAGTCAGAAACTTCCTGCCAACGTTGGAGCCTGGAATGCTTGACGGCAAAGTAAATGATGCTGCTGTAAGTGAGCTTTTTGCTATGTTGTAGGTCGCTGAGTGTCAATTTGGAGGCTACTGGCTTCTTGGCTTGTCGTTTGGCAGTGGTCGTGGCAGTCCGTGTAGGTTGGGTTGCGGTCAAGCGAGGAACCACTAACAGACCGGCACCGACGAGTAAGAGGGGTAACGCGAGACTGATGATTTTTTTCATAGAAACCATTCTTTCATCAATTTTTGGGTAAAAAAATGGCGGTTAAACTCATCGTGGGTCTAACTGCCATTACGCGAAATGCTTATGTAATTGAAACTGCCGTTAAGCAGATTCGCTGGTTTAGTACCAGTGATGACTTTGCCAGAAACGCTTGGCTTTGGTCCATGAACCATAACGATTGTTGGCGTAGTTGTTGGCGGTCTTTTCTTGGTTTGCAGGAGAGTAGTCACCGTGCAGGTAAGATTTCAGTAATTGGTAACGACCGTAACAACGACCGTTGCGGGCAGAGTAATTGAAGCTAGACTCGCGTTTAGCGATCCAGTTCTTCGCTGCTTTTTGCTTTTTGGACAGGCCGGCGTTGATCTTGGCAATCTTCTTGGCCTGACTAGCAGACACACGAGTAGAAGCCTGAGCAGTAGTTGTTTGTTCAGGCACCAAGCTGGACGTAACATCGGTCACCATGCCGAAGGAAAATCCAAATAAAAGTAAAAGTGTTGCAAATTTAGTTGTAAGTTTTGATTTCGACATTTTTTTAAATCTATCCAATCTGTTTTCTTAATACTTAACAGCATACCTGAGAAATATTGCAGTTTAGTTACTGTGTAGTTAAAAGCCCGTCACATTTGATTGCAGATTGTTGCAAACGGGGGATAAATACCCGTAATCTCATCATTTAATGTGTATAACGCAGCTGAAAACGCTTAATACAATTGGATTGTGATGATGATTCGCTAATGCCGTTGATTAATTCCGTGTCGAAATATGTGTGGGTAAGGCAGAATGAAATTGGTGAACGTTACGCTAGGTTTATACATTTTGTGAATATGATTTTCAGCATATTAAACTTGGATAGCGGTCAATGCAGAAAGTCAAAGTAGGCGATGACTACGGCGCCTAACACAATGCGGTACCAGCCGAATAGTTTAAAGTCATTGTTACGGATGTAGTGCAACAGGAACTTAATGGCCAAATAGGCCACGACGAACGACACGATAACGCCTGTCAGGAGGACCATAGTTTGGCTACCGGTAAAGGTATTGCCATGGAGAAAATATTTGAGTACTTTCAAAAGCGATGCCCCGAACATCGTTGGAATGGCTAGAAAGAAGGAGAATTCCGTGGCCACAAAGCGTGAGGTGCCAATCAGGATGGCCCCTAAAATAGTGGCGCCGGAGCGTGAGGTTCCAGGAATCATCGACAAAATTTGGAAAAGCCCGATAAAGACTGCGAGTTTAATCGGCAACTGATTCAAGTCTGTGAAGCGTGGTTGCTTAGTCCGATTGTAATTTTCAATCACGATGAACAAGATACCGTAGATAATGAGCGTGGCTGCGATAACTTGCCAGCTCGTCAGGTGGGCCTCCATCCAGTCATTTAACGGGAGTCCCACAATAACCGAGGGTAGCACGGCGATAATGACTTTGAACCACAGCGTCCACGTCTGCCGGCGCTCTAACAACGATTTACTAGGCGCCCAAGGATTGAGTTTGGTGAAATACAGGACGACCACTGCCATGATGGCCCCGAGTTGGATGACCACCATGAACATGTTGATGAAGGCGGTCGATTCATTTAATTTTACAAATTCGTCGGCTAAGTAAAGGTGTCCCGTCGAGCTGATGGGTAGGAATTCTGTGATGCCTTCAATGATTCCGAGAATGGCTGCTTTAAGTATGTCTAACACGATTGGTCTCCTTTTCCACGTGAAGTTATGGTTTACCGAGAGCGTACGGCAAGACTAATTGTACCTAACGCTTGTAAAGACTGGGTGTTGGTTAGGTAAAGAGTATGTAAACAAAAACGGACCAGCTCCGAAGAGTTGGTCCGCACAATCAGAATTAAATTAGTTATTTTCCGATGCCAAGCCACGTAATGTCGCTAGCTTGCGGTAAACAAAGACGGTTCCCAAGAAGTAGCAGGCCGCAAGAGTCGCCGCAATCGGTAAGGTGTGGAACATATTTGCTGGAAGAACCAGTGCCAACAATGGAAAGGCATAGGCGGCTGGCAACTTGATTCGTAGGAGTTGTAGCAGGATGAAGACCAGAGGAAGCGTGATTAATGCGGATAGGAGCCACGAGGCGATAACCAAATGGACCAAAACGCCGATGGTCGCAGCACCACTCAGCGCGATGATCTGTTGCAAGGCCAATCTGCCGCTGTAACTGGGCACCTGTGATACTTCAAAGAAAACGACCAGAACAGGTGGAATACCAGCCATCTGTGGATAACCAGCAATCCAGACGGCACCGACCCAAACGGCCGCCGCGAGCACGAAGCCCAGCATGTGCTGGTAGCGTAGTGGTTTGCCGGCGGGTAAGCCCTTATAGTGACCCTGCAGGAGGACCCCAATCATCAGCGTCAGCGTAAACGCGAAGATGGCCAGAATAAACGACCAGTGGGTTGCATTGATAATAATTGGTAGCAGCCCAGTTGCAAAGGACGGCGCCAACGTGGAGCGCAACACATTCAGCAGTAGGAGAATCAGTAGGAGCGTGATGCCCACTTTTTCGGGATAGCTGATGGGAAATTGATTGACGATAAACCCAATCACTGCCGTTCCAGATGGTGCCAGGAAAATTTTGAAAGGCTGACTGACCCAGGTCGGATTGTGGTAAATCCACATACCGGCAGTGAGTGCGCCGATTTCTGGCAGAATAATTTCGTAATCGTGAAGCCAAGTGGCGATACCGACCATGACCAAGACTAGGGTAAACCCAATCAAGTAGTCGCGGATATCGCGTTTTGTGAGTGACATTGCGGGAACCTCCTTTTTTGAATTTTTTACATGAATTCCGTTCGTGACACAGCAAGATTGATTGTAACACGTTTCATTTGAATATTCAGGTGTGAAAATTAGATGAAAACGTTGTCAACACTAGTTTTGCGAAAGATGATCCCTTTGAGGTTCATTTACAGCCTTAAATTCTGGCTGAAACTTACAATTGCAGTTGAAGCCGGTTCTCAGTAGGGTATACTGATTTAAGACAGAAATTATATGACACTCACCATCAGGAGGCAACATGATAGCATTAAAATCAACGCGTGAAATTCAGGGGATGCAGGCAGCCGGCGACATTCTGGCCGGTCTGTTCCATGCCCTAGCAGATTACATCAAACCCGGGATGACGACCTGGGATATCGATCATTTTTCCTACAAATACATCATTGACCACGACGCCACTCCCGGCGAGCTGAACTTCGAGGGGTACAAGTACTCCACCTGTGTCAGCGTCAACGACGTGATTTGTCATGGTTGCCCTAGCAAGGACGAGTTGATCAAGGCCGGTGACTTGGTTAAGGTCGACACGGTCATCGACTATCACGGCTACCTGAGCGACGCATGCCACGCCTTCGTTGTGGGACAGGCTTCCGCTGAGGTTCAAAAATTAATGGACGTGACGTTAAAGTCCCTCTACCTGGGAATCGACCAAGCCGTCGTGGGTAACCGGATCGGTGATATTGGCTTTGCAATTCAGGATTACGCTGAAAATCAACTGGGCTATGGTGTGGTTCGCGACTACATTGGTCACGGCATCGGGCCGACCATGCACGAAGATCCTGACGTTCCTCACTATGGCACGGCGGGTCACGGCACGCGGTTGAAGGCGGGGATGACCATTACGATCGAACCCATGATCAACGTGGGTAGCTTGGAATGTAGCGCACCGGCCGACGACGGTTGGACGATTTCAACGGTTGATGGCAGTCTGAGTTGCCAGTATGAACACACCATTGTGATTACGAATGAGGGTCCGAAGATTCTGACATCGTTCGATCATGACTTGGATGCGAAGTACTTACTCAAATAATTACGAACACAGCAATAGGTCGACCTGGAATAGATATCCGGGCCGGCCTATTTTTGATGGCTTTTTTCGTAGAAACCAGAGCAATCATCATAAGGGGTGTCGTTCAGGCGTATTTGGGGAATCTGAGACAGGCGTGTAAATGATGGCTCCGTTGCGACCTGCAGTGACAGTGTATGCGGTGGCAGTTGGCGCAATGTTAGTCGGCAATGGGAAAACGACTTCTTTACCGATATGCAGTGGTTTAACAGAATTGATGGTGGGGCCTCCTTAGAGTTCTACCTGACTATCCATGAAAACGGGTGATATGTCAATCAGTTAGACTGGGAGTTTAAGATGTGAGCAAGTGTGCTCCTATCTTGACAAGCCTGACAATTTCCCGTAACCTAAATCAAACATCGAACAGAAAGGGGTGGCAAACCCATGACTCTCAATAGCTTAATGGCGTGTGTCCCCGCAAACGGACAAGGACGTTTTTCCGTAAAGTAAATTCTAAGGAGAAAAACGATGAAAAACGTCCGTCAATCGGTCCCATCTCTGGGATTGATGATTACCCTCGTTGGTTTTCCGCAAATCAGCGAATCTATTCTTACCCCGGTACTACCGCAGTTGCGCCGGGCTTTTGCCGTGAGTGCCAATCAGGTACAACTCACGATGAGTACCTACTTCGTGGCCTTTGCAGTGGGGGTACTCCTCTGGGGGCAACTCGCCGACAAATGGGGCCGTCGTCCGGCGATGCTGGCCGGAATTGCTCTTTATCTGGTTGGCAACTTGGGCCTGTACTTCAGCCAGCAGTTCAGTGTTCTGATTGGCTGGCGATTGGTGCAAGCCCTCGGAGCCAGCGCCGGTTCGGTCGTGACGCAGACCATCATGCGTGAAAGTTTCAGTGGGATTACCGGGGCCAAGGTCTTTGCGCGAACCAGTGCGGCGATGGCGCTTGCTCCGGCACTGGGACCGTTAATCGGTGGGGTCATGCAGACCTACTTTGGTTATCGCAGTGTCTTTGCGACGCTAGTTACGATGGCCGTGGCAGTTGGGTTGTACGCCCTGAGCTGCTTACCAGAAACGCAACCGCGAGACGGCCACTTGCCGCAGGTTCACCAGTGGCAGGTCGTGTGCCGGCTACTTCGTGATCCCATCGTCTGGGGCTACGGCCTCTTAATCGGGGGCATCAACGGCATCTTGTTCAGCTACTATGCTGAGGCACCTTTTATCTTCATGACCCATTTTGGCTACTCGGCCGTTCAGTACGGCTGGCTTGGCCTGGTCTTAGCGAGTGCTAGCCTGCTGGGAGCCTTGCTCGTGAATCGTCTGTTGAATTTTTGGACACCGGAGCAGGTGGCGTTGCGGGGTCTCAGCTTCAGTGTCGTAGCTAGTGGCGGCTTGATTTTAGCGGCTGCTTGGCAACAGCCCGTGGCCATGATTGCTGGGATTTTCCTGACCTTTCTAGGTCTCAACGTGACGTTGCCCAATGCCTTGAACCGGGCGCTAATTGGTTACGAAGAGGTTATGGGAAGCGCTAGTGGTTGGTTCAGTCTGGGTTATTATCTACTAGTCAGTGCGCTGACCTACGGGATGAGTTGGCTGCACAACGGCGCCATTCAGACGCTACCGTTGTATATGGCCGTCCTCAGCGTGGGCATGTTGCTGGCTTTTGTGGGCTTGGTGTTACCGCGTATTCGTGAAGACGTCACGGCATAGCGGTGTCAGGCTAACCTAGCACCTTCTTAAAAATAAACCAAACCTAAAATCAATTAAACAGCATGTTTACCAGTTTCAATCGGTAGGCATGCTGTTTCTTTGCGTCTATTTTGTTGCCAAGCAGCGAGATGGATTGAACTTAAGCCGCGTGGTGATCTAGGAATCCGACTATCCGCGTCACATATTGTTTTCGGTCCGTGGCGTAGCTCTGTAAGTGGGCTGCGTGGGGGATGACACAGAATTCTTTGGCACCGCGATAGTGTGTGTAGAGTTCGTCAGCCATTTTAACGGGCGTCGTCTCGTCGTCAGCGCCATGAATGAACAGGATTGGTAGACGAGCGCTTTTTAAAGCCGCCAATGGGCTGGCCTGATCCAGGGAGTAGCCTGCCTGAAGCTTGACGAGCTTTGACGTCAGGCCAACCGTAAAGGCCGGCAAGTGATAAGCTTGATTGACCTGGTAGCGTAGCTCGTCGATGGCGGTAGTGTAGGAAGAATCCAGGATAGCCGCTCGGACGTTAGGCGGTAAAGGCAATCCGCAAGTCATTGCAACAATGGCGGCACCCATGGCCGTTCCGAACAAGACGATTTCTGTCTCGGTCCCTAATTTGGCAATCGTCATGTCTACCCAACAGCGGGCGTCGATGCGTTCCAAGTAACCGTAACCGGTATACTTCCCCTCACTCTGACCAGTCGCCCGATTGTCGATGAGGACGACGTTGTAATTTAAACGGTGAAACAGCATGCCATAGTTCGCCATACCAGCTTTATCCGCCCGGAAGTCGTGAAATAAAAGAACCGTGTGGTGCGACGCTCCAGTAGCCGGCACGTACCAAGCGTCCTGACATAGACCATCGCAAGTATCGAGACACCAAGTCTCCCGTGGTAGATTTAGGAAGATCTGTTGATCAGTGGTGGGCACTGTTACCGGCCGGGGTAATGCAGTTGGCCTGGCGACGTTCTCTTGGACCAGACAGAGACAGATAGATAGTAAGTCTAACAGCAGTAAACCAACGAAACCCAAGGCAATTGAAAGCATGCGTTTCTCCCTTCGCGAACCGAATTAACTGCTTTAAAGATATCTTGGATTTTAATGGAAGTCAATACAAAATATACTATTATTGTTTAAAACGTCTAAATAATATAATTTGTCTGATTTCCTGAAATACGGTATGATGGGCAAAAAAGAGGGGACTGGCGGGATTGATCGATAAGGAAGAACGCAAGCTACAGATGATTATGAGTGTTCAGGAGAACGTGATTGTTCATGGGTTTGCTGGGATTAAGGTCGATGAATTAGCCAAAATCATGCATGTCAGTCGGGCTAAACTGTACCAATATTTCGGGTCTAAAGATGGCGTGATCACGGCCATGGTACAGCGTTACCTAGATTTTGTGGCGGATTTACGGGTTCCCACGGACATCGCTGAACCAACGGCATTTGCGGCGGCGTTGCCTAAGGTCTTTACGGCGAATATTGCCTACTTGGGAACGACGACGACCGTCTTCTTACGCGACCTCAAGCAGGATTATCCGGTGCTCTATCAGCAGTTTATGCGCGTTCGGCACGATTATAGTCAACGACTCCAGCAATTTTACCAGGATGGTCAGGCGGTGGGGTGCTTTAGCGCAACGTTGCTACCGCAGTTGATGGTCTTGCAGGATCAGCAGATCATTCCGGCAATGTTGACCCGAGAGTTCTTACTGAGCAGTGATCAAACGGTGGCGGGGCTGATTACCGGCTACTTTGACCAAGTTGTGCAAGAGATAGTGGTACCGGCGCACCAGGCGGCTGTTCACCAGGCCGTTGCACCCAATCAATTCGACAGGGTCGTGGCAACTTATTCACGACTTTTAATGTTGAGATAGGCTGTTCTGTGTTTCGAGAAAGCCTTGCTATTCACCCAGCACCCAGGTAAAATCACACTAATTGGGTCGTTTTAACCCGAACAAGATTACGGATTGAGAAAGGGAGATCAGTGTGAAAGTTGTTAGGCGATTACTAATAGTCGTTGCGTTAGTAGTCGTAGTGCTCGTTGCGAAGACTGGCTGGGGCCCATTTTCCAACGTGCCCAGTGAGGTTACTCAGTTACAAGCAGGTGTGACGCGCTGGATTAGCGGTCACCAGCAACCGACGAAACGGCAAGGTAGTGGCCAGGCGTCAGCGCATTCTGAACAACCGGAATCTGCCGTCAAAGTGGAACAGGTCAGTCACAAGCAGACGAAGCAGGCCACCGGCACGCCAATTGAACCCATCGTTGCGGGGCAGAAGCTGAAACGGACCTACAAGTATCACTTTGCCAAGAATGTACCGGCTAAGGAGCGGCAGGCATTTACCCACGCAGTTCACGTCTATAATCATACGGGGATCGTTCACCTGAAGGCCGGGAAGGCAGCTCAAACTGAAAATCAAATTACTTTCGGCGCCTATCATAAGAAAGTTACCCGAAATCAGACCAGCGTAGAACTCGGCCGTGGCGGCCCGCAGATCACAGAAACGGTCAGCTTTCGGGGGATGACTATCCGTAACAAGGCGACGGCCAGCTTGAATATTACGTACGCGCTGGCGTTTAAGGATTCCGTGGCGATTCACGAACTAGGCCACGCGCTAGGGCTTGACCACAGCATGGCCCGGTCTTCAGTCATGTATCCGCTGGATCAAGGGAAAATGTCCCTGTCTCCGGCGGATGTCCGGGGGCTACGTCAGGTCTATCAGAAAACCAAAAGTTAAACATAAAAGGACCTGGGAAAAATTCCAGGTCCTTTTGCTACCCAATCTTATATGGCCGAAACGTGCGCCAAAAGGCAGCCGGTTCCGCTTAAAACTGCTAACCAAATAATCCAAATTCGGGATTATTCGATTAGCAGCCTTAATGCTCGCCAGCTAACCGCCTCTTGTCCCACTCTTTTTAACTATTCTTGAATATGTTCCTTAACCAATTCGAAAATCTCAAAGATATGTTCGTCGGCGAGGGTGTATTTGATAAACTTACCATCGCGATTGCCGACAACCAATCCAGCCTGACGTAAGGTCTTGAGCTGATGGGAGATGGCGGATTGCGACACGTCCATGACGGCCGTAATTTCACTGACGGTGCGACTCCCTTGGTAGAGTAACGAAAGAATCTGGTAGCGGGTTGCGTCACCAAAGGTTTTAAAGAGGTCAACACTCTTTTTAATTTCTGTAGTTGTGGGAAGCTGATTATTTTGTTTTTCCATATTAGTCACCATAGCTTTCATTTTATCATAAAAGACTGATGCAAGTTTGGTCACTTTAGCAGTTGACACGCCTTTTAGATATGTTATGATGAGCATATACATATGAGCGACCGTTCATATCAAATTTTAGGAGGCGAGTACGATGCGGGAATATTTAAAATTAGCAGAAACCAAACGTGACTTAGCCACGATCTTAGGGAGTATGTTGCTCCTCGCCATTGCCAGTTTCTTACCATTATTGAAAGCGGTTACAATTGGGCTATACCTGTTGGCGTACCTGCTCGTGGGCGGTCCAATCCTCGTGGATGCCGTGAAGGATTTGTTTAATGGTAAGCTCTTTGGTGAAGCCTTCCTGATGACGGTCGCAACGGTTGGGGCCTTGGCGATTCAGCAGTATCCTGAAGCTGTTGCGGTCATGCTGTTCTATCGCATTGGCGAGTTCTTCCAGGATTCTGCCGTCAGCAAGTCCAAGCAGTCCATCACTTCCCTCCTGAAGATTCGGCCGGACTCCGCAAACCTAGTGGTCAACGGTCATACGCAACAGATCACACCGGACCAGATCAAAGTGGGGGACACGCTCATCGTGCGGCCAGGGGAAAAGGTTCCCGCCGATGGCACGGTCACGAGTGGCGAGACCTATTTGGACACCAAGGCTTTAACTGGTGAAACGAAGCCAACGATGGTCGCTGCTGGTGATCAGGCGTTGAGTGGGACCATCGTCAGCAATGGCGTGATCGAGCTCCAGGTCGAGAAAGCTTACGCGGATTCGACTGTGGCCAAAATTCTTGAGTTGGTTCAGGATGCCACTAATAAGAAGACGAAGACTGAAAACTTTATTACAAAATTTGCACGGGTTTATACCCCTGCTGTCGTTGGGATGGCGGCATTATTGGCGATTGTACCACCGCTGTTCTTTGCCCAACCCTTTGCCGATTGGCTCTACCGGGCGCTGATCTTCTTAGTGATTTCCTGTCCCTGTGCGCTGGTCATCTCCGTGCCGCTCAGTTACTTTGGCGGGATAGGTGCGGCATCACGCAGTGGGGTGCTCATCAAAGGCAGCAACTACTTGGAAGCCTTGAATCAGGTGAAAACGGTGGCCTTCGATAAGACGGGAACGCTGACGCGCGGCGAATTTGCCGTGGTCAATGTGGCCCCGGTCAGGCTCAGTAAGCCGGCGTTAATTAAGCTGGCAGCGACTGCCGAAGTAGCTTCCCCACATCCCATTGCCAAGTCGATCGTGGCGATGGCCGGTCTGAGCACTGACAATCAGTCGGCCGCTGAAGAGCTAGTTGGGCTGGGTGTGAAGGCTACGCAAGATGGACAGCCACTTTACGTGGGGAATGCCAAGCTAATGCGCCAAGTTGGCGTAATGACTGATTTACCAGAAGGTACGACCGGGACCATGGTCTACGTTGCGTTAGCTGGCCAGTACCAAGGGGCCATTGAAGTTGCTGACGCGATTAAGGAAAACACGGTACCAGCACTGCGCGCGCTGAAGCAGGACGGTGTGAAACATACGGTCATGTTGACCGGGGATAATCGCCAGGTCGGCCAGGCTGTAGGCCAACAAATTGGCATCGATGCTGTTAAAACGGAGCTACTACCACAGGATAAGGTGGCTGAGATGGGAGCTTTGAAAGCCCAATTAGGGTCTAAAGAAAAGTTGGCGTTTGTTGGTGATGGGTTAAACGATACGCCAGTCTTAGCCAGTGCCGATGTAGGGATTGCCATGGGCGCGTTGGGTTCCGACGCCGCCATTGAGTCGGCCGATGTGGTGCTGATGAACGATGATCCCCTGGCAATTCCACGAACGATTGCGATTGCCAAGCGAACCAAACAGATTGTTTGGGAAAATATTGTGTTTGCCCTTGGCATCAAGATTCTCTTCCTGACACTGGCCGCCTTTGGTATCACGACCATGTGGTGGGCGGTCTTCTCCGATGTGGGTGTGACGCTGATTGCCGTCCTAAATACATTACGACTATTATTGATTGGTCGTCAAGAGAAGCCACGTAAGGTTCAGAAAACTTTGGCGAAGGTTAGCGGATAGAATCTAAATTGAATGCTAAAATGAGGCGCCAGCAAGTTGATTACAGTCAGCTTGCTGGCGTTTTTTAGTTGCCTACTTTTTTGGGGGGAAGGCCGTTAGTGGTGTGCCAACATCAATGGTGCCAGAACCTGTTAAGTTCGTGTATCATATGTTTTTCTTGGCTTATTCAGCATAATCTGGTATAGTTCTCCATATAGAAGCTGACAATTATCTTTTATTTATTATTTAATGTTCGTATTTTATAGGAGGAATCCACCGTGGATAAGTTTTTCAGGCTCAAAGAGTCAGGAACCACCGTTGGTACTGAAATCGGTGCGGGGGTCACGACCTTCTTCGCCATGTCATATATTCTCTTCGTTAACCCCCAGATCCTGGGACAGACGGGAATGCCGCAACAGGCGGTCTTCCTCGCGACGATTATCGCTTCCGTTGCTGGAACCTTAGTCATGGGATTGTTTGCGAACGTGCCGTATGCGTTGGCACCGGGGATGGGGTTGAACGCCTTCTTCACGTACACCGTGGTTATGGGGCTGGGCTTTACTTGGCAACAGGCCCTAGCGTTAGTATTCTTCTGTGGCATTATTAACATCATTATTACGGCGACTAAGATTCGGAAAATGCTGATTTCCGCCATTCCGGTCAACCTCCAGCTTGCTATCAGTGGGGGGATTGGGGCGTTCATCGCCTACGTGGGATTGAAGAACGGAAACTTCTTGCAGTTCACCAGCGATGCTAGCAGCATCCTGACAGTCAATGGCAAGGCGTTTAACGCTACACAGGAGACCTTCAAGCACGGTATCGGTTCAGTCGTGACCAACGGGAGTATCACGCCAGCGCTGGAAGTGTTCAATTCCCCAGCATTGATTCTGGCCGTTATTGGTCTGGTCGTGACCGTGATCTTTAAGGTGCGGAAAGTGCCGGGTGCCTTACTGATTGGAATCTTAACGACAACGGTTATCGGAATTCCCATGGGCGTGACGAACCTGCACCTCGCGAGTGGCTATTCGATTGGGTCATCCTTTCATCAATTGGGCACGACTTTCCTGGCAGCCTTCTCGTCCGAGGGGATGGGCTCGCTGTTTGCCGAGCATAATCGGGTGATCCTGGTGTTGATGACGATTCTGTCCTTCAGTCTCTCCGATACCTTTGACTCGCTGGGAACCTTCATTGGAACCGGTCGGCAGACGGGAATCTTCTCCGGCAAACGGGAGCTGGAACTGGAAGCACAACCCGGGTTCAAGTCGAAGTTAGATAAGGCGTTGTTCGCCGATTCTATTGCGACCGGGGTGGGCTCCATCTTCGGGACATCTAACCTGACGACCTATGTAGAAAGTTCCGCGGGAATCGGCGCGGGTGGCCGAACCGGGTTGACCAGTGTGGTCGTCTCCATCCTGTTCCTGTTGAGTTCATTGGCCTCACCACTGCTGTCGATCATTCCAACGGCTGCCATTGCGCCATCACTGATTCTGGTCGGCATCATGATGATGAGTTCCTTCAGTAAGATTCCGTGGCACGACTTTGGCGAGGCAATTCCAGCCTTCATGACGTCGTTTATCATGGCGTTTGCTTACAACATTACCTACGGAATCGCGGCTGGGTTCATCTTCTACTGTCTGGTCAAGACGGTCGAAGGCAAGGCTAAAGAGGTTCACGGCTTAATCTGGATTGTCTCGGCGCTATTCGTGATTAACTTCGCGGTGCTGGCATTAGTCTAATTGGGCGAATCAGGAAGCATCGGGATGGTGAAAACAGCCGTCCCGGTGCTTTTTATGCTCTAGAGTGGTGGGTTCCGGTCTTAAATGGGTATTAGGATATTTGTAAGGCGTGCTACCGGGGGATGAACCTAAGAGTGTGTTATCCTGTGGGCAAACATGACCTGGGAGGGCTTACCAGTGCACCAACAATATGAGGTTTTAGCCGGCGGATTTCCTGTGAAAATTGTGCGTCACGTGACAAGTGTCATGATGAAGACGGTCAAAGTGACAGCGGAGGTCAATTTAGAAACAGGCGAAGTTAAATTAGCAGTACGGCCTGAGGACCTGCAGAAGTTACGTAAAGATGCGAAAATATCTGATCAGTAAGACGAGTTATTTAGTAACTATTTGTTTGCAGATGTAGTGGCTTCATCCGCCAGGTGTGCTGATACTAAGAGTTAGCTCACCAAACTAGCAACACAAGCTGATAATATGACAATGAAGAATGAGATGAGGGAGTAGCGGTGCTAGTGTGGCGGCCGTTGCTTTTTTAATTAAAAATTTTAGTAGCTCGAAAGCCGGTCTAATAGTATGTTTAGTAAATAACCATAAAACTTCATGATGTTTTACTAAATAACGTCTATACTTTGCAAAATGAAAGCGTTATAATCCAGTTGTAAGCGCTTTTACTTTCCGCAATTTAGTAACTCTGAGAAGGCTCCCGATGTTCGATTCAAGGGAGCCCACTAAATACGGAAAAAGAAAGCCCTTACAAAATCTATACATACTTAGGAGTGAGAAATAATGTCGAAAGAAGATAAGACGGACAAGCAGGCTGTCAAGGCTGGTGTCGGGGTCGTTACCAACGCCAAAGTTAAAGACGAGGAACAACCTAAGCTGCCTTGGATGGTTTCATCCGCTATGTTTTTGGCGCCATTATGCTGGTACGGGCCAATTGGATCCACTAGAAGTGTTTTAATCCCGCAATTATTCGCGCAATTGGACCCTGTACATAAGGTTTGGGCCGTTGGGATTTTAGCCACGGTCGCTTCCATCACTGGGGCGATTGCCAACCTGTTATTCGGGGCATTCTCAGATGTTACCCGGACCCGCTTTGGGAAACGGAAGCCTTATATCGTTGTCGGCACGATTGCCATCGCGATTTCACTGGTCGTCATTGCCAATGTTAAATCAATCATGGCCATCATCCTGATCTGGATCATCGCGGCTGCGGCCGAAAATGCCATTGCTGCGGCGATATATCCGCAAATATCGGACCGGGTCGCACCAAAATGGCGGGGAACTGTTTCGACTTTCTACGGGGTCGGTTTTACCATCGCCCAACAAGGGTTTGCGCTGTTAGCGGCTCAATTCTTGGGTAACGTTAAGATGGGGATTTACTTCATGGCCGGCAGTACCGTTGTCTTGGCCATCATTCACTTGCTCTTGATTCAAGAAAAGGGCAATTTGGACGAACCTAAAGTTGCCATCAACAAGGACACTTTAAAGAAGTACTTCTTCTTCCCAACGCATGACGCACGGGACTTCTATTTAGCTTTGACGGGTAAGTTCTTCATGGTTGTTGGGTCAACCATCGTCACGACCTTCTTACTCTTCCTGTTCACCGATTACATTGGTCAAGGAACGAGTGAAGCTGGGAAATCAATTTCCATCTTCTCCTCAATTATGTTAATCATCGGTGTGATCTTCGCCTTGATTGGGGGACCATTGGCCGACAAGCTGAACCGGGTTAAGGCACCAGTTGTGATTGCCACCTTTGCCTTAGGTTTCGCTGCATTGTTTCCACTGTTTGTTCAAAAACCATGGGCAATGTTCGTTTATGCCGTCATCGCTGCCTTCGGGAATGGGTTATACAACTCTGTCGATGGTGCCTTGAACATGGACGTTTTGCCTTCATCTGACACTGCCGGGAAAGACTTAGGGCTGATCAATTTGGCCAACACGTTAGGCCAGATGTTAGGTGCCATGGTGGCTTCAGCTATCGTTGCCGCCTTTGGTTACGGTGCCATCTTCATCTTTGCCATTGCCATGGAATTAGTCGGTGGGATTGCCATTGCCATGATCAAACGGGTTCGGTAGTTTTGCCAGATTAAATGATGTTAGGAAAAAGAGACGTTTATTAGCAAACGTACGGAAGACTCTATGTCACTAACGGCGTAGAGCCTTTTTCGAAAAGTGATTGAAGTGTACTAATCATTACGGATAATTATTAGTGATACCACGGTTTACTAAGCTTTATACGAATTAAGCGATTATTATGGGGTGAAAACAGGATTAGCCGGAGGAGGCCAGAGATGGCGCCAGCCGAGCCGACAGCCCGTACTTTGGCTGGAGGTGATCCCCACAGCGGCAGAATCTCTGGCAACCGCAGGCGGAAATTTTTACCTGAAAGATGAGTAAAGGAGGACTTAACTTGAAACGACAGTTATTCAACGAACAAATCAAAGCGAACCCACTCCGCAGTAAGGCGGATGTGAAGTCGGCACTGTTGGACATTCTTAACCCAGCGATGGACGTCCTGAGTCAGCAGAAACAAAAGGGTCGCTTCCGCATGAGTGATAGTGGGGCGGTCTACCTTCAAGATAAGACTGAAATTGAAGGCTTTATGCGCTTGCTGTGGGGCCTCGGTCCCTTCTTCAGCAACGCGGAGAACGTCAAGGCTTACCCTGACTGGTTTGAAATGACCACGCAGGGGATTCTTGCCGGTGTTGACCCCGAATCAGACAGTTACTGGGGTGGTGACCTCGGCGACTACGATCAACTCTTCGTGGAAATGGGCGCGTTGACGGCCTTTCTATACGAAACCAAGCCTAACTTCTGGGACAGTCTCTCAACGACGCAACAGAAGCAGATCGTGGATTGGATGGATCAGGTCAATGACAAGGTCGTGCCGAAGACCAACTGGCTGTTTTTCAAGGCCATGGTCAACAAGTTTATCACGGACTCCGGTTACGCCGACCATTCACAGTTGGTTGCCGACGATTACGCCATCACCAATACCCACTACCTTGACCACGGCTGGTCCTACGATGGGTATAAGAATCAAATCGACAATTACATTCCGTTTGCTTACCAGTTTTTCACCTTACTGACGGTTGGCCTGACCGACTGGCAGGGGGATGAAGCCACCTTGTTGCGGGAACGTGCCAAGGCCTTCGTGCCGAGTTATGCCAATTGGTTTGCGGCGGATGGGGCGGCCTTACCTTATGGCCGGAGCCTCGACTACCGGTTTGCCCAAGCGGCCTTCTGGGCGGTTGCAGCGTATGCGCACATTGACTTACCAGAGGGGTATGCGCTGGGTGACATCAAGCATTTACTCTTAAATAACTTACGCTGGTGGTTCCACCAGAATATTTTCACGACGGACGGCCTGATTCCTATCGGCTACGCCTATCCGAACATGGTCTTCGCGGAAGGCTACAACGGTCCCGCTTCGGCCTACTGGGCGCTCAAGACCTTTATCTTCTACGCACTTCCCGATGACGATCCATTCTGGACGACGCCGGAAAGTGACGACTTTAAGTTCGAACCCCTCAAGAAGCAGCCAGAGCCACGGATGTTGGTCGCTCACAGTAAGACCGGGATGGAAGTCCAGTCCTTTACTGCCGGTCAACATTCCCACGAACACGCTGCCGGTGCTGCCAAATACGAAAAGTACGTGTACTCCTCATCGTTTGGATTCAGTACGCCTAAGGGTTCCGTATTACTCAAGCAAGGGGCCTTCGACAACACACTGGCGGTCTCCGAATCCGAGAATTTCTGGCGGACGGCCTTCAAGTATTCGGACTACCAGATCCATGACGATTACGTTTACTCCGACTGGCAACCATGGGATGACGTGGATATTAAGAATTACGTGATTCCAGATATGCCATGGCACGTGCGGATTCACCAGATTGATACCGCGCGGGAATTACACGTGGCTGAAGGAAGCTTCGCCGGTCCCGATAGCGGCGATCCTCGCGAACACGAGGTGGCGGTCAAAGCCAAGAATGCCGTCTTCTATCAGACGCGGGTCGGCATCACCGGGTTAGTTGGCCTGTCAGATAACTTAAAGGTGGAACTGTCCGTGCCGGAACCCAACACCAACATCTACTTCCCTAAGACGAAGATTCCGCTACAGACCGGGATCTTGAAGCCTGGAAAGTACACCTTGGTTTCCCTTTATCTGGGGGACCGCGAGTTGGAGAGCCTGGATGCTAATGGTGAGATTGCGATGCCAACCATTGCGTTGGTCGGGAACCGCGTTGAAATGACATTGAATGGGCAGACCACCAAGGTCACCCTGGATGAATTTAAATAGAATCTGGAGGAATCAGACATTATGGAGCAAGAGTTACTCTATCCACTTACCAATAAATGCCGCTTTGACCAGAAGCTAGATGGTCTCTGGGACTTCGAGTTTGACCGTGAAAGCCAGGGACTGGCTGACAATTGGACCGCAAAATTACCCGATCCAATCAAGATGCCCGTTCCGGCCAGCTTCAACGACTTCTTTACGGACAAGGATTCTCGTGAATACACTGGCGATTTCTGGTATGCCAAGCGGGTCTTTGTCCCCGGCTCACTGCGCGGTAAGCTGATTGGCCTGCGGTTCGGTGCCGCTACGCATCGCGCTACGGTCTACGTCAACGGTCAGGAGATCCGTAGTCACGAGGGTGGCTTTCTGCCGTTTCTCGCCGACATTACCAGTGCCGTGAAATTTGACGAGGAAAACTTAGTTGTGCTCGAGATGAACAACGAGTTGCACCGCGATGCCTTGCCAGCTGGTGATACAGCTGTCTTGAAGAACGGGAAGAAAATGGTGAAGCCGTTCTTTGACTTTTACAATTACTCCGGCCTGAATCGTAGCGTCCATCTCGTCGCTACACCGGAGAATCACGTGGTGGACTACACCGCCGTTTCTACGCTGGGGGATGACTTGGCCACGGTTCATTACACCGTGACGACCAGTCAATCCGTCGGTAGCGTGAGCGTCACATTGCGTGATAAGGACGACCAAATTGTGGCTACTAGTAATGGCCGAACCGGGGACCTCGTCGTGCAGCACCCACAGTTATGGAACGTGCGCGACGCCCACCTCTATACGCTGACGATTCAAGTCACGGCCAACGACAACTTAATCGATGAATACAGCGATGAGATTGGGATTCGGACAATCACCATTGCTGGACACCAGATCGAAGTCAACGGTCAACCCGTTTACCTCAAAGGCTTCGGGCGGCACGAAGACAGCATCTATGCCGGTCGTGCCTTCGATCTTAACGTGGAAAAGCGCGACTTCGAGCTGATGAAATGGATGGGAGCCAACTCCTTCCGGACGTCGCATTATCCTTACGACGAAGAGGTTTACCGCTTTGCCGACCGCGAAGGCTTCCTGATCATCGATGAGGTGCCCGCCGTTGGGTTTAAGATGGCGGCGGCCAGTTTCCTCGGGGGCCTCGACCAGTCCTTCTTTGACGGTGACTGGACTGAGGAGCTTTACAAGAAGCATCTCGATCAAGTAACCGACATGATCCACCGGGATAAGAATCACCCGAGTGTCTTGGCCTGGAGCCTCTTCAATGAGCCCGATACGTCCAGCAAGTCTGCTGTGCCGTACTTTGAGAAGATGTTTGCGGCCACCAAGGCCTTGGACCCTGATCAACGGCCACGGACCTTTACGTTGAATGAAGATGACACCTTCGACACCTCTTATTGCAAGCAGTTCCCTGACTTCTACCTGTTGAACCGTTATCCTGGTTGGTACCACAAGTGGGGCTACGAAATTTCCGATGGCGAAGCCGGTCTGCGTGAGGAACTCGACAAGTGGGCAGCCTCGGATATCGACAAACCCGTTGTGTTCTCCGAATATGGCGCCGATACTCAGCCGGGCCTGCACAAGTTGCCTTCCGTGATGTGGAGCGAAGAGTATCAGATTGAGCTGCTACAGATGTTCAACCGGGTCTTCGATTCTTATGACTTCATTCGGGGGGAACAGCCTTGGAACCTGGCCGATTTTCAAACGGTTGAAGGGAACATGCGGGTCAATGGGAATAAGAAGGGCCTATTCACGCGGGACCGTCAGCCGAAGGAAGCGGCGTTCTACCTCCGCCATCGTTGGCTCGACATCGACAATAACTTTAAGAACTAACGCTTCCTTGCGCCTTGCCGGGCGGTGAAAATCAACTGGAACGCTGAGGGCGGGCGCCTAAAGCCATAGAGCGGTCTTTAGGCTTGCTTTGATCCTCTGAGAGACTAGTCTCAAAGGCACCAATTCCCTAAGCGGCCTAGCCGCTAAGGGAATTCCCACAGCTGAGTTGATTTTCACCGCCCTCACGGCTGACGTTGTGTTAGTTCAAAGTTATTCGACTTTCTTGGATATTTTATAAAATTGTGTGAGGTCAGTTATCAATGATTTCATCACGTTGAGGAAACCTTGACTAGGTTTTTGTGGAAATTTAGCGATGTCGGTTTCTAAACAATTTAGACCAATTAAACAGCTAAAAACCGCAGTAAACCAGGTGTTGAGAACCTTGGATTTACTGCGGTTTTATTTTAATTGTGGGATTGTTTTTGAAGGTCGCTAACCGGTGTAGCGGTGTATTAGATGCTACTGTCTCGCTTGATGATGCGGGTACTGATGACCACGGATTCCGGGATCTTGTTGGCATCCTTGATCTGCTCCTGCAGGAGGTCGAAGGCCCGCTCGCCCATGATTTCCGTGTAGACGTGGACCGTCGTCAGCGCCGGGTAGGCGTACTTGGCAATTGCCACGTCGTTGAAGCTGATGATGTTGACGCGATCTGGGACGGCGATGTCGTGTTGCTTCAGGGCCTTCAGCGCCCCAATTGCCATGGAGTCACTGCCGATGATGAAAGCGTGTGGTAAGTCCTCCTTCAGCTCGGTGATGGCGCGTTCCATCAATTGGTAGCCGGAGTCCGGACCGTAACTGCCCGTGAACAGGAAGTCGGGGTTGAAGAGACCCTCGTGGACGAGTCGGTTGCGATAGGTCGTGGCGCGGGGATCGTAGACAGCGTTGTGCTCGGTCAGCGTTTTCTCTTGACCGGCAATCAGGCCGATATCAGTGATACCTTCAGCTAGGTAGTGATTGATGATCCAGTTGATGGGCGTTAGGAAATCACTCTGGACGCTGTCGAAGCCGTAGAGTAGATAGTTCTCCCCGATGAAGACCAGCGGCTTGTGGTAGCCGGCCAATCGGTGGATTTCGGATTCATCATACTTACCCACCGCGATGATGCCGGAGTAGCCGGTCAGGTCGATGTTGGCGATATTATTAAATGAGATAGTATCGACCGAAACGCCGCCACTCATGGCCTTGGTCTCGATGCCGTACTGAATCTGGTAGTAGTACAGGTCGTTGAGTTCTTCCTTGTCGGAGTGCCACTGGACCACGGCAATCTTCGTTCCGGACTGCTTGGCCTTCTTGGGCTTCTTCTTGTACTGCAACTTTTCGGCGACTTCTAGGACCTTGCGCCGGGTGTCTTCGCTGACGGCGAGGGTGGCATCGTAATTTAGGATGCGAGAGACGGTAGATGCCGATACGCCGGCGCTTTTCGCCACGTCCTTGATGGTTGTCATCGGGTAGTCCTCCTTCGATTAGATTTATTTATATGCTATGTATTCCATTCCTTATAATTATTATAGCCGTAAATTTCGGAAAAACGTTTACTAAACTTGAAACTTCTAAATTTCTTCACCTTTGATAGATTGGAGTGTGTGATCAGACATGAATACAACACAGGTAACAATTGATGGTGATTTGCTGGATGCGTCGGCGCAGGATGCCAATACCTTCAAGGGGTTCGGGTACTTGAGCTGCAACAACTCGTCGCGACTTCTGCTGGATTACAAGTGGGAACAGCCCAAGAGTTACCAGCAGATCTTAGAAATTCTCTTCGGGGGACAGCACCCCCTAATGTCAATGGTCAAGCTAGAGCTCGGGGATGATGCGAACACGTCGTCTGGGACTGAACCGGCGACCAAACGCAGTGTCGATGAGCCGGCCAACGTCCTACGGGGTGCCGGCTACCAGCTGATTGCCGATGCCAAAAAGTTGAATCCCCAGCTGAAGACTAGTCTGCTACGATGGGGTGAACCCGGATACCTGCGGCCATTGTGGGCCCCGGTCAAGAGTGCCGACCCCGATCATAACGTTCCAGAGGCGGCTTACGAACCGATGTATCAGCTCTACAAGCAGACCATCGTGGCGGCATACCAGCAGTTTGGCTACCTCTTCGATTACGTGGACCCGGACAGAAACGAGACGAAGCATCCCATGTATCGCTGGATCAAATGGTTTGCCGATCGGTTGCATAACGACACTGATTTTCCGGCGGACTTTCCTGTGGCACGTTACCACCAGATCAAGCTGATTGCGGCCGACCAGAACTACGAGACCGAGTTTGGTAATACTATGCTGAATGATCGTGAGCTACTCAAACAGGTTACGGCAGTCGGATATCACTACAATACCGATGATGGACCTCATAATCAATACAAACGCTTGGCCGATGACCACCAACACGAGGTTTGGTACAGCGAGGGCATTGCGCCGATGACCTTTGGTAAATATCGGGTACGGGCCAGCTCCGGTGATGGCATTGGCGGCAAACAGAGTGGTCTGGATGTGGCTAACCGGCTGATCAAGAGCTACGTGAATTCTCGGCGGACCTTCTACATCTTCCAGCCAGCCGTTTCGGCCTACTATCCCGGGGTCAACTACAGCCACAAGGAGCTGATCACGGCGAGTCATCCATGGTCTGGGTACTTTGAGGTCGACAACGTGGGGCTGCAGGTCATGAAGCACTTCACGGACTTCGCCCAAGCCGGGTGGCACGAGAGCAACCCTTGGCGTTACTTGCCGAGTGCCTGCGACAGTCAGGTTGGTGGGACGGAGAATCTGGATAGCCACACGGACGCACCGAGTTATCTGACGCTGGTGGCGCCGGATAAACAGGACTTTTCGACAGTCTTGGTCAACGATAGTGCGTATTCACGGCAATACACGCTATCACTCGTCAATTTACCAGCAGTCGGTAAGCCAGTCACGGTGTGGGAGAGTCGCGGCCCGGAACTGGGACAAGCTTACGATAGCGGGTTGAAACAACAACGGGAAACACTCACGGCTACGGCCGGCAAGCTGACGGTGCTCGTTCGCCCCCACAGTATTGTGACCGCAACGACGCTGGATCTGAGGACTGATCCCGAGGTTCTTTACACCCGGCAGACGGCACCGGTGGCCAATACGTTGTTGGACGTGGCGGATAGCCAAGATATTTTCTATCAGGATGACTTCGGTTACGCGGTGGATTACCAGACGACTCGGGGCGGCACACCGCGTTACACCACGGATCAGGGTGGGGCCTTTGAAGTCGAGCAGCGTCATGGTCAGGGGGTCTTGCGCCAGCAGATCACCGAGGCGCAACGTGCGCTGGACTGGGAATATTCCTATGCGCCGAACCTGACGCTGGGGGATGACCGCTGGTGCAATTACACCGTAATGGTTTCCGTGAAATTCGACGACACGACCCAGCAGAATTCGCCGACCGGCAATTACTTTGGCATCGGCCTGTATCAGGTGACGGACGTCAAGGGGCGGCTGGAGAGTGCACCGTACGTCTTCAAGGTGGCCACGGATGGCAGTTGTCAGTTGCTGAAAGATGATCGTGTCGTGGCTTTGGGGTACGTGGATGGTCTGGACCTGACGCAGATTCACCAGCTGAGCTTTGGCGTCAGCGGCAATCAGCTGACGGCGAGCATCGACGGCCAGACCGTATTGACCTTTGTGGATACGGACAATCCGCACTACAGCGGGCGCGTCAAGCTGGGAACCGGCTACTATCACACGGAGATTACCCAGATTGTCGTCAAGAAGAACGATGTGGCGGATGGTGTCCAGTATCAGCGGCTCGACGATTTGGATGAGCGGGTCACGTACCGTGGTGACTGGCAACACGTTTGTGGGTTGGGCAATACGATTTGGAACCGAACTCTGTCGACGGGAACTGCCGGCGCGGAAACTCAGGTCGCGTTTGACTTCACCGGGACCGGCTTTGCGCTATATGGCAAGCAGGTCGCAGCTAGTCGTTTGACGGTCAAGGTCGATGGTCACCTGTTGGCTCCAAACTTCGAACCACAGCGGGCGGCCGATAAGGTGGAGAATGCCGTCTTCTTGGGGTTGTCTGCCGTCAAACACCATGTCACGATTGCGGTGACGGCCGGGACCTATACGCTGGATGCGGTTGGGTTTTACCGGTAGGCTGAGTGTACTTCTGAATTCTTCAAGTATACTGGAAGAAAAGTGAAAAAGTCGAATTTCTTCAAGCATGATTGATAAAAACAAAAAATCATTAATGTATTGAATCACTATCGTCTGCATGCCTTAACCGGGTGCAGACGATTTTTTTGATGATTTCGAAAAAGAGATGAGACTGAAACGGCGATTTTTACATTAGTAATAAGTATAAGGGGTAATCTTAAGAGGATCGTGCTACACTCAAAACAACTAAGTACTGAAAGGATGACAACCATGCCACAAGCAGATGTACTATTAGTAATCGATGTTCAGAACGGACTGAGCCAGGCCGCGGGATACGCCGCGCTGGTGGATCGTATCAACGAGCGTCTCGATATATACCACGACGAAGAGCGACCGGTCATCTTCATGCAACACACCGATGATGAAATGGCTTACGGTAGCGATGCCTGGCGCCTCGATGCGCGCCTGCATCGACAGGCCGATGATACCGTCTTTCTGAAGTATCATACGGATGCCTTCTACGAGACTGGTCTGGCGGATCGCTTGCACCACACTCTGACTGAAAGCGTGGAAGTCTGTGGCCTGCAGACGGAATACTGCGTGGATACGGCGTTTCGGGTCGGCCACGACCGCGGCTTCGACATGATTACGATGGCTGGCATGAGTACCACCTTCGATACACCGGAACTCAGTGCGACCGTAATCTGCAAGCACCATGAAAGCATCTGGAATGGCAGCTTTGCGACAGTCTATCCTGCGGCAGAATAGCAGCCCTTCGAAACTAATTAGTGTATAATTAGATTATGCACAATCGTTTCAAGAAGGGAAGTTTTCGAATGGCAACGATTTATGATTTTTCCGAAACTGAAATGAGTGGTCAAACAATCGACTTTACTGATTATCAGGGAAAGGTTGTCTTAATCGTAAATACGGCCAGCAAGTGTGGCCTGGCACCGCAGCTAGAGGGAATCGAAGCATTGTACAAACGGTACCATGATCAGGGCCTAGAAGTCCTGGGATTACCGTCGAATCAGTTTCACCAGGAACTGGACTCCGACGAAGCGACGAGTGACTTCTGCCAGCTACATTATGGCGTGACCTTTCCCATGACCAAGCAAGTACGCGTGAATGGTGAGAACGAAGATCCATTGTTTACTTACCTGAAAGCCACGGCCGGTCACGGTCGGATCAAGTGGAACTTCACTAAATTCTTGGTTGGGCGGGATGGTCAGTTGATCGACCGCTATGCACCAATTACCAAGCCAGAGAGTATTGAAGACGCCATTGTGCAGGCGTTGGGGGCGGCTGACTAACAATTGTCAGTCAATTAGGCACACCATTTAGACTGAGAAACGACCCAATAATTTCTAAACATGAAAAAAATCGTGTTGCTTACCGGATAGTTTTTACCCGCTAGGCAACACGATTTTTGTTTAAATTAATGGGCGATTAAGGAACCGATCCCGATCGCCGCAATCACGTAAACTAACGCAACTGCGATGGTGGTCCAGGTGTCCTTTTGCCAGAATTTTTCAGTCATGGTTGGCCCTCCTTAGGCGACTTTGGTGGTCGGCGTAACGGTGGACGTGAGCTTAGACTTGTTCAAGAGCAGCGAGCTGGCGACCACGGAAAGTGAGCTGAGTGCCATGCCGAGGCCGGCAATCTCCGGGCTGAGAATGAGTCCGAGTGCCGCGAAGAGTCCGGCTGCCACGGGAATTCCCAGCGTGTTGTAGATGAACGCCCAGAAGAGGTTCAACTTGATTCGGCTGAAAGTCTTTTGGCTGAGTTCGAGGGCGCGGACCACATCCTGCAGGTCGTTTTTGACCAGGACGATGCCCCCGGCTTCGATAGCGATATCGGTGCCGGAACCCATGGCGATGCCGACGTCGGCGGTCGTCAGGGCTGGTGCGTCGTTGATCCCATCGCCCGCAAAGGCTACGGGACCATCGGCCTGCAACCGTGTGATGGCCGATGCCTTGTCACCAGGCAGGACGTTGGCGATGACTTCATCGATACCGACTTGATCCGCGATAGCTCGGGCTACCCGGTCGTTGTCTCCGGTCAGCATCACGGTCCGCAGACCGCGTGTCTTGAGCGCCGCGATGGCACCGGCTGAACTGACTTTGGGTGCGTCTTGAATGGCAATCAGGCCGATGACTTGGTCGGCACGGCCAACGATGACGACCGTCTTGGCGGCATTTTGCAGTTGCGTCATTTGCTGCGTCAGTTCTGGTGTGAGGGTGTAGTGGTCGAGGAGCTTCTCGTTACCGATGAAGGCAGCTTGGCCAGCGACCGTGGCCTGCACACCCTTACCTTGAATGGCTTGGAAATCAGTTGCGGCAACGGGGGTGAGACCGGCACTACTGGCCTTATCCAGCACGGCGGTCGCTAGGGGATGCTCGGAAGCAACCTCCAGATTGGCGGCCACTTGAAGGACTTCGGGTCCACCCACGATGTCGGTGACTTGAGGATGTCCCTCAGTGATCGTTCCGGTCTTGTCGAACACGACCGTCTTGATCTTGTTGGCCGCCTCAAGAACCTCACCGTTTTTGATGAGGATCCCCATCTTGGCACTACGGCCGGTACCGACCATCAACGCTGTTGGCGTGGCGATTCCCAGTGCACAGGGACAGGCGATGATGATAACTGAAACGGCGAATAACATGGCGTTGACGAGGCTGGCACCCAATACGACATACCAGACGGTAAAGGTGAGGATGGCCACAATTAGGACGGTGGGGACGAAAATGTCGGCGACCCGGTCCACGGTCTTTTGAATGGGTGCGTGGCTGGTTTGGGCCTTCTTGACCATCTCAACGATTTGCGCCAGAAGGGTGTCGTCGCCAACTTTGCTGGCGGTAAACGTAAAGGTTCCGGTGCCGTTGATGGTGGCGCCGATGACGTGGTCGCCAGCCTGCTTGGTCACGGGCATACTTTCGCCAGTCACCATGGATTCATCGATACTCGAGTGGCCGTCGGCGATGGTGCCATCGACGGCGACCTTTTCGCCAGGTTTGACGCGAATCGTATCACCGACCATGACGTCACTCAAGGGAACCTGGATGAACTGACCGTTGCGGAGCACGGCCGCACTCTTGGCTTGGAGACCGATCAGCTTTTCTACAGCTCCTGAGGCGGAGTGCTTCATTTTTTCTTCGAAGTATTGGCCGAGGAGGATGAAGGTGATCACGAACGCCGCGCTCTCGTAGAAGACGGCCCTGCCCGTGAGCATCGCGTAAACACTATAGAGGTAGGCCGTCGCAGTTCCGATGGCGACTAGCGTGTCCATGTTGGCGTGGTGGTGGCGAAAGGCGGCCCAGGCACTTTGAATGAAGGGCCGGGCGGAGACGGCCATGATCCCGGTCGTGAGGAGAAACATCGTCCAGGCGCCACCGGGAAGCATGAAGCCGAAGGGGGCTGCCACCATTTCAACCAACATGGGGAGGGAGAGAATCAGCGAGAAGACGAAACGGTTTTTGATACTCATGGCTCGATGACCACCTTCCCCCGGAACATGTCCATGCCACAGGCAAACTTGTAGGTGCCGGCTTGACTGGTATCGATGACGATTTCCTGTGGTTGGTTCAGTGGGAGATCAGCCAACACGTCGAAGTCTGGGAGCTGAACCTGATCCAGACAGCCGGCGTCATTGATACGATTAAAGGTGATCGTGGCTGGCACGCCTTGCTTCAGAACAACGGTGTCGGGTTGGTAGCCGCCGTTAACGATAACAGTGGCGTTTTGAGTGGTATTTGTATTTGTCATAAGATGACCTCCAATAGGATTGTGTGATGATTACTTGATGATGACCTTGCCGTGGAACATGTTCATCCCGCAAGCGTACTCGTATTCGCCAGGGGTGCTGGTGTCGATGGCAATCGCGTGATTTTCGTCCTTGGGCAAGAATTCGTTGATGCCGAAGTCGGGGAAGACGACCTGTTCCAGACAACTGGAGGCATCCTTGCGGTTAAAAGTGATCTGGGCGGGAATCCCGCGTTTGAGGACGACGGTGCTGGGGGTGTAACCCCCACTGACGGCAACATCGACGTCTTGCTTATCGTGCGCCACAGCGGCGTCGACGGTAGCGGTGGTGTGCTTGCCGAAAAACCACCAGGCAATGAAGCTTATCGCAATAATGGCGCCGATCGTAACAATTAATTTATCCATGATGATCAAACCTGTCTTTCCTTTTAAGTTTACAAACGTAATCGATGTAAATAGCATACGGCTATCGTTTACATTTGTCAACGAAAAAATACGCTTCGGATTTGTCGCGCGTCTAGGGAACAAAAAAGCGTCACAGCTACTTGAAAGAAGTAGACTGTGACGTCAGTGGTTGAATTTGAAATGAAGTGTGTGTTAGATCTCCTGCACCAGGCCATCGAAGAAGCGTTTGAGGGAAATTTTCCCACGAGTACTGCGCTCACCTTCTAGATAGAGCATCTCGCTGCGAACGTTTTTGTATTCGTAGAGCGTATTGGCGTATTCGACGACGATCTCGTCCCCCATGTCATCGAGACAGAGGTGGGCGAGGTTGGTCAAACCAGTCTTGATGGCGCGTCGGACCCGCTGGAAGACAATCTTCTTTTCGCGGTCGTCGATGTGGTAGGCAACGTTGAAGTCAATTTCGCGAAAGCTCAACTGTTGATCAATCATGATCTGTGTAATGGCCAGAATATCGGCGGAACCAGCCTCGGAAGTGATGCCCAGGAAACGCAAAATCGATAGAATCTTGGCTTTTTGGGCTTGGTGGGGATCCACGGTCGGCGTTGCCGTGGGCATGCCACCAACCAGCGACTGAACGGCATTGAGTTTAGCGGCCATCTGGATGTTTTGAGATACTTTTTCCACAACCGTCTTGACCTCAATCAGGTTGATCGGCTTGTCGATGAAAAACTCGATACCTGCCTGATAGGCCTCAGCCCGTAGTTCGTCATCCTTAACCTGGGAAATCATGATGAAACGGAGGTCGGGATGGAGGTGCTTGAGCTTTTCAACCAGTTCAATCCCGGACATACCGGGCATCAACAGGTCAACTAGGACGATGTCGACGTGTTGAATCATGATATCGGCGATGGCCTTCTGGGCGTTGGGCGCCACGCCAATCACGCTGTTGTTGGCATCCTGTTCGAGAATGCGGCGTAGCATCATGGGAATAGCAGGGTCGTCGTCGACGATGTAGAATTTCATGCGGAAACCTCCTGTGCGAGTCGCTGTTTATTGAGCGTAATTTCAAAATTAGTTCCTTTGCCGAGTTGTGAGTGAACCTGAATGTCGCCGTCAAACTGTTCCTGAACAATAATTTTAACATGCGAGAGGCCGATGCCCCGGTAAACGTTCCCGGTAGTCTCATCGAACTTGGTACTGAATCCCGGCTGGAAGATCATGGCCTGGGTCTCTTCGTCCATGCCGGAGCCGTTGTCGCTGACGGTAATGATCACGTTTGGTCCGGCGTCAGCCACCGTGATGCGAATGTAGCCGTTGGTCTGGTCAAGCATGGCGTCGGCGCTGTTGAAGATCAGGTTGGAGAGAATTGAGACTACATAGTAGTGGTTGGGGATGACGATGTCGACGTGGCTGTGGGTATCAATAACGACACCTCGTTGCTCGTCCTTTAGGGCTTCGCGGATGTAGCGGGTGGTCACGCGCAGAATATCAGCGAGTTGCATGGGGGTCGCTTGATCGTTGCCAAAGGAACTGCCCAGTCCACAGATAACGTTTTGATAGTCCTTTTTGATTTCGTGAACGTCACGGGCGATGTCCAGGGCCATTTCGCGTTGTTCAGGCGTAACGTTGGCGTTTTGAAGCTGTTTG
The DNA here is from genome assembly GCF_003946395.1 of Levilactobacillus fuyuanensis. Classification (GTDB taxonomy): domain Bacteria; phylum Bacillota; class Bacilli; order Lactobacillales; family Lactobacillaceae; genus Levilactobacillus; species Levilactobacillus fuyuanensis. The sequence continues at coordinate 113,505 of NZ_RHNZ01000008.1, read as the reverse complement.
TTCAAGAGGTAGGCGTTCTTCATGACATTCTCAATTTCCGTAATATTCTTACGCATGAAGTAGACTTCACTCTTCACGACCGATGCCACCCAGATGAAGTGGTAGTACTGCTGCTCATGGTCTTCATCGCGGACGAGCAGGGTAAAGTGGTGGTAGAGGAAAGCCAGACAGCAGCTGAGTAGACTGCGCAGGAGGGCGGTGACAAATAGCAACTGAAACAGTCGGTAGTGGTAATCGGTGAACCCAGTTAAGATGCTGACTTCCAGCAAGTTGGCGAGGTAGTCGCAGACGATGATCGTCAGTAGAAAAGAGCTGTTGTTTCGCTGGCCCTTACGCCAGTACAACCAATAATAAAGCACGCCGTAACAGACGTAGAAGACCATGTCGGCCGCAACGTAACGCAGATTATCGGTACGGCTGACATCGTTGCCGATGAACAATAGGATTCCCCGGAAGATGGGGGAGGCTCCGGCGATGGCGAACGTTAGGTGAATCGGATTCAGGTCGCCGTTAAAGTAGAGAAAGATTGGTAGGAGCAGGGCGGATAACGTCAGGATAAACCCCGGCGTGTAGGCGGTAAAGTTGACTTGTGAGGCTAAGGCGATGCAGATGGCGGCAATGAGAATCCGCCGATAACGTTCGTGACTAATGAAGCGGGATTGTTTCAACATCTTGAAATAACTCCTAACTTATTATGGACAATGGACGTTGCAAATATATGTATGATTGTTTTTGACTTGTAAACGGTGTGGGGGTCGCCTGCGGTAGTCAGGGATTCTGCCGCTGTGGGGACCGCCTTCAGCCGAAGGACGGGCTTCCGGCTCGGTTTGAAACCTCGCGTAGTTCGTGCGAGTTTCCAAACGCGTCCCGCGATGTAAGGCCGGGAAAAATCGAACGCCCGGTCTAACATCGCCGTCACGGCTGGCGCCATCCCTGCCTACCTCCGGCTAAGCAAATTTACCGGTCAATAGCAATCGATTCTTGTTCAGTGTAACGTATTTGGCGGATTTCGCCGAGGGAATCCCTGTTCTAAATTTGCCATCATTGAGGAATGCTGATGAGATTGATAATTATATTCATTCTTTGGCGTGACTCAAGCGGAGGTAGTGCGTAAGTGAGTTGCACAGCAAAGGGCATGCAACGTTTGATGCATCAGCATTTACATCGGTTTGAATCACTAACTAGAGCTGGCAGACGAGGTCACACCAATATAATAAAAAAAGTATTTTCCTGACACTTTGAAGCTCCGTGAAGTTTTACGAAACCGATTACATATACTGTCATTGTAAATAACAAAGGAGGAATTAACAATGTACAATTTGCGGAATCGGAGTTTTCTCACTTTATTGGACTACACCCCTAAGGAAATGGGCTTCCTGTTACAACTGGCTGAAGATCTCAAGAATGCCAAGTATGCGGGCACGGAACAGCAAAAATTGAAGGGCAAGAACATCGCTTTGATTTTTGAAAAGAACTCAACTCGGACCCGTTGTGCATTTGAAGTTGGGGCCTACGACCAAGGCGCCCACGTGACTTACCTCGGCCCTTCCGGCACACAAATGGGTAAGAAGGAATCGGCTAAGGATACGGCGCGTGTCTTAGGCGGGATGTTTGACGGTATCGAATACCGGGGCTTCTCCCAACGGACCGTAGAAACATTGGCCGAATACTCAGGTGTTCCAGTTTGGAACGGGCTGACTGATGAAGACCATCCCACCCAAGTGTTGGCGGACTTCTTAACGGCTAAGGAAATTCTCAAGAAACCCTACAACCAAATCCACTTTACATACGTGGGTGACGGTCGGAACAACGTCGCTAACGCGTTAATGATCGGGGCGGCAATTATGGGGATGACCTACCACCTGGTCTGCCCACAAGAACTGAACCCATCGCCAGAATTACTGGCTAAGGTTGAAGCCATCGCTGAAAAGACCGGGGCAACCATCTTTATCACCGATGACGTGGACCAAGGGGTGAAGGGGTCCGACGTGCTCTACACCGATGTTTGGGTATCGATGGGTGAACCAGATGAAGTCTGGACGGAACGGATCAAATTACTCTCACCTTACCGGATTACCAGCGAAATGATGGCTAAGACCGGCAATCCAAACTGTATCTTCGAACACTGCCTGCCATCCTTCCACGATACAGAAACTAAGGTGGGTAAAGAAATCGCTGAGAAGTTTGGCATTACCGAAATGGAAGTGACCGATGAAGTCTTCGAAAGCGACGCATCGGTGGTCTTCCAGGAAGCCGAAAATCGGATGCACACCATCAAAGCGGTGATGGTAGCGACCTTAGGCGAATAAGCGGAGGACAAGCAAATGGCAAAAATTGTTGTGGCCCTCGGCGGAAACGCCCTAGGGAAATCACCAGAAGAACAATTACAATTGGTTAAACACACCGCAACCTCACTAGTTGGTCTCGTGGCAGCTGGCCACAAGGTCGTGATCAGTCACGGGAACGGTCCGCAAGTCGGGGCCATTAATCTGGGGATGAACTATGCGGCGGAACACGGCCAGACGGCGGCGTTCCCGTTTCCTGAATGTGGGGCGATGAGCCAAGGCTATATTGGCTATCACCTCCAACAGAGTCTGCAAAATGAACTCCACCAACGGGGGATTGTGAAGGATGTGGCGTCAGTCGTCACCCAGGTCGAGGTCGACGAAAGTGACGCGGCATTCCAGCACCCAACTAAGCCAGTCGGCGCGTTCTACAGCAAGGAAGATGCCGACCGCATCGTGGCCGAAAAAGGCTATACCTTCGTTGAAGACGCGGTCCGGGGTTATCGGCAAGTGGTTCCCTCACCACAGCCTAAATCAATTATTGAACTCAAGAGTATCAATGATTTGATTGAAAATGACAACTTGGTCATCGCTGGCGGTGGCGGTGGGGTCCCCGTCGTCAAGACCCCAGCAGGCTTGAAGGGCGTGCCGGCCGTGATCGACAAGGACCGTTCCAGTGCCTTACTGGCGGCCAACATCGCAGCGGAACAGCTGATTATCCTGACGGCGGTCGATGCCGTGTACGTCAACTACGGAAAACCGGATGAAGATGTTCTCCGTGAACTGACGGCGACGGATGCCAAACGTTACATTGACGAAGGTCAGTTTGCACCAGGCAGCATGCTACCAAAGATTGAAGCCTGCTTAGAATTCGTCGCTTCGGGTAGCAACCGGACGGCCCTAATCACCTCACTAGACCGGCTGGATGATGCGTTGGCTGGAAAGGTCGGCACACTGATTAAGTAACCGCAACAATCGCTATATTTTGGCAGACACATAGAGCGCGGTCCAAGGGATGTTGGCGTAGCACCCGTTCTTGGGACCGCGTTTTGGATTGGAACAAAGCTTGCCACCGCCTTACCGGGCAGCGTAAATTGGCTGGATCGCGTGGGCGGACGCCTAAAGCCACAGAGCGGTCTTTAGGCTTGGGTTTGAACCTCTGAGGAGCGAGTTTCAAACCCGCCGATCCCCTAAGCGGCTCGCCACTTAGGGGATTCCCACGGCTGAGCCAATTTACGCTGCCCTCACGGTTGCCGTGATGGCGACGTGGATAATTCCCGCGGGGTCCTATTCCAAGCTTGCCTACGAGTCGTCCAGTTCGTCATTAGTCATCACCAAGCCTTCGGGGAAGACGGAAAAGGTGGCGGCGACTCAGGAACAACTGGATAAGCTGGGTGTGAAGATTCAAATCAAGGAATTTACCTCAGGCGGCATCACCCAAGCTGTCTCGATTCCCAATACTTATCAACGTTTGAAACAACATCCGGCGGGACTGGGGGCCATCACCAGTAGTATGGTACGTGGGACCATCGAAGCCGTGGACATCATGGTCTTCATCTTCGTATTAGGGGGGCTCATTGGTGTGGTTAAAGCCAGCGGGGCGTTTGAAGCCGGCCTGCTGGCATTGACCAAGAAGACGAAAGGCCACGAGTTTATGCTGATCTTCATGGTGGCCGTCCTGATGATCTTAGGGGGAACGCTCTGTGGAATCGAAGAGGAGGCTGTGGCCTTCTATCCGATTCTGGTGCCAATCTTCATTGCGATGGGGTACGACTCCATCGTCTGTGTCGGGGCCATCTTCCTGGCGAGTTCGGTCGGGACGTCGTTCTCCACGATTAATCCGTTTTCTGTGGTGATCGCGTCCAACGCGGCCGGCATCAACTTTACGGAAGGGATCGTTTGGCGGATTGTTGGGCTGATTGTGGCGTCCATCTTCGTCATCTGGTACCTGCACTGGTACAGTAAGAAGGTTAAGAACACGCCAGCCTTCTCCTATACTTACGAGGACCGCACGTCGTTTAACAAGATGTGGTCGGTGGCCTCCGGTGACAGCGAAGAGGGTAGCGAGTTTACCTTCCGGAAGAAATTAATTCTAATTCTGTTCGTGGTGACGTTCCCCATCATGGTCTGGGGTGTGATGTCTCAGGGCTGGTGGTTCCCAACCATGGCGTCATCTTTCTTGGCATTTGCCATTATTATCATGTTCCTGACGGCGACTGGGAAATACGGGATCGGTGAAAAAGGCGTCGTGGATGCTTTCACCAACGGGTCCGCGAGTCTAGTCGGCGTCTCACTGATCATTGGACTTGCCCGGGGGATTAACCTGGTCATGAACGAAGGACTCATCTCCGATACAATTCTCCAGTACTCCTCAACGCTGGTGGCGCACGTGAGCGGATCGGTCTTCATCCTGATTCTGATGCTGATCTTCTTCGTTCTTGGATTCATCGTGCCTTCCTCATCCGGTTTGGCCGTGCTGGCAATGCCAATCTTCGCGCCGTTGGCCGATACTGTTGATATTCCACGGTTCGCCGTGGTGACGGCCTACCAATTCGGGCAGTACGCGATGCTCTTCCTGGCCCCAACCGGTCTGGTCATGGCAACGCTACAGATGCTGGACATGAAGTATTCGCACTGGTTCAAGTTCGTTTGGCCAGTCGTGCTCTTCGTCCTGATCTTCGGTGGCGCCATTCTGGTCGCAGAAGTGCTGGTCAGTTGAGTCTACTGAGTTGAAAGTAAATGGTTAGCAAATAGCCGCCATCTCCGTATCGCTGAAATGCGAGGGAGATGGCGGCTATTTAGATGGGATTAGCAACTTTACTTTTTAGTCTTATACCCGAAATCAGGAATGTTATGCCAGCGTTCAGAGAGGTACTGGACGGCTTGCTTCGGTTCGCGGGCACGGGTGAAGATGCCTTTCTTATTGCCTTGCACCCGTTGAATGCCAAATTTCGTTTGGAAATCGGCAAAGTTCCAGAGCTGCTCACCCACAAAGCTCGGCATCTCATCGAAGACCTTGCTGTAAGTGCGGTAGTAATCGGTCTGGTATTCTTCGGAGAACGGTTCGCCGTAAGCACTGTGGACCCCGGCGATGGTGTCGGCACCGTATTCGGTAAACATGATCGGCTTGTCGGGATATAGTTTTTGCCACGCCTGCAATTCGGCACGGAGGTGCGTCTCAGCGGCTGGTAGATCGCCGGTGTCGAGGTACCAGCCGTAGTAGCGGTTGAGGGCCAGCACGTCGACCAAGTCGGATGATTTATCGGCGGCTGGTGACGCTTGAATTTCGCCCACGTAAGTTAACGGTCGTTTCTGGGGGTCCAACTGGCGAGCTAACTGGAAGAGTGGCGCAAAGTATTCGTGCGCGCCCAGAGAGTAGTTGGCGGCCTCGTTCGCAATCGACCACATGACGACACAGGCGTGATTCTTATCGCGGTCGATTATTTCGTGAATGACTTGGCGGTGGGCCGCTTCGGTCTTCATCTTGGTCCAGGTCCCGTCGTTGAAGTCGGGTTGAACAACGGCGTCCATGTTGAAATCAAAGCGGGTCATCAGGCCGACCGCCGGCGTCTCGTCGATGACCACGATACCTTCGCGGTCACACAGCCGCATCATTTCATCGGAATAAGGGTAGTGCGAGGTGCGGAAGGAGTTAGCGCCCATCTGTTTCATAAGGTTGATGTCGAGGACGTTGTAGGCCTGATTGAGTCCCTTACCGTTGACGTAGGTGTCCTCATGCTTGCCGAAGCCTTTGAAGTAGAACGGCTGATTGTTGATCAGAAATTGACCAGCCTTGACTTCAACTGTGCGGATGCCAAAGGGCTCATCGTACTGGTCAATGACTTCGCCAGAACGGGTCCCCGTTACGTGCGCCGTGTAGAGGTAGGCGTTGCCGGGTTGCCAGAGATGGGCGTGTGGAATAGTTGCCATGTGGGTCGTTGGGTCAACGGTTGCCACGGCCTGACCGGCGGCGTCGCAGATGGTCGTCGTCAGGTCGAGACCTTCACCGGTGGCTGTGACCGTGACCGCTGCCGTTCCAGTGGTGAAGTCCACGGTTGGTACGATGGTGATGTCGCTGATAAAGTGGCGCGGTGTCGTGTAAATCTTGACGGGCCGGTGGATGCCGGCGTAGTTAAAGAAGTCGAAGTTTTCGTCGACGTGGCGGGTCACGCGGCCATCTGCATCGGTCGTTTCGTGATAGTTGCCGACGGGCAGAGTTGTGTGGTCGAGAAGGTTGCTGACTTTGACCGTTAAACGGTTCTTGCCGGGGATGAGGTGGTCGTTTAAAACGACTTCAAATGGGGTGAAGCCACCCTTGTGATGGGTGATTTCGATGCCGTTCACGAAGACCCAAGCCTCGTGGGTGACCGAACCAAAACGCAGGACGAGTCGTTGGTCTTGGAGAGCGTGCATGATGGAAAAGTCACGTTCGTACCAGAAAAAGCCATCGTGTTGGCGAATGGCGGGGTCCACCGTTTGATCGTTGAATGAGGCGGGAACGGCCATGAATGTGGTGGTGACGAGTGGTTGGGTGACATCAACGGGGTGTTGCTCGTCTTCGACCTTGAATTTCCAGGTGCCGTCGAGGTCGAGGACGGTGCGGTCAGTATTGCTGACGGGATAGAGCATAGATCATAATCTCCTTTGACTATCAATGTTGGGTTAGTGAAGATGCGGGATACTGCAAGGTTAGGATAGCACGCACAGACAGCGCTTACAACTGAGGGCTTATCCGAGCTATCACGGTTTTACGAGGGGTGTGATATACTGACTAAATGTAAGCAGTATAATCGAAAATCTTCAAGGAGGATGCCCGAATGTCACTGACGACCGCAAAGAATTATCTCTTATTAACTGAAAGAATTGGCAAGAAACCCATGCTACGAACGCGTTTTACCACCCAAGCTTATCTGATTCTGGCCACGTTACTGGATTTACGTGACCAGGGTGTTCTGACCGTGACGGCGGGTGAAATGAAGATTGCTGACCAGGCGAAGTTGGCGGCGCTCCCGCAGTATTTAGATGAGCTCAAGATTCGGTTGCAAAATGACCTGCAGCAGGATGCTCAGCTAAAGTCGGCATTGAAGCTCGTCACCAGCTGGAATATTGTCAACGAAATTTATGATGGCATCGGTGCTGAGTTAGAGCGGGATGGTCAGGTGGAGCGGGTCATCTTCCAAAATAATCTGAAGCCGCACGTCATCTATGAACCCACAGATGCCAGCCGCGCCCACGTCGCTGACAACTTGGCCGGGAATATAGACCGTCAGCAACTGACAGCGGCGGACATGAATCTGTGGTTGTTATTGCGCCAGCAAAAGGCGTTGCCATATCTCTTCAGCGACGAGGCACGCCTAGCCAAGCTGACTGCTGAATTTGACCGGCAAACGGCTACTGATGTGGAGGCTGCAACGACGCAGACATTGACGGAAACGGCTGGCGAAATCATTCAGATGAAGAAGTTTGAGATGGATGGTTGGCTGAGTTAAGTAGGCTGTGATAAAACAAACGGTCACCTCAATTTGCTGGGGTGACCGTTTGTTTTTAGTTTTAGAAAATCTCATATTCATTTGGCTTGCTCTCTAAAATAGCAAGTAATAAAGTCCGCTCGCCCCAATAAAGACGTAGATATACCGTTTCACGGTACCGATATTCAGGTGGTTCAGCAGGCGTGCGGCAATCACCGTTCCAATGATGGCGCCGACCATGCCTACCAGAATATAGGGAATCAGGCTGGTCGTTAGAATCCCGTTGAACACCCGCAGTGTGGTGATATAGACAGTGTCAATCAGAAAGAACGTTTGGATGTTTCCAATATATTCACCGGTAGTGTTGGCGAGTGAGAGGAAGTACAGGGCCATCAGCGGGCCACCGATGCCAAAGAGACCGTTGAAGAAGCCCGATATGATCATGAAGATACCGGCGATCAGCCACGGATAGGGCTTGGCCCCGGCCTTTTTATTAAATGTAAAGTAGAGGGACAGTGCAATCAATAGCCCACCGAGAAGCATGCGTAGCAGGTGGACGTCGAATATCCGCACGAGGTGGACCGACCAGGCCGCCACGCTGGCGTAGACCAGAAAGGGAATAATGATCCGCTTGATGTGAATGTCGTGGCGGTAACGCAGAACCAACGTTAGGACGCTGGCCACCATGATCAGTGAGGCCACACCGGCACTTTCCGCAATCGGCAGAATGCTGGGTAGAAAAATCATCATCATGATGGCCGCGCCGAAGCCCGTCAAACCCTGAACCATGCCGGCGAGAAAACCGAATAAAATTATGAGTAGCCAGGTCATTGCGTAAATCTCCTTATAAATCACTTAATCCTAGTGTGGGCGAATGCCGGGGAGATGTCAACGCGTAGCTGGATTTGAGCATGAGGGTTGCCAGCCAATGAAATTGATGTTATAGTGTAATAGTAAAATATAACACTAGGGAGGCAACGGACATGTATTTCGATGATAAGATCCCGATTTATTATCAAATCAAGAATCATATTTACCACGAAATTATCACGGGCGCACTACAGCCAGGGGAAAAGTTGCCATCAGTACGGCAATTGGCGGTAGACGTCACGGCCAATGTAAACACGGTTCAACGGGCGTTAAGCGAGATGATTGCGGCCGGAATCATTGAATCCAAACGTGGTAGGGGGAATTTTGTCACTATGGAAACGACAAAAATCACAGACTTAAAAACACAACTGGTGACGACGCAGCTGGCGCATGTCTACCAGCAGCTGCACGCCTTGAATCTCAGCGATGAAGAAATTTTAGCGAGTGTTCAGCACTATATTGAACGGAAGGGGCAAGCCAAATGACTGACAGCTTAAGCATCCAAAATGTGACGTACAAACGAGGAATGAAGACGATCCTACACGATGCCAACCTGACGCTGGCACCCGGAAAAATCGTCGGATTACTTGGCGAAAACGGTGCCGGGAAGACGACACTGATGCGCTTGATTACGGGCAGTGCCAAGGGCGCTGGTGACATCATGGTGAGTGGCGATACCGCCGAGGCAGATCGCAAACGCCACGTGAGCTTCTCTGAACAACTCCGAGGATTTGCCGGCAATACGAAGTTGACCCGAATCATTGCTTTCTATGAGACAGTTTACGAGGATTTCGAGGCGGACCGGTTCACGGAGCTAGCGACATTCTTACAGATCGATACCAGTTTAAAGCTGGCGGCACTGTCCAAGGGGATGAAAGAAAAGTTGGTTATTGCTCTGACGTTGGCACGACGGACCAATTTGTATCTGCTGGATGAACCTTTTAGCGGTATCGACAGTATGAGTCGTAAGAAGATTATCAACAGTATTATCCAGTGGAAACCGGAGAACGCGACGATGGTGATTAGTGATCACTACGTTTCTGAGATTGCACCAATCTTGGACGAGATCGTCATCGTCAAGGATCAGACCATCTACGCGCACCGGCAGGCTGATGAAGTGCGTGAGGAATTCCACATTGGAATTGAAGCTTACTATGAGAGCCTGTATGAGAGGGGCAACGACAATGACTAATTTTGGCAAATTATTTAAGGTGTTCAACCGCAGCAAGTTCTCAGCGGTCAACCAGTTAATGTTGATTGAATTGGCGGCGATTGCGGTCAGTCTCATCTGGACGCTGGTCTCGGGCCACATGTCACAGATGAACTTTCTGGGAGCCGTGAGTGGCTGGTCGGGGTTGGTCTACATCGTTGGGTTTGTTCTGATTGCGCGGCAGGCTGAATTGGCTTTCACGCGGGACACGTACCGGCTGATTCCAGCCAAGAACGTTACTTTTTACGTCGCAAACTTGGCTTCCTCGTTAGTGATGTTCCTGTACTTAATCCTGTTACAAGTCGGCTTACACCTGGTGGGCTTCGCCGTTGCCTGGCGTAAGATCAGCAGTGAATTAGGCGGCATGACCATGAGTCACCACTTAGATTTCAACGGTGGCGATGTCGCGCAAATTGCGTTGACTGTGATACTACTCATCTTGACAGTCTTCATCTTAGCGCTGACAACGGTCACACTGATCCATCTAACGGTCAGTGCGACGAATAACTTCCTGCCAGCTGCTGGTAAACGGGTCGTGGATGCTATCCTGTATATCGTAGTGATTCTGCTGGTGATGCGCGTGGGTGTCTTCCTATTTTCACAACTCAATCAGTTCATGACGACGCTCAACGTTCAAGGGTTGACGAACGTGGTGATCCCATTGGTTGGCATGTTGGTCGTGGCCGCGTTAGAATCTCTAATCAGCGTCTTTTTGATGAAGCGTTGGGTGGAGACGGTTGCGAACTAAGCGGATAATTAAAATCTGAAATAAATTAAACAACGAGGAACCGTGCTTAAATTAGCACGGTTCCTCGTTATTTTTGTGTTTTTATTTAGATATTCTGTAAGAGTTCTTGAATGGCCGGAATAGCTGCACCAACGGCAACGGCGTGGTCGACAACGGTGCCTCGTTGTAGGTATCCCTGTGTTTCAGGGAAGACGGACAGTTTACCTAAACGTTGTTTTAAGGCGGTGATATTGGCTTCACTGAGGTATTTCGTTAACTCACCAGCAATCACGATGGGCAGGTCGACAAACATGTGAAGGTTGTAGATGGCTTCAGACAGGTAATTGAGATAAGTTTCAAAGCGCTGTTCAATCTTCGCGTCGTGATGATGGAGATCTGCGAAGAATGTGCCGAGATCTTCGTTTGCTTGGAGCAGGGAGCTGACGGAACAATAGGTTTCAATGCAACCACGGCGACCACAGTAGCAGATGGGGCCATCAGTGGAGTTTAACGTGATGTGTTCCATCGTCCCACTCCGACCACTGGGACTTTTGAAGACCTTTCCGTTGATGATGATGGCCGTACCAATATGTTCACTGATTGACAGAAAAATCCCGTCGGTCGGCTGATTCGCGTATTCGGCTACAGCAACGCAGTCCGCGTCATGGTAGAAAGTGACGGGGAAGGGGAGGTACTGACCAAAATTATCGGATTTCATCCCAGTACAATCGAGAATCTTACCATAAAGAATCGTCGTCCCGTCATTCGAAATCAGCCCTTGAATGCCAATTCCCACGCCGCTGATCTGGGTCAAGCTGAAGCCCTTAGTTCGTAGAAAAGCCAGCAGCTGTTGGCTAAGCGCTTGGGCGTACTGGTCGTCATTGGCAAAGGGGAGATTCGTCGTGTGAATGTCGAGAACCTCATTACGAAGATTCAAAACGGCAATCGTGGCGTAATTTCGAAAAATTTCGACACCGACGCTTAGGCTGACATTGGGGTCGATGGCGTAGGCGGTCGCGCGCCGCCCAATCAGTGACTTCAATTGGCCATTCTTAATGATGAGGTGCCGTTCGGTTAGTTTTTGGAGATTGGAGCTGACCGTGGGCAGGCTGAGATTCAATTGATCTGCGATGTCCTGCTTGGAAAGTTTGTCGTTGGCATACAGCAGATGGTAAATATCCGAGTAATTTGAACGTTGAATGGATTGCATATTACTTGTGCTCATGGGGGGCTCCCTTCTGAATGATTGAATGACTTTAGTGTAGCACATTTGGACGAAATAGAAAGTGACTTACCACAATTAAGTAAGCGCTACCAAAATAATACAGTCAGGTCTTGCGACTAGTCGTCCTTAAGGCTGCCGACGAGGGATCGAGCTTCAGAAAACATGCAAGTGAAAATTTCACAGATGTAAATTAGTTTTACACAACTTGTAGTGACAGAGTACTGACTTAGCAGAGTTTCTGGCTGTTGGATGACATGTGAAATTGATATTTAAGTAGTTAATCGGTTGCTTATGAAAGCGATTGCAATTATACTGGTGCAGTAATAGGTTTTATCAAATGGGTTTGCAAAATGATTTATATTAATTATCTGTGGGGTGTTGAAATTGAAAAAGTACCTGTCCTATGCTTTAGGAACGTTCGGTCACGATGCGTTCTATAATACGTTGAGCATCTATTTCATGATGTTTCTGACGAGTCAGCTATTTACGAATAGCGGCGACGAGAAGATGGTGGGGATTGTCACAATGCTGGTTGTGGTGATTCGAGTTGGTGAGATTATCTTTGATCCCATGATTGGTGGGGTGGTTGATAACACGAACACACGGTGGGGGAAGTTCCGGCCGTGGATCATGATTGGGTCGGTCGTTGCTTCAGTTGGCTTGGTGTTCTTGTTCTCAGATTACTTCGGGCTGGCCTGGAGTAGTCCCACAATGTATTTGATTTTGATTGCGGTGACCTTCTTAATCGTTGATGTCTTCTATTCATTCAGTGATATTGCGCTGTGGTCGTTACTTCCAGCGGTTAGCTTGGATTCCAAGACACGAACCAAATTCGGAACGGCCTCACGGATTGGCTCTACGCTTGGGGCACAAATTGTGATTGTGATTATTACGCCAGCAATCATGCTCTTTTCACACTGGATTTCTAAGGTGCCATTTGGGCAACAAACCCGTGCAGGCTGGACCGGTTACGTGTTGATTGTGGCCGTGTTATGTACAGGTGGAGCACTGATTACCTCGCTGAATCTGAAGGAAGAACATAACGTGATTCGGGCCAACGTCAAGCACACCACGTTGTCTGATATCTTTCGGGCAATCGGTCGGAACAAGCAGTTGTTGTGGATTGCAGCGTCATATTTCCTATTTGCGTTTAGCTATGTGGTCACTAATTCCTTGCTGATGTATTACTTCCGTTATCGTTTGGGCAATGCTGGTGCCTATACCTGGGTTGGCGTGATCACCTGTGTTCTGGGCGTGATCTCGGTTGCCCTGTATCCCGCACTGGAGGCCTTGATTCGACGGAAAGCGATTTACATTGGTGGGATTGCCTTTATGTTGATCGGCTATGTTTTATTCTTGTATGCCGGTCAAAGCTTGCTGTTGGTTCTACTAGCAGTGTCGTTTTATTTCTTCCCATACCCATTGATCTTCCTGGCAACGTTAATGACGATTACCGATAGTGTTGAGTACGGGCAATTGGTCAACGGTGTGCGGAATGAATCCGTGACGTTGTCGATTCGGCCGTTGATCGATAAGCTTGCCGGTGCAGCATCTAACGGGATTGTTGGTATCGTTGCGGTAATGGTTGGCATGACGGGTAATGCTAAACCCAGCGATATTTCCGCCAGTGGTGTCAGCCAATTCAACATGTTTATGTTCTATATTCCAATTGTGTTGTTAGTGATTGCCGCACTTATTTTTTGGCTCAAAGTGACCTTGACTGAGGAAAAGCACGCTGAAATTGTGCGTGAATTAAAGAAACGGTTAAAGTCACAGCCAGCTGAAAGCTAGAACTGGCGGGGCTAACGGCGGAGTTCGATGATAAAAATCAAAAAATGTTGAAAACGGTACCAAAAAGGATTGACTTCTAGAAATTTTGGGTTTATGCTTAATCGTGAATTAAAGAAAGTCATTTTACAAAATACATTTATCTTTTAGGAGGAATTATCATGGGTATTTTAGATAAGATGCGTCTTGATGGTAAGAAAGCATACGTTACGGGTGGCGCTCAAGGTTTAGGTAAAGCCATGGCAACTGGGTTAGCCGAAGCTGGTGCCGATGTCGCAATCGTCGATATCAACATTGCCAAGGCCCAACAAACCGCCCGGGAAATTGCTGAAGCTACGGGTCAAAAGGCCATTGCCATTAAGACCGACGTTACTGATCCTGAACAAGTCCAAAACATGATCGATACAGTCGTTAAAGAATTAGGTGGGTTGGATGCCGCCTTCAACAACGCTGGCATGTGCTTGAATGTCCCAGCCGAAGAAATGACGTTTGAACAATGGCAGAAGGTCGTCAACTTAAACTTGAACGCCGTCTTCCTTTGCTCCACGGCTGCTGGTCGCTACATGTTGAAGCAAGGTTCAGGTTCAATCGTGAACACCGCTTCAATGTCAGCCCACATTGTTAACCGGCCACAACCACAATGTTCATACAACGCCACGAAGGCCGGTGTCATTCAATTATCTAAGTCATTAGCCATTGAATGGGCTAAGAAGGGCGTGCGGGTCAACACCATGAGTCCTGGTTACATGGGGACTGATTTGACCTTGAACTCACCTGACCTGAAGCCATTGATCAAGACTTGGAACGACTGGGCACCACTTGGCCGCTTAGGTAAGCCAGAAGAATTACAAGGGATGGCCGTATACTTAGCTAGCGATACCAGCAGCTTCTCCACTGGTTCCGATTACTTAGTTGATGGTGCCTTCACGGCATGGTAGACCGTCGCAATTAATAGTTGATCAAAGAGGGGAATAACGATGAAATACTTGATTGGTACTGATATTGGGACATCGGGGACGAAGAGTATCCTGATGGACACGAACGGCAAGTTAATTGCGCAGGACTTGGAGGAATACGACGTTCTGACACCACGTCCACTCTGGGCTGAGCAGTGGCCAGATGTCTGGCTGAAGGGCGTTAAGGATTCCATCCGGGCGGTCGTTAATGAAAGCGGTGTCTCACCGGATGATATCAACGGAATTGGTCTGAGTGGCTTGTATGGTGGCTCCGGTGTTCCAGTGGATGCCGACATGAATCCTGTGCGGCCAGACCTGATTTGGATGGATCGGCGCGCTGCGGGTGAAACGGAATGGGTCAAGGAACATGTTGACCTAGACCGGTTATCCGAAATTACGGGTAATGACGTGGTTGATCCGTACTACGGTTACACGAAGGTACTGTGGATCAAGAATCACGAGCCAGAAAATTGGAAGAAAACGGCGATGTTCTTACCACCGAACAATTACGCTATCTACAAATTAACTGGTGAAGTCTCCATTGACTACTCGGCTGCTGGGAACATCGGTGGTTTCTACGATGTGAACACGGGTACCTGGTCTAAGGAAATGATGGATGCAATGGGTGTCCCGATGAACAAAATGCCACAGAAGTTCGTTGATGCGACTGAGATTGCGGGTCGGTTGACCGCGGACGTTGCCGCAGACTTGGGATTGAATGCCGGAACGCCAGTCATCGCCGGGGGTGTCGACGTTGGTGCTGCGAATATCGGGATGGGTGTCTTTGAACCTGGCCGGTACGTGGCTGCCATCGGGTCATCCATGAACGCCGCACTTGTCAGTGAAAAACCAATCAAGGGTAAAGGACTCATCGTTTGGCCGTATCCTTATAAGTCACGAGAACTGGTTTATAACTTTAGTGGTTCGGCTACGGCAGGGGCCATTACGAAGTGGTTCCGTGATAACTTTGGGGATGCTGAAGTTGCCGTTCACAATCAGGGTGGACCGAATGCCTACGTTACCCTGGGGGCGGAAGCTAAGGACGTGCCAGCTGGTAGTCGTGGCTTAGTGGTTCTTCCCTACTTTATGGGTGAACGAGCCCCCGTCTGGAACTCTGATGCCAAGGGCATGGTCTTCGGATTGTCACTCGTTCATACCAAGGCTGATCTGTTCCATGCCTTCCAAGAAGCTGTCTGCTACGCCTTACGCCATAGTATGGAGAGTACGGGCCGTGACCTGGGTGATTACATTGTGATTGCCGGTGGTGTCACGAACTCACCAGACTGGGTTCAAATGTTTGCCGACGTAACCGGTTATGCAGTACGAACACCAGTCGATGATGCAGAAGCCAACCTGGGTGATGTGATGCTGGCTGGTTTGGCAACAGATACCTTAACCGTTGATGAAGTTCAGAAGTGGCAAGTTCTGGGCGATAAGATTGAACCACGTGCTGAACAGCATGCAACCTACAATGACTACTACAAGCTGTACCGGAAGCTCTATGATGATTTAGGCGATGACATGCACACTTTGTCGTTAATCTCCGGTATTGAAGAATCTTAAGACGTTATGATGATCGATTGCTGACGAGAGCAGACTCGAGAGTAAACGTGAACGATTAAATGAGGAGTTCGGGAACTATTCTCGGACTCTTCATTCAATTGGGGGAATGAAAATGTACCGAATGATTACGAGTGATCTGGACGAAACGCTGCTCCGAGCGGATGGTAGTATTTCAACTGCAAATATTGCTGCCATCAAGCGAGCCACACAAATGGGCATTAAATTTGTGCCGAATACGGGACGGAGTTTCTTGAGCATCCAACCGCTCTTACGCCGCCTTGACTTGTGGAATCAACCCAATCAGTATGTGATCTCATACAATGGTGGGGCAACCGTCGAAAATTGGGACAATCATGTCTTGATGAGCCATGAACTTCCTTATGAAGTGGCCGCAGCAGTCTTTAAAGTTTTACAGCAGTTTGATGTGGCAATTCATGTGTATACGTTGCGGGGATTGGCAATCTATCATCCGAAAGTAGATGATTTGGCTTACCTGAAGACGCGAGGTGTGTCTGCAACAACCATGCGTGGTGATTTCTCGCAGTTTCGATTGGGACGAATCATGAAAGTAATTGCGATGAGTCCAAATGGGGAAGTTCGTCAAGCAGCGAGAGTAGCGGTGAAGCAACAGGTCACGCAACCGGTAACGTGTACTTTCTCATCGGGCCGTTACATGGAAGTGAACCCCGTGGGTGTTGATAAGGGGCAAGCGACAATCGCGCTAGGACAGCGCCTAGGTATTTCGCCAGCAGAGATTATGGGCATTGGCGATAGTGCCAATGACTTGGCGATGCTTAAGCAAGTCGGCGGCGCCATTGCGGTACGAAATGCTTCAACGGCAGTCAAAGCGGTAGCAACTCACGTGACCTTAGCAGATTTTGAATCTGGGGTGAGTGAGGCGATTAATCGCTGGGCCTTGAATTAGCAAAGGGGTGCGAATGAAAAATAGCAGTGATACAACTGAAAAGAGTCGTAAATTGCACCTCGAGAGTGGTCGAACCAATGAGAAACCGACACAATGGGATGGTAATGAGTCGGTTGGAAATTAGGCATGGTCAATCTGAAGTGCGTAGGTAGACAAATAAGCCGGGTCTAGGCCAATAAGTTACATTTGAAAAAAAGTCATCACTTTTATTTGTGAATGTTAAAACTTGTTATCAAGCCCACTTAACTAATTGTGTCGAAAATTCAGTGCTCAAATGGAAAAATATTTTGTGATATCATTGAACTCTGGAAGCACTTACTGCCGCGTGGCACAAAGAATTGTTGCTTGTGCACAAATGGAGCTGAAAGCATTGTTTTGTAACCTAAAATGCTTTATAGTTAACTTGTGAACAGCTTATCAAAAAGGGGATGTGTTGAATGGCAATTACCATTTCGGTTTTAAAAGAAGCGCCTGGTGAAAACCGGGTCGCATTGTCACCGGACGTCGTACGTAAGCTCGTCAAGAATGACTACCAAGTACTGATTGAACAAGGTGCTGGGGAACGGTCCTTCTATCGGGATGTAGTCTACACCGAAGCCGGTGCCAAAGTCGTTGACCGCGCAGAAGCGATTATGCAAGCAACTGTAATCGCCACGATTGCTCAACCAGATGATGCAACCATTGATCAGATGAAGGCTGGACAAGCACTGATTGGATTGTTATCACCACTGACGGATACTGATTTTGTTAAGAAATTAGCCGCCAAGAAGATTACAGCTTTAGCGTTTGAACTCTTACCTCGGACGGTTTCGCGGGCCCAAACAATGGATGTTTTGAGTTCGCAAGCCAGTGTTGCTGGTTACAAGGTAGGCCTGATGGCTGCGGATCATTTCTCACGGTATTTCCCAATGATGATCACCGCCGCCGGGACTGCCAAGCCAGCTAAGGTGTTGGTCTTAGGGACCGGGGTTGCCGGACTACAAGCCATTGGGACCGCTAAACGGTTAGGGGCCATGGTTTCCGGTTACGATATTCGGCCAGCTTCACGGGGCGAAGTGGAATCGTTAGGGGCAACTTTCCTGACGACCTCCGTTTCTGCCACCGGTGAAGGGGGCTATGCTCGGCAATTGACCGAGGAAGAAACCGCACAGCAACAAGCAGAATTGGAAGGATTTATCGCCCAAAACAACGTGATCATCACGACCGCGCAAGTGCCTGGGCGGCGGCCACCACTGCTGGTTACCCAGAAGTCTGTGGACGAAGCTAAGACCGGGACGTTATTTATGGATTTAGCCGCCAGTGATTTAGGTGGGAACGTTGCCGGATCGAAGCCGGGTGAAACGGTCACAACGCCAAATGGTGCCGAAATTGTGGGTGCCGGCGATATGGCCAGTCAATTACCAGCCTCCGCTTCTGACATGTACGCCAAGAACGTGCAAGCCGTCTTAAATGATGTAAACGAGGACGGCAAGTTAGTCTTTGACATCGACGATGAGGTGGTTGGTGAACTCTTGGCAACCTATGACGGTGAAATCATTAGTAACCGGCTACGGTCTGTCATGGAACTGCCGGAACGTAAACCAGCAGAACCAGAAGAACCTGAAACGCCGGCTGAAGATCAAGACGACGCGAAAGGAGCTGATTAGTGATGAGTGAGGAATTATTTACGAATCTAGCAATTTTTGTTTTAAGTCTATTGGTTGGGTTTGAAGTTATGAGTAAAATCCCAGCAACCCTGCAAACCCCTATGATGTCCGGGGCCAACGCCATTCATGGTGTCGTTGTGGTTGGGGCCTTTGTGATTGCCGCTGAAGCCAATAGTTGGGTCTTCTACATCTTGGCATTCTTTGGTGCCGTGTTTGCGGCGATCAACGTGGCGGGTGGTTATACCGTTACCGACCGGATGCTCGGCATGTTCGACCGTAAACCAAAAGCAAAATCAGAGGGGGATGATTCCAAATGAGTACCCTACAAACGATTGCCTCTTTAATTTACTTAATTTCCGCGGTGTGCTACGTCCTGGGTGTGCACATGATGCGTTCTCCTAAGACTGCCCGCAAAGGGAATGGGCTTTCCGCCATCGGTATGTTTATGGCCGTTATTATGATTATTATCGAAGTCGTGGCCGATGGTAAGATTACCGCTACTGGTTGGATTGTCCTTATCGCCGGCTTAGCAGTTGGACTCTCATATGGGGTCATCAAAGCACGTAAGGTGCCAATGACCGATGTCCCACAATTGGTTAGTCTGTTCAACGCCGTGGGTGGTGGTGCCGCTGCCGTTATCGGGATCTTCGATTACCTGATGAAGGGTGACGGGGTTGCTTTAAGCCTTGCGTTCTCGATTCCTGTATTTCTTGACGTGATCATCGGGGGGATTACCTTCTCGGGTTCGCTGATTGCGACTGGAAAGTTGTCTGGGAAAGTTCCAGGGAAACCAATTACCTTCCCTGGCGCCAAAATAGTTAACATTATCGTGGTCTTAGGGATGCTGGTCGCTGCCTGGTTCATGCTGGCAACGCCAACCAACATCTGGTTCGTGGTTCTTGGTTTAGCCATGGCGCTGATCTTCGGGTTACTGATGACCTTGCCAATTGGTGGGGCCGATATGCCGGTTGTCGTTTCACTCTTGAACGCCTTTACCGGTTTGGCCGTTGCCTTTGCTGGGTTCGTTATCAATAACCAAGTCCTGATCATCGCTGGTGCCTTAGTTGGGGCCGCCGGGACGATCCTGACGTTGCAAATGGCCGAAGCAATGAACCGTTCCGTTGCCAATATCTTAGCCGGTGGCTTTGGGACTGGCGATAGTGACAGTGGTAGCGCTGGTCCAGATGTGCCAGTTGATGTTAAAGAAACTTCAGCCGATGATATTGGTCTGCAGCTGGCCTACGCGCAGAATGTCATGATTGTTCCTGGGTATGGGTTAGCCGCAGCGCAAGCCCAACACGAAGTTGCTGAATTGGCAACGGTTCTGACGGAAAAGGGTATCAACGTTAACTACGCTATTCACCCGGTTGCTGGGCGGATGCCTGGGCACATGAACGTGCTGTTGGCCGATGTTAACGTCCCTTATGATCAGATGAAGCAGTTGGACGATGCCAACCCAATGTTTGAAAGTACCGACGTTTCCCTGGTTATCGGGGCCAACGACGTTACCAACCCACTGGCTCGTGAAAGTGGAAATGAGATTTCTGGGATGCCTATCCTGGACGTCGACAAGTCGAAGTCTGTGGTTGTCATTAAGCGGTCAATGAGTACCGGGTACGCAGGTATCCAAAACCCACTGTTCTCGTTGGATAACACGCAGATGTTCTTCTCCGATGCTAAGGTTGGGCTGCAAGACATTGTGGCTGCAACGAAGCAGTACTTAGACGACTAGTCTAAAAATGCGTAACAGAAAGGTTCGCGAAACGTGCCGGTTGGCGGGGCGTTAGCGAACCTTTTTTGATGCCGGAAAACGGTGATGGCTGACAGGGAAGCTTGTGATTTTCCCAGGAGAATCCGGCATGGTATCGAACTGTGATCGACTCGTTAACCAGAAGTATACGGGAGTGAAATAGGTAAAGCAAGGACAACTGAAACAGCCTGGAATACGTTAAAAAGGTTCATGATCGGCGTCGTGATTGGCGTGGATCATGAACCTTTTCGTTGGTAATGGTTAGTCTTGTTTTGCGGGGTACAATCAAAATGAGCGCAAAAAAAGCCCCCATCAATCCTAGATGAGGGCACCAGTTGATCCATAGGATACATCTGGAATGTACAGAGCAACTGGACAGGCGTGGCCTGCATTACCTAGTGTACGCGATATTTAGGAGAATAGCCAGCTAAATTTGGAATTGGCATCAAATTCTTTTCATGATAGGATGAACGTAATCAAATAAATCAGTGAGGTGACGGGTCATGCAGAAGATGCGGACAATGCTGTATGTCGATGATGTGGAACAGGTTGTGCAGTTCTGGCAGGATGAGTTGGGTGCAAAAGTGGTTGAGGTTAATGCTTTGCCAGATGAATCTAACAATATTGTGGTAGAAGTCGCACCAAACGTGGAGTTATCCTTCTTTGCAAAGGCGTTTATTCGGCGGTATTCACCAGAGGTCTTAGGGAACACACCATCCTTAATGTTCTATAGCAAGGACTTCAATGCCCTACATGACCGATTGGCAACTGCGGGTGAAATTGTGAAGAATGCTGGAACCGCGACCTTTAATTTCAGAGATCCCGAAGGCAACTACTTCGTGATCGCGCAAGCTAAATCGTAAATTTAAGCAAACGATGCGGGGAACGCATCGTTTTTTGTTATAGTTTTAAATTATTTTTGTTGTGCTAAACGTTGGTATTAATGGGATACGAGATTATATATATCGAATCAAGTCATAAACATGTTAGTTTTTAGTTAGTTTTAGTTTACAAAAGCTAACTAAGATGCTAATATTGTCAGCATCAAGAAAACGAGGAGGAAATTAACATGACAGATTCGAGTCGTGATTTATTAAAAAGTTTTGGGAAGCTCCTGCAAAACCGGGCTTTTTTGATGGCAGTGGGGCATCAGGCCGGGATGGGTGGCCATGGTGGACCACACGGTGGTAATCGTGGTCAGGGTAAGTTGCTGAAGGTCTTGGCGCAGTCACCGAATGGTCTTACGAATGCCGAGATTGCTGAATTGCTCGATATTCGGCCAAGTTCCGTGAGTGCAACCATTAGTCGGTTAGTTGACGCTGGCTTCGTTGAACGGATTCCCAGTTCAACCGACAAGCGGGCGGTCATTGTCCAGCTAAGCGAACGAGGGAAAGAGCTTTTCGCTCAGTACGATGAGCACGTTGATACGACTGCCGATGAATTATTTGGTGGATTGACACCGGATGAGCAAGCGCAATTGGAACAGTTATTAACGAAGTTGACGCATCAGGTCGCTGACCTTGATTGGGGCGACTTCATGGGACACCGGCCAACAGACTGGCCACACCGCGGCATGGGTGGCATGGGTCGCCCACGCTTTTAAATTTTAGCAATACCGGAGGCAAATAGAGATGGAACGTAGAATGGTAGCGCCACGGACCGCCAAGCAACGGCGAACAGGCAAGTTTGATTTCAAAGGATTTTTACACTTGATTCGACAGACTAAGCCGAAGTATTGGCAGCTCTGGGTCGGCTTGACCCTAGGCTTGATTGCAACGGGTGCCCAATTAGCAGTGCCTAAGTTTGCGCAGTCGCTAATCAATGGCTTGGGGCATACAATGAACAAGCCATTACTGATTGGTGTCGTGATTTTATTTGTCGTGAGTGCCGCTGTTAGCGCTGTTTCTGGCGCCTTGTTGGGGTTCTTCGGCGAGAACGTTGTCGCCCGTTTACGGAGCAACCTCTGGCAAAAGTTGGTACGACTCCGTGTGAGTTACTTTGACAACGTGAAGACCGGGGAGATGACTTCACGGCTGGTCAACGATACTATGCAGATCAAGAATCTACTGGCAAATTCGTTTCCCCAGATGGTGACCTCACTCTTTCAACTTGTAGGAGCGCTCGTCATTATGCTTCTGATGGATTGGCGAATGACGGCCATTATGTTCAGTGCCGTTCCTCTAATGATGCTTGTCATGTGGCCGATTATGCGGCAATCCGGTAAGATTGGTCATCAACGGCAGGATGCCATGGCTGCCTTTAGTGGTGAGACTGACGAGACGCTCAGTGAAATTCGTTTGGTCAAGTCATCTAATGCCGAGGGCTATGAAACACAGACGGGGACTCAGCAGATTCAGGACCTTTACCAGATTGGCCTGCGCGAAGCAATTTATGATGCCATCGCTAGTCCCGTGATGACGGCGACCATGTTGGCGGTCTTTGTGGGCGTGCTGGCTTACGCGGCTGTGCGGGTATCCGCAGGAACAATGAGCATGGGGACAATGTTTTCCTTCATGATGTACCTGTTCCAAATCATCGGTCCCGCAGGTACGTTGGCCCGGTTCTTTACCGACTTGTCCAAGGCTAATGGATCCACTGAACGGGTTCGCGAGTTGCTGAGTGAACCGGAAGAAGCGCTGAGTGAGGGGACGGCCCAGTCCGTTAGCGATGCTACATTGGCTATGGAACACGTTGACTTTGCTTACGAAGACGGCCAGCCAATCTTACACGATGTGAATTTTGAAGCCAAGCCCAACACGGTCGTTGCGTTTGCAGGACCATCCGGTGGTGGGAAGTCCACAATCTTTGGCTTGCTGGAACGCTATTACCAGCCTCAGAGTGGTCAAGTGACCATTGGTGGTGCGGATGTGCGGGACTTCAACCTCAGCGATTGGCGGTCACAGATTGGCTACGTCAGTCAAGACTCCGCGATTATGGCTGGCACGATTCGTCATAATCTGACGTATGGTGCGGACCGAGAGTTTACGGATTCGGAGTTGTGGCACGTACTGAAACTGGCTTCTGCGGACGGCTTCGTAGCTAAGATGACGGATGGCCTGGACACCCAAGTGGGTGAACGGGGTGTGAAGGTTAGTGGTGGTCAACGCCAACGGTTAGCGATTGCACGGGCCTTTCTACGTGATCCTAAGATTCTTTTGTTGGACGAAGCTACAGCCAGTCTGGATTCTGAGTCGGAAGCTATGGTACAACAAGCTCTGACGGAGCTGATGAAGGGCCGAACAACGTTAATTATTGCCCATCGTTTGAGTACTATCGTTGATGCTGACAATATCTACTTCATTGAAGATGGCCACGTCAGCGGTCACGGCACGCACCATGAACTGATGGCAAGCTTACCGTTGTATCGAGATTACGTTAAGATTCAATTCAAAGAATAGGGCAACTCAGGTGAATAGAGAGATAAAGCGCCGAATCCTAACGATTCGACGCTTTATTGTTTGGAGGATTAGAAATTATTTGGCGAGTTTTACGGCATGCGGCTTGTAAACCACGTGCCACCCCTTAGGTAGGCCGCTAACGTGTTTGAACTTACCAGTGTGTTTCTTGTAGGTAATCAGTTTGGCGCCCTTTTTGAGTTGTCCCTTGGTAACCTTTAAGGTCCCATTGAACTTAGCAGTCTTCTTGATCGTTAAGCGACCGTCGCGACTCATCGTCAGCTTACCAGCCTTAGCTTGTTGGAATTGCCCACGAACGGTGACATTAGTCGTTGCTAATTTCAGGTTACCCTTAGCTAGTTTAACGTTCCCTTTACCCAAGCCAGTGGCGTTGGCAATTTGAAGGGTACCACCTTGGAGTTCAGTACCACCGGTGTATCGGTTAGCGCCGCTCAAGGTGAGTTGGCCAGTACCAGCCTTAGTCAGCTTACCAGTACCACCGATTTGGTTTTTCCAAGTATCCTTAGCGTTGAAGGTGCCCTTCTTGGCATCCATGTTAACTTTGACGTTGTTTAAGAAGGAACCGTAGCCATTAGCCGCGGAGAAGAGGTCCAAGCGGCCCCAACCCTCGGCATCGTCCATCCCAGGATAACCAGAAGGCATTCCCGTGGTAAAGAGGACAGCGCGACGTTGGGTGTCATTTAAATAAGGTAAGCGTGTTTTAAGCAAGACTTCGGCACCTTTAGGGACGCGCATTTCTTGAGTAGTATCGCCGGTTTGATCGAAGCCATAAGTCATGCGATAACGGTAATCTTGACGGTTCTTTTCGTAGCTCTTAAAGTCGTCTTGAGCAGTGGTATCTTTACTGCCCAACAGCGCGTTAGATTGCGCGGCTTCATAGCCGGCCTTGGCGGCGTTTTGGTTGGCGGGATCGTTCAAGACAGCAGCCGCAATGGCTGTACCAGTCATCCGGCCACCCATGACGGCTAATGGTGAATGACGGCCAGCGATGATTCGGTCATAACCCACTTCAGAAGAACGGGTTACCAGTTGTTGGAAGCGTTGTGGCAGGGCATAGGCAAAGGCGATACCGCTATCGAATGCAGCGGTAGTATGGCCACTTGGTAAGTCAAAGGAATCTGGCTTAGCATGGGCCATGATGTTCTCAACGGCTGGTAATGGTTTGACAGCTTTACTTAGGCGGTAAGGCCGCGGCATGGCTACATAGTGTTTAGGTGAATTGATGCCAGAGTAAGGAGAACCCTCAGCGACATCGACAAGTTTAACGAGTGCGCCCAGTTGAGAGTCCTGAGTCGCCCACTTGGGGTTCTTTGGACTGTAGTTGGCAGGTAGTGGGGTACTAGGCATGGAAAGGTAATTTGTTTGGGCGTTGGCATTTTTAATGAACGCTGGGGCGTAAGGTCCTAATCCTGAAATTAAATTGTAACGCAGGTCACGACGGTCACTGAAGTAGGCCCGTTCCATCTCACTATAGGAACGTTCTTCGGTAACCTTAGCGGACTTGGCAAGGTTGAGATCAATCATGTCCTTATCGATCACTTTTCCCTTATCCCAATACTTAGTAAATCCTGTAATGACGCCAATTACGGGGTCACTAGTTGGGGTCATGTAGGTCATGTTATCCAAATTTTGGTGATATTCGTCTACTAAGTACCCATAGTTCGCCTCATGGGGCTCCAACAAAGCCGCCACGTTAGGTTGCTTCGTCTTAGCACTTGCGGTCGTCACGTTGGTTACCATGGGAAGGGTGACAGCAACCAATGAGAGCATGGCCGCTGCCCGTCTGGTCCAAGTCCGTTGTCTAATTTTCATGAAAATACCTGCCTTTCAAAATTGAGAGTGCGTTTTCATTTTTTGTTACAAATTCAGCATACCTGATGGCTACCCCTTTGTCAGCAGGCTTAGGCAAACCAATACAAGAACCATACGAAATTGATACACAGCGTTCGTGTATCCCCTAAATAAGTATGATAATGCTTATAATGATGCGCTTTCACAAACAGATTAATAAAAAATGACGACCGGTTTAACGGGTCGCCATTTTAGTTATATCGCTAAATTATTCTCCAAGGTGTCGTTACCCCAGTCCTCTAATTCCCGTAAAATCTGGTGGAACATTTCCCCAGCCTTGGTTAACCGATAGCTGTAATCATCTTCGGGGAGTGTTTCAATTAGCCCCCATTCCTTCAGGCGCTTGAGCCGCAATAGGAGATTGAACGTTGAGATACCGCGGACTGTGACTCGCAGATCCATGAAGTCCGTGGGGGCTGGATCGAGCTGATAAAGAACTAATGCGTACCAGCGCTGGTGGAGAATCTCTAGGCCGAGTTCGCTGCCTAGATTGAGTTGAGTTAGAGCCATTTAAAACCGGTCCTTTCATCGTTAAATTTGTAAGAAGTTGAATAGGCGGTAACTAAGTCGGAGGCCAAAGGTCTTGTCGGGGTCATCGAAGTTGATGGCAATGAGGTCTTGAACCTTCTGCAACCGCTTGGTTAAGCTGTTGCGGTGCAAGTGAAGCTGGTCAGCTGTGACGCTGATTTTGCAGTCATTTTCCAGAAATTCGAAGAGAGTTTTGAATAATTCACTGTGGTGTTGGCGGTCGTATTTTTGGAGGAATAGGAGCTGCGAGCACATGGTATTCTTCAATAGGGATGCATTATCCACTTGAGAAAGAATCACATAAATATTGTATTTTTGTGTGAAATTGACCACTGCCAACGTGCGCAATTTCTGAGCTATTTGGGCGGCCTGTTCACAGATACTACGGAACTCAGCCGTTTTGCTGACATCGCTGTAAGCCTCTGAAATGAAGAAATAATGGTGGAAGAATGTTCCCAACTGGTTTAACTTCGGTCGTAACTGGGACAGGTCGTCCGCGTTCAGCAGAAAAATCAGGTGCTGGTGATTCTCAGCCACTGGCATTGGTGAGATGAGATCACGGAGCTGTTGAACAAAGGCCGTTTGGTTAGTGGCGCCAGCTTCAGGCGTAGCGGTCACGCAGACTATCTTGTCCCCAAGAAGTGGCTGCAAGAGGGTCGTATCCGTTTGTGCTGGCTGAGTCAATAACTGGCTAAAGAGGCTGTTGACCTCACTCTGATTGGGATTTAGCGCATACCGGTCGATGAAACTATTCATGACCCGGATGACGAGTTGGGCTTGATCGGGGACAGCCGGGTACGCCTTGGTTTGTGATATGAAGAGGTACCATTTGTTCAATGCCATTGGATTAATGATATGACGCGTGAATTCTAGCCGATCGTGACGATACAGAGGTAAGCTAGCCTTGGGATCCAGCCAGTCCGTGGGAACCTGAGTTAGAGGAGTACGACTGTTGCTGATGATGCGACCGGATTGATCAGCTAGCATGATTGCCTGGTCGAGATAGGTTACAGCTAAGTCCGTCAGTGCATCGATGGTTGAACATTGAATTGATTTTAGAAGAAAATCTTCCCTATTCATCTGACAGGTCCTTTCGATGTGCAATCCGCACACTGCTTAATTTAATTGATAGGCGTTTAGCACTATGCATGCCCGTTTTCACTGATATTACAGCGATAAAGCAATGAGAGTATGATATCAGTTAGTGGGCGACTTGTCTACGGAAGATGATTGTTAGCTGATTTCGTCTATCTATATGATTTGGCAATTAGTGAGAACCCGGATGAATCGCCGTTAGGGTTGCGAGAGCAGTATAATTGAAATCAAACAATTCGGGAGGTCATCGACATGAAAATATTAGTCACAGGATTCGATCCATTTGGTGGTGAGACCACCAATCCAGCTATTGAGGCAGTTAAACGGTTGCCGGACAAGATTGCTGGAGCCGATATCGTTAAACTAGAGATTCCAACGGTATTCAATCGCTGTGCCGAAGTGGTTCGAACGGCTATTATCGCGGAGCAACCAGATGTTGTCTTGAGCATTGGCCAGGCGGGAGGACGCGCGGCCATCACGCCGGAACTGGTCGCGATTAATTTGAGTGATGGTCGCATTCCGGATAATGCTGGGCAACAGCCTGTGGATCAGCCGATTCAGCCAGCAGGGGATGCTGCATATTTCACGCAACTGCCAATTAAGGCGATGGTTCGGGCCATCCAGGCGGCTGGGTTGCCGAGTCAGGTTTCAACAACGGCGGGGACTTACGTTTGCAATCACATCATGTATCAGGTTCAATACCTACGTGCTACAGAGTTTCCCACGTTACGAGCCGGGTTCATGCATATTCCATTTCTACCGAATCAGGTCACAGACAAGCCAAATATGCCGTCCTTGTCATTAGCAGATGATGTTCACGGCATCTCAGCAGCCATTACGGCAATCGTTGCAGCAGAGGCATGAGACTAGAGAAAAGTTACGTGTTAACTAGCGGATGCGTTAAGTAATTTGCGTATTGGGAGCGTTCCCGAAATATTTATATTATAATAATGTTAGTTCGACAGAGAATTTGATTGGAGGAATTAACATGCAGAAATATACTGCAGAATTTTTGGGCACCTTCATGTTGGTGTTCTTAGGGACCGGTGCCGTGACCGTGGCAGCCGGTAGCACATTAACGATTGGGCTGGCCTTTGGGCTGGCCATTACGGTATCAGCTTATGCCTTTGGTGGCATTTCCGGTGGACATTTTAATCCAGCCGTCACCACGGCAATGTTGATCAACCGGCGAATCTCCGGGCGCGATGCCATCTGGTATATCGTGGCGCAAGTCTTGGGTGCCACCGCAGCATCAGCTATTATGAAATTATTTGTCGGTGGACTGGGCCTGGCAACGAACCAATTAGGTCAAACGGACTTCCCTAAGATTTCCACGGGGTTAGCCTTCTTGGTTGAGGCACTCGTGACCTTCCTGTTCCTGCTGGTTATCTTAAACGTGACGAGCGACCGTCACGGCAACGGTGACTTTGCGGGGCTGACAATTGGGGTGACGTTAGGCTTCCTGATCATTGTGGCCCTGAATCTGACCGGTGGATCGTTGAACCCAGCACGGTCATTCGGACCCGCAGTGTTCGCTGGCGGCAGTGCGTTGTCTCACTTATGGTTGTACATTGTTGCCCCAGAAGTTGGGGCCATCCTGGCAGCGTTTGTCGGCCGGATGATGGGCAGTGAAGACTAGCAAGCGAATGGTGAGAGTTGTCGCCTACGGCTGCCGAGGATTCTGCCGCTGTGGGGATCGCCTGCAGCCAGAGAGCGGGCTTCCGGCTCGGTTTGAAACCTCGCTGAATTCATGCGAGTTTCCAAACGCGTCCCACGGAGTAAGGCCGGGAAGAAGCAGTCGCCCGGTCTAACTCCGTCGTCACTGCAGGCGCCATCCTCGGCCTCCTCCGGCTAAGCAAACTGTCACATTGGCAGCTGTAACGATGGCTTGTGTGGTCTCGAGACAGGTATTTGGAGCGATAATTTAAATCTACTAAAAAGTGGTCGATTCTATAGAAGAACCGACCACTTTTCATCTATTTATGTTGAATTTCATCTAGCTTAAACTGAACCATTTTCGTAATCAGGTCCGCGGGCAACGGCTTGTTATAGTCGAATTGAATGGCACCTTTGGAATATTTATAGCGGCCTTCCAAGTCATCTTCAAACTGAATGATCGGTGTGCTCGTGGGGTAGAATCCCAGGTGATTCTGCATTGCCGCAAAGTAAACGATGTCCTTGCCTTGGTGAAAGGCGGGCATCCCATAGCTCATCTTTTCGGTGGCTTCGGGCAGTAATTTTTTGAGAATCTGATACATGGCGGTTAACTGGGGCTGTTGTTTAACATCTGTATCTTCGATATAATCAGTAATGACAGTCATGAAAGCGCCTCCTAATTGGTGATGAACACCTTGTCCTGATAGTACCATAGATGGGGAAGCCTGCGGTAAGTAAAACGGGTTACCTAAAAATTTGTCACGAGAAAAAACATACCATCTGCTTGTCTATTTAAAGCGGCGTTTTGTGCTTAATCATTGCTTCTAAGTCTTAGTAATCCGTCTCTAAAAGATTACTGTAATAACTTCCCACGATATCCTTCAACATGAGCTTCATAGTGATCAGCCTTATCCTTAATCAAGTCATACGTGTGCTGAATTTCATGGAGACGTTGCGCAATCGTATCTAACTGTTCATGTAGCAAGTCCTTGCGTGCTTGGAGCGTCGCATCTCCCTGCTTGAACAGGGTAATATACTCGATTAAATACTCGATGCTCACGCCAGCTTCACGCATACACTTAGCAAAAGTAATCCAATCGATATCTTCATCATCGTAGTCCCGATAGCCAGCTGCGTTACGGTTAACGGGTGGGATGGCGCCCACTCTTTCCCAGTAGCGCAGGGTGTCAGCGGGAACGTTAAATTTGGCAGAAACTTCTTTAATCTTCATAATACCCATAGTTTACCATGGTTGATCAGTAGGACCTACCGTGAATTCGCTCACGTTGGTGTCATCCGGTTGGTCGATTGCAAAGGCAATCACGTTGGCCACTCGCTCAGGGCTGATTTGATATTCATCGTAAAGGGCCTGAGCACTCTTGAGAGTTGTTGGGTCAGTTGTATTTGCGAGTAACTCCGTCTTGATTGCAGCGGGGTAAATCGTAGCCGTTCGGATATGGCTATTTTCTTGAGCTGATTCCATCCGCAACACTTCCATCAGATCGCGGACAGCCCACTTAGTTGCGCCGTAGACTGCGCCACCGGGGTAGGCCTTGAGGCCAGCGACTGAAGACGTAGCGATGACGTGCCCCGACTTCTGAGCTTTAAACGTGGGAAGAACCGCCGCAATCCCATTGAGGACGCCTTTAATGTTGACATCAACCATGCTGTTCCATTCGTCAGTCTTTAATTCTGAGAGGGGAGAATTTGGCATCAAACCGGCATTAAGGAAGATAACGTCGAGCTTACCAAAGGTTTCCTTGGCAAACTGAACGATTCGCTTGTTGGCTTCAGCGTCGGTCACATCAATAGTTTGGTAAGCGACCGTTCCGCCCGCGGTTTCAATTTCTTTAGCTAAGTGTTGAAGCTTATCTTCTCGGCGCGCCCCTAACACTAGTTTGGCACCCTTACTTGCTAGCAGCTTGGCAGTAGCGGCACCAATTCCTGAAGAGGCACCCGTAATCAATACAACTTTATCTTTAATCATCGTTGAAAACTTCCTTTCGAAATTCAATAAACGAAGTATAAACCTTTGAGTCGACTCCAAGGCAAGAAGAAATATTGTCCAATAAATTTCCGATAGCGCAACAAAGCAACCCGCATTCATTGCACCCGCCACAACTTTCCACTAAGCTAAGGGAAACGATCCCCAATACAGAATGGAGGAATGGCGATGACGACCCCACTGAAATTTGATGAAACACGTTATCAGTCGGCACAGGTGACCATTGATGGGCAAGTCTTGCGGTACCGCGCCTTTCTTGGCCTGGACTACGTGACCATGCCGGTCGATGCTATTCAGCAGCTCAATGTCTTTGTGCCCGAGCCATACTTCACGGGTGGCCGGGTCAACGGCTACACACGCGTCACGGCGCCCATCTTCATGCCCAACACGGTTGGCGGTTACCTGCCCGGACCGCGTGATTTTCCCGGCAACCAGGAATCCTTTAGTCGAGGAGCGACAATTCTACAAGCCTTGGTGCGCGGCTACGTCGTCGTTTCCGCCGGCCTACGTGGTCGGACCTCCAAGACGGCCCAGGGGGAATATAGTGGCAAAGCGCCCGCATTTATCGTCGATATGAAGGCGGCCATTCGTTACGTCAAATTCAACGCTGGTTGGCTACCCGGCAATCCGGATCGGATTATTACCAACGGCACCAGTGCCGGTGGGGCGACCGCAGCCCTCGCCGGTGCCAGCGGTAATGCCGACTTTTTCGAGACGCCGCTTCAAGCTTTGGGGGCAGCCCCGGCGACCGATGACATCTTTGCTGTCTCTGCCTATTGTCCCATTCACAACCTGGAGCACGCCGATGCCGCTTACGAGTGGCAGTTCAACGATCTGGCTGAGTGGCACCAGCAGCGCTACACTGTCGTGAATAACCAAGCTCACCGGACATCGCTCTCCGGCGAATTGACGGCAACCGAGCAACAGCTTTCCAACGAATTAAAATCGGCATTCATTCCCTATCTCAATCACCTTGAGTTGAAGGATCATGCCGGCAACCCTTTACAACTTCAGGCTGATGGGGCCGGTAGTTTTCGTCGGTTTATCGCGGATTATCTGACTGCTTCTGCCCAGCGAGCACTCGCAGCTGGGACTGACGTGACGATTTTTCAGGGAGTTAAGGTCAACAACGGTCGGGTGGCGAGTCTGGATTGGTCGGCCTATCTCCGCGGTATTACCCGGATGAAACGGGTGCCAGCTTTTGATGCGCTCGACTTGAGCAGTCCGGAAACGAGTCTGTTCGGCAGTCGGCTGATAGCGGCGCGGCATTTCACGGCTTTTGCACAGAAACACAGTGCGGTTCCCGCACAGTGGGCGGATGCCAGTCTGGTAGCGGCCATCAATCCGTTGACCTATCTCACGACTCATCAGAGTCAGATTGCCCAGCACTGGCGGATACGTCACGGGGCTGTCGATCGGGATACGGCGTTTGCTATTCCTGTGATTCTAGCAACTAAATTACAAAATCTCGGTCTTGACGTGGATTTTGCCCTGCCATGGGGTCGGCCTCACAGCGGTGACTATGATTTGCCAGAACTTTTTGATTGGATCGACAACCTTTGCCGACCCGCAACAGAGTAGGCTTTATCAGCGCACAGCACGATAGATGTTGTGCGCTTTTTGCTTACTTTTAAATAAAAAAGCTTGCATTAAAATACCTATGGGGGTATATTGATAAACGTTGTTGATTGCGAAGAGATAATTAATCAAAATTTACGATAACCGCGATTCTATACGGAATAGGTGCGTTATTGTATGCTCTTAGCCGAGAACTTCACAATCAACCATTAAATACCTAATAGGGTATCCAGGAGGGCTACAAATGATTAAAGGAATTCATGACCAAAACTTTGAACAGGAGACAAATACCGGGGTTACCGTCGTTGATTTTCGGGCCGACTGGTGCCCGCCATGTAAGATGATGGATCCCATCTTAAAGAGTCTTTCCGAAAGTGATGACTTCAAAACGAAGGTTACCTTCACATCACTTAACGTCGACCACGACCAGGAAGTTGCTAGTCGCTTCAACGTTCAAGGAATCCCGACATTTCTAATCAAAAAAGATGGCCAAGTGGTTGATCGCCTGGTTGGTGCTCGGCCGAAACCATTATTCGCAGCAGCGTTACAGAAAGTTTTAGACGCAGACTAATTTAAATTATATGAGGTGAAAGATGACAAAACAATTTGACTACATCGTGATTGGTAGCGGTCCAGCTGCCTTTGGCTTAACGACGGCGCTTAAGGAACAACAGAGTACCAAGACTGCACTGATTATCGATAACGACCGGTTCGGTGGGACCTGCCCCAATTACGGATGCGAACCTAAGATTTTCCTCGAAGGGGCCGTCCGCAACGTCCTGATTGGACAGCAACTACAAGGTCGGGGCATTCAACAAGCCGCTAAGATTGACTGGGCAGCGCTGATGGCAGCTAAGCAGGCCACGTTTGCGCCGTATCCCGACAACGCACAGTCAGCGATGACCACGGATTACGTACAGACACTACAGGGGACGGCAACCTTTGCCGATACCAAGACGGTGCTGGTCAACGGCCAAGCCTATCAGGCCGACAAAATTGTCATTGCAACCGGGTTGAAAGCCAATCATTTACCGATTCAGGGGCAAGAATACACGCACTCTAGCAACGACGTCTTAGACCTTGCCGAGCTTCCCAAACGGGTAACATTCATTGGGAGTGGTTATGTGGGCATGGAACTGGCCACGGTCCTCAGTGCAGCTGGCGCTCAGGTGGAAGTTATCGAACACTCGCCGCATGCCTTAGGTGCCTTTTATCCCGATCATGCCGCAATAGTTGTCAAGCAGATGACGCAGCGGGGGATTCGTTTCCACTTCGGGCAGTCCGTCAATGCCGTCCGGCAAATGGCGACTGGTTTCACCGTTGAAACGGCCGAGGGACAACACTACGATTCGGATTATGTCATCGACTCATCCGGTCGCGTACCCAACATCGATCGGTTAGCATTGGATGTCGCTGGGGTTGCCACCGACCGTCACGGTATCTTGGTGGATGATCACTTACAGACCAACGTCGCCGGCATCTATGCGGCCGGGGATGTTATCAGTAAGGATCCTGCCGTGGCCCCACAATTGACGCCAGTTGCCCAGTTTGAGGGCGAATATTTGGCGGCAGGTGCACAGGCACCCATCGCATATCCCGTGATGGCGACTGGTTCATTTACCTTTCCTCAGATTGCGCAAGTCGGCATGCCCGTTGCCCAAGCAGTCGGCAACAGCGACTACCGAATCAAGCGCTTGGCATTGTCACCAGACTTTGCCTATGCTGGGACGAACGACGAGGATGCCGAATTAGTCGGGATCTTTGACCAACAGAATCGCTTGGTTGGGGCTTCAGAGGTCAGTCAGACGGCAACCGACGACATCAACCAGTTGGCTGGGGTCATCGGGTCGGGACAGACCGTGGCTGATTGGCGGCAACAACAGCTGTATATCTTCCCGACGTTAGCCAGCAAGATTAAATACTTTTTAGCCTAGTATCTGAGGCCACGTTGCGGCGTGGCCTTTTTTACTGACTGCCGTAACCCCCGCATTTCAGTTTACTTTCCGAGTTAAATCACCTATGGTTAGCGCAAACACTGAGAAAGGGTGGCGTGAGTCATGAGTAAACTTTACGGGTACGTACCGCTACTGACGGGGCTCGGCAGTCTATATTTCTTGTTAGTCATGTCGCTGGTTCCCTCATCGACGAGCAGTCTTGGCTTGGACTTTAGCTGGCACAATCCAGACGTCGTGGCGGTTTCCTTAATCCTGGTCGTGGTCGTTGTGACGGCTTGCGCCAAAAGTCTAATGGCTAAACGCATCGGGTTGCTGGTCAACGGTCTCATCATCTTGGGCATGACCGCCGACCTCCTGCACACGCAACATTCACCGTTGCTCACGGATTATTTGTGGTTGTGGGGAATTCTGATGTTATTCGATTTCGGGTTGCTTTGTTGGGGTAGTTATCAGCTGTGGCGTCATAACTAAGAAAAAATAACTCACCGGAAATCCTGTTAGAACGGGATTTCTGGTGAGCTATTTTTAGTTTCTAGTGAATTTCGGGTTTGTATTTGATCGAATCTTCCTCGGTAATTTCACGCACAACGCGGCAGGGATTGCCGACAGCCAGCGAGTTATCGGGGATATCACGGGTGACGACCGAGCCAGCACCGATGACACAGCCGTTGCCGATTGTGATGCCGCCGATAACCGTCACGTTGCTACCGAACCAACAATTGTCACCAATCTTGATGGGCTTGTCGTATTCGATGTCGAATAGTGAGCCGTCTGCGTGCGGTTGAAGGTTCCGTTCCTGGTAGCGCAGGGGATGCATGGGCGTTACCAGCGTGACATTGGGACCGAACCAGACACTATCGCCAATCGTCACGTACCCGCAGTCCAGCACGGTAAAGTTGGCGTTGGCGTAGAAGTGCTTACCCAGGTGAGTATAACTCCCGTAGTCAAAGAAAATCGGTCCCTGAAGGTAGGTACCTTCACCGTGGTTGGGAACCAATTTCTGGAGAATTTCTTCACGCTTGTCGGTCTCATCATCAAAGGTCCAATTGTATTCCTGAGACAGCCGATGAGCGTAGTGGAGTCGTTCTTGAAGCTGAGGGTCGGATGGGTCGTAGAGTTTACCCGCTAACATTTTTTCTTCTTCAGTCATGTTCAAAATCCTCCTTTGCTAAATGACGATACCCTCGCAGTGGTCAACCTCGTGTTGAATAATCTGGGCCACGAAACCGGTAAAGGTCTGGTGCTGACGCTGGAAGGTCTGATTTAAAAAGTCCACGTCAATCGTTTGGTAGCGTGTCGTTGGCCGTTCACCGGTCAGTGACAGGCAGCCTTCGCTGGTCTGAAAGGGACCGGCTTTTTTGGTAATCTGGGGATTGATCATGGCTACAGGGAGCACGCCCATGTCGACCACGATGATTCGTTTGTTAATGCCGATCATGTTGGCGGCCATGCCGACGCAATTCTCGCTATTGGCTTTTAGAGTATCGAGTAGGTCCGTGACGACCGCTGTGTCGAGTTTGGTGGCTGGTTGGGCCTTCGTACTGAGTTGCGTGGGATCGTGAACAACATTTCTAATCATTGGTTTCCTCCAAAATTTGTTTAAGTTTATGGGTTGTATTGTAGTTGCGGGCACTGGTCTGCTTGTAGAACGGGGTGCCCATGATCTTTGAGTAGAACGAGCGGCTGAAATGGGTCCGCAGTGTCGAGGTCCAGAAGATGACATTGGGCGTAATCAGCACCTGGTCATAGTCGGCGGTCACGTGGTCGACGAGCCAGCTGTCATGAGCCTCGTCATAGGTGTTCAGCTTGAACAGTGCGTTGTGACGTAGCGTGTTGTCAGCACCCCACCAAGTCGGTGACTGGGCGAGGTCGGCGAGAAACTCCGGCTGGGTCAACAGGCGAAAGTCGATGGGAAAGTCAAAATTACGGTTCAGTATTTGGGCAACGAGAACATTGCAGTCCATAACGGAACGATCACTGGTGAAGAACAGATTGCCACTGTTGATGTAGGACCGCACAGCCGTAAACCCAGCGGTCGTCAGGAGGTCGCGCAGGGTTGCCATCGGAACTTTGTGATTGCCACCCACGTTGATGCCGCGTAGAAGTAAGAGATAGTTCATGCCAACAATTCCTTTCCTGCTATGAAATGCTGAGGCCCATCACCATTGCTCGATTCATTAATGTAAGCGTCTTCTCA
Source organism: Levilactobacillus fuyuanensis (assembly GCF_003946395.1). Lineage (GTDB taxonomy): Bacteria > Bacillota > Bacilli > Lactobacillales > Lactobacillaceae > Levilactobacillus > Levilactobacillus fuyuanensis. Next base: position 76,811 of record NZ_RHNZ01000008.1, on the reverse strand, counting down.
ATTATATCATGTTGTGCGTTCTTGTAGAAGTTGCCAGAGTCTACGGGTCGTTCGATAGCTACGCGTGCTGGTTTGAGCGTAGAAGGCGGTTCCCCAGACTTGGCCATACCAGGAATGCTGGAAATTACCGCTTGCTACGACCGACCAGAAAATAAGATGCGGTGTCGTCGCTACTTGATCGATTGGTGTCAGGTGGTCGCGAAGCCAGCCATCGTGCTCCGCGTAATTTTTTAGTTTGAATAGACACATGTGTTGGCGATTGTCCGGACTACCCCACCATGCTGGGGCCTGCTTAAGCTCAGTAAGGAAAGTCGTTTTGGTGAAGACACCAAAGTTGATAGGGAAGTCAAAGTTGGTACCGAGAATGGTGGCAATCTGTTGCTCACAAGCCGGTTGAGACTGGTCGCTGGTGAAGCAGAGATTCCCGCTATTGGCGTACGAGGTGACATTCACGAGGCCCCCGGCAGTTAACAGAGCTCGCAAGGTAGCCATTTTGATCTGATGGTAGCTTCCGCCATTGATACCACGCAAAATGAGCAAGTAGTCCATTAGTTAAGTTCCTCCTAAGAAGTAAAAAAACGTGCGACTGATCCAGCGAAATTTACATTAGTAGTAAGTAGGGGCCTTATTCAAGGTAGCTCACAAAGCGGCGGGCGGCCTGAGTGAGGGTGCCACGAGGATAGACGAGCTGTAGGTGGCTGATCAGTGGTTGACTGAATGGTCGGGTCACGTAATCCGGGGTGAGGAAGGGCTGCGCGGCCTTGGCGAATAGGAAGGTGACGCGTTGCGTATGGGCAATCATGCCCAGCAAAGTTTCAATGTGCGGGGTGGTAAAGCGAATGTTGGGGGTGAAACCGGCCGCTTGATAGAGAGCCTCCATCTTTTCGTAAACACCAGAACCGGGATTGAGCGTGACAATTTCAATGTCGCGCAGGTCGGTCATGCTGATTGCCGCTTGCTGGGCCAAGGGATGGTCGGCGGGCAAGACGACTCGCAGCTCATCCGTGTCCAGATTAACTGCTTCAAATTGGGATTTGTTGAGTTGCTGACTCTGGACATCGCGGAGAATTCCCAGGTCAAGTTCCTGATTCTGGAGGTGTTTGAGGAGGTCGGCTCCCTGTAGCTCCTCCAAGCGAATATTGATCTGCGGGAAGTCGTGCATGAACTGACTCATCTTGCGAGTTAAGCCGTACTGCGACATGACGGGAACGCTCCCGATGTGTAAGGTGCCTCGTTGTAAGGTCTTATAGTCCTGGAGTTCAGTCTGCATCAACTGATATTGAGATGTGATGGTCTGGGCATAGCGAAAGAAGACCTCGCCACTTTCTGTGATGGTCAGTTGGCGCTTATTCCGCGTAGAAATCAGTTTGGTATTCAGCTCGTCTTGCATGCTACGTAGGCGTTTGGACAATGCTGATTGCGTGATATTGAGTTCGACGGCGGCATCGGAGATATTACGAATCTGGTAGAGTACGATGAAGCTGTAGAAATCATCTAGCGTCATGGGAGGCCGTCCTTTCTGACAGGCAATAAAGCTTAAAGCTCTGTTATTCCATTTAAGCATAACGTTAGTCGAAACATGATTTGTTTGCAAGAGTTTTGGAGATTAAGGTTGAGATATAAAGTGATTGAAAGTTGAACGCAGTTGGATGGTGATTGTCATTGAGAAGCGAGCCATAAGGTAGTCTGATAAAATGTTGCACATTCGATTTTTGGATGTATTTATGGCAGAAAGTTATCTTAGCCGGAGGAGGCCAGGGATGGAGCCGGCCGTGGAGGTGGCGTTAATTGGTGATTTTTGCCAATTTACACCACGGGCAATCTTGAAGACACGTGTTTTTTCGTGGCTTCAAATTGAGTCGGAAGCCCGTTTCTCAGGCTGGAGCGTCCCCACAGCAGGTGGAATTCCTGGGAGCCGCAGGCGACAACTTTTCACAACTGACATGTAGGAGGTAATCAAATGACAAATGAACCCTATGATTTACGCAAGGTGTTGGCCGAATTGCAGACGCATCCCGGTCAGTACCATGCGACCGATGTGGCCGTCGATCCCAACGCCGAACTCTCCGGTGTTTACCGCTACATCGGTGCCGGTGGGACCGTTGAACGGCCGACGCAGGAAGGTCCCGCGATGATGTTTAATAACGTGACTGGCTTCCCCGGGACCAAAGTCTTGACGGGACTAATGGCCAGCCGCAAGCGAGTTGGCATGATGTTTCATCATGACTATCACACGCTGGGACAATTTCTCAACGATTCCGTCGAGAACCCTATTCCACCAGTGATGGTTGACGATGCACCCACTCATGAAGTCGTCCACAAAGCGACTGATCCCGACTTCGACATTCGCAAGCTCGTGGCGGCGCCGACCAATACACCGCAAGATGCCGGCCCGTACATTACCGTAGGGGTTGTGCTGGGGTCCAACAAGGCTAAAACGATGAGTGACGTGACGATTCACCGGATGGTGCTAGAAGATAAGGATAAATTGGGCATTTACATTATGCCTGGTGGTCGGCACATTGGCGCATTTGCTAAGGAGTACGAGGCGGTTAACGAACCGATGCCCGTGACCATCAATATCGGCCTAGATCCCGCCATTACCATTGGCTGTACCTTCGAGCCACCGACCACCCCGCTCGGGTACAACGAATTGGGTGTCGCCGGTGCGATTCGCCAAGAAGCCGTTGGCCTAACACCAGCGCTGACCGTCGATGAAAATGCTATCGCGCGTTCCGAATTTACGTTGGAAGGTTACATCATGCCCAACGAACGCATTCAAGAAGACATCAACACCCATACTGGGAAGGCCATGCCCGAATTTCCTGGCTACGACGGCGATGCCAATCCAGCACTACAGGTCATCAAGGTAACCGCCGTGACTCACCGCGAGAATCCCATCATGCAGAGTGTTATCGGTCCTTCCGAAGAACACGTCAGCATGGCAGGGATCCCCACCGAAGCCAGCATTTTAGAGTTGACCAACCGGGCCATTCCCGGCAAGGTCCGCAACGTCTACAATCCGCCAGCAGGTGGGGGTAAGTTGATGACCATCATGCAGATTCACAAGGAGGACGAGGCCGATGAAGGGATTCAGCGACAGGCGGCCCTGTTGGCCTTCTCGGCGTTTAAGGAATTGAAGACGGTTATTTTGGTCGGTGAAGATGTAGATATTTTCGATATGAATGATGCGATGTGGACCGTCAATACGCGGTTCCAGGCCGACCAAGATCTCCTGGTGCTGCCAGGTATGCGAAATCATCCGTTGGATCCATCCGAACGTCCGGCGTACGATCCTAAGTCGATTCGAACGCAGGGGATGTCTTCCAAGCTGATGATCGACGGGACGGTGCCGTTTGATATGAAGGATCAGTTCGTGCGAGCCCAATTCATGAAGGTGCCGGACTGGCAAAAGTACTTAAAGTAAAGGGAGTGATGGGGAATGAAGAAGATTGTGATTGGCGTCACCGGGGCTTCCGGAACGATTTATGCGGTCGATCTGCTTAAAAAGTTACGAGACCTACCCGATGTTGAAACGCACCTGGTCATGAGTGCCTGGGCGAAGAAAAACTTGGCGTTGGAAACGGACTACACACTGGAGCAGATTAAGGCGTTGGCCGATGTGGTCTACAGCGACCGCGACCAGGGGGCCACAATTGCCAGTGGGTCATTTCTAAATGATGGCATGGTGATTGTGCCCGCCAGCATGAAGACAGTGGCCAGCATTGCCTATGGGTTCGGTGAGAACCTGGTTGCCCGGGCGGCCGATGTCACGATCAAAGAACAACGTAAGCTGGTCATTGTGCCGCGAGAAACGCCGCTCAGCGTAATTCATCTGGAGAATCTAACCAAGTTGGCCAAGCTCGGTGCACAGATCATTCCCCCGATTCCGGCCTTTTACAACCATCCCCAGACGATTCAGGATCTCGTCGACCATCAGACGATGAAGGTGCTCGACGCCTTCGGGATTCACGAGGTTAGTGCCAAACGTTGGGAGGGGGATTAGCATGCCCAAGTTCAGTGTGACACAGGAAAACTACACGATTGACGCCGACGTGACGGTGATTGGCAAGGACTTGCTGATCGTCGTCACCGGCGGTAGCAATCCCCATATTGGGGACGTGACCACGCTGACGCGGGATACGACGATGCAGACTATCAAGTATCCCAGTCACGACGGTCGGTTCCACAAGGACAATTTTGTTGGTGAACGGGTTGCTAAGGTGGTTCAGCCGATGCTTCTAGGTAGCTGTACGGTGACGGCTGGGATTCACGTCAATCAGATCACGAAGGCCCAGATTGCGGCGTCCGCACCGATGGGTGAGAATTTAGGCCATCAAATCGTGGCTTGGTTGGCGCAACACCCACTGAGTGCGCCAACGCCGCAATATTATAGCGATAGCGAACAACCTCAGTAGAATAGTTGAGAATCAGTTCAGGTCAGCCTCTGGAAATGGAGCTGGCCTTTTGGTTCTAAAGAATTCGTAAACTTTGACAAAATAATGCGACTAAATTGGCCGAAATTACATTAGTAGTAAGTAGAGGGGGGGGCGGAAAAGACAGATAATGATGCAGACTTTTAGGACTATTTTAAGGATAAGGAGAACAAGTTTGGTGAACCTTAAAACTAGCTTAAATGTTTACACACATCCTTTAAGTCGAGGGTATCTTCGTTAAAAATACAGCGTACACTTGAGGCAACCATTACGTGGCCAAAATATTTGAGCCGATGTACGAATTGCTGGGTGATGGCGATTGGAGGAGATTTCTATGCGTAAGGCATTTTGGATTCTGCTAACTTGTGTAAGCCTTGTTTGGATCGGCAGTGCAGCCACTACCGCACGAGCGGCAACGACTAGTAGCAAGTTGAACATCAGTATTGATGGTGATTTTAGCGACTGGAGTGACAAGCCGATGACGAATCTGGACGGAGATGCTAAAGCCTCACTCGTGGCGGATGATAGCACCGTTTACTTCTATATGAACACGAATCCTAACGATAATAAACACGGATTTGTGTCATTGCCCAGCAGCTATTCATTGAAGGTTGGTGACAAGACCATCAGCATTGCCTTGAGTAAAGCTAAAGGCCTTGGGGCCGGCAAGGCCAAGGCCGTAACGGTTAGCGCCAACGGTCGGACGATTAGCAGTGCACAGGCTATGATTTCACGTCCCAAGGATAGCCACGGCAACTATGAAATTGTTGAAATGAGCTTACCCTTGAGTGATCTTGGTGTGGTTGCGACCTCGAGTCAAAATATTTCGATGACCAGTAGTGATGCTACCTTTGGCGGTGCCACCTTGACGACGACCGGTGGGAGCACGGGTGGTGTGATCCTGGTAGCGGCTGGCTTTGGGATTGCCGTTGTCGGTGTTGTGAAGGTTGCTCGTCGGCGAAAAGTGGCTTAAATAATGCTCGGTGAGTGACTTGGAGTCAAACAGAAATGAACAATCGGTTGCAATGGGATAGCAATCGAAATTAATTCGCTTACATCCATAATTACGTCCTAATTCCTATAGTAATGTCACACTTATTCGGTTATGATGGAAAATCAGTAGAAATTTTGTAAAAAAGTGACTACAATAAAGGCGAATAATGATTGGCTAACAGATTAAACTATCTTTTGATGATGGTGGGCAAAGGTTTCGGCTAACAGGTAATTGTTACCAGTAATTAGTCGGAGCCTGTAAGAAGCGGTTAGCACAATCAGGTGTGACAGTGTTAAGGAGGAATTAGTGTGCGAAGAGCCATATTATTAATTGTTACCCTGTTTGGGGCGTTTTGGTGGGGGACCAGTACCACGATGGCTAACGCGGACAGTAATCGCACAGCGACAAATAAATACGATATTACTATCGACGGTAACTTTGACGACTGGTCTGGCAAGCCGATGACCGAGGTTAAGGAACCCGGAGATGATTACAACATCAAGCGCGAGTCCTTAGTCGCGGATGATAACAACATTTACTTTTATCTCAACATGTCACCAGAGCATGGTGGCGGGTACAGTACCCTCCAGCCAGCTGGGTATGTCTTGAACGTTGGTAGCAAGACGTTTTACGTGACGTTTAAGACAGATGGGACGTTGTCTGATGGCACAACAGTTTCTGGGACCGTCAATGCTTGGAATAGTGAAAATGGTGGCAATGGTGATCTCAGTCAGGCGACGATGAAGGTTCACCGTTACAAGACGGCCAATGGTCACAATGACATCATGGAAGCAAGAATTCCACTGAGCGAGCTCAAGGTCGCTGGTGGTTCACAGACGATTACTATGAAGAATGCCAACCTGGGGACGCAAACGCTGACGGCAACCGGTGGCTCAACGGGTCCCTTCATTCTGGCCGGTATCGGCATGGTAATTGCACTGGGGGGGACTGGCGCATTTATCAAAACAAAATCTAAATCGAAAAGACAGAGGAATGCTTAGATGAGTAGCTACCTGTTATTAGGTATTATTGGGTGGCTCTACGTTATTTCGGTGTTAAAACGGGCCCACCTTTCCGCGTATTACTTTATCGCGGGTAGCGTTGGCCTGTTCTTTATCCTGATTACGTTGGGCAACCCATACTGGGTGTGGTTTATGACCCATTTAGTCATCAATGGTGTGTCCACGCTGGGAGACTTAACACACTGGTGTCAGGTCTTCACGAAGTACGGCATTGTTTATATTGGCAACGGCACGAATCCCGTGACGATGTCGATCGACTATGAATGTTCCGGAATCATTGAGACCACGGCATTCGTAGGGCTCTTAGCCTTCTTCCCGACGTATAGTCGTCAAGAGAAGGTGTTTTACTTGGTCATGGGGGCCCTGTGGATCTACCTGTCCAATGTGATTCGCTTGATGTTGGTCGTCTCGTTGGTCTACTTCGGGGGTGCCGGTTGGTACTTTATGGCACACACGCTTCTTGGCCGAATTGTCTTCTACGTGTTGGTCATCATGCTGTATTACAATGTTTTTACCTATTCGCAATTGTCGCAGAGTCTCTATGCCAATTTCAAACGACGCTTTTCGAGAGGGTAACCATTCGTGAATTACTTTATTAATTTAACGCTAACGCAAATGGGCTTTTGGATTACCTGGGCCCTGATTCCCATTGTTGTTGAAATCATCCCATCGCTGATCTCGGCGTTTCATTTGATGCGTCAAAGTCGGCACATGAAGGATCTTTCCGCGCCGGCTAAATTACCCTTTATCTCAATTATCGTGCCAGTCTACAATTCTGAGGATACGCTTTTTGCGTGCCTGCAGTCGATCAATGACTCCACGTATCCCAATGATAGTATGCAGATCGTGCTGGCCGATAATCAGAGTACCGATGATAGTTTTAGTTCCTTTGCCCGAGCACAGAATCACTTCAATCTCAATATGCAGTTCATTCAGACGGATCAGGGAAAGGCTAAGGCATTGAACGGGGCCATCTATCAGTGTATTGGCACCTATATCGTCAATATTGATAGCGACGGGGTCCTGGAACAGAATGCACTGATGAACATGGTGCTGCACTTCGAAAACGACATTGATCTGGCCGCCATGACGGGAACAATCCTCACCCAACGGTATCAGATCAAACGCACCAAGGACCGCTGGCTGCGTTTTATCCAGAAGACGGAATATTTTGAATACGCTCAAGCCTTCTTATCTGGACGGACGATTGAATCGGATAATAACGAATTGTTCACGATGTCGGGGGCGTTCTCAGCCTTTCGTAAGGACACCCTGTTGGATACATTTATGTATAATACAGATACGGTTGGCGAAGATACCGATATGACCTTTCAAGTACGGCAACGACTGAAGCGCAAGGTGATGCTCTGTGCTGATGCTATCTTCTACATTGAACCGCTATCCGGACTGGAACAGCTCTACAAGCAGCGTCAGCGTTGGATTCGTGGTGAGCTGGAAGTCTCCAAGCAATACATGCAGCAGAACGCGCAATTGGGCCAGTTCTTTAAGAACTTTTTGGTTCGGCGCATGATTATCGATCACACCTTCGTCTTTCCCAAGATGATCTGGATGTTTGCTAGTATCGTGTTGCTATTCTTCCGGTATTCGCCCGTCGTCTTAGGGTTATCGTATATTGTGATCTATCTCCTGTACGTCTTCGTCTCGCTGGTCAATTATGTCAGCGTAGGTCGATTACTGGCTAAATTCACCAATGAACGAAAATTTTATCGCAGCATCAGTTGGGTCATATGGTCCCTGCCACTCTATAATTTCTTTGTTTCCTGGATTCGACTAGTGGGCGTCATCAATTCAATGTCATTACCCGGTGTCTGGAACACGGCGACCTTTTCAACGGAAACGCACGAGGCGAAACACGTTGTTCATCACGATGTGCATTATCTCCGCAGTAAAAAGGGCAGTGAGTGGAACTAAGATGCAACCGGCAATACGATGGTAGCAATAGTATCAGCTATCTTGGGCCAATAAGCAATAAGGGAGGAGAACGGGATGGACCATCAGTTATTTAATTACGGTAACCGATTCATTCGGGGCTTGTTTTACTTCTTCTTCGGCTTAACCACATACTTCGCGATTACCTCAGCCAACTTGGTTTTGGGTGACAACGCCAAGACGGGGAGCGAAACAACGGTCGTTACAGCAATTGTCCTCATTGTGGCCATTACCGTGTTGATCGTGGGTTTCGCTTATCCTCAGGTGTCACGCGTGTTTAAATGGCTCTTCGTTCGCCACCAAGCTGTGACGGCGGGCACGCTTTTATTGCTGACCGTTGCCTGGCAGGTGGTTTTTGTGTTGTGCGTGCATCCGGCTATTGGCTTTGATGTGAGGGCCATTCATGAGGCTCTGATTGCCCCCAAGAATGCCGATATGATGTCGTACTTTAGTCAAAACTCGAACAACTTGCCGATTCTATTGGCCCAACACTGGTTAGCGACGGCCTTTCACACGACCTCTTGGTTGTTCTTTGACTGGGCCACACTGATCTTGACGGATCTCTCCGCCGTATTCAATATCCTCAGCGTTGCCGTGATCGACCACCGCAAAGTTCCAACGGCCATGTACATTCACGCCGGTTGGCTGGCGCTCTTTCCCATGATCATCGTGCCCTATACCGATGCCTGGGTCTTGCCGTTCGTCTCGGCCTACATCTTCTGTTACTGTGTGCTGAGCTATGCCCAGTGGCCTTGGTCACTCAAGTTACTGGCGGCAGTTGGCTTAGGACTAAACGTGGCGGCCGCGTACTTCATGAAACCTTCCGCCATTGTGGCCCTGATTGCCATTGTTTTAGTCGAACTGCTTCAGGTGGTTCGCCGAGAATACTGGCAGGGGCTGACGCGACGCAAAGGATTCATCGTTGTCGCTTGTCTCTTAGTCAGTGGTATGGCCGGCGGTGGTGCCTACGTTGCCGGTAATCACGTTCTCGACACGCAGAGCTACATTAAAATTAATACGGCGCGCGCCATTCCAGCGGTCCATTTCATGAGCATGGGGATTTCAGGGGATGGTGGCTATAACGCTAAGGATGCACTGAAGATGGCCCAGTTGCCGACGAAGAAATCGCGAGCGGATTGGTCGAAAAAGATGTATCTGAAACGACTAAAGCAACGCGGATTTTGGGGCTATCTGGCTTTCTTGGTGAAGAAACAACGCAATAACAGCGCTGATGGGTCCTTTGCCTGGATCAAGGAAGGTCATTTTATTTTACACGGCACGAAGCCCAAGGGCACCGGATTTGCGCGCAGTATTCGTGAATTTGTCTACTTGTATGGGACCCGATTGGGTGATTTTCGCTATTTAGCGCAGGCTTGGTGGATTGTCTTGCTAGTTATCATCTTCTTTGGCTGGAGCAATCAGCACAAGTTTACTCAGGTCCTGCGCCTCACCATTATTGGGGCGTTTATGTTCTTACTGCTGTTTGAAGGTGGTCGGAGTCGGTACCTGATTCAATATTTACCAGCATTTCTGATCTTGGGAACGCTATCCTTTCGCCGGTCACTCACGATATTACGGCAATTATTTGGCTGGGTTAAACATCCCGTGCAGTCGTAGTATCACCTGGTAAATCAACAACGTCTAAGGATAAATAATGGCCGAATCTTTGGGGGCTGTTATTTATTTTTTTATACGGTAATTGCGTGGTCAGCTGGTGTATACTATGGCTGTATCAATCACACGACATAATCCTGGGGAGGATCTTGACTGATGAAAAAACAGCTTTTATTCATGGCATTACTGGGTGGTTTAACGCTTGGCGGGACGCAGATTGTAGCACCAACCACGGCACAAGCTAGCACGCAAAAGAGTGTGAAAGCTTTTCCTAAGAAGCTACAAGGCGCCTGGTACCATTACGATGGTCACGGCAAGTACGACAAAGTAAAGTTTACAGCAACTAAATGGCGGACGGTGGGTTATCAAAATGGTAGTCGCTATGCCAGCACTTCTAAGCTTCACCAACGCAATCTCAACGCTGACCCGGACAAGTTGGCGCGGCATGCCAATTGGGTCGTTGGCTGGAAAATGACCGTTCGGCGAGCCAATTGGACCGATCTTCGCGGGTGGAACCAATCAGCCGGGGATGGGACCTATTATAAAGTGGCCAACAAACGGTATCATGGGCAAAAATTTGCGGTGCTCAGTGAAGCTGGCGGAGCTGGTGTTTGGGTCACCCAGCACTACTATGCGTCGAAGCAAGTTGCTAAGCAGATGAAGAATCATCGCTTCCACAGTGAAGTGTACTACGCATAAATGCTGTATTTAAAGGAACTACCACTCGGGTTGGTGATAGTTCTTTTTGTCACCAGGTTGCGAGGAAAAGCTTTGCAAGCTAACTCAGTTAACCGACGGCTTGGTGGCACGCTCATCAACGCAACCTGCTATAATCGCCTAAAATGAATCGGGGAGGTCTTCACATGCGTGTGAATATTTTGCAACATACACCAGAGGAGGGACCGGGAGCCATTCGTATCTGGGCCCACGCTCGCGGCCATCAGGTCTACGTTTACCATCCGGCGCAACACGGCAAGCTGCCGTCAGCGGCGGAAACGGACCTACTGGTGGTCTTGGGTGGGCCAATCAGTCCCAACGACGATGCACCATGGATCGCAGCCGAGCGTTACTTGATGCGCGAAGTGATGGCGGTCCATAAGCCCATTTTCGGGGCGTGCTTTGGCGCCCAACAGATTGCCAAGCTCTTAGGCGCAACGATTAGTCCGGCGCCGGTCAAGGAGGTCGGCTGGGCACCGGTCACCCGACAGGCCGATGTGATTCCGGACTTGCCAGAAGAGCTGAAAGTCCTTCACTGGCATCAGGACATGTTTGCGTTACCAGATGATGCGACACGATTGTTTGCCAGCGAGCAGATTCAGAATCAAGGCTTAGTGGTTAACGGTAACGTAGTTGGTCTGCAGTTTCACCTGGAGGTCACGGAAGATAATGTGCACGCAATGGTGGTCAACGATGGCGACTACGTGGCAGATTCCGTGCTGAATCAGACGGCGCAATCTATCGAGACGACGCCAGTGCCTGAGGAAAATCGGGAGGCCATGTTCCAGATTTTAGATTATATCACGCAATACTAAATAGGATTGTCTGCGATGGACGATGGGGAGTGACTGGAAGGTGGTCGCTCCCTTTTGTGTGGGTAGTGATGAGTCTATAACCAGGGTAAAAATTAAATTTGCCCCTAAATGGTTCAAAGGGCGTTCAACCGTGCTATACTCATGAGCGGAGGATTGACGCATTACCGGCGGGGAAATCCGGTGGTGCTCACTCCAGAGGAGGAAATTTCATGAATAAAGTTACCCGTTTATTAGGGTTAGTAGCCGCTGGACTCACATTAGGTGGGGGGACAATGGGGCCACTACCGGTGAGCGCCAAGGCCAAATCACCCGAGCTGATCTACATCGACAGCGAGTCGTCGACCAATACCTCGGCTGGGACGCAACAGGTAGTTACGAACCGCGCAGTGACAGCACTGACGCAGCCTACCGACCAGTCGACACCTGTCAGTGTGGCGATTCCCAAGAATACGGCACTCAAGGTCGTGCAATGCACGGCCGCTGGTACGGTGGTGACCGTGCCTGGGAACGCCCAGTCACTCCTGATTGCCGATACCGGTAGCTATACCTACAGTAACCGGGCCATTAAGCTGACCAAGCACGATTATCGGGTATTGGTCAAGCGCTCCAAGGCGTGGGCTGGTAAGCTCAGTAAGCGTCAGATCAAGGTCATTGGCAACTATACCGGCAATGGCTCCGATAAGTTAAATAACGCGCTACGTTATCCCAAACGGGCAACGACAGCCAAGACGCGTCAACGGGTCAAAGATCTGCGGGCAAGTCTCAAGACATTCAAGTTGACTCATCCCATGACCGTCTACCGAGGTACGTCGAATAAGGTTGCGCGGCTTGCACTGCATCAGAAGGCCCTCAAGCCAGGAGCCGTGTATTCAGATCCCGGCTTCGCCTCGACCAGCACCAGTCACGCGGTTGCGACAGAATTTACCTCGCAAGTTTTGCTCAAAATCAACTTTCCCAAGGGGTATCACGGCGCCTATCTGGATCCAATCTCTACGGTTCATGGGGAGAAGGAATATCTGCTTAACCCCAATACCAAGCTGATCGTGACTAAGGTCCAACACGTGACCGGACACACGACGACAACCATGATGACGGCGACCGGCAAAAAATCCAAGACGCAGGTTGACCATGAAAAATTATCGTATCAACTGGTTACTTTAAATTTATTGCAATAATAGTGAGCGCTAGTCCTCGTGGGGATTGGCGCTTTTTTGTCATAAAAGCTTTAACTTTGGTCTTGCATTCTGAAAAGAATATGCTATATTGAAGTTGGTAATTGAGCACTCACTTAATTTTTAAAAGGTGGAGGAGGGATTGCCATGAGAAAGCGGATCTATCACAGTTTTCACGATGATTTGGTAACGAGTCGTCATCAAGATTGGCGATTACCCGGCGATTATAATTGGCGGTGTCCCGGGAAAGGATGGCAGCAGCGACTGGTTCGCACGACGGCTAAGGTCATCAGTGTTCTCTACTGTCGTTTAGGCCGAGCCATCACGTTCAAGAATGCTTGGCGGTTGAAGGCAGGGGGCCCTGGCGGTTTCGTCGTATATGGTAACCACACGCAGCCCACGGGTGACGTCCTGATTCCTTATTACCTTGGGAAGCGGCAGACATTCAATGTCCTAGCTAGTCCCGCTAACCTGGGTATCCCGGTGCTTGGTCCGTTGACGACGCTGGGGGGCGCCTTACCAACGCCGCAGACGCTCCACCAACTGGGATTGTTCAATCGGACAGTTGTGGGGAAATTAGCGGCTGGCGAGTGGGTGATGATTTATCCGGAGGAACACGTCTGGCCGTACTACACTGGCATTCGGCCCTTCAATCCTGGGGCGTTTCACTTTCCAGTGGTCGCGCAGGTGCCAGCCTATTGTCTGACGGTGACCTACCGTAAGCGTCGGTGGCGGCGACCGCGGTTAGTCGTGTATCTGGATGGACCGTTTGAAGCGGACCAGAGTTTATTGCCGAAACAACAACAGCGAGACCTCCAGCAGCGGATTCAAGCCCAGATGACCAAGCGTGCGGCAACCAGCAACGTCCAGTACGTAACCTATGAGGAGGGATGAAAGGTGAATGTTTTGTATTGTGGCGATAACAATATGAAGCCGGGGCTGTTAATCTCAATTCTTTCGTTATTGAAGCAGACTCGTGAACCGTTAAATATCACCATTTTGACGGCATTTATGCAAAATAAATCGCGTCATTTCTATCCGTTGACTGCCGAAACGACGGCCGAACTGGATGCACTGGTCAAGCAGGATAATCCAGCTAACCGGGTAACTCGAGTCGACGTGACGGCCTTGGTCGCTGCAAATCCACCGACCGCCAATCTCGAGACGATCTTTACCCCGTGCTGCATGCTCCGGCTGTACGCCGATCAAGTGCCAACGTTACCAGATAAGCTCCTGTACCTGGATACTGATGTCATCTGTCGGCGCAATTGTCAGCTGTTTTATCACCAAGACATTCAGGGCATCGAGGTAGCGGGAGTCCTCGATCACTACGGGCGCTGGTTCTTCCACCAGAACTGGGAACACTTCGACTATCTGAACTCTGGTGTTCTCTTGCTCAATCTCAAGGAGATTCGGCGGACGGGGTTATTTGCCCGCAGCCGTGAACTTTGCCGGAACCGTGAGATGTTTATGCCTGATCAATCGGCAATTAATAGTCTAGCGGCGCATAAACGACTGATGCCACGGCGTTACAACGAACAACGTCGTTTGAAAGCGAACACCGTTTTTCAACATTTCACGACCAGCTTTCGTCTATTCCCGTGGGTACACACGCTCACGGTCAAACCCTGGCAGGTCGCGGACGTGCACAGTAAGCTAAAGCTCCATGAATATGATGATATTTTGACGGAATATGAAAAATTAATTGTGACCCTGTAAGGAGGAGATTAACATGACCCAACCAATTCCAGTGTTCTTTTCAATCAACGATGCTTATGCCCCGTTTCTTTCGGTGGCGATGACCTCAATTATTACCAATGCCGATGATCAGCAGCAGTACGATCTCATTGTTTTATACGAGGACCTCAACGCGGAGAACCGTGAGCGGTTGGGTCAGCTGGCGACCGATAACGTATCGATTCGCTTTGTCACAGTCAGTGATGACTTGATGAAGCAGCTCGCCGGCGAGCACATGAAGCTGCGGGGAAATATGTTCACCTTGACCATCTACTACCGGCTCTTCATTGCCGCAATGTTCCCGCAGTATGATAAGGCCATCTATCTCGATGCCGATGTCGTCACGACCACGGACCTCGCGGAGTTGTTCCAGATCAACTTAGGGGATAACTTGGTTGGAGCCGTTCAGGACACCTTCGCAGCCGATAATCCCCAGAGTATCCAGTACGTCACGCAACACTTGGAGTTACCCATCAGCGATTACTTTAATTCCGGGATGATGTTGTTGAATCTGAAGCAGATGCGCGCAGAAAAATTCAATGAAACCTTTACGCGTTTGCTCACGACCTATCACGTGGAATTCATCGCACCAGACCAAGACTATCTAAATGAATTGTGCCGCGACCGCGTGACTCATATCGACCGGGCGTGGAATGTGATGCCGACCAAGCACGACCGGGTGACGGCCCCAAAGCTGCTGCACTACAGTCTTTTTGGGAAGCCGTGGCACTACGAAGATGCGCAGAACGGCCAATATTTCTGGGATTACGCACCTAAGTCACCTTACTTCGCAGAGATAAAGGCCATCCAACAGGCCTTTACCGATGCAGATCGGGCTAAGGACCACGAGGCAGAACAGGGCTTATTAGGATCACTTCACACCTTCTCAGAGAAGAATAGCGGGGACGTCCAGCAGATTAGAAAAGAATTGGAGCTGATCTAACATGATTATCGGTGGGATGAAAGAAAAAGTGGTTGAAAACATTGAACACGATACTTTGACTGGCAATCTCAACGCTAAGGTTGAAGTCAACGATCCCCAATTTACCAAATCCCAGCAGCAGGCGGTCCTCCAACGCTACCTGCGGCGGGATGGGTCGCTCACGTATCGCTTTAACAATCACGTTTCGCGCCAGGTCGCGGGATTGGCGACCCGTTATTTCAATCGGCGGACGCGCTTCGAGGGCTTGGATAATCTCCGTGAGGTGACTGGCGGGGCGATTATTACCAGTAATCACTTTAATCCGTTAGACAACACGGTGGTGCGGCGCATGGTCCAACGCACCAGTAAGAAGCGACTTTACATTGTCAGCCGGGATACTAACCTTGAGATGGGCGGCGTCATCGGCTACCTGATGAACTACTACGATACGATTCCCATCAGTGATGATAAGGAATACGCCGGTCGCATCTTTCCTAAGTTTGTCCAACAGGCACTCAATCAGAAGCAGTATGTGTTGATCTATCCGGAACAGGAGATGTGGTTCAACTACCGCAAGCCACGGCCGGTTAAGCGCGGGGCTTATTACTACGCCGCCAAGTTCCAAGTGCCGATTATTTCCTGCTTTGTGGAAATTCAGGATTTGCCACACGTTGACAATGCTGAATTTGACCAGGTCAGCTACGTGATGCACGTGCTCAAGCCGATATTTCCGGATCCAGAAAAGTCCGTACGCGATAACAGTCGTCACATGATGGCCGTGGATTACCAGCAGAAGAAGACCGCGTACGAGCAGGCTTACGGCAAACCACTGACTTACCAATTTGAACCCGGCGATGTTGCTGGCTGGCGTGGTGAACGGATGCCAATTGCCCCAAGCACAGGGAAAACGGTATAATAGACAGTAAATACGTGAGTGGAGCGACGAAAGCTATGACGAAAAAAAGTGACCAGCAGCGACAGAATATTATTGCAGTCAGTCGCGAGTTATTTACGCAAAAGGGCTATACGGAGACGTCAACGCGCGAGATAAATGAACGCGCTGGGATTGCCGAAGGTCTGTTGTACTATTATTTTCCTAAGGGCAAGCGACAGTTACTGGATGTCATCGTCCATGAGGGTGTTGCGGATCGCGTGCGTATCGCCAAAAACATGACGGCGGAATGGACTCGTGACAGTATCGAGCAGGACGTCATTGGGCTGTTTGAAAATATGTGGCAACTGTTGGGCAACGGTATTGGCTATCAAGAGTTTATTATCACGATTCGCAACCGGGCAATGCTCTCCGATGAGCAGTCGGCGTGGCTGATCACGTCTTTTGAGAATGTCCAACAGCATGTGGCGGAACGGCTCTTTGAAGTGACGCCGGCCGAGGTCAGCCTGGAAAAGGCCACACAATTGGCAACGGCCATCATGGCCACGTTTCAGAAGGTTATCTTTGATGAGTTGTTGATTCGCAATCGTCGCAAGCTACCGGACGGTACGAGCAAATTTATCACGGGTCAGATTCATCTCTTAATGCAGTTGATTTAGAAGTCGTCACATGGTGGCGGCTTTTTTTGTACGTCTGATTTTCATCAATTATCATAGAAAGAATAGGCGGTTCTCGTTGCTTGCAGTCATAATGATTAAAAAGTTACCAGGAATCGTTGACAAAAATCACAGGTGAGTATATACTCACTTTATCAGGTAAGTAAGTAATCACTCACCTATTCAAAACTTGTTTTGGGAGGCACTATCATGGGAAAAGCAATTATTGATTTACAACATCTCGCCAAGAAATTTGGCGATCAAACCGTTTTAAAAGATATCAACCTCACCGTGAACCCCGGTGAAATCGTTGGGCTTATCGGACCTTCAGGGGCCGGGAAGTCGACCGTCATAAAAGTGACACTGGGCATGGAAGTTGCCAGCGGCGGTTCCGCTAAGGTCTTCGATACCACGATGCCAAACCGGGAGTTGCTAGGGCGAATCGGGTACATGGCTCAAACGGATGCCCTGTACGATTCGCTGTCAGGTTTAGAAAACCTCAAGTTCTTTGGTTTGATGAAGGGTATCGCTAAGTCAGATATGAAAAAGGAAGTTATGCATGCGGCAGAAGTCGTTGACCTAACGGCAGACCTGAACAAGCGCGTTTCCGGTTACTCCGGTGGGATGATGCGGCGGCTTTCCCTGGCGATTGCCTTGTTAGGCAGCCCGGAATTGTTGATTCTGGATGAACCGACCGTCGGAATCGATCCTGCATTACGCCGACAAATCTGGGCGGAACTGGGCCGGATTCGTGACGAAGGTCGCAGCATCCTGATTACGACCCACGTGATGGATGAAGCCGAACTGGTTGGCCGGGTGGCTTTGCTCTTGGGTGGCGAAGTCATGGCATTCGATGCGCCAGCTGTGTTGAAGCAACAGTACGGGGTTGCCACGATTGAAGACGTATTCTTAAAGGCGGAGGGTGTTGAATAATGAGAACGATTGGAATTATGAACCGGGTGCTGAAGGAACTCTTCCGGGATAAGCGGACGTTAGCGCTGATGTTTATCGCACCCATCCTAGTGATGCTGCTGATGAGCGTGATCTTTAATACCAATTCCTCAACGGACGTGAGTGTGGGGACGGTCTCCGTTTCCCAGAAGTTGAATAAGGAAATGGGCGGAATCAAGCACGTGACGGTCAAGAGCTATGACACCAAGAAGGATGCCAAGGCGGCCATGGATGATGAAAAAGTCGATGCGATTATCAAGAAGAACGGCAAAAACTACAGCCTGACTTACGCTAACACGGATTCTACTAAGACGGCGACCGTCAAGTTAGCCTTCAAGAATGCCCTGACGGCGACGAGCATTAACCAACTGAAGTCGGCACTGAAGCAGAGCACAAAGGCCACGGTTAAGCTGCAAGCGCAATTACAAGCGTTGCAAAAACAACAGGCCGCAACAAGTGCGACATCGGCCACGGCGGGGAGTGCAGCTGCAGCCAAACAAGCAGCTGCTAAGCAGGCCGCAGTGACCAAAGCCAAGTCGACGAACCATGCCACGAAGAGTTCCAGTCAATCGACCCCTAAGATTACGAATCACTACGTTTACGGGGATAAGAACACTGGCTACTTTGCTAAAATGTTACCAATTCTGATGGGTTTCTTCGTCTTCTTCTTCGTCTTCCTGATTTCTGGGATGGCCCTGTTGAAGGAACGGACGACTGGCACCTTGGATCGGTTACTGGCAACCCCAGTAAAGCGGTCATCCATTGTCTTTGGGTACATGTTGAGTTATGGGGTGCTCGCAGTCATCCAAACCATCGTCATTGTCTTGACGACGGTCTGGTTGCTGGGAATCGAGGTTGTCGGCAGTATGGCCAGCGTGGTCGTGATCAACTTGATTCTGGCGTTAGTGGCCTTGGCTTTCGGGATTCTACTCTCGACGTTTGCCAACTCCGAATTCCAGATGATGCAATTCATCCCACTAGTGATCATTCCGCAGGTCTTCTTCTCCGGAATTATTCCACTGGATTCCATGGCCGACTGGGTCAAGGATATCTCTTACATCATTCCACTGAAGTACTCCGGGGATGCCGTCAACGACATCATCATGCGGGGGACATCCATCTTCGACCTCGGTTTTGACATTATGATTCTTCTGATCTTTCTGATTGTCTTAACCATTCTCAATGTTGTTGGATTGAAGCGTTACCGGAAAGTTTAATCGAAATCACAAGAGATTATGTCGTGATTCGCGTATAATAGTTGGATAGGAACGATTACCGTCTTGGTAGGCTAGCGGCCGTTCAAGACGGTAATTTGTTTAAGGATTCGCAGGCTGAAAATAGTCGATGTGATCAGAAAGGGTGAACGGTGTGGAACCAAATATTTTTGTCAATTACCGCGA
This sequence comes from Levilactobacillus fuyuanensis, assembly GCF_003946395.1. Lineage (GTDB taxonomy): Bacteria > Bacillota > Bacilli > Lactobacillales > Lactobacillaceae > Levilactobacillus > Levilactobacillus fuyuanensis. The sequence continues at coordinate 57,533 of NZ_RHNZ01000008.1, read as the reverse complement.
TTGGCTGGAACAACAGAAAATGCCAAAGGGTAAGAAGGCAGCTTTGGTGGCTGCCATGGAGCTCTTCTCGGAGGACGGCTTCGATGGCACGTCGACCGTTGATGTGGCCAAGAGGGCCGGCATCAGTCAGGCGACCATCTTCAAGTACTTTCATACGAAGCAGGATTTGATGTTAGCCATTGTTCGCCCCGTCATGGAGCACTTCTTTCCCAAGTACCGGGACGAATTCTTTGCGGACCTCGGTAAGCAAAAGTCATTATCGGAAATGGTGCACTTCTTTGTGACCGACCGGTATGCGTTTATTAGGGGCAACGAAGAAGTGGTTAAAATCATAGCGATGGAAATGATGACCAATGCTGATATGCGGGCGCTGTTTGGCAAGGTGGTTCGCGGCAATGACTTTGATTTCTTGGGGGAACTGTTACGAATCTTTCGGGATACTGGTGAGCTACGTGACGACATTGACGCGGCAGGCATTGTCCGCATTATTGGTGGCCAGGTAGTGGTCTATCTGATTCAATCGAACTTTGCGCCCGTTCTGGTGCACGGTGATGAGCAAGACCTACAGATCATTTCGGAACAGATTGTCCGAACATTAAAAAAGTAGTGAAATGAAACGGTTAGTTGCCTGAGGGGACTAGCCGTTTTTTAGTTTGTCGTGTAATCTAGATAGTAACAGCTCTTTTATTCGGTGGAAACCGAACGGGTATTCTATCTCAAAAAATTACGTGGAAAGGAAGTTTGTCGTGTCTAAATACCGTCTCCAAACCATTATCTTTGTACTGACTTCATTCATGCTGGGATGTAATGAATTCATTGTTGTCGGGGTCATTTCGGATATCTCAAAATCACTGAATGTTTCCGTAGCGACCGTGGGCTACCTGGTCACAATCTTTGCGACGGTCTTTGCCGTCAGCACGCCTTTTATTACGGTGCTGACCAATCGCTTCAGTCGGTATAAGACACTAATGGTGCTCGTCCTGATCTTCTTAGTGGGGAATACGTTGAGTGGGTTTGCGACCAGTTATGCCATGTTGCTGGTAACTCGGGTAGTGACGGCTTCCGTTGCCGGGGCGATCGAGTCCTTTATCATTTCCTTTGCCAACGACATTGCGCCTCACGACAAGCGTGCCGTCCTGATTGCCTGGATCTCGGCTGGTTTCAGTATTGCTTCGGTTATTGGGGTACCGATTGGGGTGGCCATCAGTACCGCAGATAGCTGGCACACGGCGTTTCACGTTATCTCCGGTATCACGCTGGTCACGGCGCTACTGTTAGCTTGGTTGCTACCGCGTAATGTCGCGCAGGTCAAGGGTGGCGTGAAGGATCAGCTGGTCTTTCTCACGGATAAACGGGTCTATTTGGGAATTGTGGTCAACCTCTTTATGGCGGCCACGATGTATGCCTACTACACGTACATTCGGCCCCTGATTACCACCAGCATGGGCTTTGACCTGACCAGTCTGAACTGGTTGCTCTTCGCACTGGGTATCATGAGTATTATCAGTAATCGCTTGTCAGGAGCGTTGGCGGAACGTCATGGGTTACAGAAATTGCCATGGTTCTACGTGGCCGACATGTTCCTACTGCTGGCGTTACCAGTCGCCCTTAACAGTCAGGTGGTGGGCTTCGGAATCTTGCTAATCCTTACACTGATTGTGACCATCGCCGGGGCACCCATTCAGATTCACTTCCTGGATGTGGCTGCCGAAAGTTATCCGCAGGCGACCATGTTGGCATCGTCGGTCAGTGCGATTTCGTTTAATATTGGCATCTCGATAGGGTCAGCCACGGCCTCGTTAATGCTGAGTCAGGTGGGACTTCAAAATATCAGTTTTGGTGCTGCCGGTTACGCGCTGGTTTCTCTGATTTTAGTCGTGGTTTTGAACCGGGTTATCGCGGCCCATCAACAATCTGTGGCCCTGGAAAAATAATTTTCAATTGGGGACGTTTTCATGAGACGTCCCCCTGCTTATTTTCTGAAAGATAGTGTATTCTGGTAGGTAACGAGTGAAAATTTTAAGATTCAGAGGAGAAAATATCGTGAACAAGTATCGTTGGCAAGCCATCGTCTTTGTCCTGGTGGCGTTTATGTTGGGGTGTAATGAATTTATCGTGGTCGGGGTCCTCTCCGACATTGCCAAGGAATATCGCATTCCGGTGGCGACTGTGGGCTATTTGGTGACGATTTTTGCCACGGTTTACGCGGTCAGCACGCCGTTTATCACCGTTTTGACGAGTCGGTTCAGCCGCTACAAGACGTTAATGACCCTGATGGGCATCTTCTTGGTAGGGAACACGCTGAGTGGTTTTGCGATGAACTATCCCGTGTTGTTGCTCTCTCGAATCATCACGGCGATGGTGGCCGGGGCGATTATTTCATTAATTATGACCTTTGCCAGTTCGATTGCGCCGCGTGAAAAGCGGGCGAGTCTGGTGTCGTGGATTTTTGCCGGTTTCAGTATTGCCTCCGTTTTTGGGGTGCCGATTGGGACAGCCATCAGTACGAGCTATAGCTGGCACGACGCCTTCTATTTAATTTCAATAATTAGTGCTGTGACCTGTGTTCTGCTGGGGTGGTTGTTGCCTCGTGAAGTCGAACAGGTGCAGAGTAGCGTGAAGAATCAATTGGTCCTGTTGAAGGATCCCCGGATCTACGTGGGGATTGCCTTGGTCCTGTTTACGGCGGCCACGATGTACGCCTATTACACGTATATTCGGCCATTGCTGACGACGGCACTTGGATTTAGCACGCAGAGCCTGAACTGGTTACTCTTCTTAATTGGGATCATGAGTATTATCAGTAATCGGTTGTCAGGGATGCTAGCGGAACGAAACGGATTGCGTATCATGCCTCGATTCTATGTGGTCGATGTGATTTTGCTGGCACTACTGCCAATTGGCCTGAACTTTAAGTTTGGCGGCTTAGCGATTCTGTTAGCCATGAGTCTGATCGTAACGATTATCAATTCACCCATTCAGATTCATTTCCTAAACATTGCCGAAGAGGAGTACCCGCAGTCAACGGTGCTAGCTTCTTCATTGAATTCCATCTTCTTTAACTTTGGTATTTCCCTGGGGTCGGCCACGGCTTCTGGCCTGTTAGGCACAGTCGGCTTGAATCACATTAGCTTGGGTGCCGCCGGCTATGCCGGAATTTCGCTGATTCTCGCACTGGTTCTGAACCGGGTGATCAAGCAACACCGGCAAAATAGTTTCAATTAAACAAAATTCGCGTTAGAGTTGACTTTAGAGACCAATTAAACAGGAGGTTATTTGATGACAAAAGTACCTGTAGTCACGTTTAATGATGGTTACCAGATGCCAGCTGTGGGCTTGGGCACGTTCCAAGTCCGTGGTGGCCAAGGAGTCAACCAGATTCTAGCTGCGATTCGCGATGGCTATCGGAGTCTCGATACGGCGACAAATTATGACAACGAAGGGGCTGTCGGTGAAGCTATTCGGCAATCCGGATTGCCACGGTCGGCATTCTTCGTGACGTCGAAGCTGCCAGGCAAGTATCACCGCTATGCGGATGCGACGATGGCGATTCAAGAGTCCCTGTATCGCATGGGATTGGACTACTTTGACTTGTTTTTGATTCACTGGCCACTGCCTAAGCGCGACCATTACGTGGAAGCTTGGCAGGCCATGATTGATGCCCGGGCGCGCGGCTTTATTCGCTCGATTGGGGTCTCAAACTTCGAACCGGAACATCTGGATCGATTGGTTAAGGAAACTGGTGTGATGCCAGCGGTCAACCAGATTGAAGCCCACCCGTATTGGAACAATCAACGAATGTTGGCGGCGGACCAGGAACGGGGAATCATCACCGAGGCTTGGAGCCCATTGGGTCGTGGGAGTGCGGCATTGAAGGAGCCTCTGATCCAGAAGTTAGCGAAGAAGTACGAGAAGAACGTGGGGCAAATCATCCTCCGTTGGCACTTCCAACGCGACATCGTGCCCATTCCAAAAGCTAGCAACCTCTTGCATCAGCGGTCCAATCTGGACGTCTTCGACTTTAACTTGACGCCAGAGGAAATGACGGCAATCGATGCCTTGAGTCGGGCTGACGGCCGAATCGACGGTCAAGACCCTAATGAGTATGAAGAATTTGACTAAATAATTATTTTGGCGTGTGACTAATTGGCCACACGCTTTTTTTACGGCTTAATAACTATTATAGACGAACAATATTATAAATAAATTTGTAAGTGTTCAGTTCTGACAAGCAATTGAAATTCCGGTATAGTGGGGACATTGACTTTTTTAAAGGAGGTGGCAAATGGACGATAAGAGTCAGGCTTACGTGGCTAATCGGGTTCGCGGTGTTCTATACGGCCAGGCCGTGGGCGATGCCATGGGAATGCCGACCGAGCTTTGGTCGGTGGCCCGGATTCGCCAGCGATACCCCGGGGGTGTGACGGATTTCATGGATGGTCCACAGGAAAACGACATTGCCATGAACTATTTGCAGGGGCAATACACAGACGATACCAGTCAAGCACTGCTAATCCTGGATAGTTTACGGGCCAACCAATGGGAGGTCCAGCCGGAGGACTTGGCACAGCGATTATTGACTTGGGCCAAATCGATTCATGCGTTTGAACGAAATATCTTGGGGCCTAGTTCGAAGGCAGTCTTACTAGCAATTCAGGCGGGGCAGGATTCGCGGACAATTACGCAGAAAGCTGTGACGAACGGCTGTGCCATGCGAATTGCGCCAGTTGGGGCCTTGTTTAGACCGCAGCAGTTGTCCGAGCTGGTGACCATGGTCGTGGGCGTAACGCGTGTGACTCATGCGACGGACGTGGCCTTTAGTGGTGCGGCAATGGTAGCGGGGGCGGTGACTGCTGCGTTGGCCGACTATGATTGGCCGGCATTACTGGATTGGGCGTTGCTGGCAGGTGATACGGCCGGAAAACTGGGTGCTCCCACTTGGGAGGCCAGTCCACAGGCACGTTTACGTTTAGGCCTAGAGATTGCCCGGAATACGCGGCGTGATCCGGCTGAGTTTACACGCCAACTGGCGGCGTTAGTCGGAACGGGAACGGCCGTCAGTGAGTCCGTTCCAGCAGCGTTAGCAATAGCCTACTACGGTCGGGATATACGACGCTGTGCGCTACTCGCGGCTAATCTAGGCGGTGATACCGACACGATTGGGGCCATGGCGGTCGCAATTTGCGGGGCCAAACAAGGTTATCAGCAGCTCCCCATGGGGTGGGGCGCACTGATCGATCGACAGAATCCACAGCATCATTTAGCCGACTACGTGACGGCTATTCTAGATTTTCGGCAACAATCAAATACATAACAATTGAGGAGTAAGGATTTTATGAATGGGGAAACAATTAAGGTACCACAGAAAGACAAGACGCTGACACCAGGGGAGCTATTTTATAACTGGTTCGCGGCAAACATTGGCATTATGGGAATTGTCTTTGGGGCAATCATCGTTAGTTATCATTTATCCTTTGTACAAGCCACTTTGGCGTCACTGGTGGGGGCACTTTCGTTTGTCTTTCCCGGATGGGTCGCGATGATTGGGAAGCGCGAAGGCGTGACGACGTTTAAGCTGTCACGGGCGGCATACGGGACGCAAGGCAACAAGTTGCCCAATGGGATTGCGTGGATCAACATGGTAGGTTGGCTCGCCGTGAACGTGATTACCGGGACACTCTTGCTGGTAGCGCTCCTCCGGGTAATGCATATCGCCAAGTCAGACTGGACGGTTGCCGTGGCATTGGCCATTTTTGCCGGTATCGTGATTCTCTCTGGGCTGGTGAACGAAACCGTTTTGGCCAAGATTCAGACCTGGCTGTCCTGGCTATTCGGAATCTTAACAGTCGTGATTTTAATTCTATTCTTGATGAAGGCCAACTGGCAACAGGCCCTAGCCCAGCCCAGTGGCAAATGGTTAGGTGGCTTCTGGCCCGCTGTGTCGATCGTTGCCGCGGGTTCCGGGATCAGCTGGTCGATGGCTGCGGCCGATTGGGGGGCTTACGTAAAGCCTCAGGCCAGTCAGAGTGCTACATTCTGGCATACGTTGTTAGGTGGCGCCGTGCCTCTGTTCGTCCTGATGTGGGGTGGCGTGCTACTGAGTACCGTTGAACCGGGGTTGGCCAGTGCCGCCAACCCCATCGAAGTGATGAGTCACGCACTGCCATCGTGGATGACGGTTATTTATTTCTTAGTAGCGGCGGGTGGGCTGATTCCACAGTGCATGATTAGCCTGCGTTCGGCACGGATTAATCTGGAGACCGTGGGGATTCGAATTTCTCAACGTAACTCCCTGATCTTACACGGGGCGATTGTGATTTTGATTCCCGTGTACGTGCTGTTTGTTTCGGAAAACTTCATGGGGAACTTCGAACTCTTCCTTGGTTTCTTGGGAACGTGCCTGGCCGCCTGGGTTGCCGTCTTCCTGTGTGATAGTGTTCTCTATCGCCGTGAAGGGTACGCCATCAGCGAGATGATGCCCGCCTCGGTCAACCGCTACAATTGGAAGGGGATTAGTTCGTGGGTAATTGCGGTGATCACGGGCTTTCTTTTTACCAACAATGCCGTTTGGACGGGGCCATTTGCCCATGGTATCTTTCGGGATAATAGTCTAGGTGTCTTTATCGCAGGGATTGTGGCGGTGATTTGCATGGTGGCGTTGAAGCCATTAGGCAAACGCCTGACTGAGGAGGTCGACTAGGATGGCACGGGTACTCGTGATTGGAGCGGCTTACGTGGATGTCGTCGTCAACGTTCAGCATCTCCCGCAGAGTGGTGAAGATGTTGCTGGCGATTGGCGCAGTACGCAGGTGGGCGGCTCGGCTTTCAATGTGCAGCGGGCACTGACCTATGCTGGCGTTACGGCGGATTTATTTGCGCCAGTCGGTCTAGGTGAACACGCCACGATTGTGCGAGACACCTTTCAGCAACTGGGCATTCCAGTATTGGTGCGGGATGAAAGTGCCGATAATGGCTGGGATGTTTCCTTCGTCGAGGCCAATGGCGAGCGCGCCTTTCTGTCGATTATGGGGGTTGAGCGTCGCTGGCAAGCTGAATGGTTCGAGCACATCTCACTGGCTGACTACGACTACGTTTATCTCTCCGGATACGAACTGGAGGATGCACGAGCCGCGGATGTGATTTTGACCGCGTTGAGTCGGCAGCCGAATTTACGCGTCCTATTTGATACGTCACCACGTATTGGTAGTCTTGCACCAGCGGTACTTCAGCGGGTGATTCGCCCGGGAATGTTGATTCATGGAAACGTGGTGGAGATTCAACGGCTGGGAACTCCGACTGAGACCTATCGGGAGATTGCCTTACGACTCAACGCCATTACTGGGGAATTAGTTGTGGTTACGCTCGATGCCCAGGGCAGTTACTACGTCGAGTACGGTCAGGGGCACATGGTTCCGGGGACGGCGACGCAGGTGGTCAATACGATTGGCGCTGGTGATACCCACTGTGGGGGCCTGCTAGCCGAGTTGGCTGCCGGTCACGGTACTGAACAGGCCGTCCAACGGGCGAATACATTAGCGGCGCTGGTTGTTGGCCAACAAGGTGGTGCGTTAGAAGAATAGGAAATTTGTCACGGCTGATCCTTGATGGGATCAGCCGTTTTTGGGGTGGCCTCTATGGGCCGTTTAGTTGTTTACTAGCGGAGTAAATTAACCATCAAACCGCGATAGGCCAACGTTAGTGGTTATGAATTTCGTTGTGAGTCAAACTAAATACACTTAAAATGGGGCGTTGCCATTTTCACAGGTAATAACTACACGAAATGTTTCTCGCTGAGATACTGCTTTTTTCGAGAGCAGTTATAGTAAATACAGAGCGGTAGAAGTATTGTCAAAATGAATGGGTTTGTGCTGCGAGCAGTTGCCATAATTGATATTTCGTCAATAAGCCGACTGTTGGTGACAGGTGATTGGAGGAGGATTACGATGCGAAGGAAGATAACTACCGTCGTGATTGGTGTTCTGATAGTCATTGCCGTCTTTTTGGTTGGCGGCTTCGCTACCGGCGGTGTTACCGCTCAAGCCGGTAGCGTTGAGGTCTCCGGATTAGGTGGTGGTGACGCGATCATTACGGATGCCAACGGCAAGGTCGTTTCGAATGGAACCGACCTGAGTAAATGGGATAACTACACGTTGGATTACAACTGGAGTATTCCAGATGGAGAAGCCATTAAGGATGGCGATACCGTCACCGTCACGTTCCCTCCGACTGCGGTTGGTCGGCGAGATGTGACGTTCCCACTGTACGACGATCACGGTCAGCAGATCGGGACGTTTAGCATTAAGGAAGGTGAAAGCACCGGGACGATTACGTTCAACGGGGCTCTCGCAAACACCACGAAGGATCGGAAAGGTACTTTACAATTCTACGTTAAGGGGAGTGCTGAGAGTAACAACGTTGACTTAGACTGGGGAATCAACAAAGTCGGCTGGGTTGCTGAACGGAATCCAGATGGCTCGCCCGCAAAGTTAACCTGGAATATCGCCTTTAATCCGACCAGCTCTAAGATGGATAAGGCCGTCGTCACGGATAGCCTGGGACCTGGTCAAACTTATATCCCAGGAAGTGTTCACGCACAGACTGGAAGTTATGATTCAAATGGCTTCTTTACCAGTGATGGTGGGTCGATTACCCCTGAAATCAATGTCATGGGGAACACGCTGACCTTTACCTTTAGTAATGTGACAACAGCAGTTAACATGACGTATCAAACGACACCAGAGGTCTCCGGAACTGGGGGGACATGGAAGAACAATGCTTCCCTGAACGGCCAGAGTGTTGGGTCACGGATCGTTTGGGGCGGTAGTGGTACTGGTAATGGTGGTTCTGATCAACAAGCTGGTGAAGTCATCTTGAAGAAGACAGCAAAGACTAATGGTGAAGTTCTAGCCGGTGCCGTCTACGAATTGCAAGATGTCAATGGTGAAGTCATCAAGTCTGATCTGGTGACCGATGCTGAAGGAATCATCAAGGTCGATGGCTTAGCCGCCGGCGATTATCAATTCGTTGAAACGACTCCTCCAGCAGGCTTTGAACTGAACAAGACGCCGATTCCATTTACCATTAAGGACGGTCAGACGGCCGCAGTAACGGTTGCCGCAGAAGATGTTCGGGAGAATTCAAGCTCTGAAGGTGGAGGTAATCCTGAAAATCCTGGCGGTGTCACGCCACCAACCAATCCTGGAACGACGAATCCTGAGAATCCTGGAACCGAGACGCCAGTAAATCCCGAGAATCCTGAAAAACCTGGGACGGAAACGCCGACGAATCCTGAAAATCCTCAGAAACCAACTAAGCCAGTTAAGCCAACGAAACCACAAAAGCCAAGCAAGCCAGTGAAACCAGTTAAGCCGGTGAAGCCAACAACGCAGAAGCCGGGTAGTTCATCGACTTATCAGCCGGGGGGCAGTAGCCAACAGCCGGTTAATGGTGGTGCCGGTGCCTACACGACTGGTGGCACCAGTGGACAAGAATCTGCAATGAACGGTCAGCAGGCTGGTAATACCAATGGTGTTGGTACTGGTTCTGGTACGGGTCGATACGTTGGCCATACTTTACCACAGACCGGTGAACGCTCGACTCAGCCGTTGATTTGGGCTGGTTTAGTTCTGTTAGTGGCTAGCGGATTTGGGCTCGTTACTTTGAAGCGCAAGAACTAATTTCATTATAAATAGGTCCTCATTTGGCGGCAGACTGTGGAGCACGCAGGCTGCCGTTTTATCGAAATATTTATAACAGAATTAACTATCTTAGCTGACAACTATATGCTATACTGAGTGAAATTCAAGTTCAGCTTATGAACCATTCTTCGGGGAGTTAGCATATTTGTCATTGAGCAGTTTGTCTGGCGGATAGTTAAATAGGAGGACGACATGGAACAATTGGAGGAGTTCAAGCGCAATTGGTTATTAGCGGTGCTGGGGAGTGCGTTGATTGGTGGTGGCTATGGTCAGGCGTGGTTACCTATGACCGAATTATTTCGGCACGAGAAAAACATATTAAGATAACAATGTTTTAGGTGATAAACAGGTAATGTAGTTTAAGTTAAAGCCCTTTCAATGTATAATGATAGAGAAGAAATTTAGGAAGAGGCGAGAACATGGTAAAACGGCGAACGTTGACTAGAGAGATTGTCCTGGACCGTGCGGATCAGCTGATTGCAGATCACGGATTGGATAATCTGACGATTCGGGCATTGGCTGATGCGTTAGAAATTCGACCGCAGTCCGTCTATAACTATGCAGATAGTTTGTCGGATCTAGTGGATCAGGTGGGATTACGGTTCGTTAATCAGCTCAGTGAACGACTGATGCGACGTTTATTTGGGGTAGGGGGTAAGGAGGCCTTAATGGTCTTCGCTCAAGAGTTTCGCAAAGGGTGCCGCCATGAAAAACACTTGGCGCCCATTTTAATCAATCCCAACAATTTAAAGCAATTGAAACGTACCCACCAAGCGTTAAGTGATTTGTATAATCAGATGTTTCGGAGTCTCCATGTCTTAGACGGGGCAGATAATCATAGCCTAGTAGAATCAACCCTCTATCGGTCGGCCTTATTTGGTTTTATCATGCAAGAGCTAGGTGGTTATTTAACGTTGCCGCAGCGTAAAATTGACGAACGTTTCCAGCTGATGATGCAGTTAGCAATCAATCAAATTGCAGTAGAATAATGACGAGGGGAGTTTGGGACAGGGTCTCAAGCTCTCTTCACGTATTTAGATAAGTTTTTTTCGGAACAAGGGTTGACTTAAAGTGCACTCGAAGGTGTTTACTAGATCTTGTAAGGAAATCAAGGAGGCGGTTCGATGGCTGAAGAACAGCGGCGTTACCGGATTGGTGAATTTGCCAAGTTAGTCGGTTTGTCCACGTATACGCTGCGGTATTACGAGGATCAAGGGCTGGTGAAGTCTCAACGCGATGAGAATGACGTGCGGTATTACACCGATGAAGATATTCGGTGGGTCGGTTTCATTCTTCATCTGAAGGGAACTGGGATGCGGCTCAATGATCTGAAACGTTACGTTCGGCTGCGGGCCGCAGGGGACGCAACGATTCCTGAACGGCGAGCAATGTTGCAGAAGACCAAGGATGATGCCGAGGCGGATATCGCAGAGTTGCAGATGCATCTGCAGGTGTTGGGCCGTAAGATCGATTGGTATGACGGCAAGGTCGAGCACACCATCGCCGATTCCGAAAGTTTCCAAGAGTATTTACAACGATTCAACGACAAGTAGAGGAGCACTTTAAGATGGCAAAAAATGAAGAAGTTAAGAATGGCGTTATTTTTCCAGTTGGCGATAAGAACGTGGCGTACCAAGATGTTTTCACCGGTCAAAGCTACTTACAAGGCTTAGTGAATGATCCAGATGTTAATGTCGGTGTCGGCAACGTGACCTTTGAACCTGGCTGCCGGAACAACTGGCACATTCATCACAATGGTTTCCAGATCTTGTTGGTTACTGGTGGAGAAGGCTGGTATCAAGAAGACGGTCAACCTGCGCGGCGGTTACATGCCGGTGACGTGGTTGTGACGAAGGATGGCGTCAAGCACTGGCACGGCGCAACCAAGGACAGCTGGTTCAGTCACGTTGCGATTACGGCTGGAACGCCAGAGTGGTTGGAACCCGTTGATGATGCGCATTACGATGCTTTAGACTAGGAGGCTCATAAATTATGGCAAAGAAACAAACTGCTGGTCGGGATAACTTGGGTGAATTTGCCCCTAAGTTTGCTGAACTGAATGATGACGTTTTATTCGGGCAGGTCTGGTCGCGCGAGGAACAATTGTCCGCGCACCAACGGAGTTTGATTACGATTTCCGCGTTGATCTCCGGAGGGAACTTTGAACAATTACCCGCCCACATGAAGATCGGTAAGGGCAATGGCATCACCAAGGATGAAATCTCTGAAGTGATTACCCACTTGGCCTTCTACGTTGGCTGGCCTAAGGCGTGGTCAGCATTTGGTATTGCGAAGGAAATTTTTAAAGACTAAATCAAGAGGAGTCTCACGACCAGTGATGGTGGTGGGACTCTTTTTCGGGTCAAAAGTGTGGGGATGGGCTATTTCCAGCGACAACTTTGGGTAAATATTGCATAATTAAAAGTAGTAACCTATTCTGAAATTGAGGAGTCAGACAATATGCGAAAACGGAAAATTTTAGCTCATTTATTGGGTATTGCGTTTGTCGGCGGCCTCGTCTGGGGATTAACCAGCGTCCAACCAACACCGGCCCAGGCCAAGACTAGCCAAGCAGTTACTCAGTACAAACAGTGGCAAAAAACTTACGTGGGTGGTAAGACGCAGAAATATGTGAAATCCAACAATGGTCAAGGGGCCACGACGGCGCTGTCCGAGGGGCAGGGTTACGGGATGCTAGCGGCCGTATTGGCGGCTAAGAAGGGAGCCAATACTCACGCGACCTTCAATCAGATGTACAAGTATTACCGGGCTCACCGCGTCTCCAGTAAGGTGCCATTGATGCAGTGGCAACAGACCAAGCGTTCCGGCAAGATGACGAGTACCGGTTCACAGAAGAACTCGGCGACTGACGGTGATTTAGATATTGCTTACGCATTAATTTTGGCGGATAAGAAGTGGGGCAGTAAGAAGACTAATTATCGGGCTGCGGCTAAGAAACTCATCAAGGCCATTAAGCAAAAGGAAATCAACAAGACAACCTATTTGCCGACGATGGGGAATTGGGCCACGAATAGTTACGATGTCAGCAAGCTGCGGTCCTCGGACCTGATAACTGGCTACTTCAAGACGTTCGCTAAATATACCAAGGATAGCACCTGGACGACTGTCGCTAAGCGCAGTCAGATCGCCGTTAAGAAGCTTAGTGCACGGCATAAGACAGGACTGTTCCCTGACTTTATCTTAGCGACTGGTAAGAGTATCAAGCTTAAGGCCGTTAAGCCTTACAGCATCGAATCTGGAACCGATAATCAAGTCGGTTACAATGCCAACCGGGTGCCTTGGCGGTTAGCACAGACGTATAAGATCAGCAAGGATAGTGCGACCAAGAAAGCCTTGACGAAGCAACTGACCTTCTTTAACAAGAAAAAGAAGATTACTGCCGTCTACACGTTAGGTGGCAAAGCCGTCAATAGTTACGTGAATACGGCTTTCACGGCGCCGGTCTACTTTGCGGCTAAGACCTTGAAGAAAACGTCGCTGAAGAATAAGACGGCTAAACAAATGCCAAAAACAATTGAAAAACACAACTACTATTCCGCCACGTTACAGGTGGTCACCGGGTTGTCGTAAAGGAAAAGCTCTCAGTATTTGCTGAGGGCTTTTTTCATAACACGTCTAATAAGAGTTGTAGATTAAAAATAGTGATGACCGCAGTTAACAGGTAGCCAACAAGCGTGACCCAGCGGCGATTGGCGTGGTTCCCTAGAAGGTGTCGACTGCCGGTTAGTGCGACCATCGGAAATAGCGTAAATGGCAGGGCAATGCTGAGTGTTACCTGAGCGTAGACAATCAGGTGCTCAAAGGTACGGTCGTCAAAGCCAATCAGCCAACCGATAATTAGGATAGGAATCAGTGTCACAAACCGAGTCAATAGACGTCGTTGCCAGAGTGGTAAGCGGATGTGGATGTAGCCTTCCATCACAATTTGGCCGGAAAGAGTGCTGGTGATGGAAGAAATCAGGCCGGTGATTAGGAGGGCAAAGGCAAATAGCCAACTCATCAAAGGACTGGCAAGATTGCCGACAATGGTTGAGTTCTGTAAACCGTTAAAAACGGCCTGCAGACTAGTCAATTGGCCTGTTCGCCCAAAGAAGAGGGTTCCGCCAAGAATTAGGAGGAGGCCATTCACAATCAGTGCGGCAATCAGGTGAACGTTGGAATCCCATTTGCCAAAACGCAATGCCTCGTTGACCTGGGCAGGGTCGTGCGCGTCGTAGCGCCGACTCTGAGCTAGTGAGGAGTGGAGGTACAGGTTGTGCGGCATGATGGTCGCTCCAATGATCCCTACACTCAGGATTAACTTGGCGTGGTCCGTCAGTAAACTTGGCGTGGGGATGACACCTTGTAGAATAGCTGGAACCGCTGGGTGAGCCCGAGCAACTTCGATGGCAAAGATTACCCCAACCGTCAAAATAGCCACTAAGACAATGAATTCAACGCGGCGAATGCCAAAGCGTAGGAATAAGAGCACAATCAGGACATCCGCAATCGTGAGGAAAATGCCGTAAACCAATGGTAGACCCAGTAATAATTTTAGGGCGATGGCGGTCCCCACAACGCCGGTCAGATCAGTAGCCATCATGGCAATTTCGTTGAGCAACCAGAGAGTATAACGAATGGGTGTGGGTACCCGTTCCGCGATAGCCTGCGCGAGGTCGCGGCGGGCCACAACACCTAATTTGATGGCAAGGGTCTGCATGAACATGGCGACGAGAATGGCAATCACCAGAACGGCTAGGAGCTGATAGCGATATTGACTCCCACCGGCTAAGGATGTTAACCAGTTGCCGGGATCCATGTAACCCACGGCTACCAGGGCACCGGGGCCGCTGTACGCGAGAAACTTTTGGAGAAATGATGCACCGTTGTTAGGAACGGCAACGCTGCGATTGACCTCATCGAGACTAGGCCGGTCGGGTTCAGGCATGGTCATCACGGACCTTCCGTTGGGCGAGATCGGCCAGAACTGTGGCGAAACGGGGGTCGTCGTTCATGGGTGGCACCATTTGAAAGGTGTCGCCACCGCTGGCTTTAAACACTTGGTAATTCTGAACATAGTCTTCTTCCAGTGTTTCTAGACAATCGGCCACGAAGGATGGTGTTGCAATTAAGACGCGCCGTTTGCCAAGCTCGACCAATTGCATTAACGTATTCTTGAGGTAGGGTTTTTGCCAAGGCATCGGACCAAACTTAGACTGGTAAACGGTCTGAACTTTAGTGGCGGGTAGGTTGGGCAGTCGATCGAGAACCCCCTGCGTCGTGGCCTCACATTCTGTAGGATAGGGGTCGCCATGAGCAACCATGGCACTGGGAATACTGTGGTAGCTAAAGAGAACGGCATCAAAGTCTGCCTGACGATAGGCCTGCCAAACTTGATTGGCCAACAGATCGAGGTAAGCACCGTCTTGATAGAAGTGGCGAATAGTGGTCAGTGGGGCCTGACTGGTCGCTACCTGTTTGAAGATCGCGTCGTGAGTACTTTGTGTGTATTGCGGAAAGAGAGGGAGGAGGACAATGTTATCGCAGCCTGCCTGAACCATGTTTTGTAGGGTTTGCGCAATGTCTGGGTCACCGTAAGTCATGGCGTAACGAACATCCCAATTGGGGAGCTGTGATTGTACCTGTTGCGTAATGCGCTGGGTATAGACAATCAGTGGTGAGCCTTCCTTAGTCCAGATGTGTTGATAGAAGGTCGCTGACCGCCACGACCGCAGTGGTAGAATCATCCCCCGTAGAATGGGTTGCCATAACGCAGGTGGCATTTCAATCACACTACGGTCACTGAGAAACTTCTTGAGATAGGTTCGGACATCCGCAGTCTGTGGCGAAGCCGGTGATCCGAGATTGACTAATAGCAAACCTTGTTGCATAACAAGACCCCCCAGGTATTAATAAGTTTATGATAGCATAATTAACCGCTTTCATAACCGGTGATGCGCTCAAATTTTGTGTGGGCACCATAATTGTGCACCAACAGTATTTACAGATGAAAAAAGACATCCCGCGGGATGTCTTTTTAACACTTCATTTTAGTAAGCTGTAACGAATGCCTTGTTGGCTGTCACGTAATTACCGTTCGTTAATTGGAAACGGTAGGCATTTTTATTGTTCTTGGTGATGGCCTTAACGGCTAACTTGGTGCCCGCCTTGACCTTGGTGCTCCGTTTGTTGCTGGTAAATGACGTAGACTTGTATTCGTAAACGGTCTTCTTCGCCTTGATACCGGCAACATCGTCAGCACTCTTATAGTAACTAGCAGCGGCCTTCTTGTCGCTACCAGAGAACCACTTGTTGACGGCAGAACTGTTCAAGACCTTGTTCAAGTCAACGTTACCACTGATACCGGAAACCCGGCCTGAACTGGTGTATTGCCACAGATCGACAGAAGTACCGGAAACCTTAGGCTTAGCGGTACTGTATTTCGCAATCCAAGTCCCATCGAACTTGTCGAAGTTCAACTTGTGAGAGTTGGCGTAGTATTCGCCGGCATACATGATCAGAGGCTTGTCAGTCAAGCCACGCATCGTCTTCAACCAAGCGTTAACGTAGGTCTGTTCACTGCTAGATGCAGATGGCATCCGCTTTTCTTCGTCAAGAACAAAGAACTTGGTGTGCTTGTTACTGCGCTTGTAGAAGTCTTTGGCTTCTTGTTGGGCATCCTTAACACTCGTGAATTCAGCAAACATGTATTGGCCGAATGGCACGCCGTACTTGTAAGCCCCGTTAGCGTTGACGTTTCGCTTGCTGTCGATCATGTAGCCAGCATCGCCCTTGCTCCCGTGTTGCACACGAATAATGGCGTACTTTAAATCTTTAGATGCTTTCTTCCAATTAACGTTCCCTTGATATTGCGAAATGTCGGCAACTTTCTTACCAGCGGCATTAGCAGTAGTCGTGTTTAATCCAACCCCGACGGCTAATACGGCAGCAAAGGCCGCAACACCTGCAACTAAATTATGTAACTTAATTTGCATGAATACATCCTCCTCAGTCTTTGTCCCCATTGTACACGGTGTGACCGGCTAACAGGTTACTACAGATTTACAATTGATTACAGTTAGATTGCAAGGGTAAAGAAATCATCTGGTCAAGAAATTAATAAAAAAGCCATTCGGAAAAATCCCGAGTGGCTAGGTTCGTGTAAATTTAGTGGGTAGCTGTGTAGATCTTTAAAGCGAGTTTAGCTCGGTTTTTATCGGTCTTGGTAATCGGATTGTACTTAGACAAGCCTTGGTTGACCTTCTTATAGCTGTAAACGTTGTTGCTACCGCTCTCAAAGTACATGAGGTCGGACTTGTTAGGGGAGTGATTCAATCCCATCACGTGGCCCAATTCGTGGGCAATCGTGCTAGCATATTCATACATTCGACCATTCTTGGCGACAGTATTGACACCCTTAACTTCGTTTTTCAGTGTCGAATAGGCCGGTAGGGATTCCTCGACTGACTCGGCTTCGGTGTTGAACTCAGTTTGATAGTTGCTGTCAGCGGATGTGATACCCTTGGCAACTAGATTTGCTTTGGCCTTGGCTTCAATGGTCTTGGCGTACTTCTTGTAGAAGGCGTCGTTCAATTGATTCGTCATGGCAATGCCAATATTCTTAGTTTCGCCTTGGTAGTAGGACCAACGTACCTGCAAACTCTTCTTGCCAGGTGTCCACCAAGCGTCACTCTGGTCATTCTTTGTGGCTTGTGCTTTGGAAACGGAGAACGTCAAAGTATGATTTTTCTTAGAACCCTGGACGAATTCTTTCTTACCCAGTTTTTTATTCCAGTAGTTCATTGCAATCTTGACGCTACTCTTAAGCTTGGCGTCCTTAGTGTTGATATAGACAGTCGCTTTACCATTCTTTTTGAGACCAGTTTGAGCGTCAAATGCCAGCTTGTACTTTTTCCCTAAAGTCTTAGCGTGTTTTCGGTAATAGCTTGCCGACTTCTTTAGAGTTGCCGATGACGGGTTCACACTAGCCGCTTGAGCAGTAACGGAGCTGGTGGCAATAGCTGGTGCAAATAATAGGGCCGATGCTGCCGCAATCAGTAAGGACCGAACTTTTAAATGGTGTGATCTGTGCATGATGCTAACCTCCTCAATTCCCCAAAACGTAACATTTACAATAGCATAGACTTTTCTGCGGAGGGGGTCAAGTAAAAAAATCCACAAAATATTTTGTGGATTTTTCAATAATGACGGGGATGATAACGATTTCAAAAATATAAAAGTGAACGCTTGTTCGGGCGTTTCTGCTAGTTATCTGGTATAGTAAAGTCAGCAGAAAAAAGGGAGGTTTCATGATGGTTAAGCGGTGTGAATGGGCTACGTCTTCGCCCGAAATGCAACGGTATCACGATGAAGTATGGGGGCGGCCAGAGTATGATGAGCAGAAGTTATTTGAGTTACTGTGTTTGGAAACGTATCAGGCCGGGCTGAGCTGGCAGACTGTGTTGAAGAAACAAGCGGCTTTTGAAGCGGCCTTCCATAACTTTGATGTGGAAGCCGTCGCCGTCATGAAGCCAGCAGAAGTCGACCAGTTGATGACCAATGCTGCTATTATTCGCAATCGACGCAAGCTGGAAGCAACGGTCAATAATGCCCAGGCATTGGTCAATTGGTCGGAAGAAATGAACTTTTCAACTTGGTTGTGGGCGTTTGTGGGCAATCAGCCAATTCGGCATCAGTTGACAAGTGCGAATCAGATTCCTGGGACGACTGATCTTGCACAGCATATTTCCCGAGAAATGAAGAAGCACGGATTCAAATTTGTTGGACCTAAAACGGTCTATTCATTTCTACAAGCAGCAGGATTGGTCAATGACCACATTCTGACGTGTGATTGGGCGCCAGAAAACCAACGGGAAAGGGGCTAACTACGATGCGATTTTTACATACCGCCGATTGGCACATTGGTAAGAAGCTTCATGGGTATGACCTGCTGACGGAACAAAAGGACGCTTACGAGCAGATCAAGGCGATTGCAATTGATGAGAAGGTGGATGCTGTGGTGATTGCTGGGGATCTCTATGATCGTGCGCTCCCGAGTGAAGATGCGGTTAGCGTGCTGGATAGCATGTTGGTTGATCTGAATCGAAAGCAACATTTTCCGCTGTTGGCGATCAGTGGTAATCATGATTCCGCGGTGCGTCTGAGCCAGGGGAGCGAGTGGTTCAGTAGTACCGACTTTTATCTGAATACGCAGATTGCCGATAGTATAAAACCAGTTATTCTTGGGGATACTCAGTTCTTTCTATTACCCTATTTTGAGCCGTTTGCTGTCCGTCAGTATTTTGAAGATGACAGCATTAAAACGGTAGCTGCGGGGATGGCACGCTTAGTCACTGCGATGCAGGAACAGTTTGCACCGGATAAAAAGCATGTGCTGATTGCCCACTTCTTTGCTGCAGGCAGCCAACACAGTGATTCCGAGACGCTGGTTCAAGTGGGGGGCTTGAACGCGGTTCCTGTTGACTTGCTGGCACCGTTTGACTATGTGGCGTTGGGCCATTTACATCGCAAGGAAGCCTTGCAGAACGAACCGGTCATTAAATATAGCGGTTCACCGCTGAAGTTCTCGACCAGTGAAGCTGAAGATACTAAGGGCGTCTGGATTGTTGATACGGATCAGACGCCGGTATCCGTGACGTTTAAGCCCTTAAAGCCCTTAAATGACCTGATTGTATTGACTGATTCGTTTGATCACTTGATGGACCCTGAGGTCAGTTATCCCGTAAAGACCGACGATTTTATTGCGGCAGAGTTAACTGATACCACGCCAATTGCGAATGTGATGCAGCGACTGAAGACACGCTTTCCCAGGATTATTGAGTTGCAGCGGGTCAACCAACTAGATGTGACACCTGAGACGCTTAACATTGAAGAAGTTCAGCGAGATCCTCTGACGTTGTTGGATGATTTTTTTAAGACAGTAACGGAGCATGCCTTGACGACGCAACAAGCGGACTGGGCGAAGCAAACGTTACAACAAGCTATGAAGGAGGAAGACTAATGCGACCACTAAGCTTACACCTCCAATATTTCGGTCCGTACCGTGATGAAGAGATTGATTTTCAAAAGTTTGACGCGACACCGTTATTTCTGATTAGTGGTAAGACTGGGAGTGGCAAGACCACTATCTTTGATGGAATGTGCTATGCCTTATTTGATCAGTCTTCTGGCGTAGACCGCGAGCCACAAGAGATGCGTTCAGATTTTGCCACGACCGCTGATCATACGCGGGTGACTTTTGAATTTAATCACCGCAATCGTCGCTATCGTATTATTCGAGAACCCGCTCAAACCTTGCAAAAAAAACGTGGGTCCGGTGTGACTAGAGCCGCTGCTAGTGTTGAACTTACGGTGTTTCAAAACGGCACCGAAATAGATCAGTTCACGAAAACCCGACAAGTCAATGACTACCTGCAAGACCTTTTGCAGATGGATGGTAAGCAATTTGCCCAGATTGTCCTGCTACCGCAAGGAGAGTTCCGCCGTTTTCTAGTGGCTCCGAGTGAGGATAAAGCCGCTGTGCTGGAGCAGTTGTTCAATACGGAAATTTTTGCCCAGTGGACGGATAAATTACGTGATAAATTACGCCAAGATCGGACCCAGAATGCGGAGGCCGCAAAAGAATTGGAGCGATTGGAAGCGAGCCTGACTTGGACGACGTCTAATCAGGCTCGTGTGACTTCTTTCTTGCAGGCTCACCAGACCACAGAAGTCTTAACCCTGATGGCGGCGCAACAGACTGCAACGCAAACGGTAATTCAGGAGCTCTCAGCACAGGCAACAGCTGCGCAACAACGAGTTACGCAGTTGACGCAACAGGATACGCGTGAAGAGCAACTGGTTCGAGACCAACAACAACTAGCGAAACAGCAGGAGCGACAGCAAAAACTGTCGACCCAAGAACCGGCTATGAACGCGCTGAATCGATTGATTACGGAGCTGGAGTGGACGCAACAGATTCGGCCACAGTGGCAGGAGCGCACATCGGCTCAGGACAATCATCAACGTCGACAGTTAGCAGTTGAACAGAAACAGATGGGGTTGAAGGCGGCACAAGCGGTGCAACAGAAGGCATTGGCGGCGCAACAAAAGCTAACATCAGTGGAAGCGCGCATTAATACCACTAAGGACCAACTTGCCCAGCAAGCTAAAATCAAACCAATCTATCGGCAGATTGCGGAGCTCAGCCAACAGGTCGTTTCAGCTCAAGCAGCTTTAGATACTGTGCAACAGCGCGTAACTAAGGCACAGCAACAACAGCAGCAGAATCAGCAAGATCAGCAGTCAAAACAAGCTGTGATTGCAACCCAGACGCAACTCTATCAGACGCAACAGGCATTGACCAAACAGGCAGGGCAGCTAAAGGAATGGCGTCGACAATTAGCTGATTTGCAGGCGGGAGACCAACGGCAACGGGATCTAACTCAGCGGGTAGCCAGCTTGGCGTCACAGGTGACCACACAAACCCAAGCAACACAGGTCGCGCAACAACATGCTGAAGAATTGAATCAAGAACTTTTGGCTCATGAGATTGTCCGATTAGTTGGTCAATTGAAGCCGGGAAGTCCGTGTCCGGTTTGTGGATCGACTGAGCATCCGGCACCCACCGCTATCGCTGATACGACGATTACGGAGGCGGAGGTTCAGGCCGCACAGACCCAAGCGCAGAAGGAACAGGAGCAGTTGGCGAAGCTGACGACCCAACTACAGAACCTCCAAACAACATTAACCGAATTAAAGGAACCACAGCAACGCGGGTTGGCTGCACTTTTGGAAAATGTTGGTCTGTCCGAGACTGACGAGAATTCCAATCAGTTTGATCAGTTAAGTCAGCATTTTGCCCAGTTAGCGGCCACACAACAGGCTAAACAAACGCAGAATGACCAACAATTGCGGGCAGTAACGACCGCTCAGCATGCTCTTGAACAGCTGACCGTTTCAGCGTCCAAGCTGACTCAGCAATTGGAAGCAGACCAGATTGCCCAGCAGAACGAGACCAGTCGGGTGGATCGGTTGACGGCACAACTGACGACTCAGAAACAACAATTGCCGGCTACGGCACCGACGTTGGCTGTATTTCAGCAACAAGAGGAGAACTTGCAGCAGCAATTACAGTCGGACCAACGGACTTGGGAAACGGCAGTTAAACAAGTGACGCAGGCCAATGAGCGACTGACGGTTGCCACGACCGAGAAAAAGACGGCCTCACAAGAACTTTCGCAGAGTGAACAGCGACTAGCTCAGGCCGTCAGCGTGGTACAATTGTTGCTGGCTAAGCATTTCGAGACAGTTACTGATGAGACAGAAACTATTGTGACAACCCAACTAGCACAAATCGACACGTTGACTGCCAAACGCCAGAAGTTGCAAGATTTTCGTACACAACAGGAACAGGTTACAACGACGATTACCGAACTGAAGAAACGTGTGTTGGACCAGCCAGAACCGGACCGTAATCAAACACAAGTTGTATTGAAAGCGGCGGCAGAAAAGGTTGCCATCTTGCAGGACCAACGACACGGACAGCAAGATCAGTATCAACACAACCAACAGGTGACGACGCAGCTGCAAGAACGGATTGACCAGCAGGCAGCTGCTCTCAAAGAATCACAGGAACTCACTGAGCTTGTAGGGGTCGTTAATGGGGATGGTCCAAATAGTAAGTTGGGGCTGGAACGTTATGTGCTGCAGACTTATTTACGCCAGATTTTGACGGTGGGAAACCAGCGTCTACAGCAGCTGACTAATGGTCGTTATCAATTTTTGGTGGACGATCAGCCGGCCACGTATAAGAAGAACTCCGGTTTGGAAATCAATGTTTATGACGATCACGTTGGTGAGCAACGCAGCGTGCATACACTGTCCGGTGGGGAAAGCTTTATTGCAGCCCTAGCGTTGGCACTGGCCTTGGGTGAAGTTATTCAGCAGACTACAGGTAGCGTGGATGTCGATGCGTTATTTATCGATGAAGGATTCGGTTCTCTCGATGAAGATGCCTTAATGACTGCGCTGGAATCACTTGAAACCGTTGAGGGCAAGCACCGCATGATTGGGATCATTAGTCACGTTAGCGAGCTACGTGCTCAGGTTCCCAATCAATTGCAGGTCGTCAGCAATGGTAACGGTGAAAGTAAGATTACTTATCAAATCGACGAGAGTTAGAAAAAGAGTCGTCAGTAGTGTTGGTGGCGGCTCTTGACAGAAAAGTATGGGGTTAGTGACTGGTCCGTTTCGGAAAAATTAAGGGGTAATCTTGGTGACTCATAAACAAATAGAGTCATAGCTTAGAAATTGGTTAGCTAGGTGTTCTGGTAAGCTATACGCACACATTTTGGAGGTGTAATCAAAGATGATTAGGTGGTCAAACCAGTCAGCTTGGTTCTCTGGGGGGACTAAAAAGTCTAACGGCCATACTTTTCACGCTAAGGATACCTGAGCCGCTTTGAAATGGATACCGGAGAACCACGAGATGAACTAGAAATGTCCTGTTTTCCTAGTGAACTTCTGACGGTAAGCTAATTTTGGTAGGTAACCATTTCGGTGTAATACGGTTATAGCCTTGAACCTTCAAATGGCGGCATTATGCGATTTTACGGGTTTTTAAAAAATAAGTTATATAATCAACGATTATCCGTGCACAACGTCTAATTTAGGTTTAAAATAATGAATAATTAAATTAGAAACGGGATGATTTTGATGTGTACTAGTTTGACCTATGAAAATAGCCAAGGTGATCATTTCTTAGCGCGGACCATGGATTTTGGCTTCGAGTTGGGTGGTCAGCCGATCTTTATGCCACGGCAACAAAAGATTCAGGGAGACGCAGGTGAATTCACCACGAAATACGGCTTCGTAGGTGCCGGTCGGAATCTGAGTCATTATATCTTTGTGGATGGCGTTAACGAATATGGATTAGGTGCAGCCGCACTGTACTTCTCCGATTACGCCAAGTATGCCAAAGAAGCCCCAGCTGATAAATTGGGCATTGCACCACATGATTTACCAGCTTGGGTATTGGGAAATGCAAAGAGTGTGGCTGACTTACGGGAATTGATTACGACCGTTCAAATTGTGGATAAGCCGGTTGCTCTGTTAGGTATCACGGCACCACTGCACTTCATTTTCAGTGATCCTACAGGGGATACGGCGGTCTTAGAAGCTACTGATCACGATCTCCACTTGATTGATGATCCCGTTGGAGTAATGGCCAACTCACCACAATTAAGCTGGCACTTGCAAAATCTGAGCACGTACGGCACCTTAGTTGCTGATACGCGGCCACTGCATGATTACCAGGGCTTTGATTTAAAGACGGTTGGACCAGGAACCGGGGCATTTGGGATGCCTGGGGACTACACCTCACCATCTCGCTTCGTTCGGACTGTCTTCAACAAGCACTATAGCAAGCCAACGGCAGATACGCCATCGACGATGAATCTGCTGCAACATTTACTGGATGGCGTGACGATTCCTAAGGGCGTTAAGCTCAAGCCGGATGGTAGCAGTGACTACACCCAATACCGTGGTTACATGGCGCTGGACGAACGGGCCTACTACATGGAACCTTACGATAACTTGGAATTACAACGGGTAGAAATTACGGATAAGATGTTGACTGACTGGGACACACCAGTTGAATATCCCTTGGAACACAAGAATCACATCAAGCACTTAAACTAGGCGGGTGAGTGAATGGCAGCTTTTCAACAAAAGTCGTTTGAACAATTGACGACAACAGAATTATTTGAAATTTATCGTGTGCGGGTGGCTGTGTTTGTTGTAGAACAAACCTGTGCCTACCAGGAAGTCGATGGACTCGATGTCCAGGCGCAGCATCTGTTTACGCAGGATGCGGCTGGCGCGATTACGGCCTATGCTCGGTTGATGGATGAAGGTCAGCAGGTCCGAATTGGACGCGTACTGGTGGCACCTACCAATCGTGGGAATGGTGCAGGACGTCAGTTGGTCAGCGCGGCTATTGCTGCGGCACAACGGACCTATCCGGCAGCCCAAGCCATTGTAATTCAGGCGCAGGCTTACTTGCAGAAATTCTACGCCTCATTTGGATTTCAGCCGACGAGTGCCGTTTATTTAGATACCGGTATTCCGCACATTGATATGGTGTTGCCATTAACTTAATCACACGCAAAATGACCGTCACTCCAACAATTGGGGTGACGGTCATTTTTATACAATTAACGTGTGTTAGCAGCACGGATAAAGTCTTCAATCAGATCAGCAGGAACACCTTGAGCAGTTAATGCCCGCAATGGCATGTTAAGGAACATGCGGTCCTGCAGAACGGTTGGGTTACCATCTGCATCCGTTGCCCCCAATAGGCTGGTACCATCTTGGCTAGCAGGCGCAATGACCTTTTGCTTAAAGAGGTCCAACAAGCGTGAATTCCACGCAATGTTGGTGAGATAGGTCTCGTCCGTAACAGGTGCTGGTGAATTCTTGAAGTCCATGGTCAGCTTAGTCTGTAAACGAATGTCACGGGATGACTGGCCAATCATGACTTCATAGTCACCGGAGTCAGCTTGCCAACGATGTTTGCCCTCACGCCACCAACTGAAGTCTTGACGGGTCAGTTTCAAAGTTACTGACTTGGTTTCACCAGATTCAACCGCAATCTTAGTGAATCCACGGAGTTCCTTCGTTGGCATCGGTGCGTGCGAGGTGTGGTTAGCCACGTAGAGTTGTGGCACCGCTTGACCTGCACAGTCACCAGTGTTGGTGACGTCGAAGGTCACGGTCGCACCGTGTTCACTTTGTTCAATTTTTAAGTTAGTAAATTCAAATTCAGTGTAGCTTAGGCCATGACCAAAGGCGTAGAGAACGTGCATTTCATGCGTATCGTAATAGCGGTAGCCCATGAAAATACCCTCTGAATAGAGCTCGTGGCGCGGGTCTTGCGCAAACGTTGGGGCCATTGGCGTATCTGTCAGACGAACTGGGAATGTTTCGGTCAAGTGACCGGATGGATTGACAGCGCCCGTCAGGATATCCCAAGTAGCCTCACCCACGGCTTCACCAGCCAGATAGGTTTCAACCACCGCGGCAACGGTATGAATCCAAGGCATTTCAACAGCAGAACCATTTTGTAAGACAACCGTTGTGTGTTCGTTTAATTTAGCCAGTGAGCCGATTAAATCAGTTTGGTTTTCGGGCAACAAAATTGAATTTTTGTCGAAGCCCTCTGATTCAGCGGCGGCTGGGTAACCAGCAAAGACGATGACATGATCGGCGTTCTTAGCGGCATCGAGTGCAGCTTGGGCCAGTTCGTCATCCGTTTCACTTTCATCCAGTTGATAGCCAGGGTAGTAATCTGCCTGTAAGCCGGTGTCTTGCAAGGCTTCCAGTGGTGTCACTACTTTCGTTGGATTGACGTGAGAACTTCCAGAACCTTGGTAACGCGGGTGCTCAGCCAGTTCACCAATCACCACGATTTTACCAGCCGTGGCCGGTTTCAGCGGTAATTCTTGCTGATGATTCTTCAACAGGATGATACTATCGTCGGCTAATTTGCGTGCAAAGTCATGATGGGCTTGGTGATCGTAAGTGCCCGCCTTATCAGCTGGTCGCCACTTATCGACCACGTGCAACAGGTGCCGAACAGCCTTGTTCAAGGTGCCGACGTCTAGTTCGCCCGTTTGGACGGCGCGGATAATTTCATCGACTGAGGCTTGGCCTTTCCCAGGCATTTCCAAGTCGAGGCTGGCCTTCAAGGCCTCTGCATGGTCGGCCACAGCGCCCCAATCGGACATGATGGCACCATGGAATCCCCATTCGTCCCGTAAAATGTCGCGCAATAAGTGGCGGTTCTGCGAGTTCAAAACACCATTAGTCCGGTTATATGAGGTCATAATGGTCGCCGGATAAGCAGCCTTAGTGATAATCTCAAAAGTCCGTAAATAAAGTTCACGAAGGGTTCGAGCCGACATGTCACTGGAGGCCGTGAACCGTTGATTTTCTCGGTTGTTGGCAACGAAGTGTTTGACCGAAACCCCAACGTGTTTGGATTGAACACCATCGACGTAGGCGCTTGCTAGCTTTCCAGCAACCAGGGGATCTTCGGATAAATACTCAAAGTTCCGACCGCCTAATGGGGATCGCTTCAAGTTAACCCCGGGTCCCAGCAGCAGACTCACTTGCTCTGCACGAGCCTCTTCACCAAGATGTTCCCCCAGTTGACGCATCAGGGTAGTGTTCCAGGAGCTGGCACTCAAAGCCGCAGCGGGATAGGTGATGGCTTGAACCGAATCCGTAATGTCGCCGGCCGAGGCCGTGGGCTTTTGCTTCCGTAACCCAGAAGGTCCGTCCGTCATCATTAGTGCTGGGATGCCTAAGCGATCCACAGCAGCGGTATACCAAAAATTCTTGCCGGAGACCAGTGCGGCCTTCTCCGGTAACGTCAGTGCAGCAAGCGTTCGTTCGATGTCCATACGTTCAAATCCTTTCTACTAATTCAACTATCACCAGTATACAGTTTTCCAGGGGGAGATGTTAGTGACGAGTTTTTTCTTTTGACAAATCGAAAGAAGAAGGCTATCTTTAATCTTGTGCAATCCAATTCGATTACAAAAAGTTAGGAGGGAAAATCACGATGTTCGTAAACGCCAACCAACAACAAATGATGTTAGCCGCATGTTGCCAATGTAACGTGCTTGTTTGTGTTGCGTTTAATCGTGATTTTCCGGCTAACCAGTAGACCTACATAAAGACGACAACAGCGATTGTTGTCACTGTAGGCGGGTTTCCCATCACGATTATGTGAAGGGAGACCCGCCTTTTTCTGTACTTAAACACGAATTTGGGGATTGCACACCACTAAATTTGAGGAAAAGGGAGCTATGAATTTTATGAAAAAATGGACCAGTATTGGCTTAGTCGCCGCAGTTATTGCAATGGGATTAGGACTAGCTGCCTGCGGTCAAACGGCATCAACGACTAAGCCATCACAAGAGTTAAAACTTCCCGCTACGGCACAGCTCGACACTATCGACCTGGCCAAAGCGACAGGGTATGGTCAGACGGGAAATGTCTTTGAAAGTTTCTACCGTCTTGGTAAGAACGGGAAGGTTGCACCAGGCCTAGCGGATTCTGCCAAAGTTTCCAAGGACAAGAAGACATGGACTTTTCACATTCGCGACAATGCCAAGTGGAGTAACGGGGACAAGATCACCGCACAAGACTTCGTTTATTCCTGGCGACGGACGTTAACGCCGGCAACTAAGGCGTCCTACACGACTATGTTCTCCGGCATCAAGAACGGCGATAAAATCATTGCGGGCAAGGCTAGTCCGGATACCATTGGGATTCGCGCTAAGGACCAACAGACCGTCGTGATTCAGTTGGACAAACCAATTGCGTACTTCAAGATTCTGATGGCTTACCCACTATTTGCCCCCCAAAATGAAAAGGTCGTCAACAAGTATGGCAAGAAGTATGCTACGAAGTCACAGTACATGGTCTACAGTGGTCCCTTTAAGATTACGAACTGGAGTGGGACGGGGAATACTTGGTCCTTCGTCAAGAATAACCACTACTGGGATAAGAAGGTAGTTAAGCTTCAGAAGATCAATTACCAAGTGGTCACCAATCCACAGACTGGATTGAGCCTGTACCAGAACAAGAAGCTTGACTTCGCACAGCTTTCGACGGAACAGGTTAAGAATTACAAGAACAACAGTGCCTTCAAGGAATACCCGTATTCCATCGTGATTCATCTGAAATATAACTTCAAGGATGCCAATCAAGAGAAGCGGCGGATCATGAATAATCGCAATATTCGGCAGGCCATTGCCCTCTCCATCAACCGTAGCCAGTTGACTAAGAAGGTCTTGGGGGATGGTTCCGTGACGCCAACCGGATTCGTTGCCAGTGGCTTAGCGAGTGATCCCAAGACGGGTGAAGACTTCGCCAAGCAACAAACAGTCAAGAACGCCACGACCTATAATCCCAAGTTGGCCAAGCAGAAGTGGGCAGCCGGTCTGAAACAATTGGGTATTAAGAAAGTTAACTTGAACATTTTAGCCGGCAACGATGATGTTGCGGCCAGCACTGTGACCCAGTATCTGAAGAGCACGTTAGAAAAGAACTTGAGTGGCTTCAACCTGAAGATTGAAAACGTCCCAGCTTCCGTTGCACAGTCACGCTCGACCAGTGGGGACTTTGACCTCTATCTGTCTCACTGGGGGGCCGACTTCAATGACCCAATTTCCTTCTTACAGATTCCAGTCAGTTCCAATGCCTTGAACTACGGTAAGTGGTCCAACAAGCGCTACGATGCCTTGATCGATAAAGCGCAGGGTGCCGATGCTGGGAACAATGAAGCCCGGTGGCACGACATGGTTCAGGCGTCTAAGCTGATCAACAAGGAACAAAGCTTTACGCCACTCTACCAGGCGAACTATGCCTACCTGCAGCGGTCAACGATTAAAGGTGTTATTCACAACACTGCCGGTACGCAGTGGAGTTACAAGTACGCTTATATTAAATAGCAGGTGGATCTCGCCTGCGGCTGTCAGAAACGCCACCTGCTGTGGGGAGCGGATCAAGCCTGAGAGCGGTCTTGATCCTCGACTTGAAGCCACGAAAGGCATGTGTTTTCAAGTGCGTCCCATGACCGGTTACGTTTCTGACCTCCTCCGGCTAGATTTACCGTCAACTATTTATTAATCGTGAGTACTTGTTGTTATTCATATTGTAGATATAACGGGAAAATTTCAGTCAGCTGAAAGACTGTCGGTTCATGATTCTCTAACAAATCATCAGTGGTGGGCACGGAATGATTTTGGGGTAGCTTTCCCAGCTAGAGTGTCGTGATGCCGTACAGTTATTTCCCAAGAAGACCATTAATTCTGGACCAAACGCCAGGATTAATGGTCTTTGTCTATGCGTGAATGTTCAGGAATGAAGAATGATAGGGATGGCTGGGTAAGTTCATGACGTGACGCTTATGACTTGAAAGCTTCTTGTTGTGGACTCGGTGTGGCATGTTGAGAGCTGTTTTAGCTGGAGGAGGTCAGGGATGCAGCCAGCCGTGGAGGTGATGTTAACTGGCGTTTTAGGCCGGTTTACATCACGGGCGACTTTGGAGACACGTGTTCTTCGTGGCTTCAAATCGAGCGAGAAGCCCGTTTCTCAGGCTGAAGCGTCCCCACAGCAGGCGGAATTCCTGGCAGCCGCAGGCGACAGGCTCGCAAACCCAAGGTCAATCGCAATCTGCCCTAGCTTCGTGTACAATGGATTTTAGCAATCAAAGGAGGCGGCTGAACATGACTATCAGTCCAAATGACGGCCAAGACTGGCATACGGATGGCGTGCAGGAGTACCACGCGTATTTCGGAACACCCACTTACGATGACCACGTTCTGTTTGAGCTCCTCACGGTTGGTGTGTTCCAAGTCGGCTTGAGTTGGCAGGCGGCGGCCAGCAAGCTACCAGTCTACCGGCGGGTTTTTGCCGGCATGACGATTCCCAAAGTGGCCGCGATGATTGATGAGCTGGCAATTCCCGAGATTGCTACCGATCCCGAGATGATTGGCAATCAGCGTAAAATCCATGCCGTTTTACGGAATGCACGGGCCATCCTTAAAGTACAGGCGGAGTTTGGTAGCTTCAGTGCCTACCTGTGGGCGTTTGTTGATGGGACACCGTATCTTCTACCGGCAGTGACCCGTGATGCGCTGACCAATCAGTCGGCTATTGGTAGTGCCGTCGCCAAGGATTTAAAGCGACGGGGCTTCAGCTTTGTCGGTCCAGTCGTGACGCACATGTTCTTACTGGCAGCTGGCATCTTGCAAGAGCAGATTATCGGGGATTAAGTGAAATTTACGTGAGAATTTCCGTACGCTTGAAACCGATTGAAAAGTAGACGTAGCGGTAAAAGCCCGGTGGGACGGGGCTCCTTATAAATAAATTTATTAAAGGTTTTCCTTGACAGCGGATTAAAGTTGCATTAGACTTGCTATTAAATTAAGCGATTGAAAACAATGTGATCAGGAGAGTAACCACCGTCAATGGTTTCAAGAGAGCTCGCGTTTTGCTGAAAGCGAGTAACCCACGGCGGGGTGAAGATGGCCTGAAATGAATTGGTACTGCTAAGTCCTAGTGATGAAGTGGTAATGCTTGGCACTCATTATCGTGCACGCACTTTAAGGCGCAAGCTGGCGAGTGTTAATGAGGGGTCGGCATACGTCTGACTTGAATTAGAATGGTACCACGACAGAGTTCGTTTCTATTAATTTAGAAGCGGACTCTTTTCTTTTGGTCACCGTTTTCTCTCGCGACATTTAAACAAATTAATTATGACTTATTATAAAGGGGATATTGAGTATGAAGAAATCATTTAAACACTTTAGTTGGCTCTTGGTATTATTGATTCCATTGTTAATCGTTGCTGGTTGTGGTAAGTCCAGCAGTAGTTCCAGCAACAAGACTGTTAAAGTTGGGATCATGGGTTCCGACGAAAAGATCTGGAAACCTATCCAATCAAAGCTGAAAAAGCAAGGGATCAACATCAAGCTGGTGACCTTCACCGATTACAACCAGCCTAACGCTGCGTTGACGAACCACGAAATTGACCTGAACTCTTTCCAACACACGTACTTCATGGACCAATGGAACAAGGCGCACAAGTCTAACATCGTTGCCATCGGCAAGACCGTCCGCGCACCACTACGGTTATACTCCAAGAAGGTTAAGAACGTTTCTGACATCAAGAAGGGTGACCAAATAACCATTCCTAATGATTCAACCAATGAAGGCCGGGCTTTACATTTACTGCAATCCGCTGGCTTGATTAAGGTGGATTCCAAGGTTGAATTACCAACACCAAAGAACATCACGCAAAACAAGTTGAACTTGAAGATTACCGCCGTTGACGCTGCGCAAACACCACGTTCATTGACCGATGCTACCGGGGCCGTTATCAACAACGAGTTCGCTGCTGAAGCTAAGTTGCCAAACAGCGAAACCATCTTCAAGGAAAAGATCAACAAGGCTTCCATTCCTTACATCAACATCATCGCTACCAACAAGTCTGATAAGAACAACAAGACCTACAAGAAGATCGTGAAGGCTTACCAGACTGAAGCCACGAAGAAGTTGTTGACGAAGTACTACCACGGCTTGACCATTCCAGCTTGGTAAACAGAAGCGCATTGTCAAAGGCATCACGTTAATTTAAGCTAACCAACTAAAGATCGTTGATGACTGACGGGCACCGTGCTGTGCTGATGATGGTATCCTCACAGCAATGGTGCCTGAGCGCTGTCGACGGTGGGGTTGGAGAGTTAACACATAAGTAGAGAGAAAATTGCCAGCATAGGCGAGTAAGGAGAACGAAGATTTGACTAACGAAGCGATTATTCAGTTAAAAGATATCGACGTCACCTTCCATAATAAGGGACAGACCGTTGAAGCCGTTAAAAAGGTTTCGCTGACGGTAGAGCGCGGCGACATCTACGGGGTCGTCGGGTATTCCGGCGCCGGGAAGAGTACGTTGGTGCGGGTCATCAACCGGCTCCAACGGCCTACTGCCGGTTCCGTAGAGGTCAGTGGTCAGGACATTCTGGCCTTGAATCCCCGCGAGTTACGGACTGCGCGGACGAAAATTGGGATGATCTTCCAACACTTTAACCTGATGGCTTCCCGGACGATTGCGGATAACGTTGGCTACCCCTTAAAGGGTCGGCTTGCCCGCGATGAGCGGAAGAAGAAGGTTGCTCACCTGTTGGACCTGGTTGGCCTGAGTGAAAAGGCCGAGGATTATCCTGCCCAACTTTCTGGTGGCCAGAAGCAGCGGGTCGCCATTGCCAGAGCCTTGGCGAATGATCCAGAAATTCTGATCAGTGATGAAGCAACCAGTGCGTTGGACCCCAAGACCACTTCATCCATTTTGGAATTACTGAAGCGGTTGAACAAGGAATTAGATTTGACGGTTGTACTGATTACCCATGAAATGGAAGCCGTTAAGGAAATTTGCAACAAGGTTGCCGTCATGGAAGCTGGGGAAATCATCGAACGGGGCGATCTGGTCACAATCTTTAGTCGACCAGAAAAGCCGCTGACGCAGGACTTCATCAATACGGCGACGCAGATCAACCAGGCGCTGGAAAAGATTTTCCGGCAAGCGGCAACCCTCAATCTCAGTGAGAGCCAGCAATTGGTTCAGCTACAGTATGTGGGTGCTAGCACCGATGCACCACTGATTACCGAGTTGTATAAACGGTATGGTGTGGTCTCAAACATCTTATATGGAAACGTTGAAATTCTGCAGGACACGCCGTTGGGTAACTTGATTGTGGTGATGT
Organism: Levilactobacillus fuyuanensis; assembly: GCF_003946395.1. GTDB lineage: Bacteria > Bacillota > Bacilli > Lactobacillales > Lactobacillaceae > Levilactobacillus > Levilactobacillus fuyuanensis. The sequence goes on along the minus strand of NZ_RHNZ01000008.1, from coordinate 24,496 downwards.
CTGGTGAACCGGATAAGTTGGCTGCCGCTTGGCAATACTGTCAGGATGCCGGCATCAACATTACCCATTTGAACCCTAACGATTCGGAGGTGGCCTAAGTGAATTTATTAGCAAAATACTTTCCTAACGCGGTCACGATTAAGAGTGACTTCCTGCAGGCGACCGGCGAAACCCTCTACATGACGGCTATTACGGCCATTGTTGCCGGGATTATTGGGATGGCTATCGGGATTGGTTTGATTGTCACCCAACCCGGTGGCATCTTGGAAAATCGCGTCGTTTATAACATCTTGGATAAGCTGGTTAACCTGTGCCGGTCGATCCCATTCGTTATCTTACTGGCCGTGATTGCACCGCTGACCCGGATCATTGTGGGGACGGCGATTGGGACGACCGCAGCCATTGTGCCGCTGGTCATTGGTTCCGCACCGTTCTATGCCCGTCAGATTCAAAACGCCTTGGCCGAAGTTGACCATGGGGTGGTTGAAGCTGCCGAGTCCGTTGGTTCTGGTCCGATTGCCATTATCTTTCGCGTTTACTTAAAAGAAGGGCTTCCGGATATTATCCGCTCGTCCGTCCTAACGTTGATCAGTCTGATCGACCTGACCGCGATGGCTGGTGCCATCGGGGGTGGTGGTTTAGGTAACTTGGCCATCAACGTTGGTTACAGTCGATTTGAAACCGACGTGACCGTCATGGCGATGTTGATTATCTTAGTTATCGTGTTTGCTATTCAATTAATTGGAGACTTACTCGCCCGGCGTGTGGACCACACAGCCTAGGTGGGCTTGTGGACGTGACGCGTTGTGAAGTCACGTCCATTTTTGTATGATGTTAGGCAATTGAAAAAAGTTGGCCACAACCGATCTTTTTCGCCGTTTTACCATCAAATTCTAATGAACATCGGGTAAAATTGGAGAATTATAATGCACGCCGTGAGTGTGAGAGAGAAAGGATTCACAGGTTTGAAAAATTCAGAGGTATCGACGGGGAACGTCATCAAGGGTATTTTCTGGGCCACCATTGCTTCAGCGATGTTTGGGGTGTCCGGAACAGTTTTGCAGTTTATTTCACAGGGGCAATCCATTCCGACCAATTGGTTCTTGTCAGCGCGGACATTAGGCGCTGGTGTGGTGTTGCTCATTATTAGCTTTATCTTGTATGGCTGGAAGAAGACTTTTGCGGTCTTCAGTAGCTGGCGTGAGGTTGGCTGGCTGGTTGCCTACGCGGTCATTGGACTGGGTGCAAACCTACTGACTTTCTACATCGCGGTTCAGACCGGGAATGCCGCTGCGGCGACGATTCTACAGTACTTGAGCCCACTATTTATCGTGTTAGGGAGTTTGCTATTTAAACATAATCGGCCACTACGTAGTGACCTGATTGCGTTTGCCATCGCGATGGTGGGGGTCTTCTTGGCCATTACGCGGGGAAACTTATCTCAGCTGGCCATTCCATTCGATTCGCTACTTTGGGGAATCGGTTCTGGGATCACCGCTGCCTGCTACGTAGTTCTGCCACGGCCGTTGGTCCGGGGTGGTCACTCGCCAATCACCGTACTTGGGTGGGGAACGTTTATCGCCGGGATTATCTTTAACTTGCATCAACCCGTGTGGGTCAGCACGCCACCATTGACGGGGACGCTGATTGCTTCGATGGCCACAGTTATTGTTTTTGGGACCATCGTGCCTTTCTCACTGATTCTCTACAGCACCCACTTTGCGCCATCTGACGTGATCAGTATCGTGGATGCCGTTCAGCCGGTGATGACCTTCATTCTGTCGATCATCTTCCTCGGCTTGGCCATCTCGGGTGCCGAGGTGATTGGGTCAGTCTTAGTGATCGTAGCAATTTATTTACTCCAGCGGGGTCGACGAAACACCGCGAAAGAGCTCTAATGGGAGTAGGAAGTGACTAACAAATGACGACTTTCGATTGGGTACGCCACGGGCAAACACAGGCCAACGTGGATCAAATTATGCAAGGACAATTGGATACAACGGCCACCCACTTGACGGTCCGCGGTCTGCAGCAAGCTGAGCATCTCGCGCAGTGGCTGCACGGCGAGCACTACAATCAATTGATCAGTAGCCCACTGCACCGGACGCGACAGACCACTGCCGCGCTGACAACGATGATGGCCTTAACGCCATCATTTGATGACCGACTGATGGAAGCCGATTACGGCGACTGGACCGGTAAAAGTTTACTGGCGGTCAGCGAGCAACGGCCGCAGGATTTTGATGCGGTCACTGGCGAGGCGCTGCCGGATGTTTTGGCGTCCGTAGGTGGTGAGTCTTATCTGGCGATTCAGCACCGGGTCGGCCAGTGGTTGGCCGAGCAGGTCGTGGATCATCCTGATGATCACATTCTGGTCGTTAGCCATGGCCTGACCATCAAGGCGACGGCACTGTTGATGTTGGCGGCACCGGCGACCACTGCGTTACCAGAACCGACCAATACCAGCGTGACGCGCATGGTAATTGATCCGGCCACGGGCCATCGCTATTTAAAATTCTATAGCGTGAGTCCGCAATTAAATTAAAATAAGGTAACAAAAATAACCCCACCAATTGGCGGGGTTATTTTTAGGTTGAAACAGCCGGTTACTTCTTGAGGTTTTCTTCAACGTAAGCCCGAACTTCATCGTCGGACTTCGCATCGATTTCCTTCATTGAAGCTTCACTTTCATCGGTGTTGTGACCATTGGATTCCATGAAGTGATCCCACAGAGCATCCCGTACAGGAAGCTTTTGATCGGACCAGTCAAACGTATCATTCATCGGTTCATCCAATAAAGCAGTCTTTTCTACAACAGCCATAACCATTACCTCCAAAAAAATTTTGGGGTCAGCGGATCTGTGATTGGCATGGGTACCACCGGCTTCAATTCTCATGGTAGTCCTCTCAATCGAAAATGGTAAATATTTTGTCTAAATGAATTGAAGACATAGCCGATTTTCTTTTTAAAAAATATTAGTGAGTCGTCATTTCCGTTAGCAAGTAGGCTTTGTGAAGGGGCCATCCGGCCTTTAGGGTTTGACTAGAAAAGGGGCGCAACCACCAAAAGTATTTCTGGCGATAACGCTCCTTCTATAAGGCGTTTAGATTAGTCAAAATCGATACGGATATCTAAGACCCAGTTTTCCAGTTGACGGTTAGAGTTGATGGCGTCAGGATTCTCAATGAGAAAATGATTGACGTCCACGACGGTCCCAGCAAATGGCGTCTTGAAATTCTGCACGGTCTTGTCGCTTTCGACCTCAAGAATATCTTGATCCTGATCCATAACTTGATCGGGCTCGACAAGCAGATCGGCAAAGCTAATCTTACCGAGTTGTTGAATGGCATCGCTGGTGATTCCCAAGCGGTAGATGGTGTGGCGCTGCTCCCACCAGACCCCGTTGAGTGTCGTGACTTTTGGTTCGGCTTTCTTGGGGTGAAAGAAGCTCTTAAATAGTTCCCAAACGGATGGTCTTTGTTGTTCAGGCATGGTAAATTCCTCCCTTAATCTCATTACGTTCTTTAGTATACCCTTATGCTGTAACCGCTGACAATATGTTCTTACCCAAGTTGTTGCCGACAAAGGGATATGCTAAACTGAAATCAAAATTGTATTGGAATTGATTTTGCCGTTAGGCACTTTTCATAGAAGCGTTTGAAATATTAATTTGATAGCTATGCTGATAACTTAGCTAAGTTTGAGTTGAAATTTACTTAGCCGGAGGAGGTCAGGATGGAGCCGGTCCCCCAGCAGGCGGAATTCTGGCAGCCGCAGGCGATGATTTCAACCGAATTAAACCAAGGAGGGTTCACCTATGTTTCTAATTGATACGAATCGGCAGGGCCAAGTGGTGACCGATGCCGTGGTCAATCAATCCATCGATAATTACCTGGTCAACGACCTCAAGCTCCCCGGGCATGGCCTGATGATGTACGTCAACCGGCCGGCCGTCATCGTTGGGATTAACCAAAACGTTACGGCCGAGGTGGACTTTCACTATTTGGCCAAGCATGACGTACAATTGGTGCGGCGGACCTCCGGTGGGGGCGCGGTTTATCACGATGAACGAAACCTAATCTTTGAGCACATCGTCAATGGTGATCCTCAAGATGGCTCGCAGTTTGGAGACTACACTGGGTTTGCGGCGCCAATCTTAAAGGCGCTGAAGGCCATGGGCGTGCCCGACTTGGCGATTAGCCAGAAGAGTAATCTAGTTGTTGGCGATAAGAAATTTTCCGGCATGACCATGTTTAAAAATGGCGATGGGTACGCAGCTGGTGGGACCATCATGTATGATTTGAACGTGGACGCTGCCCATCAGGCGCTGATTCCGGTTAGCGAGCGGCGACATCGGGGCGTGGCCTCCAACCGCGTACCAATTACCAATCTCCGGCAGTATCTCGCACCGGCGTATCAAGACCTGGATATTCAGGACTTTAAGACGGCGCTGCTTCAGCATATCTTCGAGGTCGACCGACTGGATGAGGTGGAAACGTATCACTTGTCCGCGCACGACTGGGAGATCATTGATCAGCGACTGGCAGAAAAGTATCAAACGGATGCCTGGAACTACGGGGCTAACCCCGGTTTACGGGCCTACCACCGTTTGCCACTTGCTGCGGGCCAACTACATGTGAATTACACGCGGCACGCCGGTGAACTCCGCTCGGTCGCATTGTTCGGGACGGTTGGTACGCCAGCGGAACTGTTGGCAATCACGGATCAATTGACGGGGCAATCGGCGACGACCGAAAATATTCAGGCGATTCTACAGCAACCAGCGGTGATTGCCGTATTAGGGGTGGATGCCGTGGCGCCGTTGACCAAAATTTTAGTAGAAGAGGCATAGCATGAAGGCAAAGTACGAAGTGAATCAATACGTCGGGGTTCCGGTGGCAGCCAATGCCTCCGGTAAGTACGAGATCAAGCGTGAACCCGACGGTGATTTTAAGCTCCACTCGTGGCGCACGGGCCGTCACAGCAAAGGCAAGTACCGCGGTGTGGGCCAGATCTTTTTGACCGAAAACAACTTGAAAGTTGCCGTGGTGGCAGCCTATCCGGTTCCCTACAAGGAACGGCATGGCTATACCCCGATGGCGCGGCTGACCAGTGAATTCGTTGGTGAAGACGTGCTGGCAACGGCTCAGGAACAATTGAAAGCATAAGAGGGGATGGCAATGCTAAAGATCAAATTAAAACGGTACTTTGTTTTTTACTTGGTATTCCTTATTGGGTTCTTCCTACTACCAATTATGTGGCCGACAGTATTTAGTTGGGATTCAATGACCATTGTTTGGATTTCAGGTGGGATACTAGTTGGTATTATCGCAATTATGGTGATTGAGAAACTGAGAAGTAAAAATTAAGTAATGAAAGCATGCTAAGATTAGCTCTGTAATTAGAGCAGGTGTGTTGGCAGCGATTCAAAAAATAATTAAGAGCGTAAAAAAAGGCGTCCAACTTGGTCGCCTTTTTTCGTAACTTATTTTACAAAGTAAGCACTCTTGAAGTTTGACTGAGTGCCAATGGTATTGTAGAGCACCCCATTGAGCTTGGGGTCGACCAGGTAGGTGCTGGCAGGCTGTATGAGCGGCGTGACCCCCTGATCGCGCATCAGTAAGCCCTCGGCACTTAATAGTGTCTGCCACCGCTTAGAATTGAAGGTAGGGGCATTGCTGGCCCGGTCAATCAACTGGTCGTAGGTCTTGCTGGACCAGTGGCCAACATTTGCGCTGTTATTACTGGTAAACAGGGAGAGCACCGCCAGTGGATCGGCGTACTGGGCCCGTTGGGTTGTTAAGGTGAGATCTGACGTAACTGGAACTGCCCGCGCATTGAGAGCCTGTACGTGCTTTTTAAGGGAAATCGTCAGGCCGGGCAGGTTGGCTTCCAACTGATGTTTGAGCGTTTTGACGACGGCAGGGCTATTTGTGTCGCCCACATAGCCCAGCGAGAGGCCTATGTGAGTGACACCGGCCCGCTTGGTCGCGGTCTGCCACTCTGCTTTGGCTGTCTTGGGACTGTAAGCAAGAGTGGCTTGTTCGGGCTGTGCGGCGGCAAAGTCGGCCGTTCCCTTGAGTCCGCGGCTCAGGCCAGCTGGGACGACACCCTGAGCGGTCAGCGAGGTGTTCCCATAGGCTTCTTTGACCAGGTGCTTCCGGTTGATGGCGTGGGAAATGGCTAACCGGGCGAGCTTTTGTTGAAGCAGACGGTTTGTCTTCGAATCCTTCCCCGTTTGGCGATAATTGAGGAGGACCATTTTGGAGTAAGGTCGGGCAGTGTAGTCGGCCTTTTTTTCGTAGTATTTGACGTCGGATTTCCCCATGATGCGCATCTCGTCTAAACGACCATGGTCGTAAGCGTCCCACGCTGTTGAAGCGGACTTATAGGTCACCACGTTGATGCGGCTAAGGTAGACGTGCTTACGGTCCCAGTAGTGAGGGTTGGGAATCATATGCCAGCGCCATTTGGAGCTGCCACGATTGGCGACCATGAAGGGACCGGCATAGACTTGGTAGCGCGGCTTCGTAGCGTAGCGCTTGCCGTATTTGACGGCGATGCGTCGATTCTGCGGGCCAAAGAGGGGATAGGTCAGTCGTTGCGGGAGCTCCGCCATGGGATGGTCGAGGCGCACGACCAATTTGAACTTACTAGGTGCCGTGACCCCTAGCTGGCTTGCCGGCAACTCGCCGTCCAGAATTTGCCGGGCGTTCTTAATGCCGTCAAAAAGGTCGGCCTCAGGTGCCTTGGTTTGTGGCATCAAGGCACGTCGCCAGGAGAAGACGAAGTCGGGAGCAGTAATCACGTCGCCGTTACTCCAGTACGAATCCTTCCAAAGCGTAAAGGTATAGGTCTGCTTGTCGGCGCTGATTTTAACCTTTTTAGCCAGGGCCAGTTCGGTATTGTTGTTGCTCGTGGCCTGGTAGAGCCCCTCAATGGTATTGTTCAGTCGACCAAATTGCGTGAGCTTGTCGGTGTCCAACGTGGTCAGGGGATGGTGGGAAGCCAGATTTAAAACCTGATCCTGGGACATGACCCCTTTGCTATCACTAGGTGTATCCGTTTCGTGACTGATCGTGCAACCACTCAGGGCGCTACAGATCGCTATAATAAGAAGTATTCCCCAACGTTTCACGATGTTTCCTCCGATTGTTAACCTATTTGTTTTCTTTATATGTAAGTGATTATTGTCAGCGATGGCTGGTATGCCATAACTGCCAATGGTTTAAGAAATGCGAAAATGAGTGTCCACAGACGCTTTTATTTTGTTCCGCCTTCAGGATAAGAAATTGATTAAATGTTAGCTTAGCCGGAGGCGGTTAGGGATGGCGCCAGCCGTGAAAATGGTGTTAGACCGGGCGGTTGGTTCTTCCCGGCCTTACAGCATGGGACGTGTTTGGAAACTCGCTGGAACTTTGGCGAGGTTCTAAACCGAGCTGGAAGCCCGCTTCTTGGCTGCAGGCGGTCCCCACAGCGGCAGAATCCCTGACCGCCGCAGGCGAAAAAACATTTAACCAATATTCTTCCCTGATGATAGGGGAGCAATGGCGGCGCGTCAAGGCTTAGTTGTGCGGGATACTTGTCGGCAGGCGGGGGATTCGCTAGAATGGGGAGAACGAGGACGGAGGGACACTATGGAAAAATGGTCAGCGGCAACGATCCGCGACTTTCGGAAAACTTTATTGGCCTGGTATGACGATGAGGGGCGGGACTTACCTTGGCGGCATGGCCGTAATCCGTACCACACCTGGATTAGCGAGGTTATGCTACAGCAGACGCAGGTCAATACGGTGATTCCCTATTATCAGAATTTTCTAGCCACCTTTCCGACGGTTACAGACTTGGCAAATGCCGAGGAACCTACATTACTCAAGGCGTGGCAGGGGTTAGGGTACTACTCGCGGGCCCGGAACTTACAGCGTGCGGCCCGGCAACTGGTAGACGACTATCATGGGGAATGGCCCCGGACGGCCGCTGAGCTGGAGGACCTTGTGGGGATTGGACCCTACACGGCCAGTGCCATTGCCAGCATTGCCTTTGATCAGGTGGTGCCAGCGGTGGATGGCAACGCCTTTCGCGTATTTGCCCGGCTACTTATGATAGATGATGACATTGCTAAGCCCAAGACGCGTCAACTCTTTACAGAAATTATTCAGCCAATCGTCGATCCGCAACGTCCGGGAGCTTTTAATCAAGCCATTATGGACCTTGGGTCGAGTTATATGACGGCTAAAAATCCTGATCCGGGGCACTCACCAGTTAAGGAGTTTGACGCTTCTTACCGGGCGGGACGGGTGCTGGACTTTCCAGTGAAGACCAAGGCACCGCGGCCTAAATCGATGCCGTACTATGGCCTTGTAATCCACTCGCCAGCCGGTTATCTGATGGTTCAGCGTGGTGCTCAGGAAATGTTGACGGGTTATTGGAGTTTTCCGCTGGTCTTACAGGCGGATCTGCACACGGAGAATCCGGACGCGACGCTTGCCGATGACGTCGCAGAAATCACCCGGCGTTGGGCTAGCGACTATCAGATTCCACTAGATCTGGCTGTGGTCGGCGGTCAACCTGTCAGCCACACTTACACGCACCAACGTTGGCACGTGAAGCTTTTAACGGCGGACTTACCAACCGTGCCCTCTCTTGAGTTTCTTCCCGGGAAATGGGTTCCAGCAGCAGAGATTGCGGCACTGCCTTTGCCCAAAGTTCAGGAAAAAATGATGGCCCGTTTTGCCAAACAGCAAGATTTACCGTTATTTGAATGAGAATTAGTTTCCGTCGGCCGTAATTTGCTGTATCATCTAGTTAAACTGAAAACGGATTCGCGAGGGAGTGACTGGTCGTGTCAACAATTTTTGATGTCTTAAAAACAGTTTCAGTAAATCACCAGGAAGTCGAAAGTCACCAGGTCGTGGTGACTAACGTCCAGGGTAAGCCGAATAGCTTATTGACAGATTTGTTGCGAGACTTAATTGATAACGCCTTATTGTTTGTTTCATTAACGGACGTGAACTCAGCCGAAAATTTAATTGCCCAGTTGAAGACGCACACGCCACTGCCTGACGACGTTTTAGCCGAATACGGTAAGATCCTAGGCGAACCGTGTGACGGGCTTAATTTCGCCCCGCAGAAGGGTCAGATTGAGCTGATCGTTCGACGCTAGGAGGCAGAGCCTTGACTGAAGATTTAATTGAAACGGCACCGGGGGCCAATACTGAGCCGCCGGTGTTGCTGTTACAGGGAACTGGCGGCACGAATACAGAAATGTTGAATTTTGGCGGCCGATTAGCCCCGCAGAGTCCACTGGTCACGATTGCCGGTCGTAGTGGAGTCGGTGCGCAACGCCAATATTTCCAGCAGACGGCAGCAGGTCCGGTCGATCCACAACAAATTATGACCGAATCGCTGTGGCTAGCTGAAGAAATAAAAATAATTTGTGCACACCATCATTGGGCCGTTAATCAGCTCATTACGGTGGGGTATTCTAACGGTGCGGCGATGGCTTCATATGCGATTCGTACCGGAATTTTACCTGGAAAACGGGCCCTTTTATTCCATCCATTGTGGTTGGCAGTGCCGCAAAATGAGCAACTGGTAGACTACCAGGTATGGCTCTCTGCCGGGCAGCGCGACCCGTTGGTGTCGGTTGCGACCGTTGAACAAGTTGCGGCGGATTGCCGTAAAAGTGGGGCGAACACGACCGTCTATCAAACAGGGGGCAGTCACATGCTCACCCCTCAAGAAGTTTTGGCCGCGAAAGAATGGTTATCAGAGAATAATTAGGCACTTATTGCAAAATACTTTAAAAATATCGGCGTTTGCATTTGCTATTCTGGGAAATACCTGTTATCCTATGGTTAATGTATTTATGGTTCGGAAGTTTTAAAGGCTCGACGTTCTTATAAGAATGGCTCCTTTTTACCCCAGCTTTCAAATGCAAATATTATTGCGCTATGCGCATGGAGGTTTCATTCTTATGGAACAAGGTACTGTTAAATGGTTCAACGCTGATAAAGGTTACGGCTTCATCACTTTGGAAAACGGCTCAGACGTTTTCGTTCACTTCTCTGCTATCAACAGCGAAGGCTTCAAGACGCTTGAAGAAGGCCAACACGTTTCCCTTGATGTAGAACAAGGCGACCGTGGCCCACAAGCTGCTAACGTATCAGTTGTCGACTAATTTATTAGCCTAAACTGAGTCGTAGAAAACACCAACTTCGGTTGGTGTTTTTTTATTGTCTCTAGTTATCACCCGAAAGGCGAATTGTTTGAGTTGTTGGGGCGGTCAGTTTATGATGGGAGTAACTAATTAAGGTGGTGGTTTTACGTGAGTGAAAAAGTATTTGATCGCACGGAATTGGCCAAATTTGATGGTCAAAACGGGCAACCGGCCTACGTGGCGGTAGATGGCGTTGTTTATGACGTTTCTGGTGTTGAGGCTTGGGCTGGTGGCAAGCATCACGGCAACCTGGCTGGCCAAGAGTTGACCAGTGTGATTGATGGCCAATCACCACACGGTCGGAAGGTTTTGAAGAAGTTACCCGTTGTAGGCCAGTATCAAGAGTAACCAGATATCGAAAAAAGTTTAAAAAAAGAAGTTCCCACGATGACGTGAGGACTTCTTTACGTTGTGAATTGATGTCGCAAGAGAGATTCGAACCCTCGACCTACGGTTTAGAAGACCGTTGCTCTATCCAGCTGAGCTATTGCGACCTAATAAGGTCTGACGACCAACAACTTCTTAATTATAGAGAAGCCGTCGCGCCGTGTCAATTGTGGATTAACCAGGAGTCGTCAGTTGACAGTCACCCTGTGCCTCCAGTAGAGTGAAAGGTATTCAGAGGAGGCGGAAACCATGCAAGTACTTCACGTCGTTGCTGAGATTGCGGTATTCTTTTCCGCTATCTGTATTATTTATTATTTCTTTCAGATTACGCAGGGGCAGGGCGATAGGCACCGAAATTTAGTGTACTGTCTATCGGCTGTCATTGTACTGTTGTTAGCGGGTCCAGCGGCCAATCTGTCACGGCAAAAAACGGTCAGTCCAACCGATCAGGTCTCCAATCAGGTCCGCAAGGTTCAGAAGAAACACCAGTCGCAGCGTGACTCCCAGCAAAAAAAGCCTGCGCAGAAATCGTCAACGAGTACGACTAATAAGTGAACAATCTAATTGCTGATTGAAAATATCAAGATTTTCTTATTTTCATAACAACATGCTTGCAATGTTCCTGTAACATTTAGATAATATAACTGTAACCTAAAGTTGACGGGGGGAATTGCTATGTATGCACTAGTTATTATTTTATTCATTATCATGTTGGCCGCGGTGGGTCAGCTGTACCTGAACAACCGGGAAACTTTCCGGAAGAACAGCAAGCATCTGGCTACCCGGGAAAATAAATTCCACGATGATTCTGATCGCCGCTTAAGTTAATTCAAATCAACTGGTCGTTAGCGCTGTTGCTAAAGGCCTTTTCTTTTACGCTAATTTTAGTAAGGCGCGGGTGGTAAAAAATCCGTGCAACTGTGCTAAAGTAGTTTTAATGAAAAAAACGTGAAGGGGTTGATGGTACGATGACTACGCTCGTCTTGGTCTCCCATCCGCAGTTGGCGGATTCGACCAGTCAACAATTTTTGAAGGAAAGTTTGCCCGGTGAAGGCATCATTTGGGAGCATATCGAGGGGCAAGCCACCTTGGATGTTGCCAAGGAGCAGGAACAGTTGCGTCACGCCGACCGGATTATTTTACAGTTCCCGTTGTACTGGTATGCGGCACCGGCGGGACTGAAACAGTGGGAAGATACCGTGCTGACGCGGACGTTTGTCTACGGCGATCATCGCTATCCCTTGGCCGGCAAGGAGCTGGGCATTGTGGTGACTACCGGTATGCCAGAACAGGCCTTTCAGCGGGGCGGCGCCGAAGATATGACGCTGGACGCCGCGCTGGCGCCATTGGCGGCGCTGACCCATCGCGCCAAGATGACTTGGCTGCCGATATTTCCCATCTATCAATTTGGCTATCTCGAGGAACCGGAGAAGCTGCAACTGGTCATCGATTACCAGCGCTACCTGACCCAGAAACAACCGGACAGTCTAACAAATCGACAGGACTGGTTTGCCCACCGGCTGTCAGCGATGGTGGACCAGTTACCGGCGGAACAACAGACAGCAGGTAAATTAATCGCCAATGTTTTCGACCAGAACCGGGAGCATCTCGATCAGTTGACGGATACTTTAGCCATGATTAAGGAGCAGGAAGATGACTGAACAATCAGCGTGGTTACGCCAACAGATCGACCAATTGGCGAACCAACAATCTAAGTTTACCGACCGGGCATTCTGGCTGGCGTTAAAGCGGGTCGTTGCCGAACAAGATCGGCGCAGCGAGCAACTCGGCGGTGAGGTCGATGGCCGAACGTGGCGGCCAGATCGGTGGTAATATTTTTTAACGAATCTAAAATAAAGCGACTGAACAAGCAGCTAGGTCTTCTCGTCTTGAGAATGACCTAGCTACTTTAGTTTTTACTTAAAATTGCGATCCATTGCTGCCCAGTGGTTAACCGGCCCAAATTTGTGGCCGACTTCAATTGGCGAGCCAATCGCAGCGTTGACGAATTGCTTGGCAATTTCGATGGCCCGTTTCATTGGCGTGCCCTTGGCCAGTTCCGCCGTGATGCAGGCGGAGAGGGAGTCCCCGGTACCGTTGACCCGGTCAGTTTCGTGGTAGGGTTCACTCAGCCAGAAGCTCTCGCCGGATTCCAGTAAGACAAAGTCCTTCACGACCTTCTGGGTGGGGTCGGCATGACTGCCCTTAGCAATCACGTTCTTGGCACCCATCGCTTGAAGCTTGTGGGCCGCTGTTTCCATATCGGCATCAGTTGTAATCGACATCTCGGCTAGCTTTTCAACCTCAAAGAAGTTCGGTGTCAGTACCGTTGCCAGCGGGATGAGTGCCGTGCGTAGTGTATTGAAGGCACTTTCTTCCAGGAGTTGGTTGCCGTGTTTGGTCATGATGACCGGATCGACCACTAAGGGGCCGAAGTCGGCGGCTTGGTAGTTCTTGACGACATCGTTGATTAACTCTGAGTCGGCCAGCATCCCAGTCTTAGATGCTCTGATGTGGTAGTCGTCCGCTAGATCCTTGAATTCCTGATCGATAAAATCTGTGGGCATTGGGATGCTAGCGTGAATACCGTAAGAGTTTCCGGCCACGCAGGCGGTCATGACCGAGGCACCATAGACGCGCCGCGCAAAGAAGGTGTGCAGATCAGCCTGCATGCCGGCACTACCATCGCTATCGGAACCCGCGATGGTGAGGGCTTGTGGGTATGAATTTACCATGATTAAGTAACCTCCGCTGTCAGTATTATAGCTTCCAGCATAGCACAGACCATGGTGAAAAGACGACCGGGAAGTTTGATAAATATATTTGTTAGCGCAACGGTGGGTTGCGGCGGCTAGATACTATCTGCGGCAATGTTCGGTGACCCCGCGAACAAGGGTGGTTTGCTCGCTAGTTCGCGACTGGCCGAGTAAGTTGAAGCTAGTTAAGTTATTGCTAGCGACAGAAAATGGGGACGAGGGGATGAAAACGATGAGACGTGAACAATGGTCTGTATTAGGATGGAGTTTGATTGGATTCGTCGTGAGCTGGTACGCACTGGTCGGCGCCGTTCAAACGGTTTACCGTTGGTTTCCCCACGAACCCGCGACTTTATTGTTCGGATTCGTCCTAACTGTGATAAGCTTAGTAGGGTTAGTTCGGTCCGCGAAAAGGGGCCCCTGGTGGTGCCTAGTCCCCGCTACGGTGAGTATCATTGCCGTAGCCTTGGGGTTGGTTGCCGACAGTACGATTCTTTTGCTCGGACTGACCATTCCCGGTTTTTATTAATTTTAAGATGAAAAAGTGTAGGAGGTAGGTTAACGCGCATGTTAATTCAACAAGGTCTCATCGAAAACGCAACGCAGCCACAGGATATTCGCATTGAGGACGGTAAATTTACCGCCATTGCCGATCATTTAACGGCCAAGGATAATGAACAGGTGATCGATGCACACGGCAAATTGATTTTGCCACCATTTGTTGATCCACACGTCCATTTAGACAGTACCATGACGGCGGGGGATCCCGAATGGAATCAATCCGGCACATTATTTGATGGTATTCGGATCTGGTCCGAACGGAAGAAGACGCTGAGCATTGAAGACGTTAAAACCCGTTCTCGGCAGGCATTGGAATTGCAGGCGAGCCATGGGGTTCAGTTTGTCCGGTCCCACGTGGACGTGACCGACCCGGATTTGACGGCGCTGAAGGCCTTGATCGAGATGCGCGACGAAGTGAAAGACTTTATCGAATTGCAGCTGGTGGCCTTCCCTCAAGAAGGTATCCTGTCATTCCCACACGGTAAAGAACTGATGGAACAAGCTGCTAAGCTGGGCGTCGACGTTATCGGAGCCATTCCGCACTTTGAATTCACGCGTGAATACAGTGTAGAATCCCTACACTTCGCCGTTGAGCTGGCACAAAAGTATGGCAAGCTGGTCGATGCACACTGTGACGAGATCGATGACCCTGCTTCCCGCGGCTTGGAAACGTTAGCCACTTTGGCCTTGGAAACCGGTTTGGGCGATCAAGTCACGGCCAGCCACACCACGGCGATGGGTTCTTACAACAACGCTTACGCTTACAAGCTGATGCGCTTACTGCAGATGTCACACATCAACATGATTTCTAACCCCCTGATCAATACCCACTTAGGTGGCCGCTTCGATACTTATCCTAAGCGTCGGGGCTTGACGCGGGTCAAGGAACTCAACGCAGCCGGAGTCAACGTGGCATTTGGTGAAGATGATATCAAAGATCCTTGGTACCCAATGGGCGATGGTAACATGCTCGATGCCCTTCACATGGGGATTCACGTCACCCAGATGATGGGTTATGATGACATCAACGAGTCCTACAAGTTTGTCACGACAAACGGGGCCAAGGCCATGCACGTCGGCGACCATTACGGTATCGCCGAGGGCAAGCCAGCCAACTTGGTCATCATGAACAACGATAACTTCTATAACGCGTTGAACAAGCGCTCAGAAGTTCTGTATTCGATTCACCACGGTAAGATCATTGTTAAGACGGACCCCAAGCAGGTTCACTTAGACCTCTAGGTTCTTGAGTAGTGGAACTTGGCGAAACTGCTAGTTTACTAGTAGTTATACGCCCGTTCTTTGGCTGCAGGCGGTCCCCACAGCGGTAGAATCCCTGGCAGCCGCAGGCGATGCAGAACACAACAAACAATATAAAAAGCGCCAACGATAACCACAAATGGCTATCGTTGGCGCTTTATGTAATGCCGCTATTTCTTAGCTTTAGCGTGCTTTACTTTTTTTACAGTCGTTACGGTTACCGGTTTCGGTGCCGCAACGGGCCTTTTCTTTTCTTTGTGTTGCGCGCGGAGTTGATCCTTCAGCACTTCAATCTCAGCGACGTGTTCTTCCTTCCAGCCCTGGTAAGTGCCGGCCGAATCCGTGTCGTTGGGCTTCAATCCGGTGTTTAACCAGAAGCAGGCCTCGGACAGGCTTGGGAAGTTGTGAATCCACAAGGTCTGACCATTGTCGGAATCAAATGCCACGTAGGAACGGAAATGTTTCTTTAAAAAAGTATGCCGACGAATCTTAAAGGCCTCACGCTTACGGGTTAACCGATAGTCTGGTAAGATATATTGGCCGGAGGCGGCCAGCTGTGGAAAACGTTCGTCACGTTGTTCTCGCTGGTCCTTAAGCATCGCGCGGGCTTGGTCGACGGTAATAATGGACGCATGGATTGGATTCTTCATCAAAAACCCCCTTAAAAATTTTGAAAAATGAGTAAATTAGGACAGTCTCCGACCAATACTCACACCTACTAGGTTAGCATAATCTAAAAGTTATGGAAACAATTTACACTTTGAAATTATTGATTTTTAAGGTTTGCGGCAAATTTATTTGAGAAAAAATTTTTCCCAGCCCTAATAATGTTGGCAACGGCTTCATAAGTCCTGTAATGACGGATTTGGTCGCGTTGGGAAAATCTATGGTAAACTAATTTAGATTAGGTCGAAAGCGAGGAATGAATTTGGCACAGAAATACTATGCAGTTCGCCGCGGTCGTAAGCCCGGCGTCTACCGAACCTGGGCGGAAACACAGGCGCAGGTCACCGGTTATTCCGGGGCCCAATACAAGAGTTTTACGTCGGCGAGTGCCGCAGACGCCTTCATGCAAGGCCAGACAACGCCGAGCGCACCCAAGAAGGTACACCACAGTTCACCCCGGACGGCTACGACTTCTCAGAGTGATTCTGCGGCGATTACCGTCTATACAGATGGTGGCTCGCGAAATACCGGTAACGTCGCTGGTGGGCACGTAAGAACCGGTGATAAGGCTGCTTGGGCCTACCGCATCGAATTACCGAATGATGTCGTGACCGGCTCCGATGGTGAGTTTGGGGCTAGCAATAATCGGATGGAGATCATGGCGTTTCGCAATGCGCTCCAGAAGTTGGTTGACTTGAATCAGAATAAGACCAGTATTGTATTTATCTTAGACTCGCGTTACGTGTTAAACGCCGTCACTGAGGGCTGGCTAGCCGGCTGGAAACGTCGCGGTTGGAAGCGTAGTGCGGGACCTTTGGCCAATGCAGAGCTGTGGCAGGACGTGGATCGCTTATTGCCACAATTTACCCAGCTGAGCTACCAGTGGACCAAGGGACACGCCACCAACCAAGGGAACGTGTTCGTGGATCACTTGCTGAACGAGACGATGGATGGAATGGGACAAGAACGCCATCACGCCGCGGTCAAGCCAACGGTAAAGCGGCCGGCAAAGACGACACTTTCACGCCCAGTGACGCCAGTCAGTTCGACGGCCGATGAACAACCGAAAGCAGCTGCCTCACAGGCACCGCTGAAGCATACAACGGCCGAGCAGTCACTTGCTGACATTGCAAAAGGCTTGCGTGACCTACCGTTTTAGGGCCATTAAGGGTATAATACCAGCTAGAGATAAAATACGGTTCATCTAATCGAGGAGACTAGCACCGGACTAGCGGTGACTAGACAGTCGATTTGTTTCTAAACTATGTCATGAATGGGGTACCGACGATGCAAGCAAAGTTAATTCCATATTTGGAATTTGAAAACGCCAAAGAAGCCATTACGTATTATCAGAGCGTCTTTGGGGCAACCAACGCCTACCGGGTCAGCCCGACGGCCGAGGAAGTCGAACAGTTTGGGTTAGCACCTACCGTTAACCTGGACGAAATGACCATGAGCGGTGGTTTTAAGATTCTGGGCTTGGACATTCAGTGTGCCGACGCCTTGATGGGGCAACCCACGTCTTCTACGCTGATTTCGTTAATGATCGACGTCGATGCGGATGACTCTGCCAGCGTGAAGGAATTGGCGGGTCTGTACCAACGGCTGCTCAAGTCCGACGTGAAGGTCATCAGTCCTTTCGGCGAACAAAGCTCCGGAGGCAAGATGGGGCAGGTCGTCGATGCATACGGCATCACGTGGATCTTGCGTGAACAGACCATGCCAGGAGAAACGGCGGACGACAACGCCTAGGCATCGTGGCGTGCAATTAAATAAGTAATTTTGTAGGAATGAGTGTTAGTGGCTCATTCTTTTTTTATGGACAAACCGAAGCAGTTAAGGTTTATTGAAGATCTTCAACGCTGAACTGAGGTGATACCAGATAGGCCTATAATTTAAGGTGTTTCAGGGGAAACTAGGCTTAGAGTCATCTGAAGACTTAGATCTAAAGGGGAGAACATTTTGAAGAAGACATTTTTAAGTCTATTCACATGGGTGAACGTATTTTCCAAATATCCAAAATGGTTCAAAGTTTTGGCATGGGCCACGGGACCAGTGGCCACCTTGGATCTCGTTTGTTTCTTGTTACCACTGTCGTTGTCGTTCTGGATTGAAGTTTTCTGCACGGTATATGTGGTCTTGTTCATTCTGATATTAATTATTGAGAGTCTGAAAATCTGGATTGGCACGTTGATCAGAGCTAACCGCCAATGAACTAGGGGTTTATTCGTGATGAATACCCACTATGATACGATGCTACGGGTGTTTGACAGGGTAATAGCTTGTCGTAGCCGGAGGAGGCCAAGGATGGCGCTAGCCGTGACGACGTTGTTAGACCGGTGGGCTTTCCGGCCTTACAACGTGGGATGAGTTTGGAAACTCGCCTGAACCTGGCGAGGTTTCAAACCAAGCCGGAAGCCCGTCCTTTGGCTGCAGGCGGTCCCCACAGCGGCAGAATTCTTGGCAGCCGCAGGCGAAGACTGACTATTGCCGATTTAGAGAAAACACCTAGCAAGTGGTATCATGAAAGCCAAGAGGAGTGATTTATGTCATGGCAACAGAACGGGAAAAAATGACGGCGGGGCAACCCTACAATCAATTCGATCCAGAACTGATTGACCGGCGAGTCGCCGCACGAAAGCAACTGCGTGCCGTTAACCAATTGGACGACAACGCTGAGCGCAACGATGGTTACCGGAAGTTAATCGCGGATAGTGGGGATGACTTCTTCATTGAAGCCGGCCTCGAATACGATTACGGCTGGAATATTCACATTGGCGACCACTTCTATGGTAATTACAACATGACCCTGCTGGACACTTGTCCCATCACCATTGGTGAGCACTGCTACTTCGGCCCCAACGTTGGGCTTTACACGCCAGTGCACCCACTGAACGCGATGGCCCGGGTCAACGATGTCGAAATGGGCGCGCCCATTACCATTGGTGATAACGCCTGGTTCGGTGGTAACGTCACGGTCCTACCTGGTGTCACGCTAGGGAATAACGTCGTTGTTGGTGCCGGTGCCGTTGTTACGAAATCCTTTGGGGATGACGTGGTTCTGGTCGGAAATCCAGCCCACGTTATCAAGAAAATTGATAACGGTCCCACTGGAAATGCCGCAGCCAAGGCGCAGTGGCCAGAAAAGCTTGACTGAGACAAAGAGTTAAGCTATTGCCTAAAATCTAATCAAATTCTTAGAATGCAATAGGCATTGGCTATGTAAACGCTTTAATTCCAAAAGAAAAAACTTATCCATCAGCAAGATTTTACTAATCCTAGCGACCGCGTATAATAGACTTTGGATATTGATTCAAAGAGATTTGCGTAGGCAATTTGTATTCAACCGTAATGGCGCTGTACAGGTGGCTCGTGTAACGACCCCGTTTAGCGCTTTTTTCGTACAATCTCTTCTGAACATGACCGCTGGGAGTTCACTCCCAGGAAACAAATGAGGAGGATTATTTATTTTAGCGCGTAAAAATATTGATAAGTTAGTATTCGTACCAACCATCGTTTTATTTATTCTCGCGTCATTGCTATTTATCTTAGGTGGTAACCAATTACAAACCACTCTGAGTTCTCTATTGAACTGGATTGATACTCGCATGTCATGGGCCTATATGATGGTGTACGTGATCAACTTCTTATTTTTTATGTATTTAGCATTTGGTAAGTTTGGTAAAATTAAGTTGGGTGATGCCAATGACAAGCCCCACTACAGTAATTTTCAGTGGGGGTCAATGGTCTTCGCCACGGCGATCGATGCCAGCATTTTGATGCTGTCCATCGTTGATCCACTGCGGTACCTGCAACACCCAGCTTTCGGGTTTAAGCCATTCTCAAGTAACGCCTACAGCGCTGCCCACATGATGGGGCAGTTCAACTGGGGGCCAATGGCTTGGATGATGTTCGCACCAGCAACGATTGCGATTGCTTACGTCCTGTACGTGAAGCACGCCAAGGTTCAACGGGTCAGTGCCGCTATCACCAGTCTCCAAGGTGACAGCACGGGGAAAGTTATTGCACGGCACGTCGTCGACTTCTTAGTTGTCTTTGGAATTATGGGCGGGATCGGTTCGTCCGTCGGGATGGAAATTCCGATTATTTCCAAAGTTCTCAGCCGGTTGACTGGGGTTCAAGATAACCTCATGCTTAAAATTGAACTCTTTATCATTTTGTTTATTCTGTTTGCGGTCACCGTTTTCCATGGGTTAAACGGGGGAATCAACCGCTTGAGTTCCGCCCATATTTGGACGGCGCTGGGTCTATTAGCTATTATTTTAATCATTGGACCCACTGTTTATATTTTAAATTCTGAAACCAACAGTATTGGGTTAATGGCCCAAAAGTTTATCGCAATGTCAACGAATACCATGCCTAACGGTGGGGATAGTACCGCTCAGCAGGAAACCATCTTCTACTGGGGCTGGTGGTTATCCTACATGCCCGTCATGGGTCTGTTCATTGCCCGGATCTCCAAGGGCCGGACGATTCGTCAGGTCTTAGTTGGGATGTTAACTTACGGTGCCTTAGGGTGCATGAGTTTTTACGCCATCTTCGGGGGCTACTCCCTGTGGCTCCAACAGACCGGTGCCGTTAACTTGGTTCACATTTTAAATACGCAAGGTCAAGCCGCCGTGGTCGCCACGGTTATCGCAACGTTGCCATTTAAGATGATTATCTTGGCACTGTACTGTATCTCTTGTTTCATCTTCTTGGCCACGACGATTTCATCGTCAGCCTTCATCGTGTCATCTTTCACCAGTCTTCACTTGGATGACGGTGAAGAACCAAGTCGTTGGAACCGAATGATCTGGGTCATCGTCTTCATCATCTTCTCCTTCGGGATCGTGATGGTCGGTGGGTTCAAGACCGTTCAAACGGTGTCAACGATTGCTGGATTCCCACTGATGTTTGTCTGCATTCTGTTGTTGCATTCAATCTGGCACATGTTGGCAGCCAAGCCAAAGCCAGCACCAGTGGTTGTCCCACAACCAGTCGTCGTACGGCGGATTACCGTCGAATTACCACGTGCGGTACGGGGCCCGATGATTTTGTCGCCGGACCATGCAAGGTAGAGTGTGACTGAGGGCGGTTAGGTCCTGAGCATTAACGGGCCTAAGTGCCCGCCCGGTGGAACCGGGCCGGTGCTTAGGCGGGTTAAGCGCAGGGGCCTGCCCGAAGGAACACGTTTCGGAAGCCGCTGTTTTCACTAGAGAGAATTCAACGGCACCAAACAACTATGAAATCAAACACGAAACGCCTTCTAAAAATTGGAGGGCGTTTTTTCGTGGGCTATTGAAGAAGTGAAAATCTGGCAGTGAAATGACGCTAAACGGAAATTGAAATTATTATATAATGTCATTATGAAAGAATAATTTTATGTGAGGAGTAATTACAATGGATCACGATTTCAGTTTTAATGATAAACCAGCCTATGTTGGAACGAGTTCCGAATGTCGTCGGCTTGGGAAGTACTCTAGTTTAGCTAGAGTAGATATGTATCGGCACCATTCAGTTGTTTGTGTCAATAAAGAAGGCGGAAAAACAGTACTTGCAGTTGGTTTTAATCCTAAGTCGGTCGATACTTCAGTACCCTCTAAGAAGGGCGACAACAGTGATAAAGAAAATATGGAACCAACACGTGCGCGGGGAATCTATCTATTTACAGATAAATTGCAGAGTATGGATGAACAAATTGGGCATTATGTTCAATACGATTTATATACAGAGCCATCAGATAATGCAAGTGGACTATCTAAAGAAGCAAAGCATATAAGTGAGATGTCACTCAAATCTTTAGCAATGGCCTTGGAGGCTTCCGACTATGTTTTACTAGCTTGGGGAAGAGATGGAAGTACAGCATTGCAAGGTGACGGAAAAGATAAAGTAGATAACGACTCGGTTCATAAATTGCAGGAGATTTTAAAACGTCATGAGAAGAAGATTTACTATCTTCAAGGAAAAGACGTGAATTTATGCTATGCTGTCACAGCTTCGGTAAAAAAGCAGCTCGTTTCAATTGCAAAGGCAGGTAAATCGGTGGCACAACTTGTAAGTGGTAAAATGGATTGATTTTTTGTTGATGTAGGCATTTCTTTGGATTGATAATTTCTATTCGAAGCAGCATTAATTTAGAGTCGTGTTTGGTTAAAATTAATTTGGCATTATCGTTTATTGCCAGAAAGTATTTTATTCACCAGGTATGATACAATAAGGCCGTGTCACCATTGATTGCAGGAGGGTTTTTATGGCAGACGAAAGTAATAATCCACTATTTTTCCGGCGAATTTTAATCACGATCGACGAGGACGACCGGCCCTCGACTAGCCGCGCATTCCGATTCGCGATGACGATGGCGCGTGATTACCAAGCACACTTGGGCATTGCCTCTGTGCTGGAAAGCAATGACATCAGTATCTATGAGTCGCTGATGCCAGACAAGCTTAATGCAAAACGCGATGAGCTAAAGGCCATCGTCAAGGAGTATGCCGACAAAGCAACGGCTTTTGGCGTGAATGATGTGCGGTCCATCGTGGGCGAAGGGGGCGACGTCGATGATGTCGTGCTCGACAAAATTATTCCGGAGTTCAAGCCGGACTTGGTTGTTTGTGGCGCGGACGTTGACTTCGCTAGCCACGGGCATCCCGGTGCTATCGGATTGCGGCTCGCCAAGAAGTCGGACGTTTCAGTTATCGTAATTCGTTAAATTAACAATGGTTCACCGCATAGTTTAAAGCGGTGAACCATTTTGTTTTGGTGTATAATAGTCGTAAATTGAAACGCTTTCACGAGGGGGAGTTCTCATGCAAACACGACATTTACGCGGCTTTCTGTTTGATTTACACGGGGTGTTGGCCGATTCTTGGCAATACCATTTGGCTTCTTGGCAAACGATTGCACAGGAGCTACACATTCCGTGGACCGACCAGCTCGCGGCAACTTTACCAGGGATGAGCAGAGCGGATTCACTGACGGTCATATTGGCCTCTGTGGGCCGTGAGAGCGAGTTTACACCCGAACAGCGACTACGGCTCACAAATCACGAAAACGACCTGTACCGACAGTATGTGGCGGCTCTGACGCCGGCTAACTGTCTCCCCGGCGTCACGGCGTTCCTGGATGAACTCGTGGCGGCGGAGTATCCCATGGCCTTGGCGTCCGCTTCGGCCAATGCTCCGGCGGAGATTTCCCATTTGGGACTAGCCAAGTACTTTCCACGGATTGTACCGGCAGCGAGTTTGAAGGCCAGCAAGCCAGCGCCGGACGTCTACTTGGCAGCGGCGGCGTTGATCCATCAGAACCCGGAAGACTGTGTGGCCTTTGAGGATACCGTGACCGGCGTGCGGTCTGCCAAGGCAGCGGGGTGCTTCACGGTGGGCATCAACGCTAAGAATCTCCCACAGGCTGATGCCATGCTGGCCAGTACCCGGGAGCTTAGTCTGTCAGCCGTTCAGCGGGCACTTGGTCAGCTAAGTGTTTGAGCAGAAATTCCTTTAAGATAATCGCTTGGTTGTGTTCTTCATCCTTGGCGCCGTATAATAGAATAACATCTTGGTCGTTGAGTTGTTCGGCGACTAAGTCCAAGAAGGCGGGTAACGCTTCGTTAGCTTCGAGTTCAGTAACGTAGCGTTTTTTGAATTCTGGAAATTTTTCGGGTTCATGGTTGAACCATTTCCGCAGTTCGGTCGTGGGGCCCATTTCCTTTTCCCAGGACGCCAGTTGCGCGTTGACCTTGGAAATTCCTCGTGGCCACAGACGGTCGACGAGGACCCGGTAACCCTTGAGGTCAGCGGGTTTTGTATAGATTCGTTCACATTTAATTGCCATCACGTATCATCTCCATGGCTCCATTCTAACATAGTAAATTGGAGGAGAAGTTAATGTCAGATTCCTTATCAGAATTCTTTACTGGGCGCTCCACGCCACAGATTGCGCAGGAGTTGCTGGGTCACGAGTTGGTCTACGACAGCCCAGCTGGAAAAATGAGTGGGTGGATTGTTGAGGCCGAGGCCTACCTAGGTGAAAAGGACACGGCGGCACACGCGTTCAATGGCCGCTACACGGCCGCCAACGCCGCTTTGTATGATGCACCGGGGACAATCTACATCTATATTCTGCGGGGCTACTACATGTTTGACGTCGCCACGCAGGCCGAGGGGACACCCCAAGGAATCCTGATTCGCGGGATCGAACCACACGAGGGCTTAGACCTGATGCAGCAGAATCGAGACAAGCCGGTGCCAGATGTGACGAACGGTCCCGGTAAGCTGATGGCAGCGTTGGGTATTCAGTCCAAGGACTTAAACCGGACGATGCTCGGTGCCCAGAATCTGACAATTACGTCTGAGATGACGCGGCGGCCTAAAGAGATCGTGGCCACGTCACGGGTCGGTGTCTCGGCCGGAAGTTGGCAGGACCGGCCGCTACGTTTCACAGTTGCGGGTAACCCCTTTGTCTCCGGGAGTCGCAAGCGTGACTGGGACCGCGAGAACCATGGGTGGAAAAACTAGAATAATAATATCAAAAAGGGAGAATCAGCAAATTTCGCTGGTTCTCTCTTTTTAAAGTGCGCCCGGCATGGGCGCTAACTAGGCGGTGAAAGTCCGCTGTGGGCCGTAGTAGTCGGAACCACGAGCCGAA
>NZ_RHNZ01000007.1 GCF_003946395.1 Levilactobacillus fuyuanensis | reverse complement strand
CATTCTTTGATTATACAAAAACATCCGTTGCCAGTAATCAAATTCGTTTGATTACCAACAACAGATATTTTAGAACCTAAATTTTAGTTTTGCCAATGGAAACATGCGGGCGATAAGTGGCCAGCCAACGACGTCTTCGAACTAACACTGTGTAAAGCCGCAGGGCCGGTGAAAATGGACTCAGCTGTGGGAAGACTCTTAGTGGCTTTGCCACTTAGAGTCTTGGTGGAGTTCAGACGCGGTTTATAGCGGCTGAACGCCAAGCCTAAAGACCGCACTTTGGCTTTAGGCGTCCGCCCTCAGCGTCCCGGTCCAGTTTTCACCGGCCCGAAGGCACTGACAGAGATCCAAGTTAGTTCTCTGAAGACGTCTTTGGTGTGAGGCGCTTTTCGATGAAGGAGAGGACCAGATCAGTGATGATCGCCATCAACGCGGTCGGCAGCGCCCCGGCCAGGATAATCGCGCCCCCGTTCGTGGCGTTGGTCCCGCGGACAATGATGTCCCCCAGACCACCGGACCCAATGAAGGACCCGATAACGGTAATCCCAATTCCCAAGACTAAGGCGTTTCGAATCCCGGCGATGATCACGGAGAGTGACAGCGGAATCCGAATGGTCTTCATGATTTGGAAACGAGTCATGCCCATCCCCTTACCGGCGTCCAGAACGTCGGGGTCGACGCTAAGCATCCCAGTATAGGTGTTCTTGACGATTGGTAGCAGAGAGTAGAGGAAGACGGTCGCAATGACCGTGTTTTGTCCCAGCCCCAGGCCCAACATCAAGATGGACAACATCGCCAGGGAAGGAATCGTCTGAATCACGTTGGCAATCCCGATGATGATTGGGGAGAGCTTCCGGTTCTGTGAGATCCAGATCCCAATGGGAATTCCCACGATGGCACCGAACAGCACCCCGTAGATGGAGACGAGGAACGTTTGGTTAAATTGACTGAGGACGTACATCCCGTTGTGCGAGAAGTAATAGATTAACTGACTGAATAAGCCCATGTCTTTCATGCCTAGTTCCCCCCTTCGAAGTAGTGGTGTTGCTTCAGAAATTCATTGGCGACCGTCTGTGGTTCTTCCAGTTGGTCGTCGACCTTATAGTTCAAGTCCTGCATGGTCTTCAGCGAGATCTTGCCGACCAAACGGTTTAAGACTGGTTTGAGTTCAGGGTGTTTCTTCAAGATGGCATCGGTAGCGACCGGACTCCCATCGTATGGTGGGAAGAAGTTCTTGTCATCCTTCAGCAACGTCAGGTCGTAACTGCCGACCCGGCCATCGGTGGAGTATCCCAGAATGGCATCCATCTTATTGGCTTCCAAGGCATCGTAGAGTAACCCAACTTGCATGGGGTAGACCGTGCCGAAGCTAAAGCCGTAATCCTTTTGGAAGGCGGGATAGCCGTCACCCTGACGGTTCTGCCAGATTTGATCGATGCCGACGCGCATGTTAGGCGCGAGGCGTTTCAGATCACTAACGGTCTTCAAGTGGTGCTTCTTGGCGTAACTCTTCTTGACCATCCAAGCGTAGGTGTCGGCGAACCCGTATGATTTGAAATAAGTCATGTGGTAGCGACTCTGGAATTCCTTGGTGACCGTTGCGTTGACGGTCTTAGGATCCCGCTCGAATTTCTCGTTCAAGATGGTGGTCAGGTCGGTCCCGTTGAACCGAATCGAGGAGATGTCGGCGTTGTCGTTCTTTAGGGCGTTAAAGCTGACATTCCCAGACCCCAGGTTGTTGACGATGGTCGAATCTAACTTCGTGTAGTGGCCGATCATGCCTTGAATCATGTAGGCCATGATCTGCTGTTCAGTCGTGTTCTGTGAGGCAATCCGAACGGTGTTATCGCCGGAACCACTCAGACCGGGCAAGCTGCACCCGCCGAGCGGTAAGAGGACGATCGCAACCAGGAGTCCGGCTAGCCATTGACGTAAATGTTTTCGCATGACGGACCTCCTATCGTAATTGCCGTGGTGTCACGGTGTTTTCAAGTTTACCTAACAAATAGTCCACGAGTAGGGCCAATAAAATAACGGGAATCGAGCCGCCCAAAATCAAGTCGGAACGGTAGAGGTTCAACCCGTTAAAGATAAAGTCACCCAGACCACCGGCACCAATGTAGGATGCCAGCGTGGCCCACGCGATAACGTAGGTCGCGGACAGCCGAATCCCGGACATGATCACGGGAGCGGCTAGCGGAATTTCGGCGCGAATCATCGATTGCCACCAGGTCATCCCCATCCCCTTAGCAGCGTCACGCACAGCTGGTGAGACACCTTCCATTCCAAGGTAAGTGTTGCGTAGGATAGGCAGTAGGGAGTAAATGAACAGGGCGACGATAGCTGGGGTAGACCCGATCCCGAAGATGGGAATCATCATGGCTAGCAGCGCCATGGCGGGGATGGTTTGTAAGACCCCGGCCAGTGTGATGACCGCGTTGGCCCCGTGTTTCATGCGGGTCAGTAAGATCCCAAGTGGCACGGCAACGATGATCCCCAAGATGAGGGCGGCCGCAGAAATGTAAAGGTGTTGACCGGTCTTATCGATCAGTTGCATGCCATAAACCTGTAAGAAGTGAATCATTGTGATGATTCGCCTCCTTCGTGAGTAGCGGCAGCGTGGATGTCAGCGTTGATTGGTGATGCTGGCTGTTCATCGCTAGCTGGGGCCCCGCGCAAGGCATCATAAACGATGTCGACTAACGCGGTTCTAGTCACGATGCCGACTAAGTGTTTCTTGGCATCGACAACGGGAACGTTTTTAACCCCCTGTTTTAGAATCCGGTCAACGGTGTCTCCGATGAGGGCATTGGCCTGAACGTAGAAGACTTCCTTGTTGGTAAAGCGGCTAACGGGCGTGGTGGCATCGGTAATCCGGTTGATGTCGTCCAAGTCAACGTAGCCTTGGAGCACGCCGTCCGTATCGGTAACCAGTAGCGTATCAACCCGCCGTTCATGCATCAGGTCGATGGCGTCATCCAGCGTCTTCTCAGGCGTGATGGCGGCAGGGTTCTTCAACATAATTTGACTAACGGAAAGAATGTTCGGTTGCGCTCTGATCAGTCGTTCCTCACCGATTAAGTTGGTGACGAATTCGTCGGCTGGGTGCCGCAGGATATTTTCGGGGGTGTCGACCTGGACTTGTTTCCCGTGGCTCATGATGACCACGCGCGTCGACAGGTGGAGGGCTTCATCCATATCATGAGTCACGAAGATGAAGGTCTTCCCGAGGTCTTCTTGTAAATGTTTAACCAAGTCTTGCAGAGACTCCCGTGTAATGGGGTCCAAGGCCCCAAACGGTTCATCCATCAAGATGATTTCTTGGTCGGCGGCCAGGGCCCGAACGACCCCGATCCGTTGTTGCTGCCCACCGGAGAGTTCGCCAGGGTAGCGGTTTAACATTTCTGCTGGCAGTTGTGCCAGATCAATCATTTTTTTCGCTTGTTCGGCCCGTTTTTCTTTGGACCAGCCGAGTAATTTCGGGACGATTTCAATGTTTTCTTGAATCGTCATGTGCGGCATCAGGCCAATGTTTTGAATCACATAGCCGATGGAACGCCGTAGCTTGACTGGATCCATCTTCGAAATATCCTTGCCATCAATCTTGATGGTCCCCGAAGTCTGGTGCAACATGCGATTGATCATCCGCATGGTCGTGGTCTTCCCAGAACCAGACGTTCCGATGAACGAAATAAATTCACCACGGTCGACTTCAAGGTTGAAGTCGTCGACGGCAATTTTTCCGTTGGGATATTCCTTACGTAGATGTTCCATTGAAAGTAGCATAGATTAACCTCCTGTGTAATGATGTCACACTTCCGGTAAAAGAGCCGGAAACATAGAAATAACGATCGGTGCGTCCAGTGGTACGTGCAAAGCGAAGCAACCCCGGGACCGGTCGTATTTGAAACGATAGGCTCTTGTGAATATAGCCATTGTACACGAAACCTTAACGTTTTCCAAAAGATAACAATTTTTAGTGTTGATAATCGGCAGGTGTGAAACAGCTTACGTTAGCTCTATAGCGCATAAATGCCGCTGCTTCGGCTTTTTTTGCCACTACCCGCTCCAAGCATAACATACTTAGTACGCTTTTTTATAAGAGACGACTTATTGAACCGGTGGAAACGGGCCTAAAATCCGGCTAATTTTTTTGTGAAAAAGGCTTGCCTTAGACCTACTCTAACCCCTTATAATCTTACTTATCAGTTAAATTGGAAAGGGAGTTACGAACTTGAAACGAATCTTGATTGCTGGGCCCCTAGACACTACCAGTCAGGCGTTTGTCCGCCAACTCAGCAAAAATGCAATGCTTGACTTAACCGTTTATACCCCTAGTGACGTGGCCCTACCAGCAGGGATTACCGGCTTCACGGGAGAAAATCTGGATGAAGGTGGCTTGAGTGCCGCCATGCTCGATCAGGACATGGTCGTGGCGTTAGCGCCCACCATTCATTTGACGGAAATCGTCCAAACCGTAATCACGGCGGCCCAAGCGGTGGCAGTGCCTCGCGTATTGGTCAGCCGGACCGATGACATCGAAGATCTACCGGGCGAACTCCGCGCGGCCCAACGAACCTTAATGGCATCCGGTATCGTAGCCGACTTGCTCGAAGGCTTGGGTAGCGTGAGCGCCATGTTAGGTGTGGCGCCAGTTCCCGCCGAAGCAGTGCCACTTTTGGATGAACAACGCTTCGCTGGCTAGGTACTATCCATCCACCTGCGACGGCCAGAGATTCCGGCTGCTGTGGGGTCGCCTGCGGCCTGAAAAGCGGTCCTTCGGCTCGGTTTGAATCCTGACAAAAAGCGTCAGTCTCCAAACCGAGCCGAAAGCCCGCTCTTGGGCTGTAGGCGATCCCCACAACGGCAGAATCCTTGGCAGCCGCAGGCGACAATTTAAACGAATATCATAAACACAAAGAACTCCGTTCACCATAAAGTGGACGGGGTTTTACTATTCCATAGAAGCTTGCGATGAGTGGTGTCGAATCTCCGGCGCGAACCACCATAGCAGCGCCAGGTTAACCAGCATCAGTAAGGCGGTCGAGAAGAAGACGGCGTTGTAATTAAAGATCCCGGCGAGCCAGCCACCGAGGAGCGCCCCCAGCATGTTGCCGATCGATTGAAACGACTGATTCCAGCTGAAGACGGTCGAGGTTAGTGTGACGGGGGTATTTTTCGTCAAGAGAACCTGAATCTCGGGGAAGAGGGCCCCATCTGAAATGCCGATCATAAAGCGCAAAATTCCCAGCATCCAGACGCTGGTCACGAAGCCTTGCGGGAAATACATGAGCGTGGCAAAGATGTAGCCGAACAATAGAACTTTCCCGGACCCGTGGTGATCACCGTAACGGCCGAGTCGTGGGGCGGCAATGATATTTGAAATTCCGGGGAGCGCGGCAATAATGCCAGCGACCACGGTGATTGGACCCACGTTGTGCATGAGTTCCTTGACGTAGAGGCTGATGATCGGTGAGATTGAGGTATTGCCGAACTGAACGAACATGGTCGAGCAGAGTAACACGATGATTAATTTGAGGTTAGGCACCATAGCCAAGCGGCTGTGACGTTGCGCTTGCTTGGGTTGACGTGGTACTGGTTTGAAGTCTTCCTTGACCAATACCCAGCTCAAGACGAAGGTCACGAGGAGCAGGCTGGCCGTTACGAAGAAGGTCATGCGAATGGAAAAAATCTGTGCCAGGACGCCACCAATGATGGGGCCTAACAAATTGCCACTGGTCCCGCCAGTCGTGAGAGTGCTGAGCGCGGCCCCAGAGTATTTTCGTGGCGTCTGAGCGGCAATCAACGCTTGGGCGTTGGGGATGTAGCCGGCAAAGATGCCTTGCAGGGAACGCAGGGCGACCAGCTGCCAGACGTTGGTGGCCAAGCCCATGAGGCCCATGGCCACGGCGATCCCCAGAGAGGTTCGCAGCAACATGAGCTTGCGGCCTTTGCGGTCAGCGACCATGCCCCAGAGGGGAGCAGCGATGGCCCCAACGAAGAAGTCGGCGGCGTAAACCAGGCCACTGTACATGGTGACTTGGGCTTTGGTGTAGTTGCCCAGGCTACTAACGTATAACGATAAAAATGGCATAATTTCACTGAAAGCCATGCCAACGATGAACGAACAGAACCACAGAATGTGAAGGTTCCGCCGCCAAAGTTCATGGTCCGTATCAGTTTCACCCACAATGGGTCAGCTCCTTAACGCAAAATGTTGCGAACATGTCATTAACATACCGCGCAAACTGCGAATGGTCAATGGATGTGGGTAACTTTTTTGCGCGCGCACGGAATCGGGTGCTTATAGTAGACTGAAACAAATAAAAACGGCCAGAATCGAATTCTGGTCGTTTTGTGTGTCAGTATTTAAATATTGCTAGATTAGTTTTAATCGTTGGCCACTTGAATCTGGGGCTTCCGAATTTCCGGAACCAGCCACCAGACGAGCGCGAGGTTGATCAGCATGAGTGCCGCAGTGGAAATGAAGACAGCATTGTAGTTGAAGACCCCGGCGATCCAGCCGCCGAGTAGCGACCCCATCATGTTCCCAATCGACTGGAAGGATTGGTTCCAACTGAAGACGGTCGAGGTCAGCTCGACTGGTGAGTTCTTGGTCAGCAGTGTCTGAATTTCGGGGAAGAGGGCCCCATCGGAAATCCCGATCATGAACCGTAAAATTCCGAGCATCCACACGCTGGTGACAAAGCCTTGTGGGACGTACATGACTGTCGCGAAGATGTAGCCAAACAACAGGACTTTCCCGGACCCGTGTTGATCTCCGTAGCGTCCTAGCCGAGGGGCGGCGATAATGTTGGAAATCCCCGGTAGCGCGGCGATGATGCCGGCGACCACGGTAATCGGCCCGACGTTGTGCATGAGTTCCTTAACGTACAGACTAATAATAGGAGAAATCGAAATGTTCCCGAACTGTACGATCAACGTTGAGGACAGTAAAACCAGAATCAGCTTGGGATTAGGGAAGGCCGCCAGCGGATTGTGCAGCCGCTTTTGGTTGGGATCGCGAACGACCGGCTTGAACTGTTCTTCCACGAAGATCCAACTCATGAAGAAAGTCAGCAAGAGCAGGGCCCCGGTGATAAAGAAGGTCAGTCGAATCGAGAAGATCTGCGCCAAGACCCCACCAATGACGGGTCCCAGCAACATCCCACTGGTGACCCCGGTCATTAAGGTACTGAGGGAGGCCCCGGAATGTTTCCGCGGTGTCTGTGAAGCCACGAGGGCCTGGGCGTTGGAAATGAAACCGGCGAAGACCCCTTGCAGGGCACGCAGGGCGACTAACTGCCAAACGCTGGTGGCAAAGCCCATTAGGCTCATGGCCACCGCCATCCCGAGGGATGACCGAAGCAGCATCAATTTCCGCCCCTTGCGATCGGCGACCATGCCCCAGAGTGGAGAGGCAATCGCGCTGACAAAGAAGTCGGCGGCGTAGACGAGCCCACTATACATGGTGACCTGTGATTTGGTGTAATTCCCCAAACTGCTAATATATAACGATAAAAATGGCATGATCTCACTAAAAGCCATACCGGCAACGAACGTACAGAACCAGAGAACATGGAGATTACGACGCCATGGCCCCTGCGCTCTTTCAGCCTCGTCCAAGATGAGTCAACTCCTCAGTGTTTAGATTGATTGGTGAGATTACCCCAGGTAACGCAAACCAATCGACATTAAAATCTTGATGGCAACCCCACTAACATACCCTCTTAAAGCCGAAAGGTCAACGAAGATTGCTTATTTGTATGCGCTCGCAATGGTTTAGTAGCATGCGGTAGCCGGAATTTGAAATTATTTAGTGGCGTTTGAAATTGCGTGAGAAATTGACAGTGACTTGGTTTGACCGATGCAACTACGAAAAAATCTCCCGAGCCGGGAAGGGCCGCGAGAGATTTTTTTGCGATTATTAGCCTATTGGTGAAAAGTGGAATGGAGGTGGAACTTTCGAGAGTTATGGGCGACAATTTTCGTCTCATTCAACTGGGAACAAGTCACCTTCTGCGATGCGTTCCAGCAGTGGCCGTGAGGGAATGAAGAAGGCGTTACCCGTAATGGGCGTGCTGAAGTCGAGGAGCCGGTCACTCTGCGTGAACATATTTTCCAGCATTCGCTGGGTCACCGTGAAGTGGCGGGCATAGCCGATGAAGTAGGTGCCGGCGATACCTTCACCCGGCTTGGCATAGGGCACATTCATGCGGACAATCTTGTGCTCGATGCCATCCGTATTGTCTTGCGAGGCCAAGTTGTGGGCGTTGGTCAGCTTGTCGTCATCGTCGAGCTCCCGGTCGGAAAATTTATGCCGACCGATGGCTTTCTCCTGGTCCTCGGTGTGTAGCGCGTTCCAAGCATCCATGTTGTGCGTGTATTTCTGGGCAAAGGCGTAGGAACCGTTGGCAAACTCGGGGTCCTCGTCACCAATCAGGGCATATTCGGCAGCATCGGCTCCAGCCGGATTTTCCGTGCCATCGATGAAGCCGATAATTGCCCGGCCTTCAAAGTAGCGGAAGCCGTGAGTCTCGTCGACCACCGTCGTCCAGTCACGTAGAAATTCTCGGGCTTGGTCCATGACTTCGAAGACGACGGCCATCTCCTTAGCCCGGACGTGCATGAACAAATCGCCTGCGGTTGCCGGTGCTGTGTAGCGCGGCCCGTTGATCGGTGTGAAATCGACCAGTTCTTTAGGTTGACTCGCCGTGGGAAAGAGCAGGCGCCAAGCCGTGGCCCCGAGGCCAAAGGCGACTTTGAGCTGGGCATCCGGGTAACGAATGGCCATGCTACGCTCGATGGCTGCGAGTCGGTCGACGAATTCGGCCAGGGCATCGCGGTCTTTGGCGATATCCTCGCGGTCAATTAAGTAGGTCGTGAATTGAATGTTTTCACCGGCATCACGGTAGACATCTTGGGCGGCGCTGGGATTGATGGTTGTCATGGTTACGTCCTCCTCGTTGTGGTTGACATTGTTATTACAACCAGTATAGCAAGGATGACGGGAAAACCAGCAGGCGGGGTCTTGTGAAGCTTGGGGAAAGTTGCCTGGGATAAAAAACGCGCCTAGGAAAAATCCTAGACGCGCGGGCTGTATCGCCATGCTAAAGAGTGATGGACAACGCGAGACATCACCCATTTAGCTTAGTTAAATTTTTTAAAATCAGTTATCCCAGCGACTAACCGGTCCAAGCCGTCTTGGAGCCGTTCAGCTGGGCAGGCGACGTTGATGCGCACGAAGTCGTGACCATCGCCGCCGTAGACGGAACCAGCCGTGATGAAGAGACCGGTATTCTTACGGATGAAGTCACACAGGGCTGTCGAATCCGCGGTGACTTCGGAACAGTCAATCCACACGAGGTAGGTGGCGTGACCGGTGATGACGTGCAACTGTGGTAACTTTTTAGCAATCAGTTTTGTTAAGGCTTGCTTGTTCGCTGTAATTTGGGCGTTGAGTTCGTGCACCCATTCCGCGCCAGTGGTGTAGGCCGCAATACTCCCATCGATGGCAAAGGCGTTGGGTTCAGCCAGCTCGTCGGTGTTAATCCCCCGATCGACGATGTTCCGTAGATTTTCATTGGGGATGATTAGCGTGGCGGCGTGGAGGGCGGCCACATTGAAGGTCTTGCTGGGTGAAACGGCAGTGATGCTGTTATTCGCACAAACGTCGCCAGCGGCGGCAAATGGCGTGTAGCCGTAGCCTGTTTCGGTAATATCCCCGTGAATTTCATCGGCGAAGACGACCACATGATTGGCGTCGGCTAATTCCCCGATACGTTTTAACTCGTCGGCCGTCCAAATCTTGCCGACTGGGTTGTGCGGATTGCAAAGAATCATCATTGTAGTGACTGGTTCAGCCATCTTAGCGGCGAGGTCGTCCCAATCGATGTCGTACTGACCATCGTGATACTGCAGGTCACTTGAGAGAACGTGGCGGCCATTATTGACGATTGAATTATAGAAGATATTGTAGACCGGAGCCTGGACCAACACATTGTCGCCAACGTGACTGACGCGGCGCACAGCCGATGAAATGGCAGGAACCACGCCGGTCACGAAACGCATCCAATCGGTGTTGGGTGCCCAGTCGTGTTCGGTCGCGTACCAGTGCTGAACGGCTTCAAAGTAAGCGTCGGGTACTTCTTCGTAACCGAAGATGCCGGTGTCCGCCTTGCGTTTGATAGCGTCAACGATTCCGGGTGCGGTGCGGAAATCCATGTCCGCCACCCACATTGGCAGTTCGTTTGCGGCCACGTCCCATTTGACGGAATTCGTATGCCGCCGGTCAATCATTTCTGAAAAATTATAACTCATTATGCAGAAGCCTCCTGAGTAGTTGAAATAATGGTCTGCGTCGGGTCAATGGCGGGGTCATCAAAGATAACCTGACCGATGGCCGGTGCTGTAATTTTACCATTAATCGGGTTCTTCACGCTATCGATAGCCGTGTTGATTGTGGCATCGATGTCGGAACAGTACTCAAAGGAAAGATCCGTGTTGATCAATGAACAGTTACGTAAGGTCAAGTGGTCCACGTAACAGAGGCCCTGATCACTTTCCAGCCAACAGTTGACGAAGGTAATGTTCTTGGTGTTCCAAGCTAAATACTCGCCGATGATGGTGGAGTCGTAAACGGTCACGTTGTCGCAGTTCCAAAAGGCATCGTGAGTGATGAAGGTTGAGTTGTGGACTTCCACATTTTTACTGCCATCGAAGGCGTAATTACCGTTGATGGTCAGATTGTTAGCGACGACGTTTTCACTGTTCATGCCGAAGTAGTCGCCGGTTGCGGTCACGTTGTCGAGCGTGACGTCTTGGCACCACCAGAGCGTCTCGCCGGCGTTGGCAAAAGTCACGTCATCCAAGTGGATGTCTTGGGCGTGGCGGAAGGTCTTAGTGGCCCGAACGACACTGTGTTTCATGGTCAGATCCTTGGTGTACCAGATACCTGCGTGGGCATCTGGCTGCCAAGTCGTGTGGTCCAAGCTAGCGTGGTTGGTGTACCACAGTGGGTACTTCCATTTGAAAATAGTGTGGTCGATGGTCACGTTGTTGGCGTGCTTCAGGGGAGATTCGCCGTCGACGAAGGTACTGTTTGTAATATGGAGATCGTGTCCCTGAAACAGGGCCCGTTCACCAGTTAATGTTTGTTGGTTGATTTCTTTCAAGTTTTTGGCTCCTTTTAAAATACGTCTGCTGGAATTAAGTCGGGAATTTTACCCATGTTTCCATTCTAGTACCTTAGAGCCACTCGAAGGCAAGTTATTTGGTCATTTTTTTAAATATGGCGCCGATACCAGTAGAAACGGTCGATAATTACCAGGCCACCGAGCCACAGCGTCCCGATGATCAGCCAGAGCTTGCTGGGAGTCAGAATGGGACTTACGCTACGCTGGTCGATGAAGAAACGCAGGTATTGGTGGGGATGCGTGGTGAGTGGCTGGTCCAGCAGTGGATAGGATGCTGGGGCCGTGCCTACCTTTTGTGGCGTGAGACTTGTCGCCTTGAGGGTCAGGGTGTAACGACCAGCTGGTAAGGGGTGCGGTAGGTTCTGTGCCAGGCTGACCCGTGTACCACGTGTCTGCCAGACGAGATTACCGGTAGCCGTTCGAAGCGTGATGACACCAGTGAAGGGATCACCGTTATTGATTAACACGTGATTAAAAGGCAATGGGGCCGTGAAGGGCTGCGTCAGCTGTTGATTTTGTTGGAGCCGGACCTTGTGATTCTGGTAGTAGCGGCCCTCGTTTTGACTGACCACGCTGACGGGATGATTCCTGGGTTTGGTGACCAGGTCGTAGTTCTGCCAGGCACCGAGTCCCAGGGCTGCGGTGAATCCAATGGCTAAGCCGAGCGGTAACCAACGTGATCGTTGCGACCAGCGCAGGAGATTCAGTGGTTGCCGATAGCCCGCGGCGGTGCCGGCGATAAGCAGGGGTAGTAGTGGTAGGGCATACCGTTCCTCCGACTCCCAAAAAATTACGTGGAAGCAGGCCAGACCGATAATGAAGAGACCGCCTAGAAGGTAGCCCGTGCTGAATTTTCGCCGGCGAATCTGTTGAATCCCCCATCCACAGTTGACGATGAGCAG
This sequence comes from Levilactobacillus fuyuanensis, assembly GCF_003946395.1. Lineage (GTDB taxonomy): Bacteria > Bacillota > Bacilli > Lactobacillales > Lactobacillaceae > Levilactobacillus > Levilactobacillus fuyuanensis. Next base: position 163,292 of record NZ_RHNZ01000007.1, on the reverse strand, counting down.
GGCTAGGTAGTTCATCTGACACCAGTTGGCAAGGAGCCAGTCGATGGTGTTGCGGTGCTGACGATACCAGTTGGGTGCACGATCATAGGCCGGGGAGATTTGGAAACTATCGAAGGTTCCCGTCGCCAGAAATAACTTGGCCTTGCGATAGAGGTGATGGATGATGCCGCTGGGCCCAAGCTGCTGCAGGTAAGCCTTAAAGTTAGTCTTCGCCTGAGTTTGCTTAGCAGTAGCTGTGGGTTGTCTCATGATCAGACCAACATCGTGGCGATTGTATTGCCCGTAATACGCTGGATTCCAGCTCATGGCGATCCAACTGGTGGCCGGTAGTGCTTGGTCAGGGTTGGCCTGATAGCCAGCGGCCTGCTGTGCGGTTCGATTGCCGACTGTACCACCAGCCAATAGTGCGAGTAACAGGAGCGTAACCCAACTGCGCGTTAGGAAGGAATGGGTCGTGGCGTTTGGCAACAGCCAGATAATCAAGATAGTTGCGATAATGAGGACAATAAAATTAGCTTTTAATAGGTAGGTTAGGGTCAGGATGATTCCTAGTCCCAGAGCCCGAGGCACGCTCTGACGCCAACTGGTGGTCCGTAGCAGGCCACGCACAAGGGCGATGGTGAGTAGTCCCATGGGTAGAACGTAAGTGTCGCTGTACGTGTTGAGGGCATAGGCATAGAGGGGAATTGTCCCCAGAACAATGCCTAAGAAGAGGTGGCCACGGGCCGGATTCTTCTTGGTTAGGACGTACCAGACCGCCAACAGGCCACAGTCGAGCCAGACAAACTGGACGAGGTTCAACCATATGCCGGAGTCGATACCCAGCCAGCAGCCGATTTTCAGGAGGCCACTCAGCAGTAGGGTGAAGCTCACATTGTTGGGATAGGTGTAGAAGTAGTTGGTCCAATGGGTACTACCCGCCAGCAACGAAACGGCCTGTTGATGAACGAAGTATAGGTCGGCTCGGGGGGCAGAAATCCAACTGATGGCGACCCAAAGTTGAATGGCCAACAACAGCGTCCAGAGGCCGAAATTGAGGTAGCGATGCTGCGTCTTGCTGAGTCGATGGAACCAGCGGAAGGCTAATCCCACGCCCCCTAAATAGATCCCGGCGCCTAGGATAATAATCAGCGGAGAGAGCCAGTCGTGGTCGATCCGAAAGGTCACAGGCACCAGGCCAGCCAGGACGCCAGTCAATAGGAACATTAAACTGATGAGACCGCTGAGACCAGTGGTAAGATGCCGTCGGATTGCCATAGTAAGACTTCCTTAGTTAATGAGATGAGTGGTCGCGAGTCAACGGGACCACAGGTTGTGCGGGCGTAAATGCTGAAGAATAAGTGTCGGATTGAATAATGAAACGGGGCCGGTGCTTAACCTCGGTGAAGGTTCGGCCGACGTATTCCCCAATGATGCTGATAGCGACCAGTTGAAAGCCGCCGAGAAACCACAGGGAAGCCATGATGGAACTCCACCCGGTGACGACGGCTCCGCGAATATGCTGAATTAAGATCCAGAGCAGCACCAGAAATGCTCCGCCACAGATAAGCAATCCCGCATAGAGTACCGCACGAATGGGCGCAACGGAGAAGGATAGAATCCCATCGAGGGCGAAACGAATCATTTTACGCAAAGGATATTTGGAAACGCCGGCCTGACGCGGTTGGCGCTTGTAATACAGCTTGGTCGCGGGAAAGCCTAGTTGTGGAATGATGCCGCGAATAAAGGGATGAGATTCCTGACAGCTCATAAGAGCGGCCACGGCGCGTTGGCTCATGAGTCGAAAGTCGGAGTGATTGGGGATGAGATCGACGCCTAACTTTCCCATGAACCAGTAGAAGCCTTGGGCTGTCGTGCGCTTGAACCAAGTGTCGGTCGACCGGTCATTGCGGACGCCGTACACGATATCAAAGCCCTCGCGTGCCTGTTCAATCATCCCAAAAATCAGTTGGGGATCATCCTGTAGGTCGGCATCGATCGTGACGATGAGGTCGGCGTGATGCTGTGCGGCCTGCATGCCGGCCATGAGGGCCGCCTCTTGCCCGTAGTTGCGACTGAACTTCAAGCCCGTGTAGCAGGTGTCCTGTTGCCGTAAGTCGGTAATCAAAGCCCAAGTGCGATCCTGACTGCCATCGTCAACGAAAAGAATTTTACTGTCAGTGGTCACTTGCTGATGGTCCGTTAGTCGTTGCAGAATGCGCCGCAGAACGGGCGCACTGGTCGGCAGAACAGGTTCCTCGTTGTAGCACGGCACAACGATGGTGAGACGTGGAATCACGGAACTTTTCATAAACAATCACTCCCCCAGAGATTGATAGTTATTTCTGAGTTTGATGATAGACCGGATAACTCCATTATGGGGCTATTGGTGTTTAAATCAAACGACTTTTTTCGGGTGATTAACTATAACGCAGGCCGTAAAATGGCCGCCGCAGGAAACCAATTGGTGGCTGCGACGACCATTTTGATGGTGTCGGAATTTAATTTTTACGTCAGGTTAGTGTCGGAAGTGGCGATTGCCAGTGAAGACGAGCGCCACGCCTAAGGAATCAGCCATCGCGATGGAGTCCTTGTCGCGAATGCTACCACCGGGTTCGGCGATGACTTTAATCCCGTGTTCGGCGGCGTATTTGACGCAGTCATCCATTGGGAAGAAGGCATCAGAGACTAAGACGGCTTGGTCAAAATTCGGCTTGACTTCGGCCTTGCCGACCGCAATCTTCACGGCGTCGATCCGATTCATTTGCCCGGGCCCAACGCCCAACGTCTGGTCGCTAGTATTGACCAGAATAGCGTTACTCTTCACGAACTTAATGGCTTTGAGGCCAAAGGCGATTGCGTCGAGTTGTTCCGACGTCGGCTGCGCATGACTGACGGTTTGAAAATTAGCTGGGTCGTCGCGCACGTCATCGCGTTCCTGACGCAGCAGGCCACCACGGATACTGATGATTTCATCGGCTTCTGGTGCCTGGGCGGTCGTAAAGTCGACGGTCATTAGACGCAGATTCTTCTTTTTGGCCAACAGATCATATGCGTCGTCGTCAAAAGCGGGGGCGATGATGATTTCTAAGAAGAGTTGATGCATTTTGGTAGCGGTGGCGAAGTTGACCGGGCGATTCAAAACGATGATGCCGCCAAAGATCGACATAGAGTCGGCCGCGTAACATTTATCCCAAGCGCGTTCAAGAATGGTGTCGGAGCCAATACCGCATGGATTCATGTGTTTGAGGGCGACCACGGTTGGCTGGGTAGAAAATTCGCGAATCAAGCCCAGTGCGGCGTCAGCGTCCTTGATGTTATTGAAGGAGAGCGGCTTGCCGTGTAGTTGTTTGGCTGCGGCAATTGAAAATGGCGCCGGTTGACAGTCGGCGTAAAAGGTCGCCGTCTGCTGGGGATTTTCGCCATAGCGGAGGGCTTGCTTGCGTTGGTAGGTCAGCGTCAGGGTATCTGGCTTAGCCTCATCCGTCAGGTAATTGGCAATGACGGCATCGTAGTGGGCAGTGTGGTGGAAGACTTTAGCTGCCAGGTGTTTGCGAAAACGCATGTCGTCACTGTGCCCATCAAGCGCCAAAACAACTTGATCGTAATCGGCCACATCACAGACGACTAAGACATCGCGGTAGTTCTTGGCTGCTGCCCGAATTAACGAGGGGCCGCCAATGTCAATCTGTTCAACGGCGGCCGCCAATGTGACTTCGGGGTCACTTATCGTCTCCGCAAAGGGATAGAGGTTCACGCAGACGAGGTCGATCGGCGTGATATCGTGATCGGCGAGCGTTTGCAAGTGGTCTGGGTCTTCGCGCCGCGCAAGGATACCGCCGAAGACCCGGGGGTTCAACGTCTTGACCCGGCCATCTAGCATTTCGGGAAAGTGCGTCACGTCCTCAATCGGTGTGACGGCGATGCCAGCGGCATTGAGCGCCGTTTGGGTGCCACCGGTTGAGACAATTTCAAAGTGATGAGCAATCAGGTCTTGGGCAAATTCAACAATCCCAGTTTTATCGGAAACACTAAGCAAAGCACGGCGCATAAGCGAGACCTCCTAGAGTAATTTATGTTAGTCCCATCATACGTGATTTTACATGAACAATCAACGGGAACAAAATATAAATATTCGCATATTAGAGAAAGAAAACAAGAGCTGATTTTACATACAATAGTCACTAGTAACCATATATGTCACGGTAAAGCATTAAGCATAAACAGCTATTGGACTGATTGCTTGTGAGTCGGCATAATATCAAATGGCTTATAAAAGACGAACTTTACCCAAATGCAATCACCACGCGAAAGTACCGAGTCACTTTCCAGCTTTAGAAGCTTTCGGCATCCTTCACAAACTAAGTATTCGTTAGATTTTAACGGTTGAGAATGCCAACGATTTTGCTACAAATAAATGTCGACTGTCGTTGGTTTAACGGCGTTCCTGTAATAAATATAATTGTAAAGTCAGGTAATGAAACTGCAATCCCCTTGTTATCGAACGCACATTTTTTTCAGTTACTGTTAGTAAGAGCTTAAAAAATGAGGTGGTGAGCAGCAAGCAAAGGGGAGTTGTGGCGCGGGGAGTTAAACGCCGATTTCTAAAGGAGTAGGGCACACCAAATTTTAAGTAGGGAAGTGCCAAGTATGTCGAACAAGCATCGTTGGGCCAAGCGGTTAGCGCAGTTGGTCGTGGCCACTAGTGCCTTGATTGGGATTGCGTGGGGCGAGCAGACCGTTGCCAATGCCAGTACGTTAGCCATTCCGGATATTTCCGAGTGGCAGGGAAAATTAACGGCGAGTCAGGTTTCAAATTTGAAGAGTCAGGTTTCCTTTGTGATTAACCGACGGCAATACGGGTCGTCCTACCAAGACCTGTATGCCACCAATAACACGGCGCTGTACGTGAAGTATGGCATTCCATTTGGGGAATACGACTACGCTCGGTTTACCAGTGCGGCCAGTGCCAAGCAAGAAGCCAAGGATTTCTATAATCGTTCGAATAAGAACGCGTCATTCTATGCTTTAGACTTTGAAGAAAATGATGTGACCTCGGGAACCACGAATGCTGCGGTCAAGGCGTGGTACGATGAGATGCGGTCGCTGACAGGTAAGAACTTAGTTTTCTATTCGTATCAATCGTTTGCGACCTCATATGCTAACACGGCGCGGCAGAGCTTTGATGCGCAGTGGATCGCCAACTATTCTTATACGCCAACGATTTCATATGCTTTGTGGCAGTATACCGATCACAATTACTTGTCGGCGTTGAGTGAATACACCGATAACAGCAAGGCGGTTACGTCGGTTCACCCCATCAATTGGTGGACGGATAGTGTGTCGACAGCGTTATCGAGCGTGACCTACGCGTACAGTGGGTATAAAGCGGGTCAGCATATTTATCTACATAACAATGCCTCTAAATATGCAGATGGCACTAAGATTGCTCAGGCCGACCGGCAGAAATTCTACAAGATCTCTAAGGTCAAGAGCCTGACTCAGTCGAAATCCAAACAAGCCCTATACATCAGTGATCTAGGCAAGTGGGTCCTTTCACAGGACGGTACGGGTTATTTTGTAGGGCAACACGGCTCCTATACGTTAAAGCACAAGTTGAATCTTTATTCAGATTCTGGTCTCACCAAGAAGACGGGAAGCTACTACGTATCCGGTGACACGGTGGCCGGTAAGCTGGTCAAGGCGCCGAGTGGTAAGTCCTATCGGGTCAAGACAAGTCTCGGGTATTTATCCGCTAACGTGCAGTTTATGACGCCGGCCTACTATGAATCCCTGAGCTCTACCAAGACGATTAAGACCAAGAAGAAAGTCTACGAATACAAGAAGTCTTCGTTTGCCAAGTCTAGTCGGTCAACGGCCGTCTCTAAGGGAACCAAGCTGAAGGTGACTGCCGTTAAGAAGCGGTCTACCGGGTCACGGTACTTCGTCCTGAGCAATGGCAAATACGTCACGGCTTTGAAGAGTTACGTTACGGAATAAATCACGAAAGAAGCTGAATAAATATGCAACGGAAAACAAAGATCATTACCGCAGTTACGGTAGCCATAGCAGCCATCACGTTGGGATCCGGGACGGTTATCGAGATGCACGCTGCCAATGACGTCGGCAGTGTGAGTCAGACAACTGCGCCTAGCACGGTGACCGCCGACAGTACAAAATTAACCGCCGATAGTACCAGCGGCACGAAACAGAATTACACAGTCAAATACGCTGATAAAGGCACGGGTGACCAATCCGCGACCCTGCAAAAGAAGACGTACGGGTCCGCCAATAGCGCAGAGAATCAAGTGGATTATGTGGGTACCAATACCGAGGGTGCTAGGGTCAAACTGAACGGGAGCACGACCGCAGTGGTTCAAGGTGTCATGGGTCACACCTACGTGCACTGGAACAAGGGCGACTGGTCGGTCACGGCGGTTGCCAGCAACGCCGACGAGACCGGAACGCCAACGCAGTTTGCCAAGCAAGTCAACAAGCAGATCACGTCGTCCAGCCTACCCAAATCAGCCGATACCGGGGCTATTACGGTCTACAGTGGTACTGAAAAGGACGAGGCCAATTCGGTCAGCTGGCAGAACGGTAAGCAACTCTACACGGTCAGTGGCAAGACAGCGGCCAGCACGGTTAAATTAGCCCAAGACGCAGATTAGCATCGATCAATTTAATCTCTACAGCGCCTCCAGACTGGTGAAAATGGACTGGAACGCTGTGGGCGGGCGCTGAAAGTCACAGAGCGGTCTTTCGACTTGACCCTGAGCCTATGAACCAAGTCTCAGGGTCACCAATTCTCTAAGCGGCCAAGGTCGCCGCAAAGAGAATTCCCACGGCTGAGCCCATTTTCACCAGTCCTGCGGCTGAGATAGATTAAATGATCCATGCTGTTGGTCAAATTTAACAAACGAACGGGCTATTACAAACGGTTGTCTGAACCTCACAGTAGGGGAGACAACCGTTTTAGTTTGCAATCAATCAGGAAGTAGCTAGATGTGGTGAAAATCATGGCGTGTATCATTTTATAGCCGGAGGCAGTCAGGGATGTAGCCGGCCGTGACGATGACCTTAGCTGACGAGTTTTGTCAGGTTAGGTCATAGGACGAGCTTGGAGACGCTGGTCTTTGCGGCTTCAAGTCGAGGTCCAAGACCACTTCTCAGGCTTGGACCGGTCCACAGCAGGCGAAATTCCTGACTGCCGCAGGCGAATGGAAAACACCGAGCGATGATTTTTACCAAAACCCAAGCGTCTGGACTAGTCAACGGTGCCGTTCCGCCGTACACTAGGAGAGAAAACACAGCAGGGAGGGGTCAGCTTGAAGAATTTGCGTCAACCGGAATCGGGATTTTCCTGGTTCTACCAGCGTTTCTTGAATAATCACATCACGATTTTGCTATTAAATATTTTTCTTTTATTGTTAGTTGTTAACGAAATTGTTCAAAACGCTGGGCTTTTGGATCCGATTTGGAAGTTTGCCAGCATTACCATGCCAGCCATCGTGGTGGCGGGGATTCTGTTCTATGTGTTAGATCCGTTCGTTCACTTGATGGAACGGCGACTACATATTCGCCAGGGATTGGCGATCACGATTGCCATGTTGGTGGCCGTTGGGGCCATCGTCCTGATTTTTCTCAATTTGATTCCGTTTCTCGCTAAGCAAGCGGCTGGGGCCGTGAGCACGTTACCTCAGTTTGCCAACGATATGCTAGTGAAGTTGAATCATCTCAATCAGGTTCACCACTGGATATCCACTGATAATCTGGATCAAGTCAACCAGCGAGTGACCACGTACTTTTCTAAGCGGGGCTTGAACCTGTTGACCGGGACGCTGACCTCGATTGGGAATGTCGTGACGACCGTCAGTGATTGGGTCATCACGATTATTACGGCGCCATTGGTCCTGTTCTTCATGCTGAAGGACGGCTCGCGCTTCCCCCATTACGTGAGTCAGGTCGTGCCCACAGCCTACCGGGAGCGTTTTATAGTTATGTTAGACCAGATGAACGTCAAGGTTAGTTCCTACGTTCGTGGGCAATTGACCGTGGCACTGTGCGTGCTGATCATCTTTACCACGGGTTATTCCATCATTGGCTTGCGTTACGCCCTGTTGATCGGGCTATTGGCGGGGCCCCTCAACCTAATCCCTTACTTTGGGTCGGCCATCGCTTTGATTCCGGCACTGATTATCGGGGCCATCACGAGTCCGTCAATGTTGCTAGGGGTCGTCATCGTCTACCTGATTGAATGGGTCCTGGAAACGCAGGTTCTGTCGCCCCTCATCATGGGGAACAGCTTGGCCATGCATCCGATCACCATCGTCTTCGTGCTGTTAGCGGCCGGGAAGATGTTTGGTTTAGTCGGTGTGATCTTTGGGGTGCCAGGATTCGCCGTGCTAAAGGTACTGGTGACCACCGCCTTTCAATGGTATCAGGAATACTCAGCGCTTTACCCGGACGTCTTCCCACCGGAAGATAAGCTGGGTGAGCCTTAACAGTTTATTAACACCATGATTAACAAATAAATTAGTCACAAACGGCGGTGTCCTGCGGGATGCCGCCGTTTTGGGGTGGACTGAGTGCTATCAGTTAATACTGTAAACCCCAGCACTTTAGGTTTGCGATAAGCCAGCTTTGCCATAATCAGGACATGTTATGAAATGGAGGCGACTCGAATGAATTTTTTCAAACGGGCCTGGTTAAATGTGTGGGCGAAGAAGGGCCGGTCAGTCTTACTGATCCTGGTCTCGTCCGCCATTCTCATGTTTGTGTTAGCAGGTCTACTGATTAGAAGTGCGGCGGTCAAGGCAACGGAGACCGCCAAGACGGATGCTGGTGCAACGATGACGCTGTCGGCCAACCGGCAGGCGGCATTTAAGAAGATGCAGAGCAGTAGTTCCAGTAGCTCTTCGAAGTCCAGTCGGCCCAAGCTGACACTGACGCCGGTTAAGTTGAGTGATGCCAAGAGTATCGCGAAGCTCAGCAACATCAAGAACTACAATGTGACCAGCAGTACTACGGCGAATGCGAAATCCTACGATACGGTCTCGACCAGTACGGGGATGGGCGGTAACAGCAGTGGCGGTCCTGGCGGCATGAAGTCCACGAGCAGTTCATCCGGCGATACCCAGATTGATGGGGTCACGTCGACGGCATTGACGACGGACTTTACTGACAGCCAGAGCAAGATTACCAAAGGGCGCGGTATCAAGGCGTCTGACAAGGGAACCAACAATGTCGTGATCGAAAAGGAACTGGCGAGTCAAAATAATCTGACGGTTGGCGATACCATGACCATCAAGGAGACGACGGGGTCCAAGAGCACCCTCAAGGTGAAGGTTGTCGGAATTTACAAGGCCAGTTCGACCAGCTCGGCCAGCGCGGGGCCAATGAGCACCGATCCTGCCAATACGATCTATGCATCATACACCCTGGCCAACACGATTAAGGGTAGCAAGTATGCGGGAACGGCCGATTCAGTGACGTTTAACGTGACGAACCCTGCCAAGGCGAGTGCGACCAAGAAGGCCGGTAATAAGTTGATCAGCAGTAAGTATTCTCTGAGTACCGATGATTCTAGCTACCAATCGATTAAGGCCTCGATGAACAACGTGGAAGGCTTTGCCAACAAGATCGTTTGGTTGGTGGCGATTGCCGGTACGATTATTCTGGCCCTAATTGTTATCCTGATGATTCGCGAACGGCGATTTGAAATCGGTGTGCTGCTGTCTCTGGGTGAAGCGCGCTGGAAGATCGTCGCCCAATTCTTTACGGAAATGTTGATGGTCATCGTGATTGCCCTAGCAATTGCCGGTGTTGGTGGCAAATTTGTGGGGAATCAATTGGGATCACAACTGGTCTCACAGAGTACTACAACGCAGACGACCAGTAGCGGTACGTCTAGCCAACCTGGTGGCGGTGGTCAACCTGGCGGTAGCGGCGGTAGTGGCATGCGTGGCGGGGCCGGTGGTCCTGGCAGCACGACCAGCAGTGCTAAGACGAAGAACCCTGATCTGGAAATTGCCGTGAGCGCCGTCGACCTGGCAGAACTAGGTGGCTTTGGTTTGGCCATTACGTTCCTGTCAATCATGATTGCCTCCGGTGGCATTCTCAGACTGGAACCGAAGAAGATACTGATTTCCTAAGGAGGGACGCAGATGTTAAGAACTGAAGGCCTGGGTTATTGGTACCAGGATAAAGAACAACCCCTGTTTCAAGATATCAATCTCGAATTCGAAGAGGGCCAATCCTACGCGATTCTTGGCCACAGTGGGACCGGGAAGACGACGTTCCTCTCGTTGATTGCTGGGCTAGATAAGCCACGCGAAGGCGATATTTTTCTCAATGACCGGTCGCTGAAACAGATTGGTCTGACCAACTATCGGCGCCATGACGTTGCCATTGTGTTTCAGGCATACAACCTGTTTAATTACATGTCCCCGTTGAACAATCTCCTGACAGCGATGGCCATCACGGATGCCAGTCATGCCGGGGATCGGGGCTATGCGCAGCGGGTACTCAACGATCTGGGGATTGGGGATGACCTCATCACGAGAAACGTTCAGCGGCTCTCCGGCGGGCAGCAGCAACGGGTGGCCATTGCCCGGACCATGTGTTGCGATGCCAAGCTTGTCGTGGCCGATGAGCCGACTGGAAATCTGGATGAGGATAATACGAAAGAAGTCATCGATCAGTTCCAACGCATCGCGCACGAGCAGCAAAAATGTGTGATCATCGTGACCCACGAACCTGATGTGGCGGCCCGTTGTGACCACCAGTACCGGTTGGAAAATAAGCAGTTTGTGCGGCTGGCCTAAACGTAGGAAAGAGTGGGACAAAAGGTGGTTAGCCAGCGAGCATTAAGGCTGATAACCGAATAATCCCGGGCTTGGATTGTTTGGTTATCAGTTTTAAGCGGAACTGTCTGCCTTTTGGCGCACGTTTCGATCATATAAAGTGGCACAATAAAAGGCCTGGAATTTTTCCAGGCCTTTTCGTATGTTCCAGGTTGAAACAAGCTTACAGGGATTTTTCCATCAGGTAGTCGGTCTGAGGATCATCACCCAGCTTGAATGTGTGGGCGCCGTAACGGTGATAGCCCATGAATTTGTAGAAGGCTAAAGCGTTGTCGTTGTGTTCCCAGACCCCTAGGATCACCTTGGGCAGGCCGGCATCGCGAGCCACCTGTTCGGTGAACTCGAGAAATTGGCGACCGAGGCCGTGGTGCTGGAAGCCTTCGCGCACGTAGACCCGTTGAATTTCAATATCGGTTGCGTGGTGGAGGAGCTTGCCGTAGCCGGCGAGTTCGCCATCGACTTGAAGAAAGTAGAAGGCGGCGGTTGGGTCGACGAGCTCTTGACTGAGTTGTTCGCGGCTGAGGTCGTGTTCCAGATAAGCATTGAGGTTCTCAGGGGTATTGACGGCCCCAAAGGTTGCGGTAAAGGTTTCAATGCTGACGTTCCGGAGTTGTTCTAGGTCGGCGGGGGTTACGGGAGTGATGGTGGTATTTTTCATTGATCGACAATCCTTTCAGTAGTCACGGTGTTCGCCGTGTTTCACTTTAATCCAGTCGGAATTAATATTGGCTTCCACCCGTTTCAGATAAGTGGCGAGTTGGTCGCGTTCAGCTGGTGTGAATCCTTTGAGTGCGGTGGCGTTGGAATAGGCATTCTCGCGTTTGATGATGGGGTAGAGGGCCTGGCCCTTTGCTGTGAGAAAAATCTGTTTCTGTTTCTTATCAGTCGGGCTAGGGCGGCGTTCCAAGATACCGTTCTTCTCCAGCTTCTGAATGGCACGGGCCGCGGTGGTCTTGTCGACCCGGACAATCACGGCGAGTCGTTCCAGAATAATTCCCGGCGATTCGGCCACCCGAACCAGGTATAGATACTGGCCGCGATTCAGGTCGAGCGCCTTGAACTCAATGTTACTGATGCTATCGAGTGCCCGGGCGACAGTGCCAATCGGACGTAAAACCTCTGCCAAGCTGATGCACCTCATTTCATGATAAAAATGAGTATACGACGATTTAGTTGTAATTGCAACAAAATTCAAGATGTTGGTGAGGTAATTGGATGGATATACTGTTAAAATGACCAATGAGTAATTCAAAAATAAAAGAGGTCTTTGTGATGACAGTGTTTAGTGCCTATTCTGACGATGAGATTTTGGCCTATTTAAAGTCTCAGGTAAAGACGGGAACGGTTGCCACGGATGAAGCCACGTTGCGCAAGCAATCCTTCAATCCCAATGCAACTGGTGGTGAAACGGGCTTAGCGCGGGCGTTTGTCGAGGTTGCCAACGTTGAAGATATTCAAGGTGTCTTGCGGACAGCGCGGAAGTTCCATATCGCCGTGATTCCGCAAACCACCTTTAGTAGCACGGTGATTGGGTCCGACGGTCTGACGGGGGCAATTATCTTGTCCACGCGCAAGATGAATCAGATTCTGGAAATCAGTAAGGAAGATTCCGTGGCCGTTGTTGAACCCGGGGTCGTCAATGGCGATTTGGACAAGGAGGCCCGTAAGCAGGGACTGTTCTACGCCCCAGATCCTGGTTCTAAGCCATTCTCATCAATTGGTGGGAATGTCTCCACTAATGCCGGTGGGATGAGCACCGTGCGCTATGGTGCAACCAAGGATAATGTGCTGGGCTTGAAGGCCGTACTGGCCGATGGTCGGGTCGTTAAGCTTGGTGGCCGGACGTTGAAGCAGGCCTTTGGGTATGATCTGACCCAGCTCTTCGTCGGTTCCGAGGGAACCTTGGGCATCATTTACGAAATCACTGTAAAATTAATGCCGATTCCGCTGGGCCAATCCGTCATGGGCGTGGCCTTCTTCGACGATATGACGGCGTTGGCACAAGGTGTCACGGCTATCCGAATGTCCGGGGTCTATCCAACGATGCTGGAAGCTTTGGACGGCAATACCGTGGTGGCACTGGATAAATACGAAAAAACCCACTATGCCGACAACAGTGGCGCTATGCTAATTTTCCGGCTAGAAGGTGGCAGTCCCGAGAATGTTCAGGTCGTCCGTGACTTGCTGGATAAGTATCACGGGCAGAACGTGACCGTTACTACGGATGAAACAGAAGAAGCTGATTTGGAACAGTTGCGTCGGGATATGTTACCCGCCGTCTTTGCCGGTCGGAATCACCTGATGGAAGATATGGCAATGCCCCTGTCCAAGCTGGCCCCAATGATGGATTATCTGCAGGACCTCGGGAAGAAATTGGGCATTACGATCTACACGGCTGGTCATGCCGGAGATGGTAACGTGCACCCAACCTTCGTGTGGGACAAGGACGTTGATGAAGTCCCAGAAGTCATTATTGAAGCGTTACGACAGACCTTCTGGAAGACATTGGAACTCGGGGGAACGATCTCCGGAGAACACGCCGTGGGAATGCTGAAAAACCAATGGAACAATCCCGAGTTGGGTGAAACCGTCGATCAGCTGCAACATCAGATCAAGACGCTCTTTGATCCGATGAACCTGTTGAATCCTAAACGTAAGATTGATTAAGGTAGCTTGAACGCCCGAAACATGGGGTGAAAATGCTTCTGATTATCCAATAATCAAATTTGAAAATTGTGTCCGGTCACCGACAGAAATGTTCGGGGGCCGGACTTTTTTTAAGATAGGCATAAAACTTGCAAAAGAGGCCGACAAACCGGATAATTATTGTTACAATGAAAGCGAATGCAGGATTGGTATTTACCAATAACAATCGGTTGCACAAGTTTGGTTACGGAAGGAAGAGAGTCATGGGCGACGCACAGTGGTGGCAACACGCAGTCGGATATCAGATTTATCCGCAGAGTTTCTTAGATACGAATAACGATGGTATCGGAGATCTTGCTGGTATTCAGCAGCAGATCGACTACCTGAAAACCTTGCGAGTCGACTTTGTCTGGGTCTCTTCGTTCTATCCGTCAGGCGACGTGGATAATGGCTATGACGTGATGAAATATCGCGGCGTGGCCCCACAGTTCGGGACATTGGCTGATTTTGACCGACTCGTTGCGGCACTCCATGCGGCCGATATTAAGATCGTAATCGACCTGGCGCTTAACCATACGTCGAGCGACCACCCGTGGTTCAAGGCGGCTTTAGCCGACCCGACCAGTACCTATCACGATTACTATATTTGGCAACCGACCACGCTGGACGTGGCACCGAACAATTGGGAATCGGTCTTTGGTGGCTCGGCGTGGACCTACCACGCCGCAAGTCAAGCGGCGTACTTGCATACCTTTGCTCGGAAGCAACCGGATCTGAACTGGGAGAATCCAGCTGTGCGCCGCGAGATGAGTGACATTATCCAATGGTGGGCCGACCGCGGTGTCGATGGTTTCCGGTTAGATGGGGTCACCCACCTGAAGAAACAAGCCGATTTCGCCGATGTGGCCGCGCCCCGGACGGACTATTACCGGGACTTTACGGGGGTCACCACCTACTTGGCCGATCTGAAGCCAGTCCTGCAGCGCAATCATTTATTTACCATTGGTGAGGCGGGTGGCATCGATATGCCGACGGCGCAACGCTGGCTGGATCCTGACACGGGGTTCTTTGACCTTCTGTTGGAATTCGACCACGTGCATTACTGGGAGAATGCGGAGCCCAAGCTACCGATTGCAGCCTTGCGCCAGAACCTGACGCGCTGGCAGTTAGCACTGGCCGACAAGGGCTGGAACGCGCTGTTTATTGAGAATCATGATTTACCGCGTGCCGTTTCATATTATGGGAACCCGGTGGATTATCGCCGTCGTTCTGCCAAGGCTTTGGGATTGTGGTACTTGTTGATGAAAGGTACGCCGTTTATCTATCAGGGCCAAGAGTTGGGACTACCCAACGCTCGGTTCGACAGCATTGATGATTATCGTGACTTAGACAGTCGCCTCTATTATCGGAGTCAGCGTGCCAAGGGTGTTTCAGAGTCAAAGATTTTGGAACAATTGGCTGCCAAGAGCCGGGACAATGCGCGGACACCGTTTCCCTGGAATGATGAACCCAACGGTGGTTTCTCCGAGCATCAGCCGTGGATTCAACCAACGCAAGTCGTGGAACGAATCAACGTGGAACGTGAAAGTCATGATCCTTACTCGGTCTTCACGTTCTATCGCCAGTTGATTCAGCTGAAAAAGACGGTACCGACGTTACAAAAGGGCCGTTATGAATTGATTGATACTAAAGATGACCAATTATATGTTTATCGCCGAACCTATAATGGTGATAATTGGTTGATTGTTGTGAATATGAGCAATGAAGCTGCAACTACTCAAGAGTTTGATTTAAATCCGAGCGAGATGATCGTTACCAATATGCGGGTCGATGCCGCTTCGGATGAGACGCAGATCCAACCTTGGGAAGCCCGGCTATACCATTTACGAAAACTAGAGTGAGATTGAAAGCGGGGCGGTCCGGGTGAAAACGCGGCCGCCTTTTGTATACAATCAATTGCATAGAGTGCTTTAGCTGTTAATCATTAGTCGAAATCGTTGTTAGAGTAGTTTAAACCATAAACTTTTCGACAAATTAGTGAAAGCCACTTGCATTTCATGAGATTGTTCTTTATTATTAAATGTATAGATATTTCTATGGGGTCAACCATTTTGCGTATTGCTAATCGTGTTAATTATCTTAGCGGTTAGTAAGTAAAAGATAAGGATATGATGAATACTATGGGAAAGAGTAAGGTCGTACATGCGGAAAGTTTTTTCGAATCTTACATGGAATTAAAGCGAGAATTGGAGAAATCAGCAACGCGGTTCCAACGAGCCATGGGGATTTCGGTGGATCAGTATGCGATTCTGCACCATATTTTAGAGAATCCTGGTAAGCTGACGTCAGCCACGGTTGCTGACAGTCGGGGGATCTCTCGGGCAGCTGTTTCGCGTGGAATCTCACAGCTGATTCGGCGCGGTTACGTGCTACAGAGTTATCAATCTTCTGATCGTCGGGTACGGCCGTTGTCGTTAACGACGAGTGGTGAAGAGCTGGAGATGATGTGCCATGATTTGCTGGTAAAATCAGCAAAAATCATGAGTGAGACGCCCCTTTCTACAGAGGGTAGTCAATTGACGGTAGGCGAGCTGACTCAGATGTTAGCGTCGGCTACGGCACAGTTAACACCGGAAACACCAGAAGAGTAAAGACCTTTAAATTTTTCTTTAAACGGATCAGTCGTTCACGACTGATCTTTTTTATTTGGCCTTTTTCCCTCAAACTGTAAAAAGTGTGCAATGCCGATATGTTATAGAATCTTGTTTCACAGGACGCCTGACGGGCATGTAACCGTTTTCCGACAGCTGTAATGTCATGAAACAAATTTGAAATTCTAGCCGTTACAGAGAAAATTGCGTGCTATAATCAAACCTGTTGTTCAAAACGAGCAACACAATATATTGTGTGATGCAGCCACCTCGTCGGCGAGAAAGATACTATATGTGGTTAATAAAACATGAGGGAGCGCATTAACATGAAGCACTATATTCAATTTTTATCTCACCAACTGAAGGGCTGGCCCCAACAGAATTATTATTTATTTTTCTTTAGCCTTGGGTGCCAAGTCATGACCTTGGTCGGCCAGCAGATAACGCTACTGACGGTACTGACATTTATCGGGACCACGCTGGGTGTGCTGTGTGTTCTGGCAATCAACGCGGCAAAGTCAGTTAATGGGTGGCTAGGTGTGTTGTCTGCGATTTGCTTCATCGTTACGGGTTTCGCTGCTAAGAACTATTTAAGTATTTTTGAGCAGCTATCGTACGTGCTCACTTTAGATATTCCGGTTCTGCTGAGCGCAAGCTGGAACGTTAATATGGCTTCTAAGATTCGAAGATTCAACGGTAAGAGTTGGGCAATTGCCTTAGTTTCCACGGTTGCTGTTTATTTGATCTCCGGATGGGCCATTGGTGCCTTTACGGACGATCCGCGGCCATGGATCGATGCTATCAGTTTTGCTATTAGCTTAACGGCCGGTATCATCTGTTTCTTACGGTTCAACAACCAGTACATCTGGTGGATCGCATCGGGTCTGGCTCAGATGGTTCTGTGGTTCATCTCGTTTCGGCAAGGGTCCGCAACGCTGGCAATGTTTATCAACAGTTCCGTTTACCTGATCAACGACGTGTTGGCTTTCACTGTTTCACCTTGGTACAACAAGAAGGAACGTGCACGGGTCATCAAGCAAGAGACGGCATATGCTGCCAGTCTAGAGAGTACCAACTAAGTTATGGTTTAGTGATTGGGGCCGTTGTTCCGGGCGTGGGGTCTGGAACGACGGCTTTTATGGCGGACTGCTGTTTGGCGGATGAACTGGTACCTTTTCAAAAATGACTTTTTTCAGCGCGGGTAAAGGCGACGTGGTACACTAGGGGCATTGCTTGTATGAGGGAGCGGAGACCATGATAGTTGAAAAGAAGATTGGGGCGAAGGATCAGGACCTGGTATGGGTCATGACCATGGTTGAGGAAGAAGCCGACCGAGAGACCCTGAAGGTTAAATATGGCCTAACCGATGAAATTTTAACGTATGTGACCGATGAAAACGAACGGTCTCACTATGACCGTGATGACTTTTTAAATTCACAATTGTTTGTTTTGCATGTGCCAGTGGTCGTTGATCAGGTATCCCAGCGCTACATTACCCGGCCGGTGACATTCCTATTGAAAGGAAATTATATTTTTTCCATCACCACGAAGAATACCCACTGGGCCAATACACTGCTGGAGGAGCGGCTAAAGCTGGACCAGACTTACGATACAAATGAATTGTTGTTAGTTGGGATGTTTATCCTATTCGACCAATTTTTAGCGCCGATTCGCAAGATCAATGCGGAACAGAATCGTCTGGATAAGCAGCTTAACAAGTCGCCAGATAACAAGGACCTGATTGCGTTGTCTAACCTGCAGCAGAGCCTGGCTTACTTTGTCAGTGCCACGCGCAACAACGCCATGATGGCGGTCAATTTAAGCAATACACCATTTGGCCGGCAACTTTCCGACACCAACCAGGAACGGCTGGATGATGCCGTGATCGAAGCGCGCCAGACCTCTGAAATGACATCGATTGAAGCTGATGTTGTCGATCGCATCTCAAGCACATTTAATAACGTGCTGAATAACAACCTGAACGATACGATGAAGTTCTTAACGATTTGGTCACTGGTCCTCACGATTCCAACGATTGTGACCGGTTTTTACGGGATGAACGTGAAGTTGCCGCTGGCCAATCAGGGGAGCATCTCGTGGCTAATCACCGTGGCAATTATGCTCGGGGTTATGGTATGGGTTGCACTGATGCTGAAACACCGGCATTTCTGGTAAACATAATGATGGCATATGGAGAGTGGGACAAAAGGCGGTTAGCTGGCGAGCATTAAGGCTGCTAACCGAATAATCCCGAACTTGGATTGTTTGGTTAGGAGTTTTAAGCGGAACCGGCTGTCTTTTGGCGCACGTTTCAGCCATATATGATTGAGTAGCACAAGAGCCTGGGATTTTCCTAGGCTCTTTCTTTGCCTAAAATTTGCGGAAAATACTGAAAGATAAGCTGGCGCTAATTGGCTTGTTCCTTTTCATGGTATCTCATGAGTTTGTAATCTTTTGAATGCGCTTTATTTACCGTCAGTCCGGGAAACTAAGGCGTTTGTTCGGTCAGCAGCCTAAGTGATTATTTTCACTAACAAAAAGTAAGCAGAAATACTGGTATTTCCTCCTGAAACGGACTATGATGTTACCAATCAATGATTTCGGGGTGCTTTTCTTTGGCGACACCTCATCAAAGGAGCGCGATTCAAATGACAAAAATGATTGCGGGTCAAGCATTGGTAAAGGTTTTGGAAGCATGGGGTGTCGATCACCTGTATGGGATTCCTGGGGGATCGATTAATCATACCGTTGAAGGCTTGTATCTGGAAAAGGATAAGATTCAATATATTCAGGTACGGCACGAAGAGGTTGGGGCATTAGCAGCAGCTGCCGATGCTAAGTACACTGGGAAAGTCGGTGTAGCCTTTGGTTCCGCCGGACCCGGCGCCACCCACCTGTTCAACGGACTTTACGATGCCAAGATGGATCACGTGCCAATGTTGGCGCTGGTTGGGCAAGTCCCAACAGCGACGATGAACACGAATTACTTCCAGGAAATGGATGAAACGCCGATGTTTGCCGACGTTGCCGTTTACAATCGGACAGCGACGACCGCGGAACAACTGCCTTATGTGGTTAACCAAGCGATTCGAGAAGCCTACCGGCAAAAGGGCCCAGCCGTGGTCATTATTCCTGAAGATTTGTCATCGACCGAAATCGACTACGAACCAGTGAAGACGCCAAACACCGTCTCCAACACGTTTACGCAAACGATCGATCCTAAGGCGGTAACGGCGACCTTAGAACTGCTGAAGGCCGCTAAGCATCCTCTGATCTATGCTGGCCGAGGCTTGTTAGGCGCTCGTGATGAGCTGGTTAAATTTAGCGAGCAGTTCAGCGTGCCCGTTATCAATACTGTACCAGCCACGGGTGTGATTCCAACCGACCATCCGAATGCCATTGGGACGTTTGGCCGTTTGGGTTCTAAGTCTGGCTTTGAAGCGCTCCAACACACCGACTTGATTCTGTTCTTAGGGTCCGAGTTCCCATTTGCCCAGTTCTGGCCAAAGAATATCAAGATTATCCAAGTTAACGACAATTCCTTTGATATTGGGAAGATGGTACCCGTTGACTACGCCGTGATCAGTGATGCCAAGAGTTACCTGCAAGCCATGATTGCCACGGGCGAAACGTTGCCTAAAACAGAGTGGCTCAAGGCCAACCGCCTTAACAAGCAGAACTGGAACAAGTGGTTGTCTCAGTTAGCCGATGATGACAGCAATGGCCTAGCACCTGAAGCCGTCACGAAGAAGGTTGCTTCCATGGTAGGCCCTAAGGATACTTACGGGGTCGACACCGGGAACGTTTCGGAGTGGTCCGTTCGGGGCTTACCAATGAACAAGCAGCAACGGTTCGTCTTATCCGGACTGTTTGCCACGATGGGCTACGGGTTACCAGCCGGAATGGCCGGGGCCTTGAGTGTTCCAGAGGGGCAAGCGTGGTCGTTCTCCGGCGATGGTGGTTTTGCGATGGTCGCTCCTGATATTATCACGGAAGCGCGTTACGAATTGCCCGTCATCAACGTCGTCTTCAGTAACCGGCGTTTCGGGTTCATTTACCGCGAACAGGTCGACACGAAACAACACCTGTATGGGGTTGATTTGACCGATGCCGACTGGGCAAAGGTCGCCGAAGGCTTAGGTGGTATCGGCTTTACCGTTACTAACAATGCCGAAGTCGAAAAGGTCTTCGATCAGATCAAGGATCTTCAGGCTAAGGGTAACAAGAAGCCAATCGTGGTCAACGCCGTGATCAAGGACGATGACCCAATTGGGACGGCCTTCATGCCACTTGATGCCAAGCTCTACGGCCAAGAGACTGTCGATGCTTACGCCAAGGAAAACCATATTGATGTTCAGCAGCAACCCGCTTTAGGTGAACTGTTACGTGCCAAGGGCGATAACCTTTAATTTAAGACTTTAGAAAACGAGAGTCGTTCCAAGTCAGTTGTTGATTTGGAACGACTTTTTTTGGCCGTTCAAGTTTTTTCCTGAAATGACACTTGAAATTGCCGGTTAATCAGCCTAAAATTGTTAGCTGACTAACAAAGAAGGGATGATTCCATTGCCTGAAAGAAGATTGGGCGCTTGGCTCCGAGATGCCGAGCACCAGATGAACCTTGAAATGAACGAATTCGCCCGGTCATATGGGTTGACGGGGATGCAGATGTCGGTGATCGACTTCCTCGGTCGTCGCGGAGGCGTTGATACCTTCCAGGTTGACGTGGAACGGGAATTTCACGTTCAGCGCTCCACGGCCTCAGTCCTAATCAAGCGGATGGTGGAACATGGACTGGTGACGCGGGTCGTGGCAACCAGCGATAGTCGTAAGCGGCAACTCAAGCTAACGGCGCAAGGACAGCAATTGGTCCCCATTGTGACGGCGCATCTGGAACAACAGGATGCCCTCATGGTGGCTGGCTTAACGACACAGGAGGCCGTGGCATTTCGTCATGCGCTAGAGAACGTGACGCGGTGGGGCAAGGCCCCAGAGAAAGGGAGTAAGTAAATGGCAACTGAAAAAATTGAACCACGGGTAATCGGGGCCGTCCTGGCGACGGGGCTGATGTCTCTGAGTGGGGTCATCATTGAAACGGCGATGAATATCACTTTTCCCACTTTAATGAAACAATTCGGTGTGACTACTGGAACGGTCCAGTGGATGACAACGTTGTACCTGTTGATTGTGGCTTGCATCGTGCCTGTTTCATCATTTCTGAAACGACGCTTTAAAATGAAACAACTCTTCGTGGCAGCAAACCTGCTTTTCATTACAGGGTTGTTAGTTGATGCTCTAGCACCAGCGTTTGTTTGGCTGCTAGTTGGGCGGGCAATCCAAGCGTTGGGAACCGGGATTGCGTTACCCTTGATGTTTAATATTATCTTGGAACAGGTCCCATTGAGTCGAATCGGTATGATGACGGGGGTTGGAACGCTGATTACTGCCATTGGGCCGGCAATCGGCCCGACGTATGGGGGAATCCTCGTGACCAATCTGAATTGGCGGTATATTTTCTGGATCTTGCTGCCGTTTCTGATTGTGTCGTTTTTCGTAGGACTCAAAACCATTCAACAAGTTTCACCCATCGTTCACGAAAAATTTGATGGGTTGAGTATGTTGACGGTCATTGCAACCTTTGGTGGCCTGATCTATGGGTTCAGTTCACTGGGCAGTCAACCGCTGTTGAGTTGGTCTGTTCTGGGGGCCTGGATCGTTGGGATTGTGGGCCTCCTAGGATTTGTGTTCCGTTCCAACCACGTGGAACATCCGCTGATTAATCTAGATACGGTGAAAAATTCTGCATTTGCCTGGCACTTAGCGGCGTTCTTTCTCTTACAAACGACAGCGTTGGGCCTATCCTTCATCTTGCCAAATTACCTACAATTGGTTGATAAACAAACCGCTTTCATCGCCGGTTTAGTCGTCTTGCCGGGTGCCGTAATTGGAGCTGCATTTTCACCGATCGGGGGGCAGATTCTCGACCGATTTGGTGCAAAGAAACCGATTATTTTGGGCCTGAGCATTGTGACGGTCACGTTGCTTGTGATGACTGTGTTTGCCCGTCAGTTGCCAGTCTGGGCCGTCCTGAGTCTTTACATTGCCTACATGGTCGGTATCGGAATGGGATTTGGGAACATCATGACGGCAGGTTTGAAGCAATTGCGTGGTGACTTGAAGGCCGATGGAAATGCGCTCATGAACGCCATGCAACAGTTTGCTGGCGCCCTCGGGACCGCCATTGTTTCCATGATTATCTCCACCAGTCAGGCGAGCGGTCAGGGCAGTACAGCCGTGAAGACGGCGATGGGGTCGCAGTGGGCCCTGCTGGTGCTGGTCGTTACGGGCACGTTGGCACTGTTGAGTATGCTAATGGCTTTCAAGCTGTCCCGTCCAACGAGCACGCGTTAGTATTGCTATTGGCTTTACCATAGCGACCGCGAGTTAACCTAATTTTATTAACCCCATGCTACACTTCACTTAACGAAGATGCGATTGTGTAGATTGAAAGTGAGGCGACCGGAATGCGGTATGACTGGCGGTATGGTTTTCATTCATTTTGGTTTTTAATGATGTTGATGCTGATGATGAGTCCCGTGATTTTTATCGATCAAGTGTCCGTTAAACACATTGCAATGGGCACGATGGTTGCGATTCTACTTGTCGACTATCTGTTTACTCGGCAATATCCATATTTTAATCGGTTTGGGCGCCAAGGATTTGGCGGTTTGATCAGCATCGGTTTCTTCGTCATGATGGCGGCGGTAGCACCCTACTTTGGGTACTGGTCACCGTCAGCCTGGGGATTCGTTAGTTTCTGTGTGGCAAGTTTTGGGGGTTCTCTGGACGGTCGCATCGCCCACCCAACCGACATTTTGGTCAGCCAGACACGTGCTCAGTTACGGAAAAAAGCTGAGATTCTTCGTAAGCCAATGCCACGGTAAGCTTATGGTGTTTCTCTGGAAAATTTAACAGTTGTGCTTGAATCGGAAGCGGTCTTCCGATTCTGACAGATAAATAACCCCAGGTCAACGAATGGACGTTCGACTTGGGGTTGTTTTTTGTGTCATTTAAGGCTGAAAGACAGGTATATCAAGCAATTGAGGGCGGACATCCTGGTCGTTAATTATCAGAAATAAAAAACGGCTGGTTCCGTTCTCACTGGAACGGTTAAACGCAGTCGTATCATGCTATATTATTTTTAGGATTAAATAGTTGTGTCTAAACCTGACAAAATGGGCTTAGTAGGCTGCTGAGTACGTCCAGTCGTAGGCCAGCAACTGGTGGAATTTTTCGCCAATTGGGACCCATAGCTTGGCCTTCGCAATGTTGGCAATCGATTCCCAAAAGAGGGGATCCTTGCGCTCCTGGTCGCTTAACTTAATGTTGACGTAACTCCCGGCTTCCGTCTTGGCGATGACGTAAGGGTAGAACACCTTCGTAATCTGGGCGGGAGTAATCGTTTTAATCTTTGGGTTGTCATCTATCAGCATAATTCTCCGCTTCCTTTCACTTGATGAACCCAGTATACCTGGAGAAGGTAGCGGAAGTCCTTGATTTAAGTTAAGTTTTGTCTGAGAATTTCTTAGTTTTCTAGTTAGTGGATTTTTGTCGCCTGCGGCTGTCAGAGATTCTGTCTGCCATGGGGACCGCCTGCAGCCTGAGAAGCGGGCTTCCGGTTCGGTTTGAAACCTCGCTAAGTTCGTGCGAGTTTCCAAACGCGTCCCGCGCTGTAGGACCGGGAAAAATCTCCCGGTCTAACACCGCCGTCACGGCAGACGCCATCTCTGACCTCCTCCGGCTAAGCTAATTATTCACCACTAAGAAAACTAAATCTTGGAATTGTATTCTTGATTGATTTTAATATCTAACAGTGGGTCAATCTGTGGCAGTCGCAATTTCTGTCAATCACAGCTGCCTGTTTAAACCAATTAGTCAGAGGTCTGTAAGGTCACAGTGAACTTGGTACCGTGCGGGGCGTTATCGTTCACTGAGATAGACCCTTTATTCAGCTGGACCAGCTGTGACACGATGGCTAGTCCTAGACCACTGCCTTCAATTTTACTGGAACGGGAGGCATCGACGCGATAGAAGCGTTCGAAGATATGCTCGCGGTCGGTCACAGGGATTCCGGTTCCTTGATCGGCCACAGTCAGTGTGACCTGACCGTTAGCTTGTGCGACGGTCACGGCTATGGGCTGATCCGCGGGTGAATACTTGTGGGCGTTATCCAAGAGTGCCGTTAATATCTGATGAAGCATGTCGGTGTCGCCTAACGCCATTGCCGGTTCGTCAGGGCCAGTGAAGGTCAGTGGTTGGGTGATGAGGGGCTGGTAGTGGGTGACGACACCCTGCGTCAGCTGAGCGATGTCCAGCGGTTGTAAGGCCACCTCAGCGCGATCGGCTCGTGACAGATGCAGGAGATTTTCAATCAGATGCTGCATCCGTAATGATTCCTGGTCAATGAAGCCCAGTGACTCGGGGATGACCTCGGGGTGCTTGTCTCCGCGACGCTCGATTAACTTGAGGTTCCCTCGAATCGTCGCGATGGGGGTTCGTAGCTCATGGGAAGCATCGGAAATAAACTGCCGTTCACGTTGCAAGCGCCCGTTTTGTGCGGCCAACAGTTGGTTAAAGTCCTTGGCCAGCTGAGAAATTTCAACGGGTTCCTGTGGTTGGGGCAGTTCCGTCTGCGTCACCTCGGGATTGGCTGCGGCCTGTTGCGCTGCCTGAGCTAGCTGAATCGTGGGTGCACTGATTCGTTTGGCCAGACGTCGTACGAAGAAGAGCCCAATCAGGAGGCTAAAGCCGATGGCGATGATCAGCACGGCAATCAAGACGTGAAGGTTGCCGACTAATACGTGCATGCCAATGTAGAGGTGATACGTGTGCCCGCCCGCTTTCAGCGTTTCCGCGAAGAAGAGTCCTAGACCCTTAAAGTAGGTCAGATGGGTAAATGGAACGGACCAAGTGCTGGCGTTGGCCAGCGTGTTGCCGTGAGGGAGCAGTGAGGTGGTCGAGCCGTTTGCGTTTTTGATGAAGACAAATGTGTTATGGGAGTTAAGTCCACTCGAGCGATTGATGGCCAGCCAGTCTTGAAAGTTCGTGACCTGTGAGGTTTGAAGGCTGGCACTCAGTTGCTCGGCTTGGTTCTGTGCCCGCAGCAATTGATCCACGGCTAGGGTTACGCTGACGGTTAGCACAATGACGATGCCAATCGTGAGGAGCAGGCTGGTAAATGAATGGCGGATAATATCCGCGTAAGTCCGGGGTTGCTTAGCCGTCATTGTCATCCTCCTCTTTAAGACTGTAGCCGACGCCCCGAATGGTATGGAAAAGGTGGGGGGCGTCGCCAACGTCAATTTTATTCCGCAAATAACCGATGTAGACATCGACCACGTTCTGTTGGCCGAGAAAGTCGACGCCCCAGACGTTGTCGAGGAGTTCATCGCGGGTAAAGACTTGGCCCGGGTGCTGTAGTAGGAAGAGTAGCAAATCGTATTCGCGTTGAGTCAACTGAATCGTTTGGCCACCGCGGTCGACTTGCCGGGTCTTGGTGACCAGCGTCAGGTCTTGCAGGTGATAGGTCTGGTCGAGGCCACTCTGGTGAGCTGTTCGCCGCTGAATCACCCGAATGCGGGCCAACAGTTCTTCTATCTCAAACGGTTTCGTAATGTAATCGTCGGCACCGGTGTCGAGGCCGGTGACCTTATCGCCGAGGTAATCGCGAGCCGTCATCATGATTACGGGAAGGTTGTCGTGCTTGCGAATGCGACGGAGCACCTGCATACCATCCATCTTCGGTAGCATCCAGTCCAGTAGAACTAAGAGGAGGTCATCCTTCTCTTCTTGATAAATTTCCCAGGCGGCTTCCCCGTCGGCAGCGGTCAGGACGTCGAAATCTTCAAAGGTCAGTTCCTTGGCAACATAACTAGCGAGGCCTTCTTCATCCTCGACTAGTAAAATCTTATTTTTCATATTTAAGCGATACTCCTTGCTGTGACGTGGTTTATAGGCATGATACCACACGATGCCGTGGCAAAAATAAGAAATTCATATTTTAACCTTAACGAAGCTTAAAGATTAATGACCTGACCGGATGGTATAACTAATACATCGAAAGCGATAAGCCAAAACAACTAACTGAGGAGTGGTTAAAATGACTAAAATTAAATCAATGATGACTAAAGTAATGCTGGGTGCCATGACTGTAACGACTTTATTAGCAACATCCGCAGGTGCTTCCGCCGCCACGGTGACAACGACCAATACGACGGCCCCAGCCGTTCGGACGACAGTGCAGTTGGACTCACGGCCGGTTGCGACGATTCAACCCATGAAGATCCACTTAAAGCGGGCCACCACGAAACAAGTTGCCAGCCAAGTCCAAACGGTGGTTGATGCCAGTGCCCTAAACTTGGACCAGAAGCACACCGACAGCCAATTAAAGTAAATTGAAAAGTGATGGCTTAAATTCGGCTAAACACAATTGAACCAATCACTTGGACAGAGCGTCCCAATATAAATCAGCAAAATAGAAGCTAAGTTGTCAGTGGTGCCAGTGAGCGCTGCTGGCTTTTTAGGTGTGATTGTGAATTTCACGATTAAAAAAGGTCGTCGCTGTGTTTACAATGACGTAAACGTACAGTGACGACCTGAACTGTCTAGATTTTGTATATTTTAAATACGTTTGAAACCTACAGTCACGCTGGAATTATTTCACAGCTGCCACAGCATCAGCAATCGCGGTGTCGCCGTTAACCAACTCGAACGTTTGCTTAGGCAGGGGATGCTTAACCACAGCAACGACCGCCGCAGCCACGTCTTCGCGGCTGATGGATTTGACATCACTATTAGCCGTATCCAAGGTAATCTTACCCGTTGGCGCATCGTTGGTTAAGATTCCTGGCCGGACAATCGTGTAGTCCAGATCAGTCCGATGGCGTAACCACTGGTCGGCATAGTATTTAGCAACGTAGTAAGGCCGAATACCCGACTTGTCCCAGAAAGTTCGATCGTCGGTCCCCATGGCACTGACGATGATGAAACGCTTGATACCAGCCTTTTCCGTAGCAATCATGGACTTGATAGCACCGTCGAGGTCGATATTCAGCGTCATATCGTCGCCCGTACTGCCACCAGAACCGGCCGAGAAGACTACCTTGTCAACGCCAGCCATTGCGGGAACCATGGCCTCGGCGGTGCCCATCAGATCGACAATCCGTGGTTGCCCACCTAATGCTGTGATGCTGTCGGCTTGGGTGGCAGAACGAATCCCGGCGTATACCGTTTCACCTGTTGCTGCGAGTTGCTTGACGATGTGCTGGCCCACGTGACCGTGAGCGCCAATAATCAATGTTGTCATTCTAAAAACCTCCTAAGTCTCGTTCACTTAACTAACCTCTACCATAAAGGTTTTGACGGAAAGTTTCAGCTATAACGACTCGTTAATCGGTTATACTAGTCACAAATTATGGTGGTGATTAACAGTTCCGAAAATATATTTTAACTATGGTGGCTGGATGAAAGATTGTGAATAAAATTGCTAACCGTTATCAATAGCTTTTCACTTGATAACTCGTATAATAGAGGTAAATCATCCCTAATTGGTTAGTTCACCCACCGATTCCTCCGGGGGGAGTGAATGGTTGATTGAAAATGTAACCGGTTTAATCAACGGAAGTGTTAACGAGCTAATCGTGAATTGGGAAACTACAGTAGAAAAGGGGTCGTTTACAATGGCAACGGTTTTAGTTCTAGGCGGTGGCTATGCAGGCATGCGGGCTATCAAGTTTTTACAACGTGAGGTTCCAAGCGACGATGAGATTATTTTGGTCGACAAGACGGGGACTCATGCAGAAAAAACCAATCTTCACGAGGTAGCGGCTGGAACAATTGCTCCGGAACGGATCACTTATGAGATCAACGATGTGATCGGTAGTCGGGTGGACTTCATTCAAGACAGTGTGACCAACGTTGATGTGGATCAGAAGCAAGTCACCCTGAAAAACCATGCGCCAATCACGTATGACTATTTAGTCTTGGCATTAGGGTTTCAGACCGAAACCTTTGGACTCAAGGGTGCTGAAGAGAATGCGCTACCGATGGATGACCTGAAGACTTCTGAGGCCGTCTACCGGCATATTGAGGATAAGGTCAAAGGGTACGCTCAGACGCAGGATCCTAACGACCTGACAGTGGCCGTCTGTGGGGCTGGTTTCACCGGAATCGAACTGTTAGGGGAGTTGACGCAGTCCCTGCCAAAACTCCAGACACGTTACAATACGCCAGAAATTAAGTTGGTCTGCCTGGAACGGTCGCCAGCCATTCTGCCGATGTTTGATAAATCATTGGCGGAATACGCGATGCGCTTCATGGCCAAGCACAATGTGGAAATGAAACTGGGATCGAATATCAAGGAAATCAAACCGGGCATCGTGGTTTATAGTGACAGTAACGATGAAGAACACGAACAGCCAGCTAACACCGTCGTTTGGACGGTCGGGGTCAGTGGCTCGCACGTCATTGCCGACTCGGGCTTTGAACAACGGCGGAACCGAATCGTCGTTCAGGATGATCTCTCACTTGAAGGCCATCCTGAAGTTTACGTAGTTGGGGACGTTGCAGCCGTCATGGATGCTGAAAGTAACCGGCCTTACCCAACGACCGCACAGATTGCGTTGGCCGCTGGTGCTCAGGCAGCTAAGAACATCGGTCTGCAACTGCGCGGCCACGAGACGCGACCGTTCGTCTACAAGTCAGTCGGCACAGTTGCTTCACTGAGTGACCGGGACGGTATTGGTGAAATCTTTAGCAATAAGCGGAAGGTTAAGGGCTATCCGGCATCTGCACTGAAGAAGGTTATTACTGACCGTTCCATCTTGGAGAGTGCCCACTTGAGCACCGTCTTCAGTAAGGGCCGGTTCGACCTATACCACTAAAAATTGGACAACTTGTAAAAAGCGAGTAGGCAATATTAGCCTACCCGCTTTTTTAATGCTAAAATAAGCAAAAAGGGTGATAAATGATGCGACAGAAGCAACTTATGACGCCATTGGGAGCGATTACAGTTGCCAGTGATGGCGATGCCCTTACTGGCCTGTGGTTTACCGACCAGCGTTATTACGGAAGCACGCTATCAACCGGCACGTCACTGGGAGATGCCCCAGTCTTTAGCGCGTTGGCAGATTGGCTGACGGCTTACTTTGACGGACAGCGGCCGACGGTGGATTTCCCGGTCCGACCGACTGGAACGGTGCTTCGTCAGGCTGTCTGGTCAGTGTTACGAACAATTCCATATGGCGAAGTTCGAACCTATAGTGAATTGGCAACATTGGTGACCCCGATGATCGGTCACAATCCTGGAGCCCGTGCCATGGGCAATGCGGTCGGTCATAACCCGATTAGTCTGGTGATTCCGTGTCATCGAATTGTGGGGCAAACGGGTGATTTAGTTGGTTACGCCGGTGGACTGACTCGGAAGAAATCACTGTTACGGCTCGAGGGAAGTCTGACAATGACGTCTGAGCGGGTAGTTCTCGAAAAAAATTAGGCATTTTTCAAAAAATTTACGGATTTCTTACCTATTGTGCACAAAAGTATCGTACAATGTATCGGTAGATATGCTATAATCAGTTTTGTCTAAAAACTAAATTGATAGTATTGTTGATAGGTGTAACTACATTAACAATGTACTGACATTTTTTCGCGAAAAGGGTTTCTTCTCACTAGAAGACGCGTATAATTTTAGTCAGCTTGGGATGTTAGTTAAGGTTACTAGCTTCCAGGGGGGATGCTAGTAACGCACAAAACATAAATAAAATGTTGTGTGAATGATTGGAGGTATCACGATGGCTGCATCGGAAACTAAGGAGCGAATTGCGGAGGCCTTGGCTTCGTTGTTGAACCACAATACGTTTGATAAGATTACAGTCCGTGAGATTGCGGACGAAGCGGAAGTTCACCGAAAGACGTTCTATTACTACTTTGCCGATAAATATGAATTGTTGAACTTTGTCTATCAACACTTTATCGTTGAAGCACCACGTCATGAACAACCCGTAGCTTTGACCTTAGAGAACTGGCGACCAGCAACGATTCAATTGTTGGAACGGATCGCTGATAATTCTAAGATTTTCCTGAATGCTTATCCCTATGACGATGGCGTTTGGCGTCAATCAATGAATGAATTTGTGGCTTCACGATTGTCAATTTTGCTCCACGCAATGCCCGAGTACCGTTACTTAAAGGAAGACGTGATCGACACGTCGGCAGAATTCATTGCTGCTGGCGCGTTGGGAATTATTAATAAGTGGGCGAGCGATAACTTTACCGCAAGTCCCCGGACGGTCCTCGATCAAATAACGACGGCTAACCGTCTGTTCAACGGGATTCTAGACCGTTGGAAGTTAAGTTAAAGTGTAAGGCCAAAATGGATGATGCAGACTGGGTTCGGCCAGTCTGGGTCATCCGTTTTTTTGCGACCAAACTGGGATTGGGTTTACATATTTTTTAATGCACAAGGTGAGGAACGATCGTGATGGAAACTGTCAATTGTGAAGTGACAAAATAAATGTGGATATTCACAAGCGAATCATGTCGAAATTATCACAATCCAAATGCTGGTATTTAGCCATTTGTGCGGGTATAGTATCTTTTGTAAAGGGCTACATTGTGAATGTGAAGAATTCCGACAGGAGGACGAACATTATGGCTTATCAAACGACCAATCCTTATACCAACGAGGTTGTCAAAACGTATGATGATGCAACGCCAGAGTACGTTGAGGAGAGCCTTGCTAAGGCGCAGGCTCTGTATAAAAAGTGGCGGAATGATCCGGTAGCCACCCGAATTCCCGTGTTACGTAGGCTCGCGCAACTCTTCAAAGACGAGACAGATAGTTTAGCCAAGGTATTGACCGTCGATATGGGTAAACTCTTTGTGGAAGCTCAAGGGGAAGTGTTGTTGTGTGCGGAAATCGCAGAATATTATGCGGACCACGCCGAGGAACTTCTGAAGCCGCGGGCCATCGACACGATTGCTGGTGACGCGCAACTGGAAAATCATCCACTAGGTGTCTTGATGGCAGTGGAACCGTGGAACTTCCCATATTACCAAATGATGCGGATTTTTGCCCCCAACTTTGCTGTTGGTGATCCGATCGTCTTCAAGCACGCAGCCATCACACCAGCTTCTGCACTAGCCTTTGAGGATGCTGTGCGGCGCGCCGGGGCTCCTGATGGGGCGTTGACCAATCTCTTCCTGTCCTATGATCAAGTCTCACAGGTAGTTGCCGACAAACGGGTCCAAGGGGTTGCCCTGACTGGTTCGGAACGTGGTGGGGTTGCGGTCGCCGAAGTTGCCGGCAAGTATTTGAAGAAGAATACGAT
Source organism: Levilactobacillus fuyuanensis (assembly GCF_003946395.1). GTDB lineage: Bacteria > Bacillota > Bacilli > Lactobacillales > Lactobacillaceae > Levilactobacillus > Levilactobacillus fuyuanensis. The sequence continues at coordinate 131,765 of NZ_RHNZ01000007.1, read as the reverse complement.
GGAACTCGGTGGAACCGATGCGTTTATCGTGGCCCATGATGCCAATATGGCTGATGTAACGGCGATTGCACCGCGGGCACGGCTCTACAATGCGGGGCAAGTCTGCACGTCTTCCAAGCGGTTTATCGTCACCGAAAACAATTACGATGAGCTTCTAGCGGCGTTGAAGGATGCCTTCTCTAGTGTGAAGATGGGTGATCCCATGGACCCAGAAACCACGCTGGCACCGGTGAACTCAAAAAAAGCTAAGGAACATCTTCAGGCGCAAGTTGATATGGCCTTGGCTGGTGGCGCCACGGCTTACTACGTCCATGAATCGATTGACGACGAGGGTCAGTTCTTTATGCCAACCATCTTGACGGATATCTCCAAGGATAATCCGGCATACGGTAAGGAAATGTTTGGTCCCGTAGCTCAGGTCTACAAGGTTAAGGATGACGCCGAAGCCGTAGCGCTAGCCAACGACTCCGATTACGGCTTGGGTGGTATCGTCTTTGCCGGTAGTGCCGAATACGGAGCAGAATTGGCTTCTCAGATTGAGACCGGGATGGTCTTCGTCAACACCTTCTTCAGTTCTCTGCCAGAGTTGGAATTTGGTGGGGTGAAGAAATCTGGATTTGGTCGGGAACTTGGACAGACCGGGATTTCGAGCTTTGTTAATCAAGAGTTAGTGGTTAAGCGTGAACGGCCAAACGAAAATGAGTTTGGTGGGTTAGTCTTACCGCATAAATTTTAAATGAGTTTAGGGTCCGGGACAAAACCCCAGGCCCTTTTTTGTGCCATTTTATATGGTCGAAACGTGCGCCAAAAGGCAGCCGGCTCCGCTTAAAACTGATAACCAAACAATCCAAAATCGGGATTATTCGGTTATCAGCCTTAATGCTCGCCGGCTAAACACCTTTTGTCCCACTCTTTAGCAAATGCAGGGCCGCAATTATTCAGGCAAATAATTTTCTTCCGTTTACGTAATGTGATATTCTGAACAATAGTAAATGGTGAAAGGATGATTTAAGATGTCAGATCGTTTAAAGGGTAAAGTTGCGATTATTACCGGCGGGGTCGCTGGTATCGGATTAGGTATCGCTGAATGCTACGTTCGAGAGGGTGCCAAGGTCGTGGTTACCGCTAACCATAACGTTGATGGTGGTCACGCCGCCGTTGAAAAGTTTGGGGACGACGTGAGTCTCTTCGTCCAACAAGATGTTGCCAAGGAAGCGGATTGGCAGAAGGTTATCGACGCCACGATCGCCAAGTTTGGCAAGCTGGATATCTTAGTCAATAACGCTGGTATTGGTGGCGTCAATAGTGCCATTGAAGACCTCTCACTGGAAGACTGGCAGAAGGTCATCGATATTAACTTGACGGCCAACTTCTTGGGTGAAAAGGCCGGAATCAAAGCCATGCAAAAGACTAACGACGCCAAGGGGTCTATCATCAACGTGTCCTCCGTTGCCGGTCTGGTTGGGTTACCACTGGCGCCAGCCTACTCCGCAAGTAAGGGTGGGAGTCGACTATTAAGCCACGCCACGGCGCTGAACCTTGCCCAACGTGGGATCGACATCCGGGTCAACTCCGTTCATCCTGGCTGGATTGATACGGCGATCATTCCCGAAGCTGCTCGCGATGCCATCGTGAAGACGGTGCCGGTTGGTCATTTAGGCAAGCCACAAGATATTGGTGAAATCTGTGTCTACCTGGGGAGCGACGAATCTAGCTTCGCTAACGGGGCAGAATTCACGGTCGACGGTGGTCAACGCGCTTAAAGTATAAATTGAAATAGATTTGAAAAAGGGGAACCACGGCTTCGTGCGCAGTTCCCTTTTAAAATGCAATGAAATTAAGCCTCGAATTCGTCAACTAATTTTGAGTAAAACACGGCGTCATCATAGTTGCCGCTGGCTGTTAACAGGTGTTCTCGCAGAATACCGTCTTGATGGAACCCGCGGCGTTGGGCAACGGCGCGGCTGGCCGTATTGGCCGTGGCGATGATCAATTCTAGCTGGTGAAGGCCCAGTTGACTAAAAGCCACATCCTCGACAATGCCCAAGACGTGCGTCATAATCCCGCGGCCGCGGAAGTCTCGGCCCAGCCAGTAACCAATCTCAGCATGGCCGTCCTGAAAGTTATGGAGATCGATGGTTCCGGCCGGTCGATTGCCGACCCAGATGACCGCTAACCAGAATTGGTTGCTGGCGATACGTTCTTGGGAACGGAACAGGTAGGCCGCTTCATCTTCCACCGATTTGAGGCTGGCCGTGCGGGGCATCCACCGTGCCAAATTTTCACGGTCTGCATCGATTAGATCGAATAGGGCCGGGGCATCGGCGACCGCAGGGGTCATGAGATGGGTCCGCAGGGTTGTTAGAAAATTGGCTTTCACGGGAAACACCTCGCGATTCAAGAGATTAGGTGACTACGCGGATTGACTGAGTCACTGGAGCATAGATATAGATTTAGTTATACCCGCTGATTTCCCAAAAGTCAAAAAAACACCCGACCTTTGCAAGTCGAGTGTCAGTTCTAGGCGGTAATGCCCAGTGTATTTAGGATCAAGTAAATGTTTAGGATGATTAGGATGACGGCGATGATCCATCCCACGACCTTAGACCAGGTCTTGTTGACGAATTCACCCATCAGGTCCTTGTTACTGGTGAACAGCACCAGCGGAATCATGGCAAATGGTAACGCGATACTCAGGAAGACCTGCGATGATGTCAGCAACTCTTCAATCTTCGCTTCATTACCATGGTAGATGATGGCGAAGATGATAACTGGCGTCACGGAGAGTAACCGAGTCAGTAACCGTTGTGCCCAGAGTGGCATCTTCAGGTTGATGAACCCTTCCATGATGATCTGTCCAGCCAACGTCCCGGTAATGGTTGAACTTTGCCCGGAAGCTAACAGGGCTAACGCGAACAACATACTGAGAATTGGACTGGCGATGGCACCGACAACTTGGTTGTCACTCAAGGCGTTGAACAAGTCAACGAAGTGTCCCAGGTTACTGTTGGTACCGAAGAACAAGGCGGCCCCTAAGATCAGTAAGAGACTGTTGACGACAAACGCAATTGTTAACTGAATGTTGGAGTCAATCGTAGTGAACTTGATGGCCTTGGCAACACTTTTACGGTCGCTCCGGTCGAAGTTCCGCGTTTGTGAGATTGATGACCCCAGGTACAAATCATGGGGCATGACCGTCGCACCGACGATTCCTAAGGTCAGGTAGAGCATGCCGTGATTCGTCACGATGGCGCTGGAAGGGATGTACCCCTCTAACATCTGAGTGACTTCTGGCTTGGCGAGCACCACTTCGTATAAGAACACGAAGAGGATGACGGCAACCAGTGTGGCCACAATGGCCTCAATCTTACGGAAGCCCAACTTCATCAGAACCAACAAAATCAAAACGTCAGCGGCGGTGATAATCAGACCCACAATCAATGGGAAACCGAATAATAATTTTAAGGCAATCGCGGACCCGATAATTTCGGCAACATCCGTGGCCATAATGGCTAATTCAGTGATGATCCAGAGGAACAGTCCGGTCTTCTTACCGGTACGTTCTCGCGTCAATTGCGCGAGATCCTTACCCGTAACAATCCCCAACCGTGCCGACATGGCTTGTAGCAACATGGCAACCAGACTGGATAACAGAACAACGGTCAGCAGCGCGTATTTGTACTGCGCACCACCGGCGATTGACGTGATCCAGTTCCCGGGGTCCATATACCCCACGGCGATTAACGCACCGGGGCCTGTATAGGCCATTAAGGTTCTCCAGAATCCTGCGTTTTGCGGCACTTCAACGGTACCGTTGACTTCGTCGAGACTCTTCTGGTTAGAACCAGTGGATCCAATCATATGGTGCTTAGACTTTGGGTCGGTTTCATGATTTTTCATAAAATCCCTCTTTTCTATTGGCTTAGAAATTCAGGTAGTCAAGTGACTTCTGTCTTTCCTGGTAAGTACGTGGTCGGAACCAGTAATAGATGGTGCAAATAAGAGCAAAATCGGAAAACTGATGTCGATCACTCACTTCATTTCCAAACGTAAGTATAGGCTATCTGACCGCAATGTCAACCTTACCGGGCTGAAGTTTTGGTTCTCCAAAAAAATATTTGTATAAGTAGAAGGCTTTTTCTTGTCAGAGTAAAAATGGCGTAAAAGCACGTGCTTTGCAGGAACTGTAACAGCGTGGTGCCGGTTTCATGGTTGCAGTGATTGACTGTGTGAAGTGTTATTCAAAGTGTTCGTGTCTCTCGAAACCAAGAGAGGCTGCGAGCGTTGGCCTAATGACAGAATTAGTTTGAGCTTAATTTTAACAGAAAAAAATTTTTTTCAGCTACGTTTAAGTTACACGCAAAATAACTTTTCTGCTGGCTTAACGGATGCAAGTTTAGGGCTTAGTAAGGGTACATATGGAACTAACAGCAGATGACCTAGTTTCCAAAACTAGATAATTGCGTTATAATAACGAATATTATCCAAGAACGATACTAGGAGAAACGAGGTAACACCCATGCCACAAGAGAAAATTGCAATTTTAGTGGACTCATGTTCTGACGTTCCGGCGGCTGTTCTGGAAGCGGCAGACATGGCCCTGATGCCAATGAACGTTATTTTTCGGGACCGCGCTTACGAGGATCGGGTGACGATTACGCCAGCCGAATTCTACCGGCGGCAGGCGACTGAGAAGGCGACGACGGCGAGTCCCACGGGGAAGCATATTATGGAAGCTCTGGAGCGGATTCAGGCGTCCGGCTATACCCACGTCATCGCCGTCTGCATTTCGGCAGGCCTTTCTGGAACGTATCAGGAGACACAACTGCTGGCCGCTGACACGGAGTTGACGGTCCATGTGGTCAATACCCGAAGTGTGGGGATTGGCAGTGGTTTTGCGGCCATTTACGCCGCATCTCTGCGATCTGCTGGGAAGTCGTTTCAGGAGATCGTAGATGAGGTGGAACGGGTGACAGCGCAGACGAAGGTCTTCTTCTATGTGCCATCCCTGAAATACCTGCAGGCGGGTGGTCGGATCGGTAAGGTTGCCGGGATGGCCGGAACATTACTAAATGTGAAGCCCATTATTTCTTGTGATGAAGAGGGGATCTACTACCCAATCGCCAAGGTTCGCGGTGAAAAGCGAACGATTACGAAGTTGCTGGCGTTGGTCAATGATGCCATTGGCGATGCTAAGCGGGTTAACGTCGCCGTCTGTGACGGCGTGAACCCGGAGCTGCGGGCATCAGTCCTTGAAAAATTAAAAGCCGCCCATCCCAACGTTCTGGAATGGTATGCCGGTGACGTGTCACCAGCACTAGGTGTCCATACTGGTCCAGGCTTGATTGGCGTCGGCGTGCAGGTGCTGGATTAGGCGGTCCCCACAGCGGCAGAATTCCTGGCAGCCGCAGGCGACAAGGCGCGAACATTGTGCACCGCACCGCACAAAAAAAGCCACGATATTAAGGCTATCGCGGCTTGAGGGGGGATACGAGCAGAATATAGATACTTTGGGGGAGTGCTACTTGCTGCTCGTAAAAAGAGTAATAAGAATTTGGTACAACCCAGCTAGTAACATCCGTAGTTACTAACTTGCTTGTAGTGTAACGCCTTGACCTCTCAGGTGCAATTGATTGGTTCCATAAATTTACTAATAATAGGGTTATCCCTTGTGCCATAACACTTTTGGGCGTTTATTGGTCAGCGGCCGAAAAATTAAATAACTGAAATAATCGTCTTACACAAAAATAATTTCATGCTGTTAAAGATGGTAATGACAACGTTTTGCGACCCTAATGACTGAGTGGGTCGTTTTTTATTTCGGGCGAAAGTGCCTGACTTTCTGCAAATAATCCGTATAATAGAGAGACGAATAGTAATGACGACAGATGGCGACACTTTTACTGGTTTGAGGGGACCACGTAACTAAGTGGCCGGCTAACTGGAGATCAATAAGCAAGCAGTACGGTTAGTGTAAGTGGTCTATACTTTTGACATTTTGTTGGATAGATAAGCGATAGCCACCTGTTAATTGTTTATACGGCACATACGGCAATCGTAATAGTAGCGGCAACGGTTTGTCATTTGCGGGCAGTTATTAAAGTCGCTAGCTATTTTGACTGGGACGGTCACGATGGCAATTGACTCGTAATTTTTCTGACTTTCCGTTGCTTTTAGAGTCAATCTGGCTGTTAAATGTACGGATGATGTAGGACGTCCTTACCGCATAAGGTGATGGTAATCCGATTGTTCGTCTGATAAATGGCAACTCCAAAGGACTTAAATCTTGTAAAATCATGGGTCATGAGTCGTTTCATGGCCAAGCATCAGTAAGACAAAGGGAGCTTCCGTATGACGTTTTTATTGGAAATTTGGGATATGATTTGGCATCCATTGAGTGTGTTGGTACCTCTGACCAATCAGTTGGGCACAGGTATCTATCCGGTATTATTCTTCTTGATCTTCTTGGAATCAGGAATGCTGATCTTCTCCTTCATTCCGGGACAATCGCTATTGTTTATGGTGGGGTCGATCTCAGCTGATCCAGGGTCCCGGCTGAATATTTGGCTGCTGGTGTTGATGTTTACGATGGCGGCAACTTTGGGTTCGGCGATTAAGTATCTGACGACGTTACGTTGGCACAATACCCAGGATAAATTGATTGAACGGCTACCGGGAGAAAAGGTTGCAGAGGCAACAGCGGCTTTCAACCGTAATCAGGATCAAACCATGCTGGTTGGGCGGTTTATCCCCTTCGTCGGCTTGTTTGTACCGATCATGGCCGGTACGGCAGAGATGACTTGGCGGCAATTTCGATTCTATAACTTGCTGGGGAGTCTCCTGTGGGTCGGTAGCTGTTGTGCAGTCGGTTACTTTTTTGGGAATACGCCATTCGTTAGAGATAATTTTACTTGGTTGTTCATTGCCCTACTGGCGATTCCATTCTTAGGACAGCGGGCCTTACAATATATTAAAGCAAAACGCGCGAGCTAAGAGCTCACGCGTTTTTTTGCATAGAAAAAGTCCCGAGTAACATGCGGATTACTCGGGACCTTATTTAGGAATCTGTTAATAAATCACTTGTTTTGGGGGGAGTGCATCTATAGACAGTGATTCCTATCATCTATCACAGTGCTTAAGGTCAGAACGTATCACGAACTAACTGTAGTCATGATAAGCGCTGGGTAGGTTGTTCGCAAGCAAAATGTGACGATTACAATAAAGTGGTTAGAAAAGTACAACAACCATTAGTAGGGTGTCTTAAATATGGGAGAAACTCGTCATCGTATCAGTTCATGCCAATCCCCTATTTATAATAAACTAAGCAGAAAACCGGCGATTTTAATCGCGGGATGAATGCCAGAATTTAATAATCTTTTTTCAAACGTACGTTCCCCTAAAAAGGCTAAACATGGTATACTTAATCCAATTTACAGGGGAGGTATCCATTGGTTAAATTAGGGCGAACAATTAAACTGAGACTCTATCCGGACACTGATCAAGCAGAACAATTTCTAGCGATGAGCAAGGAGTACCAACGATTAGCTAATATTGTCAGTCAATGGATTTTTGACCATGAGTTTCAGTTAAGTTGGTTAAAAATCAATCACCATCTGTACAAAACTTTTAGACAAGAATCGGAGCTCAATAGCCAGATGATTCAGTCTGTTTTTCGGACAGTCTCAGCTCGCTACAAGACTGTTCAAGAGCAAATGAGACAACATCCTTACCGCTACAAGAACGAAGAAAATAGATGGATTCAAGTTCCTAGAGATCTGACCTGGTTGGTAAAACCAATCCATTTTCGTCGGCCACAAGCAGACTTGGTTCGTCAGAGTAACTATTCTTTTGCAGATGGATTGAGAAGAGTTTCGATAACCACTCTGGGCAAACGGACTAAGTTGAATTTCACCGACAAAGGGTTCGAAAAATACTTCATTGACGACTGGAAACTCGGTACCGCCAAGTTGGTCCGCAATCGGGGGAAGTGGTTTTTGCACATTGGCATCACGAAAGAAGTTAGTGATTTCGATACTAAGGATAATCCTCAAATTGTAGGTATTGACCGCGGATTACGCTTCCTAGCAACTGCCTTTGATAGTAAGGGAAAGACCCTATTCTTTAACGGTCAAAAAATATTACGCAGGCGGAAGAAGTTCCTAGAAATCCGGCGACAACTACAAAGTAAAGGCACCAAGTCTGCTAAGAGAAAACTGAAACGACTAGCTCAACGAGAGAACCGCTGGATGTCCGATGTGAATCACCGGATAGCTAAGACACTTGTTGTACTATACGGCTCGCATACGGTTTTTGTTTTGGAAGACTTGACCAATGTGACGTTCAACACGGATGACCTACCTAAGTCTTTACGTAATAGTCATCGTTCTTGGTCCTTTTTCCAGCTAGAATTGTTCCTAACATACAAGGCTCAGGCTATTCAAAGTGTTGTTGTGAAAGTCAATCCGGCTTTTACCTCACAGCGCTGTCCCAAATGTGGACTGGTTGAGAAAGCCAACCGGCATCACGATACTCACCAGTATTGGTGTACCCAATGCCAGTATCGTTGCAATGATGACCGATTAGGAGCCATGAATATTAAAATACTTGGCCAAGATTGGTTGAGCGGTGTCAAACACCCAAAGATTAAGAAGCTAACAACTGCTGGGTAAACCTGGTAGTTAAACGGGTAGCCGTCAATTACCCGATGGATGTTGCCACTTATGAGTAGGAGTGCCTTAACGGGCGTGATGGACTACTGTGTCGTAAGACACGTGAGCGACAAGCCCCTGAATTTATTCAGGGACAATTGACAGCGTGATAAAGGTTCTAGAGTTGCTACTGAATTTTAATGGTAAGCGGTTTAGACTGCTTATTTTAAAAAGGGATAATATGAGTTACGATATCGATGATTGGGAAAACCCGAACAAACTAGTAAAATTAACGAAATGGCGAATAAGCCCACATATCGTTGTGAAACAGCGCTTACTTGTGTAGATAATTATGATGATTATATAAGTAAAACGGTAGGAAAATAAGTGCAAATTGCACTTTACCCCGTCATTTATCCTGAAATGTGAGACTTTAAGCTATTATCCTCTGTTTTCCGAGACGAAGTCATTTATCTTTCGCTAACTTTCAAGTAGACTGTCGGTAGAATCGTTTTTCATGTAGGAGGGTAAACATGAAAGTCATCATTGTTGGTAGTACACATGCTGGCACAAATGCAGCATTACAAATTTTACGGGATCATCCGGAAACTGAAGTGACTATTTACGAACGGCATACGACTGTTTCGTTCCTGTCTTGCGGGATTTCTTTGTTCCTTGACGGTCAAGTTAAGCACCTTGAAGATATGTTCTATTCTTCACCTGAAGCGTTAGTTAAGGCTGGCGCAAAGGTCTTGACGCGCCGCAATGTTATTAAGATCGATTCAGAAACCAAGTCCCTTGAAATTGTGGACATGGATACTGGGGACGTGTCCACTGATACTTATGATAAGTTAATCATGGCGACCGGGTCGACTGTGACCGTGCCACCAATCTTCGGGATCGACGAAGAAAAGGTTTTAATGTGTAAGAATTATGATCAAGCCATTGCTATTGATAAAGCAGCCAAAGGTAACAAGCGAATCGCAATCATTGGGGCCGGCTATATTGGGACGGAGCTTGCTGAAAGTTACGCGCGGACTGGTCACGATGTTCAGTTGATTCAGTCACGGGATATTATTTTAAATCACTACGTCGACAAGGAATTCTCCGATCATGTCGTTAGCATCTTGGAAGACCATGGTGTTAAGGTCATGCTGAATAGCCGGGTCACGTCGTTTACCGGTGATGAAAATGGCCAACTGGTGATTGAATCCACGAATGGTGATTTCACGGCCGACTTAGCCGTTGTCTGCACTGGGTTCGTACCTAACACTGAGTTGTTACGGGGCCAGGTCGATATGGACCGTCATGGTGCCATTATCATTAACGATTACATTCAGACGTCCAATCCAGACATCTTTGCTTGTGGGGATGCCAGTGTAGTTAACTTCAACCCAACAGGCAAGCCAGCTTACACGCCACTCGCCACAAACGCCGTTCGGCAAGGGATGCTGGCCGGAATCAATATCTTCGGTAACATCCAGAAATACATGGGGACGCAAGCCACGTCAGCCATGAACATCTTCGGTCGGACCTTAGCTTCAACCGGTCTGACGATTGATCACGCTTTGCGGGCGGGGATGGACGCCGATCAAGTAACCTTCCAAGGCACTTGGCGGCCAGATTACATGCCATCGACTGATGATTTGACGATTAACTTGGTCTACAACCGGGAGAATCGGCGGGTCTTAGGTGCCCAGTTTATTAGTAAGCATGAAGTTGCGCAGTCGGCTAATGCCATTTCAATTGCGATTCAAAATCGCAACACGATTGATGATTTGGCCTTCATCGACATGCTGTTCAATCCGAACTTTGACGCCCCATTTAACTACTTGAACATTGTGGCTCAGATGGCGGTTGAAAAGGAAACGAAACGCGGGAATAACCATCCACGGTTGACGGCCGGGATGAGTGAAGATTCAGAGAACGTTTAATTAAAAAACGATTCTAGCAAGGCTTGGCGCGAGGGCGCTGAGCCTTGTTTGTGTCTACGAGACGGTACCGATCTTTGGAAATTAGACAACTGACAAGCAAAAGACTAGTCAAAAGATACCTATGGGGGTATACTAAGACCACTAATTAATTTTGAAGAGGAGTTGCTAAGCATGCAAGCCATTACAAGTAAGGATTTTGAACATATTGGTGATGATACTGCCGTGACGGTCGTTGATTTTTGGGCCGACTGGTGTGGGCCATGTAAGATGCAGACGCCAGTTCTTGAGGACCTCGATAAGGATTATGGTGATCAAGTGAAATTTGCCTCGCTCGATGTCGATAAGAACCAGGACCTTGCACAATCCCTTGGGATCATGAGCATTCCGTCATTGGTCATCTTCAAGAATGGGATGCCAACGGAAAAGGTTGTCGGTTTTCATCCCAAGTCAGCTTTGAAGAAGTACATCGATGAAAAGCTCACTGAGGTGACGGCCTAATGGTACAAACGACGTCGAACCAACTCAAAAACCGGCTGCGGCGCGCTGACGGACAACTCCAAGGGATTCTAAAGATGGTCGATGAGGGGCGTGAATGCAAGGATATTCTGACCCAATTGGCCGCCGTTCGTTCTGGTGTGGAACGGATGATGGGAGTGGTTGTCGCCGAAAACGTCAAGCAATGTATTGTTGAAGAACAACTCGATGAGACGCAACAAGCCGAGTTGCAGGATGCCTTAGATTTAGTTGTTAAAACGCATTGATCCGGAAGTCGCCAATTATGGCGGCTTTTTTGGTATAATCGGAAGATACTATTTGAGAGGTGGCCCGGAGCAATGGCCAATATTTTTGCAATTGTCTTGTGTGCGTTTATCGGTGGCGGTGGGCGCTACCTGCTAGGGGCCGTACTTCCCGTGACCGCTGGCTTTCCCTGGGCCACAGTCCTGGTTAACCTGTTGGGGAGTGGTCTGTTGGCTTGGTTATCTCACGCGGAAACGGTGACGGTCAAATGGCCCAGCGCGGTGACCGTTGGGGTAGGTATCGGCGGTCTTGGCGCGTTCACAACCTTCTCCACGTTTAGTCTGGATCTAGAACGACTCCTGATTCAGCAAGCGTGGGGAATTGCGGGGCTCTATGTGGGGATTACCCTGATTGGTGGTTTGCTACTTAGCTGGCTCGGTGTCTGGAGTGCGCGGCGTTGGTGGGCCTTTCCTGTGGTGGAAGAATTATGATGGCCGCAGTGGCCGGCGTCGGTGCGGCGATTGGCGCACTGGGGCGGTACGGCACAACGCGGTTGATTCAGCGGTGGCTGGGGAACCATTGGCCGGTAGCGACCATAGCCATTAACTGGCTCGGAAGCTTTCTACTCGGCGGTCTGACCGGCTGGCAATTTGATCGGCCACTGACCGTGTTACTGGGAACCGGCATCCTCGGTGGCTTCACAACCTTCTCTACCTTCAGCCATGAGGTGGTCATGTTAGCCGACCAGCGGCGTTTTGGTACTGCATTAGGGTATTTAGTCCTGAGTGTCGGTGGTGGGCTGTTACTGGCTGCCAGTGGGCTCTGGTGTGGCCTGCATTTCCGCTAAACGGTAGAAATCAGTGGCGTTTTACTGGAAACTTCCCTATTATGGAAACAGAATGTTTTTTCGAAGGGAGTGGCAATCGTGGCGCGAATCGCAACGATTATTAAACGAAATGCCGCGATGCGGGAGCAACTCAACACGGTCAATCAGGCCTACTGGAGTCAACTGGTCAGGCATTTACGGGAACAATCAAAGTATGCGGCGGATGAAACGTTACTTCAACGGGATTTGGCGGACCTTTTAACGGAGATCTTGGCCGCCCAGAAAAATGGGCAATCGGCCGAAGATTATCTTAGTGGCGGTCCGGCAACGGTGGCGATCGCGATGGGCAAGTTGGTCAAGCAACGTCCGTGGTGGAAAACCTGGGATGCCCTGGTGCCACTACTGGTCTTCACTCTGGGCACGATTCTACCAACCGTGATTCTACCGGCGGTACCGCTACAAATGCTGTTAGTGGCCGTGCAGTATGGCCTCTTTATCCTCGCGATGGGCCTGGGCCTCTGGCTGACACAACGGTTTACGGCTCGGGGACGGTTGATTGGCTGGTTAGTCATTATTGTGGGCTTACTAGCTGCTATGGGCATCGCTGCCCGAACGGTTCCGGTGCACGGCCTGGTCTACCTGACGCGGGTTGGTGGGAGTATTACCCTATTAATCTTCGCCATAGCCATCACTGGTCTGGCTTGGTGGCAGAATCGGCAGCATCCCAACTCTTGGTTGCCTGCTGTTTTGGGTAGCCTGTGGATCACCACGCTGCTGGCTTTGCTCGCGCGGATGCCGGCAACGTCTGGACTAATGGTTACCGGTGCTGGTAACTTCCTGATTGGTCTAGGAACCTTACTGGGAGATGCCAGCGTGCTGATTATTGGCTGGCGCATCTGGCAGGCTCGACAACAAAAGTCAGACGAATCTTAGGCTACGCTTAGTGAGGATTCAAAAATTGAAGAGAATTTGAAAATACGCTTCTGAAGGAATTGGCGACAACCTCTTCAGAAGCGTATTTTACATGCATGAAATCAGTTATGAGTGGCGTACGCTTTTAGAATCCAAGCGGATCAAGAGCGTCCGTTTGAAAGCTGGTGGTTGCGGGTAGGTCTAACGCCCGTCGCAAGTTCGTTGAGACCTTAGCGACCTCACTCTGCGGGGCAATCTGGTAATCGATACCGTTGAGTGTGGCGTTTTCGCCCTGAAGCGTTTGGGATTTGATGTGTCGGCTAGTGTGACCGTCCTTGGCTCGGAGCCACATGAGGTCGTTGAAGGTCAGATTGGTTTGGAGATTGCTGCTCAGTGAGTCTAGGACAGACTGGTAGCGGGTCAATGAGCTGATACTGGCTTCCTTGAGGACCAAGGCCTTAATGATCTGCCGTTGCCGGGCCTGGCGACCGTAGTCACCAAGAGGGTCCTGGTCACGCATCCGTGAGTAGGCGAGGGCGCTGGCACCATTCAGATGAATCTTATGACCCTTGACCACGTTAGCCTGCTCGTAGTGAAAGGTCAGTAGGGGATCGACGGTGACACCACCGACTGCGTTAATCATTTTCTTCAGGCCACCCATGTTCAGCAGGACGTAATAGCTGATGGGAATATTGACGAGGTGCTCCACAGTTTTGATAGTCGTCTTGGCGCCATAGAGGGGATAGGCGGCGTTGATTTTTTCCTCATCCTGTTGACTCCCGTAGATATCGACCAGGGTGTCGCGGGGGATGCTGGTCAGTTTGGCTGTCTGCTTTTTAGGATTGATGGTCGCGACAATCATAGTGTCGGTCCGACCCACGTCATGCCGTCCCAGAGCGCCGGTATCGGTGCCCAACAGCAAGATGGCAAAGGGTTTGCCGCTGGTCAGAGCGGTATTCGTTGGTTTGAGACCATCGGCACGGTAGGTCTGCGAAAAGGTGGCTTGAGCCGCGTGCCAAGCGCGCCAGCCATAGATGCCGCCACCGAAGGCCAGGAGGCTACAAAGTGCTAGTAGCCACCGTCGTAAGCGATGGTGACGAGACGTGAAGGTCCGACGACGTGGTGGTAAAGGTGTATTTTCCATGATGATTCCTCCCCTGAATCTCTTAATCCGCAACCCAGTATAGCTAGGTTTGGCAACGATGGCGAAGGGAACGCCCAGTTTTGATATTTTCTTAGGTAACTTTAGAAAACTGAAAGGGAAACTTAATCAGGGTGTGGTGCTACGGGGTGAGAAAAAGCAGAGAGTGTGATGATAGGAGAGCTTCTTTGAGCGATGTTATTTCGCGAATGTTAGTGGTACTGGGAGAATACAGGCAGCTTTTCAATAATGAAAGTTATCTAAGCCGGAGGAGGTCGGAAATGTAGCCAGCCGTGACGATGACCTTAGCTGACGGTTTTGGTCAGGTTAGGTCATGGGACGAGCTTGGAGCCGTCTGAATTTTGACGGCTTCAAGTCGAGGTTCAAGACCGCTCCTCAGGCTTGGACCGGTCCCCACAGCAGGCGGAATTTCTGACAGCCGCAGGCGACAAGTTTTGTTATTAGTAAATTAGTAGCAACTGTCGGGGCGGTTGGTGTACAGTAAGGAAGTACACATATTTTTAACAAGGGAGTTGGCACAATAATGGCAAAAGTTGAAAGTTTTACGTTAGATCACACCGCTGTTAAAGCACCTTACGTTCGTTTGATTACCCGTGAAACGGGGACGAAGGGTGACGTTATCTCGAATTTTGATTTACGGTTAGTTCAACCCAACACCAATGCAATTCCGACGGCCGGGTTACATACGATTGAACACTTGTTAGCGGGCTACCTCCGCGACGAAATGGACGGCGTCATTGACTGTTCACCATTCGGTTGCCGGACTGGGTTCCACTTGATTACCTGGGGTGAACAATCCACCGAAGAAGTTGCCAAGGCTTTGAAGGCTGCCCTTCACCGAATCGCATTTGATACGGAATGGAAGGATGTTCAAGGGACTGACAAATACAGTTGTGGGAACTACCGCGACCACAGCCTCTTCTCCGCTAAGGAATGGAGCAAGGATATCCTCGACAAGGGGATTTCTAAGGACCCATTCAAGCGCGAAGTTATTTAGGTTAACTAAGTTTGATATTGACAGGCACGTGACCATTTTAGATGGGCACGTGTTTTTTTCGGGGTAAATACTGAAATTCTGGGGGAGAACGGCTTATACTTAAGGTGGTTGATTGTTTTTGAAGTCTTATTTTGGGGAAAAGAGATTTTTATGCTTAATTGGAAACATATTACTTTGTTCTTTGTCATTGGTCTTTTCTTAGGGGCGTTGGGCTTATTACCAAGCACTTCCGCAGCGGCCTATCACGTCGTTCATCAGCACTCTAGCGCGTTAAGCGTCGGTCGACTCCGAGCCATTAATGATAGTGCCGTGCATTATGTGAAGGTGCCTAAGAGCTATCGACATGCCCCCAACCTCCATCGTGGAAATGTGATCAGGCAAGCGCGGGGGGCCAGCATCACCTTTAAGACGCGTTATCTGTTGCCGTATCCTGGCTATCGTCATCAGGCTTGGGGTAATCCGCAGAGTGTCGCGGCAACTGGTCGCTATCTTTACGTGGTGTATTGCCCAACAGCTTGGCATAATCGTGGCCGTATTGTCCGGTATGACGTGTCGGTTTTACAGAAGCTTCACGTGACGCCGCAGCAAGTCCAGCGAACCTATCAGTCGGGGACAGGTCAATCACGTGCCATTCGACACGCCATCAAGGTTGGTCCAGCATTTGTAACGGGACACGGGCAGTCCTTGGCCTATAACTGGCACGATCATCAGCTCTATATGTGGTGTGACAAGGAAAAGGCGCCCCGGGTGCCGGCCAATAAGGATGGTTACATTAGTCAGATTAGTGGTAGCCAGCTGAAGCCCGTTCACCAGGTGCGGTTCCGGTTGAAGCACGGGCACTTCGCGGTGGCGGGCGGCCACGTCTTAACGTTTGATAAATACGGGAATGCCTACTTCTGGACGCGGCCGACTACGCATCATGTTTATATTTATAAGGGGCGGGTCTCGAGTCGTCATGTGAAGTTTCGGTTGACCCGTCAGGTCTTGCAACACGGTCCTGGGACGCGGGTCCAGAGTATGGGGTATAATCCGCGCACGGGCCAGCTCTATCTGGTGGCCGACGACTCCATCGCTAAGTTACCGGCTAAAAAGTTAAATGGCAAGGGTCACCTTACCAAGCACAATGTGACCTGGAATAAATTCTCTTCGCGGCGGGAGTTTGAGGGCCTGGCGTTTGCGCACAATGGCCAGGCCTATCTGCTCACCAACCATAACCCTGAGATTCTAACCGGTAACCGTTCCAATTGGTAGCTAGTAAGTTGAGTGAGTAATAAAAATGGTTTGAGCCCCCAGTTTTTCCTAGTCGACTTATACTGGCTGGAAAGATTGGGGGGTAATGGATTATGCGAAAAATTCATTTATGGGGAGCATTACTCGTAAGTCTTATCTGGGGCGTCTCAGCAACGGTGCCGGCCCACGCCATGACCACCGTGGATCAACGCGCGGCAGCGTTGGCGACACCGGCTAAGTTACGTCCACTCGATGACAGTCAGGTTCATTTTGTCCCGGTACCCAGCAGTTATGCGCAGGCCGCCAACCTTCACGGCACCAACACGATTGCCAGTGATCAGGGATCGGCAGTGACTTTTACCACGAAATACCTGCTACCCACGCCAGGCTACCAGGGGGAAGCCTGGGGTGATCCACAGAGTATGGCCGTGGTGGGGCATTATCTTTACGTTGTCTACTGTCCGACGGCTTGGCACAACCGTGGTCGTATCGTTCGGTTTAATATGAGTCGGTTGGCTAGCCTAAAGGCAACACCACAGCAGATTCAGCGGGTCTACACGATTGCGGCTAACCTGTCGGCGAAGGAAAAGCAAATACGTACGGCAATTAAGGTGGGGCCAGCCTTCGTGACCGGTCATGGCCAATCGTTGGCGTATGATTGGAAGACCCATCAGCTTTACATGTGGTGCGACCGTGAATCGGCGCCGCGGGTACCCGTTAGTCAATATGGCTACCTCCAGCAGTTGAGTGCCAGCACGTTGGCGCCAGTCCATCGGATTCGTTTCCGCTTGCGGGCGGGGGACTTCGCGGTTCCCGGCGGCCACGTGTTAGCGTTTGATCATCGAGGACGCGCCTACTTTTGGACTCGGCCAAATCCCACGGACGTCTACATTTACCAGGGGCGCGTCGGGCGGCATCACGTTGATTTCCGATTGACCAGTCAGGTCCTGAAGCATGGACCTGGGACCTGTGTCCAGAGCATGGCATTCAATCCCAACAATGATCGCCTGTATCTGGTGGCCGACGAGTCAATTGCCAGCCTGCCAGTGGCTAAGCTGGCTGGTCGTGGTCACTTGACCGATCAGGATGTGAAGTGGACACATTTTGCCTCTAAGCGCGAATTTGAGGGCTTGAGCTTTGGCGGAAATGGGCAAGCTTACCTGCTGAGCAACCACCAACCGGAAGTTTTGGCGGGGAATGCATTGGATTGGTAAATTTTGAAAAGCTAAAATGAATAGCTAGTAGTGTCCTCCATGAGATTCAGTCGGAAAGACTGGTCTCACGGAGGACGATTTTTTGTGGGCTATTTCTTTCTTCGGGTTAGGCGTAAAATATGACGTAATTAATAGTTAATGAGGCGGTACATATGCAATATTGGAAAATGATGTTGGCGGTAGTGGTGGGTTGCGGAGTATTTAGTGGGGTAGTGACGACTGCACAAGCGACGACGGCCGGTCACGAGCAGGTGGCGATTAAGAAGGTAATCAAACGTGACATGCGACCGGTTCATGGGCGGTGGTCCGTCAAGGTCACGCGGCTCGGACAACGGCCACTAGCGGTGACAACGGGAAATAAAAAGATTCAGGGGCAGCGGTCGGCCAGTACGATTAAAGTTTACGTCATGCTGACGGTGTTTCAGCGGGTGCAGGCCCACCATTTAAAGCTGACGAAGGCGGTCAAGGCGGATCTGGGACGGATGATTCACAACTCAGATAATGCCGCGACCAATCGCTTGATTCATCGACTGGGGGGCTTTAAGTGCGTCAATCAGACAATGAAGACCTATGGCTTTAAGCATTCCCATCTGCGTCGCTATATGATGGATACACGGGCCTTGCAGCGAGGGCATGACAATTACACGTCGGTCAATGATCTTACGCGCTTTTTAACGTTGGTCAGTCAGCATAAATTATTGGGGAAGACCTATGATAATAAGATGATGACCCTACTCCACCATTGCAAGAATCACTCGAAATTGCCAAAATTGGTGAAGCATGCGGCGGTCTACAACAAGACTGGTGAATTTCCGGCCAAAGGGGTGCAGAATGACGCGAGTCTCTTTAGGACGAAACACGGTACCTATACCATTGTTGTCATGGCTCAGCAGGGTAACCAGGCACAACAGTATCGCGCAATGAATCGGTTAGGTCGCGACACTGTGAAGTATCTAGAGAATCATCGTTAATAGCTGTATGAGGGTTCAGGGGCAGTCACCCTGGACCTTTTTGCGTCCAGTTATATATTAATTTATGCAATAGCTTTAATAATTAATTTTATAAAGCATATCAGTGGCTTTTGAGAAAATAATCCGGTAAGCTGGAAATAATCAAAATTCTGAAACGGGGGATGATGGTGACGGCTAGGATTGTTTTCGCGGAACGGCGGGCGCTGGATAAGCTCCCGCAGGAGAATCACTTTGTCTATATCGTCGATTATCCCATTTGTCAGGTCGATCAGTCTGGGCAGTTACTGGTGGCGAAGAATTACGCTAGCTGGGGAGAAATCACGCAGATTACAATCGACGAACACCAGCGGTTTGTGATTGCGTCGACTTCAGGGCATTCACTCACGCTGGGCGCTAAGAAGATTGTCAATTATGATACTGACGCAGAGACTTTGAGTGTGACGGCATTACTAAAGGCGAATGGCTACAGCCTGCCCGTGACGACTGCTCAGCCGATAACTGATGCATTTAAGGCGCAATTGGCGGCAGTCTTTCCGACGATTGAAACGCTCACCGAGATTCCAGAAAAATACGCGGTGATCGACTGTGAATTTGGTGTTCTTTTTGAGACTCAACGGCAGGGAGATAGTATCGTGCAACGTCGGACCACAGTTTATGGTGAAAAAGCGGGGATCTTTCAGTTGGCAGTACTGGGATATGCGGGGAATCAGGCATTAGATCTATTTTTCAATCACTACTTGGACAATCCTAATTTTTCAGCTGAGATTAAACTGCGAGGGCTCAAGGAGACAAAGTTAACCTTGGTTGCGTATGAGTTACAGACGGACCCGGTGACCGTGTTGAAGACCTTTATCCACGAAGTTCTAGCCCGGCGATTACCCCTAGTCTTTTGGGACAAGAGTAATGACCTTCGCTTGCTCCAGCACACACTGGCTGTTAACTTTGACGCGTTCTCCACATCGGAACAGGAACTACTAGGAGCGAAACTAGCGGTGTTTGACGGTAGTATTTACACGAATCAGGTCATTAATCGCAGTAACCATCGGAAGAAGGACACGCATCACTATTTGCCATTGAATGGCGTGGCAGGACTCCTGAATATCTTCAATCCGCACCAGCACAATGCACTCTGGGATGCGCAAACCACGCATTGCGTGGTCAATGCCTTGGCTAAGATTCAACAAACGGAGCCTCTAGTTTTGACACGTCCCCAGGCAGGTATCCGGGTAGAACCGGTAGAGAAGATCACGGGAGAGCAGCCTCAGCTAGACGGTCAGCAGCTGAAACCTTCGCAGCCGCAGATGTTGGTGCCTACGCCCGCAACGTTCTGCCAACTACGAACGAGTGGCAAGACCTATCGGGAGATTGCCCAGCGATTTGGTGTCAGCACCAGTACCGTCTGGCGGGCTGTAAAACGGCAGACAAAAAGCGCCATTACCAATTGAATTGGCAATGACGCTTCATAATTAAAGCTTAAAGTCGATGATTACAGGGTAATCGTTGCTTCGGTACCGTTTAAGGCAGCCTTAGTAACTTTCCCATTCTCGTGGACGTAGATGGTGGCAGAACCAGTCAAACCAGTAGTGGTGACGGTCAATTGGTTACCACTGCGGTCAACTGTGACTTTACCAGCATCCTGACCCTTTTGGTCGACGACGGCAACGGAGGTAGAGCCTTCGTGCATGTCGTACAAGTTGATGTCCAGGTCCTTGGTGAAGTCGTAGTCGGCGTGAACGGCCTTTGGATTCCGTAAGAGGATCGTGTTGTCACGAGCCAATACAGGCAAGTCCAATTCACCGTAATCCTTGCTGATCCACTTGCCATCAGTGATGTCGTACGTTTCGTCATCATTGATGATGCTGGTCCACTTGCCGGCTGGTAGGTAGAAGTTTACGTGACCTTCAGGATTGAAGACGGGGGCTACTAAGAGTTGGGTCCCAAACATGTATTGGTTATCCAGCGTATGTGCTGTCCGGTCTTCCATGAAGTTGAACCACATTGGCCGCATCAGAGGGTTACCGTAAGCCGTGTCATGAGCCGCTTGGGTGTACAAGTATGGCATCAGAGAAAGCTTCAAGTTAACGAACTTCCGTGTGTTGTCCACGGCTTCGTCATCGAAGTTCCATGGGACCCGGTAAACGTTGCTACCGTGGTAACGACTGTGAGAAGATAACAGACCAAATTGCGTCCAACGCTTGTACAGGTCTGGCGTAGGCGTATCGGGACCATCTTCGAACCCACCAATATCGTGACTCCAGAAAGCAAAGCCAGAACTCAAGAAGGACAGTCCACCATGTAAGGTGTCGGCCATGTTCTTGAAGTTAGACAAGGCGTCACCACCCCAGTGTAAGGGGTACTTTTGTGACCCAACGGTAGCGGAGCGGGCAAAGACAACCGCCTCGCCCTTACCCTTGTTTTCTTCGATCGTGTCGAAGACTGCCTTGTTGTATTGCAGGGTGTAGTAATTGTGTTCACGCTTAGGATCCGAACCGTCAAAGAAGACAGCATCTTCAACGGGAATCCGTTCACCGAAGTCGGTCTTGAAGCAGTCAACACCCATGTCGAGCAGGGCCTTTAACTTACTCTTGTACCACTTAACGGCGTCAGGGTTGGTAAAGTCAACGAAGGCGTTACCAGCTTGCCAGAGATCCCATTGCCAGAGGTTACCATTTTCACGCTTGATGAAGTAACCATTCTTCTTGCCTTCCTCAAACATCTTACCCTTTTGGGCGATGTAGGGGTTAATCCAGACACAGACCTTGATACCCCGGTCATGAATCTTCTTGATCAGGCCTTCTGGGTCTGGGAATTCGTCGCGGTCCCATTCCATGTTGGACCATTCGAAGCCTTTTTGCCAGAAGCAGTCAAAGTGGAAGACATCCAATGGAATGTTGTGTTCTTTCATGCCGTCGATAAACTTCAGCACCGTTTCTTCACTGTAATCAGTCGTGAAGGAGGTCGTCAGCCAGAGACCGAATGACCATGCAGGTGGTAATTGCATGCTACCCGTTAATTCGGTGTAACGGTGCAAGATCTCCTGGGGTGTTGGGCCGTAGATGACGTAGTATTGTAAGGATTCACCTTCAGAACTGAATTGAACGCGGTCAACGTTTTCAGAGGTAACTTCGAAATCAACCGTTTGGGGTTCATCAACGAAGACCCCGTAACCGGCATCCGTCAGGTAGAAGGGAATGTTCTTATAAGATTGTTCAGAAGCTGTCCCGCCATCTTGGTTGGTGATCTTGACTTCTTGACCGTTCTTGATGAAGTTCCCGAAGCGTTCACCTAAACCGTAAATCTTATCTTCAACGCCAACGGATAATTGTTCACGCATGTAGTGAACGTTGGTGTCGTGGTTTAAGATCTCACCTTGGGCCTTGTTGCGAGAAGCGGTAATGACTTTGCCATTAGCGGTGAATTCCATATCAAATTGTTGACGAAGTGGGAGAGAAACGGTCAGGTCACCACTAGTCAATGAAGCCTTCTTATCCGTCACGTCGATATTGACGTCAGGGTCTAAGTTGTTGAGCTCATATGAAGGGCCTTTGGTATCTTGATCAAAATGCGTCAGTTTTACACCGATAACATTTTCAACGGGGGAGGTGAGCTTAATCGTGCTCATTCCGAGGTTTAATTCGTCTCCCCGTGTGTTGATTCGCTTGTAAGGGGCATAGACGTTTAAGGCCTTGCCATCTTTTTCGGCTTCGAATGCTTCAGCCGGTGAGTTAACGTCGTACTCTTTACGAGTTAACCAATAACCATTAGTAAACTTCAAAGTAGCCACTTCCTATTCATAATTTTAGTAATCTATTTTCAAAATTGGCACCAAGCCCAAACAAGCCGGATACCAATTTTAAAGTCTAATTTTTAGTCTTCGACAGCCTTTTCAGCAGCGTGACGAGCAGCGATTTCTTCGTTCATCTTTTCAACCTTTTCGTCGGTCAAACGGTAGAAGGCGAAGACAATCATAGCTAAGACAGTCACGATAATTGGAATAATCGTCGTGGTCATCCGAATACCAGCTAAGCTCCGTGCGGTTTGTTGGTGGTTAGCCACGAAACCGTAAGCAGCTAAGACGTAGCCAGGCACAACCCCACCAAGGGCCATCCCAAACTTGAAGAAGAACCCGATAACGGCGTTGATAATCCCGTTT
The DNA here is from genome assembly GCF_003946395.1 of Levilactobacillus fuyuanensis. GTDB lineage: Bacteria > Bacillota > Bacilli > Lactobacillales > Lactobacillaceae > Levilactobacillus > Levilactobacillus fuyuanensis. Next base: position 108,980 of record NZ_RHNZ01000007.1, on the reverse strand, counting down.
TCACGTTTACCTGACTTCCATTCCCCGTAAGTGATTGCTTGAGGAACTAAAGCCCATTGGAATCCGGTAGAGAGGATGATACCGGCAGCTTCAATCGTCCGGCCAATGAAGGTCCAAGTCAGGTCAGTAGCTGGAACCGCATACATAATCAAGAAACCAATAACAGCTAAACCAAGGCTACCTTGCATCAACCATTGGGTCCCAATCTTCCGGTTCAACCATGGCGTAATTGGTACCACGATGAAGGCTGGTAAGGTTCCCAGTAAGTTGTACCATTGCATCATGCCAGCATTACCGGCGTTGTAAGTCATGTAGTAGGCCCCAACGGAGTTTACAACGGACATCAAACCAAAAGTGATAATGAAGAAGATAGCTAACGTCCGCAGTGGGCCGTTGATTACTAATTGGTGGTACAAGTCAGAAACTTTAACGCTTGATTCTTGTTCTGGCGCCATCTTGATCCGTTCAACGGATTGGCTGAAACAGAAGATTAAGATTGCGGCACCGGCAATCCCGTAGATGACCATCGTCCAGAACCAACCAGATTGTGATTGAACACCGGAGTAGTGGCCACCAGAGATCATCTTAACGAAGATAGGCACACCGAAACTAACGGCCAATGACCCTAAGTTAGCCAAGAGCATCCGTACGGAACTCATGGAAACCAATTCCTTGTTGTTCCGAGTCATAGCAGCGTTTAAGGAACCATAAGGGATGTTGACGGTCGTGTAAATAACGGACAGCCCAACGTAAGTCACGTAGGCGTAAACTAACTTGCCCATAGCGCCAACATTTGGCACGTGGAAACAGAGCATCGCCAGTACGGCTAGTGGAATTGACATGTAGAGTAACCAGCCACGGTACTTCCCCCAACGGGAGGTGTGCTTATCAACAATCGTCCCAACAATTGGGTCGTTGATGGCATCGATCAGCCGAACAACCAGGAACATGGTTGCGGCGTCAGCAGCGGGCAGACCGTAAACGTTCGTGTAGAAAAATAGCAAATACGTAGAAATAGTGGTATAAATCAAGTTTTGCGCGAAATCCCCGGTTGCCCAACCGAATTTCTCACGCCATGGAAGCTTTACGTCGGTTTGTTCCAACGCTTTAGATGCAGAATCCATTTCTCTCACCTCATATGATAGTTTGCCAATCAACTTGAGTTGGTTGGTTGTTTACCACAACATACTAACACCTTTTGAAAACGCATACAAGAATTAATTCCGTTTTGACCAAATTTTTATCCAAATCGACACATGGTAAGCGGATTCATCGGCTGTGTGAAAATGATGTAAACCATTACATTACCATCGTAGCATGCCATGTAAGCATACACAATAGTGAGATAATAATGATTCTAAAATGAATCATTTTCTGAAAACAAATTGGCTTGTTAAATATAAATAAATTTGTAAGACGTTAAAAGGTCGCTTTCAAAGGAATTTCGTATAATGAAAGTAATGAGGTCATAAGTAGGGGGAGTTAGGATGGTTAGATTATTTCGGGGGCTGTGGCGCGTTAATCAACGCGTCGACCAATGGCGGGCGATGCGGGCGGTTCATGAAGCGCTACGAGTCGCCTATCCGTTTATTTTGGTGATGGCCTTAGTAGACGTTGTTGGGCAGGGATGTTTGTCCAAGAGCGGCTTCTTTTTTCAGGTTTATCATATTGGGAGTTGGCTACCCGGGTTGGACTTTTGGCGGGAAGTCTTACAGGGGGTCAGTGTGGTTGTCAACGGCTTGGTGGCCGTCATGATCGCCTTCACCACGGGACACTACATGGCACGTACCTATCACGCAGATGCGTTAGTTGTCGGGCTTATGAGTGCTCTGGCTTTTCTCACGCTGAATGTGAACTATGACGCCTTTGGTCAGACCAGTCATGGCGACGAGCTCGCACAATTTTGGATGCCCAACTTGGGACCACAAGGGATCTTCCTAGCAATTCTGGTGGGGTTAGGCGTGGGCTGGTTGGCCAGCCATCTGATGCGTGGCTTGGCAACGTGGTGGCGTCATCACCGACACACCTCGCTATCGTGGACGGGGCGGGTGGCGTGGTCACTCGTCGTTGTCTTAGGTGTAACGGCTGGCATTGGCTATGGGTTGAGCTGGCTAACCGACGGCGGTATCAACGATCTCGTGTACTACGCATTGGAGGCGTTGAATACGAACCCTGGCCACAATGGTCTGCGGATTCTGGCTGTTACGGCAGTCAGCAATGGCCTGTGGTGGCTAGGGTTGATTGGTCCCGTTGATGTGGCGGGCAATAGTTCGGTCTCCTCTTTGCAGAATCTGGCCTACGCGGTTCAACACGGTTCCGGCTGGGGCGCCCCACATGCGATTACATTACATACGCTGGGGGATGCCTACGCCAACTTTGGGGGTGCGGGGATGACACTGGCACTTCTGATTGCGATTTGGATTGGTTCTCGGCAGGCGAGTTACCGGCGGGTTGCCACACAAACAGTCTTGCCCAACCTCGTAAATTTAAATGAATCGACACTACTGGGACTGCCCGTGTTGTTCAATCCCATCCTATTGTTACCATTCGTCTTGGCACCGGCCGTGAACATGGTTCTGGCGTGGGTGGCGATCACTTTAAAATTAGTGCCGCCAATCGTGTATCCCGTGCCGCGCACTACGCCAGGGCCGCTTGTGTCCTATCTGGGAACGGGCGGTGATTGGCGAGCCCTGTTGCTGAGCGCGCTGTGTCTGACAGTGTCCGTCTTGATTTATTTGCCGTTTGTACGGTTGCTCAATGCGGAAGGAGGGGCGGACCATGCGGCGTAGTTGGTGGCGGTGGGCGTTGCTGATTGTGGTCATTCTGGCGGTGTTTTTACCCAGTCAGATATGGTTGAAGCAGCGGGTCACTAAATATAAATCAAGTTATAAGACGCCATTGGCTCCCACGATTATGGTGCCGGGGTCCAGTGCCAGTCAGAATCGCTTTGACACATTGATTACGCAGCTGCGCAAGGAAACGAAGAAGCCTCACAGTGTCCTGAAAATTAAGGTCGCAGAGAGTGGGGCAATCAGCTACACAGGTAATATTCGTCAGGGGGATAATCATCCGTTCATTGTGATTGCTTTTGAAAATAATCGTGACGGTTATGCCAACATCAATAAGCAGGCGAAGTGGCTGAATCTGGCCTTTAAAGACCTGGTCAAAACGTACCACTTTAATCACTTTTCCATGCTGGGACATTCGAATGGGGGCTTGATCTTGACCCTCTTTACGGAGAAATATCTAGCCCAGACCAAGCATGTGAAACCGGACCGGTTGATGACGATTGCCACGCCGTACAACATGGAGTCCGATAGCACGACCAAACAAACGGCCATTCTACGCGAGCTCATCAAGGGGCGGTCCAAGCTACCAAAGAAGCTGACGGTGTATTCTGTGGCCGGAACTGAGAATTATTCCAGTGATGGGACGGTGCCCGCCAACAGCGTGAACCAGGGGAAGTACGTCTTCCAGAATCAGGTGGCCCATTACACGCAAATTACGGTGACCGGGGATGACACGACACACTCGGACTTGCCGCAGAATAAGCAGATTGTCTTGCTGATTCGGCAATATCTCCTAAAAGAGGTCTTACCTAGCAAGGATCGCGTGCCAACAACTAAGCGGTCCTCAAGTAAAGCGGCGGATGAAGCGGGACTTCCCTAATCTCTGATATAATGAAAGAAACGCGTTGCGGGAGGCCCTAAACATGAATTTTCGCCAATTGGAATATTTCTTAGCAGTGGCCGATGCTGGGCAAATTACGGCAGCCGCCCATCATTTACACATGGCGCAACCGCCGCTAAGCTATCAGATCAAGCAACTAGAAAGTGACTTGGGGGTGCCTCTGCTCAACCGTTCGGCGAATGGGGTCACCCTCACACCGGCGGGCCGTCTACTCCAAGACTACGCCCGGCAATTGGTCGATCTACGCGAGCGAGCCGACAGCCAGGTGCGCTCATTGGGACAGGGACTTGCCGGTGTTCTGTCGGTTGGCGTGGTGTCCTCCTCGATTGGCGCCACGCCCAATGCCAAACTTCGGACATTGACGCGGCACTATCCCAAGGTACAAATTCGTTTGTTCGAGGATAATACCTATGGCTTGATTGATCGCCTAGAGAAGCATCTGATCGATGTGGCCATTGTGCGGACGCCATTCACGGCTCCGGGATTGGCCAGCAAGGAACTCGCCACGGAGAGTATGGTTGCGGTGGTGCCTCACAAGTATGACCATTTTACCGGGGCCACGTTGCGTGTCGAAGACCTAGCTGATGTGCCGTTGATTATTTACCGCCGGTTCGAGCAGATCTTTCAGACGACCTTTGACGAAAAGGGGATGCAGCCCTTCATCGCTTGTACCTGTGATGACGCCCGAACCGCCGTGCAGTGGGCTGATGCCCGGATGGGTGTGGCCGTGGTCCCACAAACGGTGGCGGAGGCAACGAGTGGCGTGGCGACCAATATCAGACCGATTCGTTACCAACCGTGGCGGACGACATTGAAGATGGTCTGGCCCGCGATGATTACACCCAGCCCACTTTTACAGCGATTCATCGATAGCTATTAAATATATGTGAAATACAAATTTGAGGGCTCTGCCATATTTTAAAAGTATGGTAGAGCCTTTTGATGTTGTAATCGGTTCCTAGGGCGATAGACTGGTCTTTTTCGGGGGGCCACGATGAAGTAATTGTCGGAGGCCGAAAATCAAGGCTTTGTGCAAGTGAACACGAATAATATGTAAACAGACGGCTTAAGGAATCCCAATCATTTGCTAAGACGCTTAATCACGCAGATAGTCGTGCATCAGCCTGACTTGTGAGTAAAAGAACGTTTTCAGATGGAGTTTCGTTCGATTCAGCTTGCCCTGCGTTAGCGAAAAGCTGATAATCAATGACGTAGATTGATTCGTGAGGAGGAAACATAAGATGATTCAAACAGCCTTAATCATGATTGGGGTGGGCATCTTCGCCGGAATTGCCGGAGCTATTCTGGGTATCGGTGGCGGGATGATCATTACGCCAATCTTGACCCTGGGAATGGGGTTAAATATCAAATACGCGATTGGTGCCAGTATCATTGCCGTGATCGCCACGAGTTCGGGATCGACCATCGCTTATTTGCGCGATAACGTCCTGAACTTACGGGTCGCCATGTTCCTGGAAATCGCAACTACCATCGGCGCGATTGTCGGGGCCCTGTTAACGGGCGTCCTCGATCCGAAGTACCTGTACTTGTTGTTCGGTTGCCTATTGGTGTTCTCCGGATGGAACATGTATCGCAAGCTGCGTCGGGGACAGGAAGTTCTGCAACGCGTCGAACCAGACAAGATTGCCAGCAAGCTCAAGCTCAACGGAAGCTACTACGACAAGGCCGAGATGAAGACCATCGACTACCAAGTCGAAAATGTCCCAGCTGGATTCTCCGTGATGTTTGGTGCCGGCGTGGCCAGTGGTCTGTTGGGTATCGGTTCCGGGGCCTTCAAAGTCATGGCGATGGATACCTTCATGAAGATGCCCCTCAAGCCGTCCAGCTCCACGTCAAATCTGATGATGGGGGTCACGGCGGCGGCTAGTGCCACGGTGTACTTCTTCAATGGGTCCATCCTCCCCGGTATCGCCGTGCCCATGGCGCTCGGTATCCTGGGCGGTGCCGTGATTGGATCACGGATCATGCAGGTTCTGCCTGCCCGGTGGATTCGGATTGTCTTCATCCCCATCATTTTGTACATTGGAATTCAGATGTTGGGTAAAGGATTGGGGGTTCATTTCTAATGCAAGAAAAACAGAGCGCAACCGCAACGGAAATGGCGCAGGTCGAGACGATTATTGGTCGGATTCTGCAAATTGGGGTCGTCTTCTCCGCCATCGTTATGGGGATTGGCTTAGTCATTCTCCTGGCGACCGGTGATTCCGGTTATGCGGGGCACGCGGTACCGTTAACGATGGCCGCTATTTTGGTCGGCAGTTGGCAGCTAAAGTCGTATGCCATCATGATGTTGGGAATGTACTGCCTGATTCTGACGCCGGTCTTACGGGTCGTGGTATCCATTTATGCCTTCTACAAGGAACGTGACCACCTCTACGTGGCAATTACGACGGCAGTTCTGATTATCCTGATGATTGCGTTGGCTATTGGGCTGACCGGAAAATAGGCCCTATACTTATTACTAATGTAAATTTCATGGAATTGGTCTCATCTTTTCGCAAAATGACAGAATCTTTCGTTTTAACCACGAATAAGTTGGAGGACGCAAGCACGAAAAAGGGACGGGGACGTAACTCGGACTCTATAGAAAAACAGGGAGGAAATTTTCGATTCTTGAGAATTTCCTCCCTGTTTTTGTCCATTCAAGCTCCTGGTTGTATCTAGCCTCAAATGATGTTGAAGCGGTATTTCCTCAAATCTCATGTACCAATGACTTGCAGAAAAATACAATTGAAGCCGCTAATACTGATTTAGGATATTACCATGATAACTTAGCACTTTTTGAAAGCGGTTTCAGAATTTCAAGTTTCAACAACTGCTACAACGTGTACCTTTGAATCACCTGCTGCTGATGTCACCTGGAAATTAGCAGTTGGTACCTCGATTTCTGTGTCTTCAAGTGATAGGATTAGGGTGTATACGGTTAAAGATGGTAAGATAAGCAATAATTCGGATGACATTAAAAAACTTTTGGCAAAAAATAAGGGTCTTCTCATTTAATGGATTAGACCAAATATTAGGTAGAATTGCTGTAAAGATTAAGAATAGGTCTATCTGGATTGATACTGTTGGTGGTTCTGGATTTACGTTGCATATTGAACGTGAGCACACTGAAGTCAATAAGTTTCAAGTAACTGAAAGCTTTGAGATTGTCACTACTATTTAAAATAGAGAGGTAAGTGTTTGTAATTGTACGATCTTAAATTTCGAATTCTAGCTAGTTGTATGGCGGTCGTGCCTACAGCAATCATCGGTGCAGAATGGTATATTAACTTATCAATGAATGAAACGCCCTTAGAGTTTGCAGTTGCAATCTTATTGCTAGCTTGGGTTTGGCTAGCATCATTGGTTAGTAGCATAGTCCTTTTAAGACTGATTTCGATTTGCTTATATCAAAAATCAGTTCAACAGATTTTGAAAACACCTCATGTTAATCACATGCTAGAATCCAAAGATTTGCAAGATCTGTATAAAATTTTTCAAACACTAGATTTCAGCTATTCTAGAAAACTCAGAAAAGTTGCAAAAAAAGAGAGTATGGATCAAAAGCGTAAACGCTTAATCGAAGCCATTATCCATCGCAAAAGTTTACTGGAAATGGATGAAAATAAGTTGTAAATGCTAGAATTTATTTTATCGTGAGCGGAATGTGGGAAAATGGCAGTCAGATAGAAACAACGAAAAAATTGATCCTAGAAATCACAAAACGATTTCTAGGATCAATTTTTAATTACTGGAATGCAGGGATTTTGACCCAATTTTTTCCATTTTTAATAAGATTAATCTTTATTGAGCGGTGTAACCACCATCAACAACGAATTCTGCACCAGTAGCGAACTTAGATTCGTTAGAAGCTAAGTAAACACAGATCCAGGCGATATCGTTAGGTTCACCGATGTGGCCCATTGGGGTCTTCGTACGTTCTGACATAGCTGCTTCAGCACCAGGAAGATCGTCAACTAATGGCGTCTTGATGTAACCTGGGTGAACAGTGTTAACACGAACGTCGTAGTCCTTCAAAGCACAGTCAACGGCAGCTGACTTGGACATGATCCGAACGGCACCCTTAGATGCGTTGTAGGCACCTAAGTTAGGGTCACCGACAAGGCCTTCGATAGAAGAAATGTTGATGATTGAAGCGCCGAGGTTCTTGTTCTTCATGCGTTGGATACCTAAACGAGTACCGTAGAAGACACCGTCCAAGTTAACGGCCAATTGCTTCTTCCATTCTTCAGTCGTCGTGTTTTCAACACTCTTGTTAACGGCCATACCGGCGTTGTTAACAATCGTCGTAACTGGGCCAAAGGCTTTTTCAGTAGCATCGAATAATGCTAACCAGCCGGCTTCGTCAGTAGCATCGTGTTGGAAGAATTGGATAACATCTGGGCCACCAATGCTCTTAGCAGCTTTTTCACCAACGTCACTGTGACGTCCAGTGATCATAACCTTACCGCCTTCTTCAACGAACTTGTCGGCAACAGCCAAACCAATTCCGAGAGTACCACCAGTAACGATTGCAACTTTTCCATCTAAACGATGAGCCATGTGTATTACCTCCAAATATTTGTGTGATCTGCGTCATGTATTTCTTGTTGATTCTCAACTGACTAAAATTAATGGCAAGTGAGGTTTGAAAGAACTATCAACAAAATTATAAGTGAACTACGTCACATGCTTGTCACCTATTATGAAACAAAACCATCAAAATTCCAACCTTTTTATTAAAAAAATTTACAAAAATTTTCGGAGGTCAATATAACGGCGGTATAACGGGTTTTATGCTACACTAATAGTTAATGCATTTTTAGATAAGTTAAGAGGCGATGACGTCGTGGACACACGAAAACCTGAACAATGGCGGCGAAACTTAGCCGTTTTATGGTTGGGGACTTTTATTGCGGGCATGGGATTTAGTGAAGTCATGCCATTTTTATCGTTGTATGTCGATGACCTGGGAACCTTTACCAAGGGTCAGTTAACGATGTACAGTGGGGTGACCTACGCCGTGACCTTCTTCGTGATCGCGCTGGTTTCGCCGTTGTGGGGTAAGCTGGCCGATACCAAAGGTCGCAAGATCATGTTGCTCCGTTCATCCTTTGGGATGGCCATTGTGATTGGCTTGATGGGGTTTGTTAGTAATGTGTGGCAACTCATCGGGTTAAGATTCTTGCAAGGCTTCTTTGCCGGATACATTCCCAACGCAACCGCACTGATTGCGGCGGAAACGCCCCGGGAAAAGAGTGGGAGTGCACTAGGCATTCTGACGACTGGATACGTCAGTGGCAACCTGATTGGTCCAGTGCTCGGTGGGATTCTGGCCCAGGTTTTCTCCATTCGCTGGACATTTATCCTGACCGGTATCTTTCTGATCATTGTCTTTATCCTGAGTGCCACGTTGGTTCACGAACACTTTACGCCGATCACCCGCGATCAACAGGAACAATCGGGCAGTTGGTTACATAGGGTCAAACGACCTAAGCTGATCCTCGTGTTATTGGTATCGACGATGATCATTCAAATGGGAAACAACTCAATCACGCCAATTATTAGTCTGTACGTCAAGCAGTTGATGAATAATACTGGGCCAATTACGTTGGTTGCCGGAATCATTGCCGCTTTGCCTGGGATTTCCACGCTACTAGCAGCACCCAAGCTGGGGGATTACGGTGATCGCCGAGGGACTAGCCGGGTGCTGATCTTTGGCTACGTGTTTGCAGTACTGATGTATTTCCCACAAGGATTCGTCACAAGTATCTGGCTTCTGGGAATCTTACGGTTTATGATTGGGGTATCTGACGGGGCATTGTTCCCGGCAGTCCAAACGATGTTGACGAAGAATTCGCCGCAAGAACTGACAGGGACCGTCTTCAGCTGGAATCAGTCTTTCCAGGCGGCGGGGAGTATGTTTGGCTCCCTGTTTGGTGGCCTCGTGGCGAATATCTTCAACTATAATGGCGTGTTTATTTTCACCGCCATCACCTTATTGCTGAATTTCCTACTGTTATGGTGGGTCGTTCCCGAAGTACGGCATTTTCGGCAAAAAAACGCGTAACTAGGAAGGATTAACATGGCTAACGAGAATTTACCTACGCAGTTTCCCAATGATCCGACGTCGCTGGCAGCGGTCGATAACTTTCGGCGGTTGATGCTGGATTACAATAGCGCCGTGAAAGTGGTACGAACAAAGATTGAGTATCTTGACCAGGAGTATCAGATTTTACACGGACACACACTGGTTGATAGCCTGCAGTCGCGAATCAAGTCGCCGGAAAGTATTTTGGAAAAGGTGCAGCGTAAGCATTTTGATTTTGACTTAGAGAAACTCCCAGGTGAGATGCACGATATCGCTGGTATCCGAATCATCGTCCGTTTCGAGGATGATATTCTCGCAATGGAAAGTCGGTTGGAGAAGCAGCCGGACATCCAGATCCTGCGGCGCAAGGATTATATCACGCATCCTAAGGCTAATGGTTATCGTAGCCTGCATTTAATCCTGTCGGTACCCGTATATTTGGATGCCGGGGTCGAACCGGTGAAAGTGGAAGTTCAGATCAGAACGATTGCCATGAACTTCTGGGCGTCCCTAGAACATGAATTGAGTTATAAGAAAAACGTCCAGCACCAGGCGGAGCTTCGTAAAGAGCTGATTGCCAAGGCCAAATTGGTGCATCAACTGGATCAAGATATGAATGAAATTAAGAATGAGATTCGGGCCGAGGACGGACAGTTGTAGGCAGTTCATGATTAGTAAGTAATTGGAAAGGACGCTACCTGGCGGAAAGTGATTTCTGTTAGGTAGCGTCCTGTTTTGTTTTATTTGAATATTGTTTTAAAGAAATAGGTGGTGAGTTGTTAGTGACTTAATTGGCTTAGAGCGTTAGACTTTCTCTCGCCGAAATACTTGGGAAATATGCGGCCTCTGAAACGAGTTCCGCAAGCCAGACTCCTCCGCTTAGCAAAATAAGGAACTCCTGCCCGGCATAGCCGAACAGAAGCTCCTTATTTCCCTAATGCTCAGAGTCTAAGCGGCTTGCTTCACTCTCTGCAAAAGGTTTCGGTCATGCTTATTGTGAACGCTTATTTACCTTCAGAAGACTTGACGTCGCTACGACCGAGTAACATGATCCCATTGACGGCGACGACAGCAACAACTGCCATAGTAATGCCAATAGTCATTGGGTCGTAAGTTACTTGTTTCAAGGCACCAACGATGTAGCCAATGACCTCACCAAAGATAACCGCCCAAAAAATCACGACTAAGTTAGATTCTAACCACTTCACACGCGTCACCTCACAATCGTTATTAGTTTAACACGATTCGGGGGTTGCGGGTAGCTATAAATTTTGTTGGTGTAGACGGAATTTGATGATTTTGGTGTAACGCGTTAGTTGTGGGGCTGAAGTATCCGGCCTGGTGCGGTTGGGTTGCGGTGGACCCCGTTCTTCTGTATAATATAAACTAATTAAATTAAAGATGGTTGAAGCGACTGCTTTCAAGAATAGTGTTCTCCTTGGGTTGGGAGGGCCGTTTTGAAGCGGTCGCTTTTTAGCTGCTTGGGGTAAAATGGTCAGCTATTGGGGGACCAGATCGACAGACAAAACCAACCATATAGGAATTTTAATAGATTTGTCAAACAAAGGAGGCTACTCGTGGAACTCTTAAGAAACTTAACGTTAATTTTATTAGCAACAACGATTGTCGGCCATTACAGTACGCGCATCGGAATCCCAGCCGTCATCGGGCAACTCTTGGTGGGGGTCATCATTGGCCCGGCCATGTTAGGTTGGATCAGTTTGACGCACGTTCTGGAGAGCTACGCCGAACTGGGTGTCATTATTCTGATGTTTATTGCGGGATTGGAGAGTGATCTAAAGCTCCTGAAACGTTACCTGAAGCCCAGTGTGCTCGTGGCGTTGATGGGGGTCCTGATTCCAGTAATTGGGACGTATCTAGTGGGGATACTGTACCACCTCGGTACCACGGAGAGCCTTTTCATCAGTGTGATCTTCGCGGCTACCTCCGTGTCAATTTCCGTAGAAGTTTTGAAGGAAATGAACGCGCTGAATAGCCGGGAAGGCACCACAATCCTGGGGGCCGCTGTCGTCGATGATGTGCTGGCCGTCATCATTTTGAGTGTGCTGGTCTCTACCACCGGGACTGCCGTGGGCGATACCGCTGCGGCTTCCGGGAGTTTACTGCTGACGACGATTGAGGAGGTCGTTTACTTTGCTGCCATCTACTTCGTAGTCCGTTGGGTCGCACCGTACATGGCAAAAATCGGTGACCGCCTGATGATTCCGATGGGGCAGACGCTGATGGCCATCATCCTGTGTTTCGGGATGGCTTACGTGGCTGAATTAGTTGGCCTGAGCGATGTGGTTGGGGCATTCTTTGCCGGGATCGCGATCTCACAAACCAGTGCGAAATCCACTGTCGATCGGCACATCGAGCCCATCGGTTATGCGTTATTTATCCCCGTATTCTTCGTCAGCATCGGTCTGAACATGGACTTCAACGGCCTGGGCAAGCAGATCGGATTCATCGCGGTGCTGACCGTGGTGGCCGTCCTGACCAAGTTGGTTGGTGCCGGAGCCGGTGCCAAGATGGCCGGCTTTTCGCTAGATAGTTCCACGGCGGTCGGTGCCGGGATGGTCTCGCGGGGTGAAATGGCCTTGATCATTGCTCAGATTGGGTTTACGGCAAAGCTGATGTCACCGGTACGGTACTCGGCTATTGTGGCAGCAATCATCATTGCGACGCTGGTTGCGCCGTTCTTGTTACGGGTCACGATGAACCGAGCCCATCGCGGTGAGGTTGATCGTTCTAAGGTACGACCGTCAGAATAGGGTAGAAAAGTTAGATAGATATCAGGGGCGACCGCATTGTGGTCGTCCTTTTTTTGATGGTTATAGTGAATAATAGATTCATGGTTAAAACGATTTTTTACAAAAAGATGAGACAAATTTCCCGAAAATTACATTAGTAATAATTAGTAATAAGTGGAGGGCAAAAAAGAAGGTCAACTCAATTTGAGCTGACCCTCTGGCAAAATCTAAAGTTAGATGCGGTCTGTTTCACGCTGTGCCCTGCGCCGTCGTAATGGTCGTAACCATTCCCCGGCAATCAGCAGGAAGACGAAGATGGCAGCTCCCAAGGCACTTAGCAGGGTGCCAGCCGTCAGCCCGGGCGTGGTGTACTTCAGAATCACGTGATTCTTACCCACGTGGATCGGAACACCAATCATACCGCGGTAGTTCTTAACCACGGGGATGATTGACTGGGCATGCATGGCTGAACGAATCTTGACCGGTTTGCCATTGACGGTGGCGTGCCACCCCGGCGTATCGGGAATCGACACGTAGAGCAAGCGCCGTTGCGTCGACCCCGTGACGTGTCCCGATAACCAGGTGACACCACTTTTGCGATCCAGCTTGAAGCGTTGTTGCTTCAGACTTTGCGCCAGCTTGACGTACTTAGCCTGGTCTAACGAAACGAATTCGTTATCGTAACCAGCCTGTGGACGCGACGTAATGTAGCTGACCGTCACGATTTCACCTTTCGTATGTTGTCCCAGCTTGAAGACGTAGCGCGTGCCATCGGCATTAATCAGCGGTTTAGCTTTCTTGCCGTTGACCAACAGGCTGGAGTAGATGACGTTGGCCGATGGCGAGTAAGCGTGCAAAAGTCCGGTCGCGTTAACTCGGAGCTTAAACGTCTGCACGTACCGTGGCCCCTGATGACGATTACGTTTTGCCGCGGCTCTGGCTACTTCCTTAGCCGTAGCCTTGTGGGTGGAAATATCCATGACCGTTGTACGAGCGAACGTGTTCGGCTGTGCACCCAAGGCATCGAGAATCATCTGCTGATTGAACAGCGCCGTCTGGTCGCGAAGCTGCACGTCGGCTAGTTTGCTTGGTACGGCAAATCCGAGACCGGCGTATGAATTCAAGCGGGTCACAGGATGCTTGTTATCGGCATTCAACCGGTACTTCACGCTAAACAACGTATCCGTCAGGTGCGTGTAACCCTGCGCACTGATCCGGCGCACATTAGGGCTGAAGTAGCCCAGATCGTGTTGGAAGACCCGCGACTGTTCATCCAGCGTAGACGAGTAGGAACTTAGCCCGGCGTAGTCGAACATCAGTGGATCGTTGTAGTGGTTATATTGTCCAGTGTAGGCATTGCCAATGGTCGAATGCAGGTAGTCGACCCGGTGTAGGTTGAATTTGGTCGAAGAGGCATCGATTTTATTGAGAATGGCAGAATCTTTTTTGAAATATTTCTCGAACTTGGTCTCGGACCCGAAGTCCATCCCGTGTGTGGCAATGAAGAAGTTTCCACCCAGCTCACAGGAGATGATCAGGCCCAGCAGGCCGATTCGAATCGGTCGCCACTCGGTCACAAATATCAGCATGGTGTTGAGTAACAACAGACCTAACGCCAACCACAGTAAGTGGAAATTGGGCTGACTGTTGAGGTAGAGATCGTTGTTGTAGCTTGGCGAAAGTTTCTCCCACAGTTTGGGGAGAAATTGTGCTGAGACGAAACCAATCGTCAACAGTCCGGCACCCCACAACAGGGCGAGAATCTTCTGCGGATCGTTCATGGTTTGGTCGGGATGCGTTTGCCAGGCCCGATATGCCGTGACGATGGCTAAGAAGGTGAAAAAGTAGACGTTTCGGAACGGAAAACCGGCTGGTTGTTGCATCATGTGCCAGATGGTGTTGAACACTGTCAGGAACAGGCTCAAGCCCATCGCAATCAGTAACCACATCGTCCGTGTCTTTTCGACCGCCTTGATCTTCGGTGACACGAAGTAGACAATCAGTAGGAGAAACATCAGTGTCCCCATAAATAGGCTCGGTGCGTGGTAGAGATGTGACGTGAAATCAGTCGTCCCCATCCCGAACTGGGCGAGCACTTCTGGTCCAAACAGCGGTGTAGGTAGGTAGTTATCCACGAAGAAATTGCTCTTCCCCGTTTGTAACATACCCAAGGCCGTTGGAATCAGGACAATCATTGACATCATGCCGGCCAGTAGCGAGCCAAAGATAAACTGTCGAATCGCCGGCCAGTGCATCCGCCACGTTTCCCTGAATGGGGTGGGCACCGGTTGGTGTTCCACCGTCAAGTAGATGAAGTACATCAGTGAAAACAGGCAGGTCATGTAGCCCAGGTAATAATTGGACAGAATGGTCAGCGTTAGGCTCGCAGTATAGAGGCCAAAATGGTGCGAACTGACAATTCGGTGGAGCCCTAAAGCCACAATTGGTAGCCAAATCAGGGCGTCTAACCACATGATGTCGTAGAAATACATGGCCACAAAGCCACACAGGCTAAAGGCGGTTGAGAACAGCAGGAGTGACCAACCACTACGCAGGAATGCGTGGCGCAGGAAAATCGCCATGGTCAAGCCAATCGTACCAATTTTTAAGATGACGATCCAAGCAATCGCAGTCGGTAACTGTGCCGCTGGAAAGAGAAGAATCAAAAGATT
Source organism: Levilactobacillus fuyuanensis (assembly GCF_003946395.1). GTDB lineage: Bacteria > Bacillota > Bacilli > Lactobacillales > Lactobacillaceae > Levilactobacillus > Levilactobacillus fuyuanensis. The sequence goes on along the minus strand of NZ_RHNZ01000007.1, from coordinate 93,771 downwards.
AAACGGGCTAATCACGTAGTAGGTCAGTAATGGTACCATGCTACTACCCGTCCCCAAAGCAAATGAAAATAGGTGGAACTGCCCGTGCGTCACGGTCGAGCGCAGATACTCCAGGATTGGAACGTACTGTGCGCCCGTGTCGCTAAACAACAGACTATGCTTGCCAAATGGCGTAATCTTCAGTTGCCAGAAGACCACACACGTGATGACCAGCGGAATTAAAAATGCCCCCAAATACACCCAACGGCTAGCTCTTAACTGCGCCAAGGTGTTGTGATGTTGCTCCATGAAAACCCCTCCGTTGATGACAATCAAAATGTCTGACCCTAATAGGATAACATTCTCTGTGCTTGGAGAAAAGTTTACCTTAAATCCCGGGTATTGCGGCAAAGAACGTGCTAAACTTCGGATAAACTTAGACTTTGGTAAGGAAAATAACTTAAGGTTGCGTTATCGTTAATCTAGTAGACTATGATTTTAGTTAATGTTGGGTGTTACCTGTGGATGTTCAAATAGTGATGTTTATGGTGATGGGACTGGTGTGACTTGCGCCTTGCCGGGCGAGGCAAATAAATCAACCGTGACGCTATGGGCGGACGCCCGGAGCCACAGAGCGGTCTCCAGGCTTGCTTTGAACCTCAAAGTTCGAGTTTCAAAGGCACCAATTCTCTAAGCGGTAAAGAACACCGTTAAGAGAATTCCCATGGCTTGGTTGATTTGCCTCACCCTCACGGCTTACACAGCGTTTCACCATGACTGTGAGTTTAGCAGCCATAGGCAGGTGTTCATTGGTATCTCTGACTAGATTTTTAAGGTTAGGCTAAATAATAGCAGGGTGTGTCTTGGTGACAATAAGTTCGTGGTACGCTTAGACTATGCTAGCGTTGATTGCTGGGATAAGACAGCTTGCTTGTTTCGGGCTGAGATCCACATCTGGCAAGATATTACTAAATTAATTATGTGATTTAATTTTTGAAAAAAACTAAAGGAGGAATGCCCGTTGAGTACTACCGCTAAAGTGTTAGTCGTGGAAGATGAACGTGAACTATCCGCGGACATTGTCGAATTAATTAAACCGATTTGTGAAACTACCACCGCATTTGATGGTGAACAGGGTGAGTTTTTGGCCAGCCAAGGGGTCTTTGATGCGATTATTTTGGACCTGATGCTACCTGGTGAGAGTGGGTTAGATCTTCTGCTGCATATCCGCAACAAGGATATCAAGACGCCGGTGCTTATTCTGACGGCGAAGGATACGATTGCCGATAAGTTGCGGGGCTTTAATGATGGGGCCGATGATTACGTGACCAAGCCGTTCCATCGGGAAGAACTATTGGCCCGGATGAAGGCGTTATTGAAGCGGACAGGCCATTTGAACAGTACCGATGTCATTAGCCTCGGTCAGCTAGAAATCAACACCAGTAAGCACTTAGCCACGTTTAAAGGGGAACCACTGACGCTGAAGGGTCGCGAGTTTGATTTGCTGGCTTATTTGGTAGCCAATCCTGGTACAATCATCACGAAGGAACAGATCTTTAACCGGTTGTGGGGCTTCGATTCCGAGACCAGTCTCTCCGTCGTTGAAGTCTACATGAGTAACCTGCGAAAGGAGCTCAAGAATGCCGGCAGTGACCTGTCGTTGCGGACCATCCGTAATGCGGGATACATTGTGGAGGCTCCAGATGAGCAATAAGGTTAATCGCGCCCAACAGTGGCGATTATTTGTTAATAATTTCATTGGATTCACCATCATCTTCGTTCTCTTGGGGGTCATCGTTTTCGTGTTATTCCGCAACGCGATGCTGACCAGCACCGACCAGGCTTTACGGGTCGAACGGTCTTCTCGGTTGAATGGCGGTATGTTGACGAAAAAACCGATGGTTCAGGGCAAACAGCCCGGCAAACAGGTGCAGGCTGGCAAGGCGATTCATCCGTTCATGACGACCACCCTAATCTTTAACGACGCGGGCAAAATTACCAATCACGCGCAATTGGGGTCACGCTACGATACTTTGAAGAATATCACGTTGGATAAGTCGCAGGTCGGCCAGCTGCACACGATTCAGGTGGGTGGCAAGTATAATTTCCGGACGTTATTGGTTAAAGTCCCCAAGAGCAATTCGGATAAGTTAGTGGCAGGCAAGTACCTGTTGATCATGGAGAACATCGATCCGCAGAAGGCCGCGATGAGTAATTTTACGCGGGTATTGTTGATTACGATGGGCGTCTTCTGGCTATTGTCGATTCTGATGAGTATCTGGATGTCACGCCTGACCATGCGGCCAATCTTGAAGTCGTGGGGCCGCCAGACAGAATTCGTAGGTAATGCGGCGCACGAACTGCGAACCCCGTTGACGATTATTCAGAACAAATTGGAACTCTTACTGACCAAGCCTAACGATAAAATTATCGATCAGGCGGAAAATATTGCAATAGCCAATAGTGAGAGTCAGCGGCTCCAGAAGCTGACACAGGATCTGTTGGCGCTGGCGCGGTCGGATTCCAATACGCTGCAGACGAACTTTGAGAATACACACGTGGCGTCATTCTTGCAACACACGGTGGAACCCTACACGGAAATTGCGGCTAGTCAGGGCAAGCAATTAGTACTAGCACCGGTCGTGGATTTTAGCGCGACGTTAGACCAGAACCTGATCCATCAACTGATGAATATTTTAATCGACAACGCCTTGAAATACTCGCCCAAGGGCAGTACGATCACGCTGTCGGCTAAGGTCGTTGGCCGCAAGTGGCAACTGATTGTTGCCGATCAGGGTATTGGTGTCAGCGAAGATGAACGGAAACGAATCTTCGACCGATTCTACCGCGTCGACAGCTCCCGGAGCCGTCAGACCGGTGGTAACGGGCTAGGCTTATCGATTGCCCACTGGATTGTGAACCTCCATCACGGCAACATTGCTGTGAAAGCTAATTATCCACATGGGAGTCAGTTTGTGACAACATTGCCAATGAACCCGCCAGTCGGGTTGGGTGGGCACCATGAGAAAAAAGCTTAACTGAGTGCGTTTGAATACTTGAAATAGACTATTAAAATACCGTTTACCGATAAGTAAGTGTGATCGTCGGTAAACGGCATTTTTTGAATCTAAGTAAAACGATGATGTACTTTCACTCACGGTTGACTCAATACAAAATATTTCAATCGCTAATATCTCGTTTTGAAATTTCAAAGTTAGTAATCGTCTCCAGGTTAATCTCAGTTATTGGGACAGGTAAGTTAGCCTGTATGAAAGTTAACATTTACTCTAGCCGGAGGCGACAGCAGGTAACCCTCAAACTGGTAAACATAGACCAATTTCAGATGATTGGCGGGTGAACTGTTTTAATCGGTCGGTATCTATGGTAAGATTTGGTTCATTAGGAACTATACAGTCAAGCGCATAAGGAGCTTTTGAAGAGATGTTAACAATCCGTGATATTGCCGCTAAGGCGGGCGTTTCGGTTTCCACAGCCTCCCGGGCATTGAATAATAATCCACGTATCAGCGCCGCTACCCGGAAACGGATTCAGGCGTTGGCCGCAGCCGAGGGCTACCGGCCAAATTATAATGCCAAGAACCTGACGTCTGGCGAGGCCAATGCGGTGGGGGTCGTGTTTCCCACTTCCGACCGTAACTCGACCGACAACCCGTTCTACATCGACATTCTACGGGGTATCAACACCGAACTAATGAAGCGCCAGTACGTGCTGTCCGTAGCCATTAGCAAGACGGCTGATGCGTTGCTAGAGAACGTGAAGTCCATGGTGGCTCAGGGGAAGATCAAACGCTTTGTATTGCTCTACGTAGATCAGAATGATCCTGTCGCAGCCTTCCTGCGCGACAAGCACCTGCACTTTGTGACGATTGGGGAACCGGTCGATGGGGCCCACGATTACTTCGTGGATAACGACAACCTGGAAGCCGGCATCGGTGGGGCAGCCTACCTCCTAGACCAATTGGCCGTAAAGCATCCCGTCTTCGTTGAATCTGGTCATGACTGGGGCTACGAACGGCAGCGGCGCCAAGGCTACGAGCGCGTGGCGGCTCAATTTAACGTGGAGCCACTCACCTGTAAGCTCAGCGACCTTGAGTACGCCCAGTCGTTTATCAAGCATCATCCTGAAATTGACGGGATCATGGCGACCGATGACTTCAACGCCATTGAGTTCTACCGGCTCGTGCGTGAACAGTATGCCGTCAGCCATTTTCCAGTGGTCAGTTACAACCACTCGTTGCCAACCGGCCTGACGGATGCAAATCTGCATTCCATCAATCTATTCCCCGAGAAGATGGGGTCGGCCACGGTTAGCCTGTTGTTTGGCGATCGGCAGACTGAGGATGCAAACGCACCCAAACAAATCAGAATTCCTTACGAAATTAAATAAAAAATCAGGGCCTGGTTTGCGGGAGAGAAATCCCACAACCGGGCCTTTTTAAACTGTCAGGTGTGAAAAGGTGCACGAAGAAACTTTTGCGCAAACGGTTGCATTTGGATGTAAGCGGTGCCATAATGAATTTACGCGATGAGTAATTACTTAGCAATTATTAAATTTGAAATTAACCTGAGGAGGTTTTTGGATCATGGCAGACGAATCATTATCGGCCGAAGAAGCCAAGAAACATAACGGTTTACCGACATTATCAGCCAGCACCATTTGGATGATCAACTTTGGTTACTTGGGGGTGCAAACCGCCTTCACTCTGCAAAGTTCTCAAATGAGTCGGATTTTCCAAACGATTGGGGCCGACCCAAACAGTTTGGGGTGGTTCTTCATTTTGCCACCATTAGCTGGGATGATTGTGCAACCGATTGTCGGGTATTATTCTGACAGAACCTGGGCTCCTAAATTAGGGGGTCGGCGATTACCTTATCTCTTGTTAGGGACTATCGTGGCCGTTATCGTCATGTGTTTGTTGCCGAACTCCGGGAGCATGGGCTTTGGTTATGCGTCACTTGCCGCCTTACTCTTCGGGGCCATCACCGTGGCCTTCCTGGACTTGTCTTCTAACGTTGCCATGCAACCGTTCAAGATGATGGTTGGGGACATGGTCAACGATGACCAGAAGAGTTACGCTTACGGGATTCAAAGTTTCTTATCCAACACAGGTGCCGTTTTAGCTGCCATCTTGCCCTTCCTGTTCGCTGCGATTGGCTTAGCCAACACCGCTGCTAAAGGGGTTGTACCTGCGACGGTTACGGTTGCCTTCTACGTTGGTGCCGTGCTGTTAGTTATCACGAGTTTATTTACGATTTTCCGGGTCAAGGAATACGATCCAGATACTTATGCCAAGTACCATGGGATTTCCAAAGAAGATAACAAAACTGGTGGGAACTGGTGGACGCTATTGAAGTCAGCACCTAAGATTTTCTGGACGGTTACCTTAGTTCAATTCTTCTGCTGGGTTGCCTTCCAATACCTCTGGACTTACTCCGCTGGGGCCATTGCTTCTAACGTTTGGCACACGACCAACGCTGCATCTGCTGGTTACCAAGCTGCCGGAAACTGGTACGGGGTCTTAGCCGCCGTGCAATCCATTGCTGCTGTTATCTGGTCATATGTCTTAGCTAAGTTACCAAACAGTGTCCACAAGTTAGGTTATGCCGGAAGCTTGGGCTTAGGGGCCATCGGATTTGTTTCCGTCTTCTTCGTCCACAGCCAATACGCATTGATCATTTCCTTTATCCTCGTTGGGATTGCTTGGGCTGCTATGAACACTTACCCACTGACGATGGTCACCAACGCCTTATCCGGTGCCCACATGGGGACTTACTTGGGCCTGTTCAACGGTTCAATCTGTTTGCCACAAATCGTAGCTTCCTTAGCCAGCTTCGCGTTGTTCCCATTATTTGGACACGCTCAAGCCAACATGTTCCTGTTAGCTGGGATCATCATGGCTATTGGTGCCTTGTCCGTCTTCACCATCAAGGAAACTTACCGTGCTTAGTTTCGCTAGAAAGTCAGCATCAATTTCTGTAAAACTAAAGCTTAATCTGTAAAATAGAACTTAAACAACCTAGAAATAATAAAAAGGAGAAATGACACCATGAAACGAATTTTTGAGGTACAACCGTGGAACGTTATCACCCATACCTTTGACCCCAAAGACAAACGCCTCCAGGAATCCATGACCAGTATCGGGAATGGCTACATGGGGATGCGTGGCGACTTTGAAGAAGGCTACAGTGGTGATTCCCTCCAAGGCATCTACTTGGGTGGCGTCTGGTATCCAGACAAGACGCGGGTCGGCTGGTGGAAGAACGGTTATCCCAAGTACTTTGGGAAAGTGGTCAATGCCGTTAACTTTATTAAGATTCCCGTTGAACTCAATGGAGACGCAGTCGATCTGGCCAAGGATACGATTTCTGATTTTACCCTTGACCTCGATCTGCACCGATCCGTGCTGACCCGTTCCTTTACGGTTGAACGCGGGGATGTCCGCGTCGCTTTGAAATTCGAACGGTTCCTGAGTGTTAGTCAGCAAGAACTTTCCGCCCAAAAGGTGACGGTGAAGAACCTGGGGTCCGCAGCCGTTGACATCACGTTAAAGCCAAGCATCGATGCCGATGTGATGAACGAAGAAGCCAACTATGATGAACGTTTCTGGGATGTTCTGGCTACCGACCAGCAGGCCGACCGGGGCAGCATCGTTGCGAAGACCACGCCGAACCCATTTGGCACGCCACGCTTCACCTCTGGCATGGAGATGCGTGTGGTAACGGCCCTTAACAATGTTGCCGTGACCCAACCGAACGATAAGGAAGTCATGACCGCCTACACGGGCAGCCTTGCTCCCAATGCATCAGCAGAATTAGAGAAGCGCGTGATCGTTGTTACCTCACGGGATTACGATTCGCAAGAAAAATTAACCCAGGCCATGCACGACCTGAGCGACAAGGTCGCCGGCGAAAGTTACGCGGACTTGTTAGCTGCCCACACCAAAATCTGGGCTGACCGTTGGGAAAAATCCGACGTTGAAATTGCTGGAGACGACGCCTCACAGCAGGGGATTCGTTTCAACCTGTTCCAGCTGTTCTCCACTTACTACGGCGAAGATTCCCGCTTGAACATTGGGCCTAAGGGCTTCACCGGTGAGAAATATGGTGGCGCGACTTACTGGGATACCGAAGCCTTCGCCGTTCCCGTCTACTTGGGGATCACGAATCCTGAAGTTACCCGGAACCTCCTGATGTACCGTTACAAGCAACTCGATGGTGCCTACATCAACGCCCAAGAACAGGGGCTCAAGGGTGCCTTGTTCCCAATGGTGACGTTCGACGGGATCGAATGCCATAACGAATGGGAAATCACCTTTGAAGAAATCCATCGGAACGGTGATATTGCCTTTGCCATCTACAACTACACCCGTTACACCGGCGATACCTCCTATGTCTTACACGAAGGGGCCAAGGTGCTTTCCGAAATGTCTCGCTTCTGGGCCGACCGGGTCCACTTCAGCAAGCGTAACGGCCAGTACATGATCCACGGGGTTACCGGTGCCGATGAATACGAGAACAACGTTGACAACAACTGGGATACCAACCTCCTGGCACAGTGGACGTTGAAGTACACCCTGGAAATTCTGGATCAAGTCGATGCCGAAACGGCCAAGAAGCTCAATGTTTCCGATGCCGAAAAGAAGCAGTGGCAAGATATTGTGGATCGGATGTACCTGCCTTACGATAAGGACTTGAACATCTTCGTCCAACACGATGGCTTCCTCGACAAGGATATCGAACCTGCCAGCTCGATTCCAGCCGACCAACGCCCAATCAACCAACACTGGTCTTGGGATAAGATCTTGCGGTCACCTTACATCAAGCAAGGGGATGTGCTGCAAGGGGTCTGGGACTTCATCGATGACTTTACGCCGGAACAGAAGAAGGCTAACTTTGACTTCTACGAACCATTGACGGTTCACGAATCCAGCCTGTCACCAGCCATTCACTCCGTATTAGCGTCCGACTTGGGTTATGAAGATAAAGCGGTTGAACTCTACGAACGGACAGCTCGGTTGGACTTAGACAACTACAACAATGACACCACGGATGGTCTGCACATCACGGCCATGACCGGTGGCTGGATTGCCGTTGTGCAAGGCTTCGCCGGCATGCGTGTTCGTGATGGTCAACTCCACTATGCACCATTCTTACCAAAGAACTGGACGAGCTATTCCTTCCGGCAAGTCTTCCGTGGTCGCTTGGTTGAGGTTACGGTCGATGGTCAAGGGTCTCACTTCAAGTTACTCAGCGGTGACCCGTTGACGATTGATGTGGCCGGCAAGCCAGTGGACGTGAAATAAGTTTGAAAATTAGTTACTGTCGCCGGTTAAAAGTCGGATTCGCTTACGATGTTACCTTTGCATGGCAAGCACGTCGGCAGACGATTTGGCTGACAGACTAATTTTAAAAAATAATTGTTGGTGGATGAAATCACACGAAAGCCGTCCAGCCCACGGATCATTGTGTGGTTCCGAAGCCAGTAGTTACGCGGCCAGATTGCAAGAGCCTCACCTCATGTTATTGAATTAAAATCTGAACCGCAATAAAAAATCACCATCTTTAGTGCTAGAGAGCATTAAGGATGGTAATTTTTTTTTGAGTACTTAGAAATCTTGTGGTAAGTTTTCTTGTTGCTGGGCCTTGGCCTTGACGAGTGGGGCATCATCCTGCCAGTAGGTCAGCCATTCACCGTTCATGGTCAGACTTTCTAGCGCCAACTGGTTGTCGCTGAGCAGGTCCTGTTCCAGACGGGATTTGAAAGTGGCAATCAGGTCCTGAATCGCTTGCAAATTTTGAGCAAGGTCGTTGCCATCCAAAGCAGCCATCTGGTCGTGAAAGTCGTGACGTAGACCGTCCTCAATGTCGCGGAGTTTGCGTTCGTTTGCGCGAGCCAGCTTGGGTTGGTTGTTAGCGTCAAACGCCATGGCTGGACTGACACCAACGAATTGGGCGTTGATTTTGGGTGTATCGATACCGTAGGGGGTCTGGCCGGCGTTGCCGAATACGTCGAATTCCCGGATGACCGTTAAGACTTCTGTCATGGTAAAAACTCCTTTGTTGTGTATGATGATTTTAGTTTAGAGCATACGAAAACCCACGTCAAACGAAGCCGCGGGCAGGGTTGACGTGGGTTGTATTTTTGGTTGGGTTTGGGGAGACTGCTACAGGGTGATTAGGCGTTAGAAAGTTAAATAACTCCTGCCCGGCGAGGCTGCTACTGACTATTTTGGCTTAGAGAGCTAAACTCATTTTCACCAATATATCCGGAAACATGCAGCCTCCGAAACGAGTTGCGCAAGCCAGATCCCTGCGCTTAACCCCATTAAGCACCGGCTCGGTTCCACCGAGCGGGCACTTAATGACGTTAATGCTCAGGATCTAACCGGCTTGCTTCACTCTCTTCTACCAGCTAGCCTTCCTAACGCCCGGAATCTTTCCCTCATGGGCGAGTTGGCGGAAGTTAAGCCGGGACATTCCGAATTTTCGCATGTAGGCGTGTGGCCGGCCATCTAAGTGGTCGCGATGGTGAATCCGGACGGGTGAAGCATTCCGGGGGAGTAAGGCCAGTGCTGCGTAGTCGCCCGCGGCCTTTAATTCTGCACGTTGATCAGCGTACTTTGCGACCGTTGCTTCAATCTTTTTTTCTTTTGCAATCTTTGATTTTTTAGCCATGAATTAAGGAATCTCCTTCTATCTAATTAGTAATGATTACGTTTTGCCAGCATAACATGGTGCCGCGGAGGCTGTCAACGATTTTGCTCATTAACCCATTGGGCGATAAAACGATTGTGCTTCTCGCGTTCGCGGCGGTATGGTACACTACGACTAGCGTAAAAACGCCTCACTACCGATGGGTAGCGGGGCGTTTCTAACACTTCTAGTACTTAACTTCGTATGAAATTTGGTAAGTCTTAGTCTCGCCAGCAGGTACGGACACGTCCCCAAAGTTTGGATGGTGTGGCGTATCAGACAGAGTCTGTGCTTCCAGAGCAACCCCCATGTAAGGTTGACCGGCACCAGTGGCTAGCTTCATGTCAGAGGTGAAAGAGTTGGCCGTGAAGACGACCAGCCCATTCCGGCTAGACTTGATGGTCACGGAACGGTTGGATTGTGGATCGCTCAATTCAGCAATCGTGTTGTCCTCACCGGGTTCAACGTGGAACAAGTCATCGAACCCTTTTTCGTTAGTCCCTTGCATACCGCGGATAGCTTCACCCAAGTTTTGACCATTACTGAAGTCAAATGGGGTACCAGCGTTTTGAATGAAGTTCCCCGTAGGAATCTTTTCGCTAGTAACTTCCAAGTGTTCCTTGGCGTTGATCTGTAACGTTTGACCAGAGATTAATTGGTCGTCACTCAAGTTGAAGTAAACGTGCAACGTTGGATTGAAGAGGGTCAGCGCCGTTGAGTTGGACTCGAACTTCAAGTTAACACGGTCGTTGTTGTCCAGAGAGTAGATCATCTTGGCAGTCATGTCGCCAGGGAAGGAATCGTCGCTGGATTTGAAAGTATGGCTCAAGATAATCTTGGCTTCGTTTTCGTCGGAGTCATCGATTTCGCCATCCCAGTTAACGGTGTTGAAGCCGTGAGGGCCACCGTGAAGGTTCGTGTCTTTACCTTCGTTGGTGTCGACTTTGTAAGTCTTGCCACCCATTTCGAAGGTACCGCCGCCTAAACGGCCACCGATCCGGCCAATTCCCATGCAGACGTAAAACGGATTGGACAGATAATCTTCCATTTTATGGTAAGATAACACCAAGTTCTTGTCACCCTTATCAGTTGGTACGGATAACGTATGTAGCGTTGCCCCCCAGCTTAAAATGCCAAGTTTGACGCCATTTTTATTTTCAATCGTATATTCGGTGACAGCCTGATTCTGGTAAGTATCCCATTTCGTCGTAGCAGTTTTCATGAGCAAGTCCTCGATTTCTATAGATTAAAGCGTTTTCATTTCTGGCTCTATTCTATATTTTTATCCGTACAATTGTCAAATATAGTTGGGACGAAAACCAATAAACGGGTGACCTTTTTAGATTATTATCGCAACGAAACCCTTAACTACAGTAATCTCAACCCAGATAACTTTATGCGGATAATTTTTTTAAATTGCAGTTTATCATAACAAATGTTAAGCAACTCAGATATAACTTGTACGCAATCAAAATAACTGGCATAATGGTTTAGTTTAGGGGGGAACGTATTGACTCTTAAATGGCATTGGTTGCCGACAATCGTTGTTGGCGGCTGGCTCAGTTACCGTTGGGTGAGTCAGTTAGCTATTGCGCCACAACCACTGGCACAACGACGAACTGATGTAACCTATTCAAGCGTCCCAACTCTCCTGATTCCTGGGTGGGGTGGTCACGCGTGGACTTATAACGGCTTGTTACGCTGGTTAGCACAACAGGGATACGGCCACAAGGTTCTAACGGTTCGCGTTGATTGGCGCGGGGACCTCCATTTTGCTGGCGATTGGTCGGTCACGGAGACGAATCCACTGATTCAAGTGTTGTTTGATCACAGTCTGACGCGCGACTATCAGCCACAAGTTAGATGGCTTACGGCGATTTTGGCGGCACTGAAAGCCCGTTATGGCGTGACGGCATACAACGCGGTGGCCCATTCCTGGGGGGGCAGTGCGGCGGTCCACACCTTCGTACTGAACGGGCACCGCTCGGAGTTGCCACAGTTGCGACGGCTGATTCTACTGGGAGCACCAGTTAATGAGGGGAAAGTTGGCGGCCCCGCTGATGCGGCTTATGAGCGGCTGAGAGCTGCGCGACATCATTTGCCAGTAAGTCATCACGGTGCCGTGATTAACGTCTATGGGACGCTCTCAGGTCGCTTAACGGATGGTTCAGTGCCTGTTCATCAGGTGACCGCGCTACGGCCGATCCTGGCAGGCAGCGCCATCACCTATCAGGAGATACACGTCCCGGGGACGAGTCATGGCCAATTGCACGCTTCACCAAAAATGTGGCAATTGATTGCAAATTTAATTTGGGACGAGTTACCAAAATAACCGCCGGCCTGATTTAGGTCAACGGCTAAATGTTTAGCTGACTTTAAACTTTACCTGCTAAAATAAAATCGATGATATCGAGAACGCCATTGTGATCATTGTCGGCAGGGGTGATGAGGTCGGCCACGGCTTTGACGGTGTCCCTTCCATTCTGCATAGCGATCCCCAAACCCACATGGGCCAGCATATCGCGGTCATTATCATTGTCACCAAATGCCGCAATCTCTGCCGGGACAATCCCCCAGGACTTCGCTAGTCGGGTCACCCCAATGGCCTTGTTCATGTGAGCTGCCACGATATCGATACTGCCAAAACCACTAGCCATGGCATTGATTTGACCGGGGAATCGGTGATTTAGCCGGTCCGCTAGGCGCTGAATTGTGTCGTTGGGCCACTCGCCGTTGATTTTATAAATAGTGTCCTCGACTTTGGTGAGGTCATCGACCAGCACAATGTTATTGAAGAAGTAGGCCTGAGACGTGGGATCACTCGGGTGGTCGCGTCGGTTGATGTAGGTTCCATGCGCACCGGACAGGCGTAATACCTGTGGCCGCAACGTATCGTCAGCGAGAATGTCGGCCACGATTTGGTGAACGGTCGGCGTGGGGATGACGTCCTCAAATAGTGTTTGACCGTGATCCACAATCAGACCGCCGTTTTCAGCCACAAAAGTCTGAACGGCAGGCGTTGGTGCGAAGACGCGGTGCAGGTGACCCAAGTGGTTGCCACTAGCCACGACGAAGCGAATACCAGCGGCCTCGAGTGCCATTAATTGATGTGCAAAACGCGTCTGGTTGTAGTGCCGTTTTTGAGTCAAAAAAGTGCCATCAACATTGGTCGCAATCATTTTAATTCTTGTCATACCAAGCTCCTTATTCGTTTAGTTTTTCTTAACTTTAATCATACGGGGTTCTGTTTCTGAATTCAATGTTCTAATCTGGAAGAAATATGACAAAATGATGGCGTATCACTAGTTTTTTCATTCGTAATGCTATAAACTATTAATGAATCGGTAACATAAAGGCTGAAAATGAGGGTTATAATAAATGGTTAGCGGGTAAGAATAGTAACATCTTTTTTATCCGCACACCTGGTAATCCCCAACTGGAAAGGAAGAAAGCAAAAAATGACGCAAACTAACGATTTAAACCAATCCTTGGAATGGTTTTCCCAACTCCAAAAGATTATGCGGCCAGTAACAACGATTAAAACGGAGGAAATCACGATTTCCTTGGAACAATTCAACCTGTTACATGCTATCACGACTCAACGCGAGGAGTTCACGCCAACTAAATTTGCTGGCCAGATCGGTGTTTCTAAGTCAATGATTTCCGGTCAAATCTCGCGGTTATTACGGGCTGGTTTAATTGAAAGTATCGCTTCAACGGTTGATCGTCGGCAACACAATCTGAAGTTAACGCCAGATGGTGTTAAGGTTTACACGTCTGTTCGTGGTCAAGTAGTTGAACGCCTGAACGGGTTGCATGACGATATTTCTAAATTAATGTAATAAATTAAACTTAATTTACAATTGAAAAGAAACCCCCTTTACGACTAGAATCTTTCAATCGTGTGACAATTAGGTTAAGATGACCCAACGCTTTAATGTCTTAGCTATAATGGAACTGTTGGAAGAATTTGGAACTGGAGGGGATTTTTTTGAAATTACGGGTAAAACTCGGGTTGCTGGCCACGGTTGCAATGGGGGCAACTGTTCTAGGACTGAGCGGTGTTCCAGGAACACCACAATTAGGGAACACGGTTGTTGCCCAGGCGGCGACAACGATCAATGCCAAGCATCAAGGGATGACCGGTGATGCCAAGACGGCGAACAACGAGGCATTACAAGATATGCTGGACAAGTGGGACAGCGATGATCTCACGGTTCATGTACCGAAGGGGACCTATGTGTTTGATGCGGGGAACATCAAACTACATTCAAACATTACATTCAAGTTTGATAAAGGTGCCGTTTTCCGGATTACTTCAGGCAACCGAGTGAACTTTGTTTATCCAAGTCCCGAAGCGGGTTACGACGGTGGAATCAGCAACGTCAAATGGGAAGGCGCCACGTTCCAAGGGGACAATACGAAGCTGGGTCAAAGTGTTTTCACCCAGAGTGTCCACCACGCGACGAACATTTCGTTTGACAACTGTGTCTTCGATAATGCAGAATCACCGACTGGCCACTACATTGACCTCGATGGGAGTCATGATATCGATATCACCAACTCCGTCTTCACTGGGTTCAATGGGTCACAAGATTTCAAGGAAGCTATCCAAGTCGACTACTCAAATGCCAAGGCGATGTCTTACAAGAACCCTGGCGATCAGTACGATAACCTCCCAACCTACAATGTCAGAGTCAATAAGAACCAATTCTTACCAGTCTCAAAGAAGTCCGGACAAGTGCAGTCCTATGCACCCAATCCAATTGGTGAACACGCTGTTTACGCCCATGGTAAGGGTGGAATTATCCACAACGTGTACTTTACCAACAACACGGTGGTTGATCCTAAACCACTGATGGATGATGGTGTTGCCACGATTCATTTCAAGGGTATTTCTGACCTTTGGATCACGGGCAATAAGTTTATTAACCAACACGTCTTGGGTTCCGGTAACTACATTTACTTGTACAACGCCGAATCGGATTACAAGATGTCGAATTTAAACATTGAAGATAATACGTTTACCAACGTTAATCCAACCAAGCAATACATCTTCTTGGATAGTGCGGACGCAGACAACCCAATGACGGGTGTCTCAATCACTGGTAACAAGGTCACCACGCAGAAGAAGGGTGCTTCCTTCGTGAAGAGTAACTTCGCACTGACTGGCGATACGATTGCTATCAGTAATAACACGATCAAAAAGGCCAAGAAGCAGACAGTGACAACGAAGCCGACGATTCCGACCACATCAGTTAGCAGCACGACTTCTCAGAAGCTGAAGAAGCGTAAGCAGACCAACAAGTCTGAAAAGTACTACAGTGGTCTGGACACGCAACATGCCCAGTTATCGACTAAGTACAAGACGTATGCTGTGTACAACCACATCAAGGGTCACAAAAACTGGAACATCTTGAAGTTCAACTGGAAGAGCATTAAGAATAAGCGGGTCTACCTTGATATGCGAGCTACTGCCGATACAGGTAAGTGGTACCGGATTCGTTTCAGTAAGAGTGACAATGCCAAAAAGTACTGGATTCGCAAGGGTGCTTTGACGTTTGACACGTTCAAGAGTGAGAGCTACGACCGGTCATTTAACCTAATGAAGGTTTATCCGGTCTACACGAAACCATTCAACGATTCTATGCTGGCCAAGCAAAAGGGTACGACCGCTGATATTTCAGAACGGCGCGTGACGATTACACACCGGGTCAAGCGGACTGATTCCAATGGTAAAGTGTCAACGTACTACCAGATGGACAATGGTTTATGGACGCGGGCATTAGCCTTTGATTTGGATTCATAATTTAATAGGATTATCGTTTTAGGAAGATACAATCTCACTGATTTTAGGGGATTGTGTCTTTTTTATTTTTTTGATTCAAATCAAGGACTTTTATCGATGAAAAATGGTACACTGTTTCCAACCTTTAAGAAATCTGGACCAAAAGGACGCGTGAGGCTTTCATGAGGACTCAAAAAATGTAAGCCCTAACAAATTCATAAAAATTTCATTTTTCTATCCTAGAAAGGTTGGATTATCTTGGTAAGGTTACTGTAAGCCCGTTGTATCGGGATTGCTGATAAATCACCGATTTGCAAGATTCTTGCGAAATTATTAAAAGGTGAGCTTAGCTGAGGGTAATGGGTTTCATCATTTCTCATTGTGGTGTACAATGAAAATATAAATTAGCACTCCAGCAAAAGAGTGCTAAATCTGGTACCTCATCGAAGAGAAGATAATTGGAGGGCGATTCTATGATTAAAATGTACTTTCATGCTAAGACTACTGCGGTAACGAAGGCCATGAAGTGGCTTGCTAACCACGACGCCATCTTTACTGCTCGTGACATTAAAAAACAACCCTTAACACGTGAAGAAATTCTATACATGTTGTCCCTGACTGAAGATGGGACTGACGACCTGATCTCTACCCGTTCTAAGGCCTACAAGGCTTTACCCGATTCTGTGCAAGACATGGGGATGAACGAGCTCGTGGATCTCTTACAAAAGAACCCAGGGATCTTAAAGAATCCGATCGTCGTTGACCGCAACAAGTTAGCGACCGGCTTCGACTTGGAGACCATCCGGGAATTCGTTCCCGCTGCATATCGGAAGAAGGAACTGGCTAGTTTCTTCAAGATTTTAAACGGTGGCAACAAGAACCTGGATGTATCACCAGCATAGTAATGAATATGTAAATAAAGGCTGCTACTCGATGGAGTGGCAGTTTTTTTGTACAGCTTTCAAAGCCCACATTCGGCAATTGATATACTTGTTACAACGTTCTGACAGGGTGATTAAGGCTTACACGTAGTTAGTAAAGAACATGCGTTTACTTTTTGAAAAGTCACATATAGTTGACATATGGATGATATGCTTCTATACTAAAAATGTCATATATATCTAACATTTCAAAAGAGGTGACCTGCGTGAACCGCGTCAAAGAATTTCGGAAAGTGGCAGGCTTAACTCAGTATCAACTTGCCAAACAGGTGGCTGTTGCCCGTCAGACCATTAATTTAGTCGAAAATGATAAATATAATCCGTCACTTGATCTATGTATACGGTTGGCAAAGGCCCTTAATACGGATTTGAACCATTTATTCTGGGAGGAGTAATTATTATGAAAAAAGGGGTAACATTACGTGATCAAGTTGTAAAACACTTTTTCAATATTTCAGGGGATTTTGACGAATATAAACGTCAGGAAGTTAATCGTATTGGGACTAACGCACTAATGATGTGCGTACCTGCACTGTTATTGCCGCCAATCATCGCTATTTTTTGGGCAACTAGTTCGCCTGAATACGCACTTCTCGGTATCGTCTTATTCAATTCGATTTTTTTCGGGGCAGTCATTTGTCCCTATCTCGCAATGGCTAGTCATCGTGCGCACCTTACTGACAATGAAGTTGACGCCAGTGATATGCCAATGGCGTGGGGGCACGTTCTGAAGTCAGCTCTGGGACAAGCTATTTACTTTGCAGTTTTCACGTACCTTTTAAAAGCTTTACTCAACTGGTTCTTCGATGGTGACAATTTTGTCCAGCAATTAGTTTCATTAGGTAACATTAAGGGCTCTGTTCTGGGTGGAATCTTTTTCGGAGTGATAATGGGTATCACAAATTGGGGACGTTTAAAAAAACAACTCTAATCTTTGAAAGACTAACAGAACTTGCGAATGAAGTAGGGATGTCTCCTGAAATCAAAAAAGCCGCGACTCACATCGCGACCTTCAAAATGCTGATTAACTTAAAGTTGCTGGGCGGGCATAACCAACCGTATGCCACCAGGAAACGTTAGTGGCTTCAGTCACAACGCCGCGAAGTTGAGCATCGATCATCTTGTTGTTGCCCAGGTAAATCCCACAGTGCGTGATGTTACCCGTACTGGTTCCAAAGAAGATCAGGTCGCCGGGTTGGGCGTTCTTGGCGCTCACGTGCGTGTAGGCATTGTATTGTTGCTGGGCCGTCCGGGGAAGCGTTTGACCAATGGCCTTGCTGTAGACGTACTTTGTGAAGCCAGAGCAGTCGAATGAGCTAGGACCATTACCACCGTAAACGTAAGGCTTACCCAGAAGTGCTTTAGCTTGGCTGTAAATGGAAGCATAGGTCCCGTTACCAGTCGTTGACGTGCTGGTTGTGGTGGTATGGGCGTAGTTCTTCTTTTGCAGGTAGCCATGCCAGATCCAGCCGGATGCCGTCTTACGGCCATTTGTGACGTAATAGTAGAGGTACTTCACGCCATTCTTCTTGATGATATAGCGTTTCTTGGTGGCGTGCCAAGTCGTGTTGGGGTAGTTCTTTAAGTAGTGGGTCTTCTTGCCAAAGGTCATGCTGCTAGCAGTGCCACCCAAGTTGTAGGTCCAACCGGTCGCGCTCTTACGAATGTAAGAGGTATCGGTCATATTGCTGGTGCTAACAATCGTGTTGGTGCTGTTGGCGTGCGCCGTGGTTGTGCCTAAACTGATTGCGGGAACCAGTGTAGCGGCAAAGGCGATTGCCAAACCAATCTTCTTCATATGCATGATTAATGTCCATCCCTTATGTAAAATTGTCATCGCTTTAGTACAACTTCTAAGATAACCTAGAAGTTTTACAGGATGGTTACGCCCCAATATTATTGGCATTACGCTTTTACCGACTAATGTAATATTACAAGGCTTGGATGATTCTATTGGAATATTAATACCGACTGATAGGCCGTAAAATCAAGCCCCCCTTTGTTTCTGAGTTATGGTAGACTATGAATAGTTTGAAAAATTATTGCGAAATTATAACAAGGTGGGTGTCATTTTATGAATGGATTTATAGGAGAGTTTTTTGGAACCTTGATTCTGATCCTGTTGGGGACTGGGACGGGTGCCGGAATCAACCTCAAAAAGTCTTATGCGACTGGCAGTGACTGGACGTTTGTCAGTATTGCGTGGGGGATGGCGGTGACTATGGGGGTCTATGTGGCTGGGATGCTCGGTTCTGATGGGCATTTGAACCCCGCAGTCACGATTGGTTTTGCGGCATTCGGCTTCTTCCCGTGGTCAGACGTATTGCCATACATAGCTGGGCAGTTCCTGGGTGCTTTTGTAGGCGCTGCCATTGCCATCCTTCAGTTCTATCCGCATTTCAAAGCAACACCGGATGAGGCGGCCGGAAACAGTGTTGGCATCTTCGCGACTCGGCCGGCCATCAAGAACCCCTTGTTTAATTTCATTTCCGAAGTTGTGGCAACGTGGGCGTTCATCTTTATTCTCTTGAATATGGGGGACTTCACGCAAGGGCTCAAGCCATTCATCGTTGGAATCCTGATCATGACCATTGGGATGGGCTTGGGGAGTACCACCGGGTTCGCTATCAATCCCGCACGTGACTGGAGCCCACGGCTGGCTTACACCATCTTACCCGTTCCCAACAAGAGTTCCGCTGAATGGAACTACGCTTGGGTGCCAATGTTTGGGCCACTCCTTGGTGGGCTGTTGGCCGCTGGGTTACAGGCTTGGATCAAGTAGCAGTTTATACAATTCGAATTCTAGGAAATACTACCATAAATGGGTAGTATTTTTTTGTAATTGTTTTCCATATCTCGAATTGTGTAACTTTGACAATATGAGCAGGAATAAAATGCGGTAATGCAGGCGTAAAGTGATTAAATGCTGGTATAAAAGCGGTTTACGTGAAATGGATAATTAACATTAGACAAGTCAAACGATACACATCCCCGTAAACTTTCACACGTATTCACTAGCTATTTCGGATAATTCTGGTTATAATGAGGGTACCAAAGGGGTCGTACTTCTGGGATGTGTAACTTTAAAAAATTGAATACAAATGCGGGATATTTTAGCTGAGCCATCATTAAGGAGGAGCAACAATGACGAACTCACGGCATACCCCCCAACACGGTAAACCTTGGCTATACACTGGCATACTTACGGCCGGTCTGGGACTGGGTTTACTGGGGACGCAATCAGTGTCTGCTCATGCAGATACAACTACCGATACGGACACAAATCGTGCAGCAACGACCGGTGCAACGCCCCAAACGCAAGAAGTAACATTAAGAACTACGGCCAACGACCAGCCGACGACAACCGAAGTAACCCCCGATGTACCAGTGGAGTCGGTCACGGACGTTATGCCTACAGATGCAGAAGATATCACAGTTGAAGTGCCTGAAAATGAAAGCGCTGACACAAATGAATCAATAGAACCGGAAACTGATGAAGCGTTAACGCCACCGACAGCACCAGCAGCAATCACGGAAACACCAGCAATCACGTCACCAACAATGGCTACCGGCCAAGTAGCCTCTAAGACGGCCCGGGCTGCGGCACCTGTGGCGTTGACGGTCAAAGCAACGCCACAGGTTAAGGCAGATATCGACCAGTGGATGCCTAACGAGACACTACAAAATTTAGTGTGGCAACAATTAAAGCGGGACAATAAGGATCGCACCTGGGCTAGTGCGAAGGACGTCACTCAAGAAGACATGTTGCTATTGAAAAAATTAAGTGCGCAGTCATTTGTTGTGTCACTCTACATTGACGGGAAGACCGAGTTCTCACTGGAAGGCTTGCAGTATGCGACGAATTTAGTTGAGTTAGATCTCTATAATAGTCTGAATATTCATAACAACGCTTTCCGTGGCGATATTGTGGATATTAGTCCATTGCGGCATTTGGAAAATCTGGTCTCTATCCAGATGGGGAACAACCGGATTTCGGATATTAGTCCGATTGCTGGGCTGTCTAAAGTTAACCAGTTGCAAATCAGTAATAACTGTATTGCTGATTTGTCTTCGCTGAAGGCGTCGCAGTACACAAAAAGCTTTAACTACGATGCCCAAGTCGTTGAACAATCAGTGGTCTACGTCAATAAGAAGACACGGACCTATACGATGACTAATCCGATGAAGGCACCACAAGGGGTGACCCTGACGGCGAGTGTGGCCGGTGATCGAACGGGGATTCCGATCTTTCCGATTGGCATTCACGACCACCCACAGGCAAAGGTCTACTACAATGGTGGGACTTCAAAATTGGTGGGTGATCAACTCGTTTACACCAATATTGTTGATCAGATAATGCCTGGACCAACGACCAGCCCATTTGCCGGCTACGATGCCTATCCGAATGCCTACACGTATTTCCTGACGTCGACCTATATTGATAGCAACTCGGGCCGAGTGATTAATCTATTTACGCCGTACGTGCTGGCCGATGAAGGCGAGCCGGTCACGGTGAATTACGTGGATGAGAAGGGAACGGCCTTGAAGGACCCCGTGACGTTGACGGGTATGATCGGTGAAAGTTATGCAGCTGAAGTGGAAAGTTTTGAAGGGTACACGCTGACCAAGATACCGGCAAACGCTAGTGGGACATTCGGCGACGCGGCCATTACGGTGAACTTCGTCTACAAGAAAGATGGTGGGACTGTCACGCCGCCAGTTGATCCACAACCGGATACTACGGTGACGATAACGGTTCAGTTCCAAACATCTGATGGTGTCAAAGTAGCTGCCGACCAGCTGCTAAAAGGAAAACCAGGTGAGACCTACACGACTTCACCAGCCACAGTAGATGGGACAAAGTATGTTCTCGTCTCGACACCAGGTAATGCTTCGGGAACGTTTGGGACAAGTGATGATACGGTAACGTATATCTATGCGAAAGTGGAAGATTCAGGTGATGGTGATGGAGTAACGACTGATCCTGACGTAGATGAACCAGATGGTAACGACTCTGATGAAGGCCAAGTAACGATTGATCAGCCAGATGCATCAACAGGTAGTCAAGGCGATCAAGTCACCGGTAATCCAACTGGGACAGCCAGCCAATCGCCACAACAGCTAGCAACGAAGCCAGATAGTCAGGCAGCGACAACTTTACCGCAGACCGACGAAAAGGCAACTTCTCCGGTCTGGGGCGTGGCATTACTGTTGAGCGTCCTTGGGTTCTTTGGTTTTAAGTCTCGACGAAAAGATCAGTAATGAAGGATGATTGAGAGGCCACCAAGAGGGGCCTCTTTTTTTTGGAAAAATTTCAAGCTGTAATTGAGATGAATAGCTGTAGTGGCGCTAAAGATGGCCAGTTTTATAATTAATAACATATATAATAATTAACGTTATAGTATCTTTCTGTGGATAACGTCGGTATAATCAAGAGGGTAACGTACCTGAGATTGTAATTGCTACGGATGAGAGGAAGCAACGTGCTGGAGGAGGATTATCTTTGCAAGAACTAAGTCTATCTAATAGAATGTATATTTCTGCTAAGCTGTGGCTATCAATTGTGGCCTTGATGATAGTTGCCGGCATGTTGGCCGTTGACGAGCATATTGCCTATGCCGACCAGACGCCACCGACAGATCATGCGGCCCTGTTAAAAGGTGGCCCGAAGCTGGTAGCGGGGAAGTTACCGGACAGCAAGCCAGGGAATATTGATCAGTGGATGCCCAATAAACGGTTGCAACAATCGCTGCTCTATCAGTTAAATGCGCAAGTTAAAGAGGATCAAGTGCCGCTACATTGGCAGGATGTCAGTGAAATCAGTCAGCTGGACATGCAATTTTTGGGACGAATCGATGTCGATGGCCGTGACGAATCAAACCATATTTCAACCTATATCGATGGTCAGCAAGAGTTCTCAATTGAGGGGTTGCAGTACGCACAGAATGCGACGTTTGTTAACTTTAGCGGTGGTGATTATAACTACGCGCCTTACGCACTATTCGGTGATCTGGTGGATATTTCGCCGTTAAGTAAGATGCCAGGAATCGAGCGTATGTATTTAGATTTTAATCGCATCGAGGATGTCTCTCCGTTGGCAGGACTAAAAAATCTCACGTACTTGTCGATCGTCAATAATCATGTCAAAGATTTTTCGAGTTTGAAGCCAATTCAATCGGCCGTTAAGGATTATAAGTATCAACACGTGACGTTAGATAAGATTGGCGTCGATCCGCATGATCGCTGGGCACATCTAGAAAATGACTTTCGATTGCCTAATGGCGAGCTTGTTGATATGGTGATCCGCCCCTACTCGAAGATTGCTTATTTTTATGATCTTCCGGGGAGTGGGCATGAGCGGGCCCGGAATCTTATTTACATGAATGTTGATACTGACTATATTTATTATGATGATGCCGGAACAGGTCTGGAGTATTGGTATATTCCAGACCAAGAGCCAGGGTTGACTGAGTTTGAAGGCTTTCATGTGATACCACAAGCAGACAAGAACTTTTTATTAGCTGAAGGTCAAGATGAGACCGGAGTGGATATTTTTGATATTGTTCAGCCCTATCAGATTGGGCAGTTAGTTGCGGGGCAGGTTACCGTGCACTATCGCGATGAGCAGGGAAAATCAATTGCCCCAGATCAAACGTTACCAGTAGGGAAAGTGGGCGAAGCGTACACCACACATCCGGTGGAGGTAGCCGGCTACAAGTTGCTGCATGAAACGGCGAATGCAAAGGGAGCGTACACAACACAGGACATTGACGTGACCTATACTTATGGGAAGCAGTCTGCGATTGTTACGCCGCCAACATTGCCCAAGCCTTCAACGCCACAGCCAGAATTGCCAGGTAAGCCGACGGTGCCGGGAATTGCACACACGGCGAAAGCGACTGTTACTGTCCGCTATGTGGATCAGCAGGGCAAGAAACTCCATGCGGATGTGAGTCTTCATGGGCGGGTCGGTGAACCGTACAAGACCGATGCGGTGGCGGTTAAGGGATATATGCTCTACGACGTTCCCAAGAATATCAAAGGGATGTTCTTGGAGCAGCCACAAACGGTGACGTACGTTTATCAAACGGAGACGGTGCCCAATAATGATGTGGGAACCGTTGTGACTTCAGGTGCAGCTGCAAGTATTAGCGGCCCTTCACCAGCGAAAAAACGGCCCGGGCGTCCTGTTCATGCGGCGTCACGGCACCCTGCCAGACGTGCGGTGGCGAGAAGGCCAGTGCAAGCTAACCGCGAGCGCTCAGTGGCTAGACCGGTCCGGCAAGCAGCATCGCAACAGCCAGATTCTAAACAGAAGCGGTCGGCTGCAGTCCAGCATCACGGTGAGGCAGCAGCTAAAGTAACCGCACCAAAACATACGGCATTTCACAAACATTATTTCTGGCAGTCCTTTTCATTTTGGTGGCTCATCATTGGTATGATTATCGGATTTTGGTTTTTCTTGGTATATCGACGGCGCCGAAAAGAAGAGGAAGACAAGGCATAATTGCATTATAGAGCGAGCCAGAGATGGCTTGCTTTTTTTTTGAATAGTTGTATTGCCCCCAACTGTAATGCACACTAATGAATTCTATAAGAGATGAGTTTGTGAAAATTCACAAGGAGAAGCATCGGGTTTCTTTTTTAAAAAAAGCACCTGTGTGTGGTGGGGATTTACTATACTGATTTGTGTTGGAAACGGTATTTTAAGTAAACAGTTCCATTTCCATAGCAAGTTTTTCAACGAATCGATACTTTACTTATTGGGGGAGAGATGAGTGATGAACCAACACATGCAAACGAAGATACATGATATAACGTATAAAAAAGGTAAGACTTGGATAGCTACCGGAATCGTGAGTGGGGCCATGCTGTTTACACTTGGTAGTGTAACGGCCCAAGCTGATGAACAGGTGATGTCAGAATCAATTGCCAAAATGACAGCGCATACAACGCCGAGTCGGGGAGCCGCTTCAACGACGGCCCCCAAGAATTCGGCGAATCAACAGCATGAACAAGTTCCAGCAGTAATAGAAGAATCGGGTCTACTAACATCGACCGTGAAGGAACCGCAGGCGGAGAGAACAACCAGTGACAACGTTAAGCCCAATAATGGGGAACTAGTGGCTGAGATGTCAGCTGAGAGAGTAGTGCACAAAGGGAAAACGACGAAGGCAGTCAGGACTAAAGTTAAAACCCCAAAAGCAGATAAAGATACGACAACCATCGATCAGTGGATGCCCAACAAGATACTACAGGAGCTAGTCTTGAAGCATTTGCATAAGTTGGATAATGCGGATAAATCCTGGAATAGTGTGGCCGATATTACGCAGGATGATATGCTACTTTTGAAAAGGTTTGAGGCCACCGGTGAAGATAAAATTGATACGTATATCGACGGTAAGACCGAGTTTTCTCTGGAAGGCTTGCAGTATGCAACTAATTTAGAAGTTCTTGAAATGGGAGCGACGCTTAATATGGAACCAGGCGCCTTTTTCGGTGATATCGTGGATATATCGGTATTGCGTAATTTGAAGAAATTAAAGGTTGTCAATCTTAGCCATAATCGAATCGAAGATATCACGCCACTTGCAGATTTGGAGAACGTGACGGATATGCAGTTAGTGTATAATCATATTCGAGATTTTTCACCGTTGAAAGGGAAAAACTATGAGTCATTTGGGAGCAAAGGCCAATTTGTGATGCTCGATCCAATCATGGTTAGCGATAAGGATAGAACTGGTCATCTGAAGGTTCAGTGTCTCGATAGAAATGGCCAAGTGGTTCCCTTAAAAGCGGGGAAACTTATTGCGGAACCCGTCTTCTTTAGTGAAGCAGGCCGATTTACGTATCGTGTTTATCATACCGGTGGGAATCCCGTGCCGGATGGTGAAGGGGGCATTAACTATTCCTACATTCAGGATCAGAAACCGGGGGCAGATTCCCTTCCAGAATTCGCTAATATGAACGTGACGATTGATGTTCAGAAAGATTACTATTATCTGACCGGGAAGTCAGAACCAACAGCAGATATTTCAGACTTTCACGTCGTTCAACCATACACTCTCGCTACGACCGCTGCTAAGGTCACGGTTCATTTCCAAGATGAATCCGGCAAAGCGATTGCTGAAGACGAGGTCTTACCAGAAAAATTGGTTGGAGAAGACTACACCACTACCGCAAAGGCGATTGACGGGTATACTTTACTGAAGACACCGGTGAATGCAACCGGTAAATACGGTGAGAAACCTACCGATGTGATTTACGTCTATGCCAAGAAGAGCGATCCCGTTAAGCCGCCACTGGTGACGCCGCCAACGGAACCTATAAAACAAACGACGGTCACAGTTCATCATCAGACCGCGGATGGGAAGTTAGTCGCGGTGAATCAAGTATTAGCCGGCAAGCCGGGTGAAGCCTATACGACGCAACCAGCTACCCCTGACGGTTATAAGTTGGTGGTAACGCCAGCTAATGCTAACGGTAAATTCGGAGATAGTGACACGACCGTCACCTATATTTATGAAGCCGTTTCATCTGAGTCTGATGGCGATGATGGGGAGGCTACGGGTAACCAGCCCAATCCAGTCACGCCTGGGGATGACGATACGGGAACTGATGAAACGGAAACTGATGATACTGTGACTTCGGATGATGGATCCAGTGATCTGCATCATACGGGAAATGAAGCGATTGGCCAAGGCAGTCTGGACCACTTGGTCGAGGATCAGGCTGATCCGGAAACAACACCGAATCCAATTACCGGTAGCATCAGTCCCTTGAGTTCACCAAGTACACCTAGTAGTGATCAGAGTGCTGCGGCTGAACTTCCGCAGACTGGTGAGCGACAGACTTCAGCTCTCTGGGGAATTGCCTTGCTGGTTACGCTGTATAGCTTACTGGGGATTAAGCGCAAGATGAAATAGCGACGTCAATTTATGGTGAGCCGATACACGACGAAAATATGTGTCGGCTTTTTGTGTACAATACTGACTGCTAAGTCGGGTAAACTTTAACGGTAAATGGGTCAGAAAGTGACCAATTAGGTGAGGGGGTTCGCTAAATCTATGAATAACGATAATAATAAAATGATTTATCCCCTAAAAGTTATTGACGTCAAAAGACTGTAACCGTAAACCTAAATGGCATGGGGGTCGCGAGTGTATCGCTTTACTGAATCTACTATTCGCAGATAGTTAGCACAACTAACATCTATGTGTGAAAAACGGTCAGGAAGCAACCTATTTTAGCTTCGTGAAATCGGTTACAATGTGAGTATAGAGAATTTATCCGTATTAGTTAATCTGTCACAAACACTTGACTGAAAATGAAGATGACGAACGTGCAAACGTTGAGGAGGAAGACCCATGAGTCAATTGCCCCTGAATGAATTCAGAGGCTTGTCGCTCACGTGTCTGATGACACAGTAGTCCAGCATACCCGTTAAGGCACTCCTACTCGTAGTGGCAACATCATCGGGTAATTGACGGTTACCCGTTTAACTGCCAGGTTTACCCAGCAGTTGTTAGCTTCTTAATCTTTGGTCGTTTGACACCGTTCAACCAATATTGGCCAAGCATCTCAATATTCATTGCTCCTAAACGGTCATCGTTACAACGATACTGACATTGTTTGCACCAATATTCATGCGTATCGTGATGCCGATTGATTTTCTCAATTAAGCCACACTTGGGACATCGCTGTGAGGTAAATGCCGGACTCACTTTCACAACAGTACTTTGAATAGCCTGAGCCTTATACATTAGAAAAGATTCTAACTGGAAGAAGGACCAGGAACGATGACTATTACGCAGGGACTTAGGTAGATCATCTGTATTAAATGTCACATTGGTTAAGTCTTCCAGAACGAAGAGTGTATGCGGGCCATACAGTGCAACGAGTGTCTTAGCTAGCCGATGATTCACATCGGTCATCCAGCGGTTCTCTCGTTGAGCTAGTTGCCTCAGCTTTTTCTTGGCAGACTTGGTGCCTTTACTTTGCAAGCGACAACGGATTTCTAAGAACTTCTTCCGTTTACGTAAAATTTTTTGACCATCAAAGAATAGCGTCTTTCCTTCACTATCGAAGGTAGTTGCCAGAAAACGTAATCCACGGTCAATACCCACGATTTTAGGATTGGCCTTAACATCGAAATCGCTAACTTCTTTCGTGATGCCAATGTGCAGAAACCGTTTGTCCCGGTTATGGACCAACTTAGCGGTACCTAGTTTCCAATCGTCAGTAAAGTATTTTTCGAATCCCTTGTTGGTGAAACCTAACTTAGTCCGCTTACCAAGAGTGGTTATTGAAATCTGTTGCATCTTGTCTACAAAAGAATAGTTACTCTGACGAACCAAGTCTGCTTGTGGCCGACGAAATTGGATAGGTTTCACCAACCAGGTCAAGTCTCTAGGAGCTCGAATCCACTTGTGCTCTTCGTTCTTGTAGCGATAAGAATGTTGCCTCATTTGTTCTCGAACGGTCTTATAGCGAGCTGAGACCGTCCGAAAGACAGACTGGATCATCTGGCTATTGAGTTCTGATTCTTGTCTAAATATTTTGTACAACTGGTGGTTAATTTTTAACCAACTTAGCTGAAACCCATTGTCAAAGATCCATTGACTGATAATATTAGCTAATCGTTGATACTCTTGACTCATCGCTAGAAATTGTTCTGCTTGATTAGTGTCTGGATAGAGTCTCAGTTTAATTGTTCGCCCTAATTTAACCAATGGATACCTCCCCTGTAAATTGGATTAAGTATACCATGTTTAGTCTCTTTTAGGGGGAACATATGTTTGGAAGGGATTATTAAATTCTGACATCCATCCCGCGATTAAAATCGCAGGTTTTCTGCTTAGTTTTTAATAAATTGGCTAGCGACACAAAAGTTCATTATAAGAGCTACAAGGCAGGTAAGCACTGGGTAGTCGCCAGTATCACCGCCGTGACGTTAGGATTGGGCCTGATGGGGGCCACCGAAACGGCGCAGGCAGATGATACAGTCGTACCAGATATCGCCGAAAAAACGACGAATGAGCAGACAGAACCCACTAAGGAAGTTACGTTGCAGACAACACCAGCGGTCACGGGTGATAAGCAGAAGACAAACGAGGACATTTCATCAGTAGATGGCCAGAATGTGCCAGAAACATCAGTACCATCAGTGGATGACTCCCAGGAGCCAGAAACACCTGAGGTGACGAGTCCGGAAGAAGTGAGCAATCCAGATGTCCTACCTGAGGCAGATGCTGATCCGCAACCAGATACGGTAGAACCAGATGCGGAGACGCCAGCAGTCGATTCAACGAATGAGAAAACTGACGTGACACCACTTGCGGCACCAGATGAGGTTGTCATTCCCAAGACGCCCGCGCCAAAGCCAGTACTCATGCGGGCACCAGCCGCTGCTGTGTCACCAATTTATGGGGTGAACGCGAGTGAGTGGATTCCGGACGCAACGTTGCGAGCCCTGATCATCAAAGTCATCAATAGGGGAGCGCCAGTTTCACAAATCACGGGAAAGCCCGCTTATGTGGCAACTGAAAGTAATCTGTATCAGTATGTTGCCAAGCTAAATCAGTTAACAGACTATGGAAGTTCTGGCATCATAACAAATTTTGCCGGCCTGGAATACTTCCCGGCGCTGCATACGATATCCTTAACCCATATTAAAAATCCAGTGGCCGCATTAATTGATTTTTCTAACGTGCCATTACTGGCTGGTATTGATTTGACATTAACTAACGATGGTGCGGACCATGATATGGCAACAATTATGAACACTTACTTCGACAATTGCCCTAATTTACGATTTCTGCGAATGGGTGATAGTCAACTGACTGGAAACATTCCGGATCTGAGTAAATACGCTAAGTTGGAAATGATCTATCTCGGAAATAATCAACTGACAGGCGAAATTCCAGATTTGAGTGCTATTCCTAATCTTTGGTCCTTAGATGTCAATCACAATCAGTTAAGCGGTGCATTTCCGGATGTTAAGGGTTGGCCATCACTCTACATGTTGGATGTTTCCTATAACCAGTTTTCTGGAGCGCTACCAGATCTGAGCCACTTTCGCGGACAGATATCCTACATGTTCAATCGACTTAGTAATGGTGTGATTCAAATGATTGGTCAAGACGGCCAGCCAGTTGTGAACTACGGGGTCTACCAACGTCTCATCGGTAATACGCACAAAATCAGTGCCGACAACCGGACGTTTGATCCAGTCACCGGTGTCGTTACCGGTTTTCAAGACATGAGTACGGGACAAATCGATGACAATGAAGGAACCTGGACGGCCGCATTAGCCGGTGGCGTGACTATCGCTTACGGTGACCTTGATCCTAACCTGCCGACCGAAGATATTGCCGCTTGGGCCGCTACCGCGGAGAATGCCACGGATTGGTTCAGCGTGCAACGTGTCTCGGGAAATAAGGTGGCCTTGAAGTTTACCGCGAAGGACGATGTGCCAGATGGCACCTACACCATTCAAGTCGTTAATCAGAGTTACGGCGCATTGTGGGGGTACAGCGCCTATATTACCTTCAAGATTGAAAATGAAAAGCCAGTCGATCCAGGTAATCCAGGCACACCAGATCCGGGCGTTACGACCGGGATTGTCACCATCGTTAACGTTGATCAGGATGGCAAGGTCATCAGTCAGACGCAACAATCTGGAAATGTTGGCGATGCCTTTACTATCAACGCCCAGACGCTACCGGGTTATCAATTAGTCGGCAATGGTGTCGCAAGTGGCACCTACACGGCGGCAGGCCAGACCGTCACCTTTACGTACCAAGCGATCGACACGGACGGCGATGGTGACCTCGTCGATCCTGAGGCACCGATAATTGATGATACAGGAGATGCTGTGAACGGCGGGGATGCCGACCGGGTTGCACCTGGTAAACAACCCCAGAAGTCAACAAACAAACGCACGCAAACTGTGAACCTGAACGCGAAGACTGCGACAGCAACTGCTAAGACACAGCAGGTACCTAAGCAACAGGCAACGAAGGATGCCACTTTGCCGCAGACCGACGAAACTACCATTTCACCGTGGGTCGGTTTGGCCTTACTGCTTGGCGGTGCTTTGACCGGATTTGGTCTAAAACGCAAACGGCAACACTAGTTTTTGAGGGAAACGTGCTGATGGTGCCTATATGGCATGGCTAACTAAACTATGGATAATTAACGGTTCCGACAGGCAACGGTCGGGGCCGTTTTATTTGTTCTGTTACTTAATACTAATGTAAAAAATCCAAATTTAGTCTCACAAGTTTTCAAAATAATCGCTAAATTTTGTGAAAGCACGTGTTTATGCTGGTTAAGCGAACTAACAATCCAACGACAATGTTCTTTGGATAAACTACATAAGAGTTAATTTGTTAAATTAAAAAATAATTTCAAAATAACGTTGAATGTTCATCCGGAGAGGACGAAAATAGGGATGGAGTCTTATAGTGAAAGGTAGGGATTTAGTCGATATGGAAATGAAACGAACGCATTTTAAGATGTATAAAGACGGTCGTAAGTGGGTTTTCGCCTGCGCAGTAATGCTTGCCATTGGGGGTGGCGGCATGGTGACGGCCAACGCTTCGACAACCGAGAGTAGCAATAGCAACACAGTCTCTTCTAGCGTTGTAGGGTCTGCTGAGAGTAGCAGTGGTGGTAGCAGTACTAACAGTAGCAGCACCAACAGCAGTACTAACAGCAGTACTAACAGTAGTACTAACAGTAGTGATAGCGATAATGGTGGGTCGAAGCAGAACCAGCCGGCAAACACGCTTGTCTCTTCGGCCAAGACGACTACTGAGACTGACGGTCAAAATCAGACGACTACTGATGGTTCCAAGATTTCGAAATCAAGCAATAAGGACACCAAAAAAGTAAAAACGTCAAAAAAGAATCTTTATAAGATGGCGCACAAAGCAACGGCCTCAGGTATTAACGCACGCCTGATGACGCCTAAGGAAGGCCTTACGACAGCTTTAGCCAATGTTAAGTTGCGTGAACAGGTCAATGCTTTAGTTGAAAAGGCGCAAGCAAAATATGTGCCAGCTAAAACCACGGCCCTTGAACCTTTATCAGAGGCCGAAATTCAATCTGGTGGGACCGTTTACGATGACTATCCAGATCTGGACAACCTACTAGGTGTCTCCTCAGTCTTCCATATTTTTGCCCGGGAAGCTGAACTGAATGCCCACACCAATGGGAACGTTGCCGTTCAGAATCTGATTGGGAACGTGAACTTTGGGACGAACATTATCGAAGAATTACTCGACAAGGATATCTCTTACATACAGAATCTGACCAACATTGCCGGGAGCTCCTTCGTTTCCGGGGGTGATACCCGTGAAAACAAGGTGGTCTTTGGGGAAGGTATCAACATTGATATCAGTAATCCCAACCGGCCTATGGTCAATGGCGTTTACATCGACCACTTACTGGCCAACGAAGTCTACCAAGACCAGAATGGCCAGACCTACATCGATTTTGATGCGGAGTTTGCCAAATTAAAGACTTTGAACGAATCCCTGGCCAACAAGGCTAGTGAAGCCAGCTATAGCAATAGTGACTTTACGGATGAAAACAACCGGGTTATTGATATCAGCGATATGACGCCTAATGCTAATGGGCAGATTGTAATCAACTTGTCGCCAGATGTTTTGCAAAAAGACCGGCCACTGACCATCAAGGGCTTGTCACCCGACGCTGATGGGGCAACTGTGATTATTAACGTGGATACCGGTGGTCAAGCGGACTACGACATCAACTCGCAAATCAAGATCGTCTACAGCGACGGCAGTGATCGTGATAATCATGAAACGGAAGACTTCGGGGACAACCATTTACTGTGGAACTTCTACGATAGTACCGCTAGTGATAAGCAGTATGGTGGCGAAATTAACGTCAATGCGCCATTCCAAGGCAGTATGCTGGCGCCTTCCGCAACGATTGTCGCGAACCAAAACATTGATGGGAACCTCATCGCTAACAAGGTCATCGTCAAGGCGGAGACCCACCGGTGGGATCTGCAAGGTAATGGCGACGACGAAGAGGAATTTGAAAAGCCCGTTCACCCTGGCATCGATGTTGAATTACCAAATATTGAAGAGCCAGGCGTCGAGGAACCGGGTACCGAGGAACCAGATACTGAAACACCAGGGACTGAGGAACCTAATATTGTGGATCCCGATACTGAGGAACCTGGTGAAGAGGGTGAAGGCGACCTGACCTACGAACACGAGCATCCCAACTATGCCGAGGATGAAGTGGTCGAGGACTACTGGGACGATTTGATTGCTGACGAGACAGAGACGCCGTCCGCAGCCCATGCGAGTGAAGAGACGCTATTGCAACGGGTCGACCAGGCTATTGCAGCGGCTAAAGCTCAGGGCAATGCACAACGGGTTGCCCAGCTTCAAGCACTGAAGAGTCGGATTTTAGCCGACTTGGGTGGTTTGCCACAAACGGGCGAAGCTCAGAATAATTGGGCACCGGCCGTTGGGACAGCCCTCTTGGCTAGTCTATTGGGAACATTAGGCGCTGTCATCATTAAGAAGCGTCGCGACTAAATTCAAGTTATTCAAAAACGTCAATCAGCGTTGAAAGCCGCTGGTTGGCGTTT
Organism: Levilactobacillus fuyuanensis; assembly: GCF_003946395.1. Lineage (GTDB taxonomy): Bacteria > Bacillota > Bacilli > Lactobacillales > Lactobacillaceae > Levilactobacillus > Levilactobacillus fuyuanensis. The sequence continues at coordinate 60,714 of NZ_RHNZ01000007.1, read as the reverse complement.
TTAGTCGTGAATAAATGTCATTTTAGAAGACCATTTTCACTGCCATGAAGATGATCAACACGCCCATAAAGGGCTTGAGATAGGCGTTTAGCTTCTGTGGGTCTGCGTGCATCAGCAGGCGTGGTGCGCAGAAGGCCCCCAGCATCGCGCCAATCATCAGACTGACGCCGATGCTCCAGTTGACGTTGTTGGCCGACATGTGAAAAATTAAACCAACCAGGGTTGTCCCGACCAGTACGTAAGCGGAGGTGGCCGCAGCTGGAATCATGTCGAGGCCGAGAACCAGCAGTCCAGCAATAATCGGCCCACCACCGGACAAGCCAGCGACGCCGACCATCAGACCACTGAGTACACCGTAGCAGGCGGCTTGCAGGCCCTGATGTTGGACCGGCTTGCTCTGACGATGGCTGAAACGTTTGACCAGGATCTGAACACCTAGTAGGAACAAGATAATGGCGACCAGCCAGGTGTACAGCTTGATAGGGATATAAGGTGAAATCAGAGCGCCTATGATGGTTGCTGGAATGGCCGCAATTAGCATCTGATTGCCAACCTTAAAGTGAATCTGGCCGGTGCGGTAGTGGCCGTAAGCGCCGACTAGCAAGGAAGGAAAAGCCGTGAACAACGAGGTTGCCGCTGCCGAGCCGGGGGCCAAATGAAAGACAGTCGTGAGGAGGCCGAGATAGATGGCCGCGCCACCACCACCGGTCGAAATAACCAACAACCCAACTAAAAATCCTGTAACTAGTAAAATTAACCATGTCATTGCATGACACATCTCCTTACCCGCTAAAGCATCTGTTTTCCAGTGTACAAGTCGGGATGGGGGGCGTCAATTTTTTCCGTTATGGGCAAGAGCGTACGGTAGGGAGATAAAATGGACGGTATCTCATATGCGTTTGGTTAGCGAGTAGCTGGATTCAACTGAGGCTTAGATCAAAAGCTGGCGGCTTGGCACAACATTATCTGTTGCGTCACGCCGCCAGTTTGAGTTTAGTTAAGCATTAGAATTTTACCGGAACGATGACCCCATTGACATAGCTGGCGGCATCGGAGCACAGAAACAGTGCGGTTTGGGCAATCTTGTTACCGCTGGGCGTGGTGGGAACGGTGATGCCCAGTGGTGATTCGGCGTCCTTACTACCGGGGGCGATGGCGTTGGTCCGAATACCGGCGTTTTGGTACATAAAGGCCGTATTCTTTGTCAGGCCGACCACGGCGTGTTTGGAGGCAGCGTAGGCTGCACTGGCCCGGTCACTCGTATCGCCTTCGACCGCAGCAATGTTGAGAATAACGCCGGCGTCTTGGGCGGCGAACCGCTTGAGGGCTTCACGTGTGGCCAACATCACGCTGGTCGTGTTGACCGTCATGACTCTGTCCCACAGTTCGTTAGTCAGCGTATCAGCGGGGGCTAGCTTGTCGAGCATCCCGGCATTATTGACTAGGATATCGAGATGACCAAATTGATCAATGGCGCGTTGAACCATGGCGGTGACATCGGCATCTTTAGTGACGTCGGTGACCGCTGCGATGGCCGTTCCACCAGCGGAATTAATCCCGTCGACCACGGCGTTTAGCGCTTCGGCGTTACTGTCGGCTGCCACGACTTGGGCACCCTGATTGGCAAATAATTCGGCAATGGCTTGACCCTTACCAGACCCGGCACCAGTGACGATTGCAACTTTATTAGCTAATTGTTGAACCACGTTACTCACTCCTCATCAAAACTATTTTTGGGTTAATGTATCTTAACTTTATTATAGTCGTTCGCGACGAAGAAGCGGTGCAATTTGTCAAAATATGAGGTGAGTTGATTGACGATCAGTAGATTAGATGTTACCTTTAAAGTAACAACCAATCTAAAGGAGTCCTTCAGAATGAAATATGTCGTTACCGGTGCTGCCGGTCACTTGGGTACCCAAATTGTTAAAGCTCTATCCCAGTTAGTCGCGCCGCAGCAGATCACGCTCGGTGTTCATACGCCAGCAAAAGCCGCAGCGTTTGCGGCACAGGGGATGACGGTTCTGCCGTTGGATTATCGCGAGTCTGATACGGTGGCGACCGTCTTGGATGCTGCCGATGTGGCTATTTACGTTCCCAGCAAGAGTCACGATAGCTTTAGTCGCGTGACGGAATTTGAAAACGTAATTGCTGCGGCAGAAAAGGCGCAGGTGGGGCATTTGATTGTGATGGGTTTCATTGCCGATCAGACAGACAATCCGTTTGACCTTTCTGCATTCTATGGCTATGTTCCACGCAGATTGGCTGGCACGAACTTGAGTTACACTATCTTACGAAACGCGCTGTATGCCGATCCGCTGGTACCTTACTTGCCAGAATTGATCGAACGCCATAATGTCATTTATCCCATGGGGGATGCGTCACTGAGCTTCATCAGTCTGGCTGATAGTGCGGCAGCCTTTGCCAAGGTGGCTGTGACCCCAGCGCTGTGGCGGCAACCAAGCTACACGTTGACCCAGGAACGGTCGTACACGATGCCAGCGCTCGCCAAGGTCCTCAGTACCGTTTCGGGCGAGACGATTGGTTACGCACCGGTGACGCTCAGTGAATTTGCGGCGCTGTATAACGAAGATAACGAGGGCCATATGTTGGCCTCCATGTACGATGCCGGCGGTCGTGGCCTGTTGGCGACGGTGACCGATGACTACCGCAAAATTATGGGCCATCCCGCGCAGAGCCTACCAGATTTCTTAACGACGAGTTTAGCGGTAGCGAAGTAATTAAGGAGGCCGTGAAGGATGCGATATTCCCATAAGCTTAGCGATGCCGTGCATATTTTGGCGTACATTGAGATTTACCACGACGACGATCTGTCTAGTACGGCAATCGCTCGGAGCGTTGAATCCAATCCAGGACTAGTCCGGCGTTTGATGGCCGCATTACGGACGGCGGGCTTACTCGCGACGCAACGCGGGACGGCTACGCCAGAAGTTACGCGTGATCCAACGGATATTTCACTCCTGGATATTTATCGGGCCGTTGAAACGGATGATAATCTCTTACATGTCGATGATAAAACCAATCCACAGTGCATCGTGGGTGGCAATATTCAGGAGACCTTGCGCGAGGCCTATGCAACGGTGCAGGCAGCGGCGGAAGCTCAAATGGCCAGCATTACACTAGCCAGTTTAATTGCGGATATTTGGCAACGAGAACAGCAAAAGACACAAGCTTAGCTTACATTGACAGTAACAGTTTTGCTGGTGGTTAGCGAGACTAATCGTATCTAGCGGATAGGCTGTTTCAACGAGCAACAATTAATGAATTGAATAGATCACAAAAGCTCCCATGCTGGTAACGTCACCGGCATGGGAGCTTTTGAAAGTACTGAAAGTTTATTTTAAGTAGTCTTGATCGAAGAAGGCGTCAACCACACGCTGGGTGGCGTGACCATCTTCCCAGGCGTTGAATCGCTGACTGAAGGTCTTGTAAGCCGCCGCGTAGTCGCGGGTGACCTGCGGCAAATTATGAAGCGCCGCTAAGACGTCATCATTGGTCTTCAACAGAGGGCCCGGTAAATCCTTTTCCATATCGAGGTAGAAGCCACGCAAGACGCTCCCGTACTTTTCGTAATCGTAAACGAAGTAGAGAATTGGGCGCTTCAGAATGGCGTAGTCGAAGAATACACTAGAATAGTCGGTGATCAGAACGTCTGAAATCAGGTAGAGTTCAGCGATGTCATCGTAGCTGGATTCGTTGTACACGAAGTCACCAAAGCCAGTCGTATCCAAGTGTTCCGTAATGAAGTAGTGGGTTCGTAAGACCAACACATACTCATCGCCCAGTTCACGACGCAGACGGTTGATGTCGAGTTTCAAGGTGAACTTGTAATCACCGACACCGTAGTAATCACCGTCACGCCAAGTTGGTGCGTAGAGAATAATCTTCTTGTCTTGCGGAATGCCTAATTGTTCCTTGATCTGACGTGCCCGAGCATCACGGTCGGGTGCACTCAGAATATCGTTGCGTGGATAGCCAGACTTTAGCATCTTTTCAACGGGATACATGAAGGCGTGTTCGAAGACATCCACAGAGAATTGGTTGGCTGTGACCAAATAGTCCCATTGACGAGACTGTTGGAAGAAGATCTGCTTGTAGAGCGGATTGGCACTGGCCACATTATCCATATCGAAGACTAAGTGTTTCAGGGGTGTCCCGTGCCAAGTTGCTAAGAATTTGGTTCCCGGCCGTTTGACGAACCACTTGGGTTGACGCATGTTGATGACTTGGAACTTAGCAGTAGCTAAATAATACATATACCGCCAGCCAAATCGTTTTACCACGATTGTGTTGGGCCGGTTAGCTGGCATGCCAGTTACGCCGGGGTTGGAAATCCAGACGTGTTTGAACTGACCGGGATAGTTAGCCTGCAGGTAGTTGTAGACGGCCTTGGGGCTATCCGAGAAGTTACGACCCAGGAAGGATTCGTAGAGAATCGTCTTGGGCTTGATTCGGAGCTTGGTGAACCACCACATGTAGGAAAGGCGCGTGACACCGCGTCCACGATGCTTGATGACACGGCCAAGTTGACGTAGGCGCACGATTCGATTGATGGCGTGATGTGGATAGACCGGTTGCCGTCGAATCCGATTAAGGATGTGGCGGCTCAACATGGAAATTTCGCCGAGGGCTTCCTCATCGACTAATTGTAAGAAGTTGTGAAGTTGCGTCATTAGTTGGGGCACATTAGTGATTGTTGGGTCATCAGCGGTCGCATCGGTAGCTAAGGCCATGTATAAGAATCGGTGAATTCGATTCAAACAATAGCGACTGAAGGCCAGGTGGAGATCTGCGTTATTGATGGCAACCAAACTAGTGTGCCAAGCGGCAAGCCGTTGATGCCAGCGATCCGCCGCCTCAAGTTGGTGGACGGACGGCTGGTTGATCGGGTCGTTGTGTTTTACCCGGATGTAGGTCGGATCGGCCAAACGAAGGTAGCTGTTAGTCCGTGCCATGACTTGGGTCAAGAAAGTATAGTCCGGATAAAGTGCGTTGGTTGTATCGAATGTCAACTGGTTATCCTGAATCAAGTGCCGGTCGATGACCTTGCCCGTGATCTTTAGTTGCCGGTTGAATTGCGCCCACCGATCTTCTCCGGTGCAGCGAACGTACTTGTGTTGTAGCCAGTTGACGGCGGTCGGTGCTACCTGCATATCCGTCGAGAGCTGGCTGAGCATTGCTTCGCTCAAATTAACGGCGCGGTTCTTGAGTTGGCGCCGCTTCGGACCACCCCATTTAGGGAGGCTGTCCGCAAGGGGCGTCTGTTCTTGACTGGCCATAAAGGACGTATGGGGTTCGTACGTGGGATATTGATAGAGGTCAGCCAGCGTATCAGCTGGAAGTGGTTGGATAGCGGTAATTTCAGCTAAGGCGTTAGTCGTTAGGTAGTCATCACTATCGACAAAGACCAACCAGTCCCCGGTTGCGGTAGCCATGGCGGCATTACGCGCAGCACCGAGGGTCGTGCCTTCAAAGCTAACTTGATGTACGGTGAAAGGTAATTGCCAATCGGGTGCGGTTAAATCGAGCGGAGCGTTTAAGGCAATGACCCATTCAAAGTCATATGTGGTCTGATTGCTTAAATTATCGCGGAGTTCTAGCAGTTGGGATAATTCTGCCGGTTGGCAGGGGGTGATTATGCTAAATTTCATGAGGGCCTCCTAGTAGAACAACTGATGTGCCAGACGAGGCGACACCAATTGTAACAGTCCAAGGCGAGACCAACGATGGGTAGGCCCAGTGATCAGTTGTTTGATACGTATCATTAAGGTTGTGTGTGCCTGCTTGGATAGTTGTTTGCGACCGGCCACTGTCAATAAGAAATTGAGTTGACGTTGTACGTAGGCCATGTAAGCAGGTTGCCACATAACATCTAGTTGCGTGGCATCAATCTGTGTGAGTTCATCGAGCCAAGCGGTGGGTGTTACCTCTGCCCACATGGCTCGTTGAATCGTGGGTACGTGAAGACGAACGATGTCTGTGCCTTGGCGGAGGACAGCAAAGGCCTGTGCTGTCGATGTCAACGGTAAAGCTGGCGTTAACCGTTCAGTTGGCAATAAAATACCAGTTGGCCGGATACGTTGCGTCATCTGCCGGATATTTTGCAGATTTGTTTGGACGCTGTAGCTTTGTAGACTCCACAACGTGAGTAAGCGTTCGTCAGGATCATCAATTGTGGTCGTGGCGAGTTGACGATAGGTCTGTTGCAGACCGGACTCCTGATGATCGGCAACGTATGCCATGATTTGAGTGTCTAAGTCTTCTGACAAGTCAAAGGCCGCCAGACTAATTGGACTGCCGGTATGCTTAGCCATGACTTGCGCCCACTGATGAAGGGCCCCCGGAAGAACATGGTCGGTTTCTCTTAAATTAATGAGATAGTTGTGTGGTACTAATGCGGTCTGTGAGTTATTGACGGTTAGGCCCCAGACAGTAGTTTGGTGCTGTTGTTTGGGCGTGAGAGTCTGGTCCGCTGGTAATTGCAAATTAAAAGAAGCGTCCGCAAAATGTTGACTGGTCAACTCCCCGACGAGTGTGCTTAAGCACGCCCAGTCTAGCTGGTTTTGCGGCACGATATTAACGAATACGTGCATTGTTTTTCCCTTCTCCGATGAAGTATGTAGCTAATTATGAAAATGTGATAGTGCTATGACGTCACTATTATACAGAGTTTGTCAGGTCAAAGCACCAACTATTTTGAAACGGATTAAAATCTTAATAAAGCCATCGGTTTAGGGGGTAACTTTCAGAATTGGAAAATAAGAGAATTGTGACTTTAAGTGAGCTTTTCAGTGAGATAAGTGCGAAAACGGCCCACCGTAACAAGTGTTTTAAGTTATTACGGTAGGCCGCTGGTCTCATAGAAAGTGGCTGATTATTTTTTTGATAAGGGACGGTGGGTGATCAGGTCTGTAATCACACTCGTAAACCCGGGTTGTGACGCACTATCCGACCGTAAAGCCAGCGCCGTGACCGCCGAAATTGGTAAATTTACCATTATGTTCGTGGATGCCCCAGAGAATGTAAGTCCGGTTACCGACTTGTTTAACTTTTTCCTTCATGAATGAGACATAGCTACCGTCAACGTATGAATTGTAAACGATACTTGCAGATTGCTTTTGACCTTTCAGTTTTCTTAACTTAGTTGTGTATTTTTTATGTAGTTTGTTGATTTTACGGGTCAGCGCCTTAGCCTGTTTTGCGGAATAGACGGTGCCTTTTTCTTGAGCAATCGTTTTCTTCAAATGCTTGAGGAGCTTGATTTTATGCTGGAGTACATCCTTCCAGGCAATGGAAAGCCCCTTAGAATTTAGGGTTGCGGCTTTGAGCTCTTTCTGATTCTTCTTCATAAAGACTTTTCTTTCAGTGCGGAGTTCCTGCTTGCTGGGAGCTTTGGAGGCAAAGGTATTGGTCACCGGTAAAATCAATGTGGCGGCCAGGACGATAACCGTCAGGAATAAGCCAATGATGTGTCGGTTGTTGCCAATTCTTCGTTGTTTCATGAAATTCTCCTTTCACTTGTCTGGACGGGAAGGGTATCAGGTAAATAGCAGATTGGCGAAAACGATGATTTTACCCAATCTTTATCAGGATTATAATATGTAGATAAATATACTAATATAAACGGACTGCTAAACTGCACGGACTTTCACTAAGATATCTTGTTAAGGGTGTTGGACTAGCTAAACCATAGCATTCACTGGGCCCCCTGACAAGCATTATCTTCGTGTAAAAAAGTCCGAGACCACAGGATTGGCGAGTGGTCTAATTGGGCTTAGTAGACCCAATATAGGCAATGTGATGGCAATTAAAATTGGTCTGACTTTACATATAATTATCTTTGTTCGCTGACGAGGCTACTTACCATGATTGGCGGTTCACTTTTAGAAAATCTGATCTAAAAAAAGCCGGCACCCCTTGAATATAATTAGGGGGTACTGGCTATTGAGCGATTGCTGATCAAAGGCTAGACGCCATCACGACTGAGGAGGGTAATCTCCTCGCCATTATTTTGCCGGCGGTCGATATTATCCTCGCCCCAGACGCACAACTCGTGAAGAATTCCTGACAATGACTGACCGTAATCAGTTAGGCTGTAGTCGACGCGTGGCGGCACCTGCTGATAGACGTGGCGAGAAACGATATTGGCAGCTTCCAATTCGCGGAGTTGCTGGGTCAGCATCTTCTGAGAAATTTGCGGAATGGCGCGGGCAAGCTCACCGGTCCGCATGGTTTGATGACGGAGATGGCAGAGAATGATTGATTTCCATTTGCCACCGATGATCTCCATTGTGGCTTCGACGCCAATATGATACGTTTTTGTGGGCATGAAATGGCCTCCTGACTGATGGTTACTTTTTGGTGGGTAGGGCACTTTAAAGTGGGTTCTTGTACTTGAGTTCCTAGCCAGTATAATCAATATTTATCGAGTTCGCAATTCAAGGAGGTCATTATGACAAAAAAACTTTCACCAACTTTTACTTTACTCGCACTGGCCGTTAGTGCCTTTGCAATCGGGTCAACTGAATTCATTAGCGTGGGGCTGATTCCCCTTTTGATCCAAAGCTTCCATGTGAGCCTGGCCCAGGCCGGGTTGACGGTCTCGGTCTACGCCTTGGGTATCATGGTCGGTGCGCCCGTCATGACGTTATTGACCGGGCAGATCAACCGGCACACGCTGATGGTGGTCATCATGTTGCTATTTATTTCGGGCAACTTGGTCGCTACCTTCGCCCCGACCTTCGTCATTCTTTTGGCCGGGCGGGTCATTGCCGCTCTAGCCCATGGTATCTTCATGACGGTGGCGTCCGTGATCGCCGCTGATGTGGTGGCCCCTTCCAAACGGGCATCCGCAATTGCCGTTATGTTTACGGGACTGACGGTTGCCACGGTTACCGGAGTACCGCTGGGAACAATGATCGGTCAGTTAGGCGGTTGGCGCTGGTCGTTTATCTTCATTAGTGTCATTGGCGTCATCGGTCTGATTGCCGACTACGTTCTGGTTCCTCGGAATTTACCACTGCCGAGCAAAGCCACGGCTCGTGGAATCTTACGCGTCTTGAGAAATCCCCAACTCTTAGTGGCCTTGCTGGTTACAGCATTGGGTTATGGCGGCACCTTTGTGGCTTACACCTACCTGTCTCCATTATTAGAGCAACAGATGGGCTGGTCTAGTAGTGCTGTCGTGGTTATTCTGGTCGTTTACGGTTTGATGGTTGCCGTTGGGAATACGCTGGGTGGCCGCTGGGCCAACGCCAAGCCACTAGCAGCTTTGTTGAAAATGTTTATCGGTCTCTTTGCGACACTGTTGGTCTTGACGGTGACGGCAAATAGCCAGTGGTTAGGCCTACTGACGGTTTTAGTGATGGGCTTCTTCGCCTTCATGAACGTTCCTGGGCTACAGTTGTACATCGTGCAACTGGCAGAAAAGTATACGCCAGCTGACATTACGATGGCCTCAGCCTTAAATATCTCGGCCTTTAACGTTGGAATTGCGTTAGGTTCAGGCATCGGTGGTCAGGTAACGAGTCGCTTTGGTTTGGGCTGGACGCCGCTGTTTGGCGCGCTGATGGTTGCGCTGAGTATTGCGTTAACGATCGGCTTGATCCGGCTAGCACGGCCATCCAAGGTCCTGATCAATAAATTCAATCATAATTAGACAAATGACACGGCAGGGAAGTAGAACTCGCTGCCGTTTTATTTTGTCGTGTAGCGTAATCGCTAACACAAGGATTGTAATATCTAAATACTGATATCAAGGGATTTCAGCACCATTGACGGTGGATTTCCAGTATACTTTAGACTAATGGAAGAGAGTTGGCATGGTCACGGCGGCCCAAAGCTTAGGCTAGATTAACTGGTATTAGTGCGTATAATCATGCAATTTGACGTGTGGAGCTAGCATGTCGTTAGATTGGTACTGGTACAAGCCGCTAGTCACGCTAGTAAACCATTGTGGGAAAAATGAAAATAGTCAATTTTAACCGGCCATCCTTCGAAAAATAGGCCACCCCAAACAGCAGGGAAAGCCTATCAATTCAGCATTTTAAGTTGCGCACAATTATGTTTCACACAATTCTTTATGAAAACAACTTAATTTTGCGGCCAAATGGCCATTTCTCCTGTATACTCCCTAAGCGAGTGTTAATTCGATAGAGATTACAGGGAGGAATACACATGCGCCGATTATTAATCATTATTATAACATGCCTGGGAGTTGGCTTGCTAAGTGAACGGCAGGCCCAGGCTGCCGGAGTCGCCTTAGATGAGGATATGCAAGCCGCCATCAAGACGGCACCAAACGGCATGACATTGTCGTCACTATTTAGTACCAAGTCAAATGCCCAACTGGTAGATGGGACGTTTACCAAGGAATCAATCGCCCAAATTACCAACGATAATATTGACTCACGAACAAATGAGGTGGGTGCGTTCTGGTCACAGCAATTGGGTAAAACCAAGGCTAAGGTCAATTTGACGCACGATACGAGCTGGTCGTTTTGGCTCTACTTTGGGAATAAGCAGGCCAAGCAGAGTTCTGGGATGGCCTTTGTCTTACAAAACGATATGCATGCCACTGATGCGATTGCCACGGGTGGAAAAGGTCAATCTTTAGGGGTCTGGGCTAGTGATACGAATTCTGGGGCCTCAGCGTCAGGCTTATCCCAAATAGCTATTCAACATAGCTGGGCCCTGGAGTTTGATACCACGGTCAATAAGACACCTAGTCCGGGGGCTGGAAATTACTACGATGCGGATGGTATTCCGAGTCAGGGGCCACACATTGCCAGTGGTTATCCAGCAGATGCGTCCATGTATAAGCAATATGGTCAGCGAAACAAACATTATTTTTCTTTGAAACATCAACAGCCTAAGGTGATGACGAATCCTGCCGATGGTCAATGGCGCCACGTCACGCTTGATTGGAAAGTGCAGAGTAATCAGATGACCTATGCCTTCAATGATCAGGACCCCAAAACACGGCAACCAATGACGCCGGAAGTTCAGGATACCATCACGATTGATCGTAAAAAGCTTTCAGCCGATGGGCGAACACTGGCCAATGAAGTTTCCTGGGGAATTACCGGGTCCACTGGTAAGTTCAACAGTGCCAATCAGCTTGTCGTTCTGGATCAAACGCCCCGTCAGATAAAATTCTCAAAGTTGGCGGAAACAAATATCATGCAAAATATGGCAGTTAAACGCAAGATTAAAGAAGGGGACACGGTCTTCCCTGGTGAAACGTTGCGCTATGTCCTGCACGCAACGGCGGAACATCCGACACAATTAGGAACATTGACGACGGCCACGGCACTATTGCCAGCAATATCCACGGTTAAACGCATTCGAGGACACTTCACGAATGATGGGATGCATGCCCTCTATTCGCTAAATAGTCAAGAGCTAGTAGCCGATCGCGTAGATACGCGGTTTGCAAGTCGTGCATTTTCTGCAGCGACCCCTGCGCTAGCATTTTGGTTGAAGACGGAAATCCAACCGGTGGATCATGACGTTTATGTGCCACCACGTAAAGTTATTTTTTCCGGAGTGGATCATTATGTCGAGGTGGAATCGGCGGGATATACGGTTAAACGGAAGCTCAATTTGAAACTGGAGAGCTTAGATGACGGGGCGCTGAGCGTTGAAAAGGGGGAAGATGCGACAGTCCATGCTCGACTTTCCAACGATGGCAAAGATATCAATGACGACATCATAGCAGATACCAAGGTTCAAATCGACGTCGGTGGCCTGACTTTTAACCTGAATCAGCTCAAGGGATCTTGGGAAGGCACATCCGGAAAATTTCAGTTCAAGGTACCTAGTCGATTATTGAAACCGGGTAAGAACAATGTTTCGATCCAAGCATCGAACCGCAAGGATGAAGCTCAACCCTTAAAAATCGCGGTTAACCAACGTTCAGGGGACTTGGCGTTCGACACCATGCCCTGCAACTGCAATTTTAAGGGTGAGCTGAACGGGAAGCATCAGATGATTGGTCGAGACAAGGACTGGCAGTTACGCGTGCGTGATGGCCGAGGCGCTGGGAGTTCGTGGAAGCTTCAGCTGAATGTTAGTAAGAAGTTCACGACCACGGATGGTCGTGAATTGAGTGGAGACGTGGTCTATCGTAATGGGAAGGCCCGCCAAAAGCTGACTATTGGGGACAAGCCGACAGTGATTGAGGAACAAACGACTAAGGAAGACGATGAATGTACTGACGTCGCCCAAAAATGGAAAGATAACGATGGTGTTTTGATTGAAGTCAATGGAGACGCCGTTGCCGGTGATTACAGCGGTGAACTGCTGTGGCAATTGACGGATGCACCATAACAAAAACAAGTCTAGACAGTGCGTCTAGGCTTGTTCTGGTTGTAAGACCTTTTCGAGTTCGGCTACGAGATACTTGGCTTCGTCGTCGTCATTCCAGTCTCGGTTGGGAAATAACACATAACGATCGAGAATGTAGCCGGCAACGACGGATGCAATGTAGCGAAAAATCATGGTAAATGGCCAGTCGATAATCAAGTTGTGTTTTTGTAACTTGGTCACCGTACCCTCAAAGGACACGATGAATTGCTTACGCGCAACGTCGATGAATTCCTGACGAAGATCCTCGTTGTAGAGCAACTCACTGAAGAAGACCTTGATGGCATCCTGATTGGCCTCGGCGAATTCCATGCGATTCTGGACAAAGATAATCAGAAAGTCGTGAAGGTTCGTGAAGGGTTTGCTCAGTGTATCCTTCTTTAACTCAGCGGCAACGTCCGGAATAATTTGGAAGATGACGGGTTCCAAGGCGACCCGGAGAATGTTAGCCTTGGACTTGAAATGCTTGAACATGGTGCCCTCAGATTGGTGGGCGGCAACTGCAATTTGGTGGGTACTGGTATTGGCGTACCCCTGCTTGGCAAAGAGCTGGATGCTGGCAATCAGCACGTCTTTTTGCTTCTGCGTGAGTTCCTTCGTCGCTTGAATAGTGGCGGGAAACTGATCCAATATTTTATTAACAGACATGGCACGACCACCTTTTTATAGTTGAAATTTACTGATACGCCAGTGCGGCCATCAGTAGGGTTATTTAATTTTGGAAGGTTCTTCTTAATCTTACCAGCTTCCTTAGTAAATACCAATTAAGGTGCTAGAGCAGACTAGGTGGTTTCCACACCAGCCAGAATTTTCAGCAGCTGAAAGTGGAAAACGTTAAAACTTTGAGAGTCAGTAAAAATCGGAGATGCTCGCAGTCATCCCCGATTTTTAAGTAATAGGCTTTGTTTAAATTAATGTGCCTGAGCGGCAGTCTTCTTGTAAGCAAAGTAGAATTGTGTGATTGCCAGGATAACGTTAATCCAGTTAACCGCAGTGAACCAACCTGTCAGACCAGCAACGCCAGCAGCACCGTAGAATACCCAGAAGCCGGCAATAATAGCAACCACGTTGATCCAGCCAAACCACTTCATCAATTCCCGGTTTGTCGTCGCCGTGCAGGTCCAAATTCCGTTGATAACTAACCAAATAGCAAGAATCCAAAATGTTGTGGTAAACATGATAAAATCCCCTTTCTAGTTATCGAGCGAGTAATCACTCGCCCTTGATTACAACTACAGTTTAACACCGTTTAAAAAAAGTACAACCCCTTTAGTAAAAAAGTTTATGGTGAATTTGGAACCGTTTTCCAAACCGCTTGGTGGGCCAGTCTTTGCCGACTTGCGGGTAAATAAAAAAACGTTCAGAAAATTTCCTGAACGTTTCGTGAGCCATTAATTGTTGTGATTTTAAGGTAAATCGTTCCCGGCAGCCAGGTAGATATCGTACCATTCCTGCTTAGTCAGGGTAACGTCGGCACCTGCCGCACTATCCTTGATATGTGTTGGGTTCATCGTCCCTAACAGCACTTGAATGTTAGCCGGGTGACGAAGAATCCAAGCCACGGCAATCCCGTTCTTGGAGACGCCGTACTTGTCGGCCAACTTCTGCAGAACTTTGTTTAATTCAGCATATTTCGGATCGTCGATGAACATCCCCGCAAACAGGCCGTATTGGAATGGCGACCAAGCTTGAATGGTGATGTGATTCCGCCGGGCAAACTCAATCATCCCAAAGTCGTTGAGTGTTGGGACATCGCCCATGTTGACGTGCAGGCCTTCAGTAATCATCCCGGCATGTGCCGCGCTGAATTGAAGTTGGTTGAACATCAGCTTTTGGTCAACGGCGTCTTGAACCAACAAGTATTGTTGCACATTGAAGTTAGAAACGCCAAAGTGGCGAACTTTACCCTCACGTTGTAGCGTATTGAAGGCATCGGCAATTTCGTCCGGTTCCATCAGTGGGTCTGGCCGGTGAAGAAGAAAGGCATCCAAGTAGTCGACCCCCATGCGGGAAAGAATCCCATCAACGGAGTCAATCAGGTGTTGTTTGCCGTAATCGTAGCGTTGGCCAAAGACCAGATCGTCGTGACTCCGGTTAGGGTCGAGCACGATGCCCCCCTTAGATTGGATGTAGAAGTCATCTCGTGAAAGGCCGGAAGCTTTGAGGGCTTCGCCAAAGACTCTTTCGGAATTGCCGTTGACGTAAATATCAGCGGAATCGATGTAATTAATGCCGGCTTCGTGCGCTGCTTGCAGGGATTTGACGGCGTCATCCTTACTCAGAACGCCCATCCGCATAATTCCTAAAGCGACGGCGGAGGCTTGCCAGTTACTGCCACCTAGTTGCAGTTGTTTCATCAGAAAAACTCCTTTGTTTTCAGATTTGGAACTTACATGCTTAATTGTACAACGAAAGTGGGGAAAGGTCGCGTGAGAAGTTTGGTGCGTTAGGCATATTCAGAAAGGTATTACTGACAAAATTTTCTGGGCTTTTCTGTTGCTTGCAATGTCAGGTCTGTCCCAGTCCTACCGGTAAACTAGCGACGTTAACTCTGGGACCGCTCTTCAATCAAATAAAATTAAGGATTGACAATTTTTAACTAACCGTTATAGTTAATTACACAAGTAACTAACCAATAGACTAAAGAGTGGGGGATTTTTAAAATGACAACAAATACTGTGGTTAACGTCCACAATCTAGAAAAGACTTACGGCAAGGCTAACGAACGCCAATACAAGGCATTGAAGGGGCTCGACTTCACGGTGGCAGCCGGTGAATTTGTTGGGATCATGGGGGCTTCTGGTTCGGGGAAGACGACGTTGTTGAACATGCTGTCAACGCTTGACGTGCCAACTAAGGGGGATGTCGTGGTCAACGGCCACGATGTCACGAAGATGCGGGGCAACCAACTCGCTGATTTTCGAGCGCAGGAAGTTGGTTTCATTTTCCAAGACTTCAATCTGTTAGAAAGTCTGACGGCCGAAGAAAATATCGGTCTGCCACTGGCCTTGAAGGGCACGTCATCTCGGGTGATGGATCAAGCGATTCATGAAGTTGCCGAGACCTTGTCGATTGCCGACCTCTTACAAAAATATCCTTCAGAATTATCTGGGGGCCAAAAGCAACGGGTCGCTGCCGCACGGGCCATCGTGCACCATCCATCAATCCTGATGGGGGACGAACCCACTGGGGCGTTGGACTCCACGAGTGCTCGGGAGTTACTCGACTTGTTGACGACGATTAATCAGAAGCAGCACATGTCCGTGTTGCTGGTGACCCACGATCCGTTCTCCGCTAGTTTCTGCCAACGCATCCTATTTATCAAGGATGGGCAGATTGGGTCCGAAATCAAGCGCGGCGAACAAGACCGGAGTGCCTTTTACCAGCAGATCTTAAATGAGCTGGGGACGTTTAACGAGTAGGGGGAAGTCAATAATGTTAGGAAAATTAGCACTGGCCGGAATCAAGAACCGGCGGCGAGACTATCTCGTCTTACTAGCGGGACTGACCATGTCGGCCGCCATCTTCTACATGTTTGCCAACCTGGCGACTAATCGGGCTTTTCTGAAGACCAATGCAGTGGTCAGCCAGGCCAGTCTGATCTTTGGCTTTGGGGCAATCCTGTTGATTCTGATCACCATCGTCTACATCATGTATGCCAATAGTTTCCTATTGAGTATGCGGCAGCACGACTACGGACTCTTCATGATGCTTGGGGCCACGCGGAAGCGTATCGGGGAACTGGTCTTCCTGGAAACGCTGATTCTCGGGGCCATCGCGACCGCCATCGGCATTGTGTTAGGGTTACTGCTGAGCCAGTTTTTAGTTGGCTTCTTGCTGGATATGTTGGGTCTACACCTCGCACATCTATCCGCGTTCTACCTGCCAGCCATTATTGCGACGGCGGTGCTCTACGTGGGCCTCTTCATCCTGGCCTCACTGTTTAATATGGTACGGTTAACGCGGACCACCGTGTTGAAATTACTTCACACTGACGAACAAGCCAACCAACCTAGAGTTCATCTCTTCCGGCAGATGGTCGCTGCAGTCCTGGGCGTGGCCTTCCTGGGGATCGGGTACTGGGCCCTGGCCGCTATCAAAACGTTACAGATGGCGGCAATTCCACTTGCCCTGGTCACCATTACGATTGGGACTTATCTGTTGTTCCGAGCGACCTTACTGGTTATTATTCAGGGATTGCGTCACACCAAGTGGGCTAAGCGCCATTTAAATGGCTTTCTCTTAGGCCAACTGAATTTCCGGGTCTACAACTACACGCGGATGTTAACCATTGTTTCGTTGCTATTTGCGATGGCCTTGGGCGCTATCACGGTAGGGTCCGGCTATCACCGACAGTTGCCACTGATGGCTAATTCTATTGGGACGTATACTGTAGCCATTCACGACAAGAATGCGCAGGAACAAAAGCTGATCGACCAGTTGAACGTTAAGCACCAAGCAACGTATACGCAGAAGCGCCAAGGAAAAGTCGTTTACTACAACGCCGCGGAGTTGCAACAACAACCCTTCGAGCTCAGCAAGAGTGGCCAATTGACCAAGAGTTTGAAACATCCGAAGTTCTACACGGAGTCGCTGGCTAAGTTCAAGAAGAGTGGTGTTCAGGACTTTGATTTCCAAAGTTTAGCTGTCCGTAAAGATATGGGCTTCTATACACCAAAGATTCTCAACGCCAAGCAATTTGCAAAGCAACCCGGGACCACGATGACTGTGACAACGGTGCGGGTCAAGGACCTCGTACAGGATCAAAAGGTTCTGAAGCGACTGAATCGGATGGAAGTGAAACGGTTTGCGCTGCCTGAACAGATCACGGTCGGTAACTATCAGAGCTATGAGATGATGAGCGGTATCTTTGGCGGCCTGGAATTCATGGGTTACTTCCTGGGGATCGCCTTCCTGGCAATGTTGGCTTCCTGCCTGATGTTCAAGATCCTCTCCGGTGCTCCTGGCGATAAGCAACGTTACCGGATGCTGTATAAGGTTGGGGTCCGTCAGAGCCTGATGCGCCGCGGGATTGCGAAAGAAATTGGGATTTTATTCCTGATTCCTGGTATCATGGGAGTAATCGATGTTCTGTTTGGTCTGCAAATGTTTAAGCCAATCATGGCCAGTCCGATGAGTCCTTACCTGGGAATCGGCAGTATCTTTGCCATCTTCATCGGTCTGTACGCCATTTACTATGCGATTACGTTGACCCTTTATTGGCGAATCGTGTTACCGAAGGCACCAACGAACTAGTCGACAGAACGAGTTCACAAAGAATGTGGGAAATGACAATGAAATTTAATTTCGATAGTCCGGAACCAATCTATCTGCAGGTGGCCGAACAGGTTGAAGAAGCCATCTTCACCGGAATCTATCGGGCGGGCGAACAGGTCCCGTCCACGACGGAAATGTCCAAAGAATTTCATATTAATCCAGCAACGGTGCTGAAGGGCATCAATCGGCTAGTTGCCGCGGGAATCATCGAAAAACGCCGGGGCGTGGGGATGTTCGTGACAGCTACGGCCGAGACGACGATTCGGGAGAAACGCCGCGCGGAGTTCTATGACCGCTATGTCAGTCGCTTCACCAGCGAAGCCAAGAAGCTCAATCTGTCAGAGGATGAGCTAATTGCACTGATCAAACGCGGGTATGAGGCTGATCTGAACGACTAGTCTAATTTGCTGAAAGAGCCAGATGACAGGCACATCACGGGTGAGTGGTGGGCTTTTCATCTGGCTTTCGTGTGTCGCTAGACGCTTGAGGATGAATAGCGCCTTCGGCTGTCAGGGATTCCGCCTATTAATGAAACAGGGGGGGCTTAGGGACAGAATATGTGATTATCTGTCTAGGGTTTAGGTTGGTAGGTTCCAGTGGGAAACATTTAAATTGGAATGATCAAGTTTAGCCGAAGGAGGCCAGAGGTGGAGCCAGCCGTGGAGGTGGTGTTAACTGGTGCATTTGCCAGTTTACAGCACGGGCAATCTTGAAGACCCGTGGTTTTCGTGGCTTCAAGTTGAGTCGGAAGCCCGGTTCCCAGGCTGGAGCGTCCCCACAGCAGGCGGAACCTCTGGCAGCCGTAGTGCGGGAATTCTTGCTAGTCATATAACGACTCATGCAGTGGGGTCATCAAAGCCAACCTAAGTCGAATTGATTTACAAATTAACCAAATCAAGTTATAGTTAATTGTGCACAATTGATTGGATGATGGTTCGCAAGAAAGAGGGAAATAATCATGGAAATCACGATTAAAGACGCAGCGAAAGCATACCTAGCCGAGAACGTTCAACTGGGAAGCACCGTGCTGCTGACCACGGATGACGGCTCCAACCGATACTCAACGGTGGGAGGAACCTGTGCTATCGGCGATAAGTTTCAACTGGTTGCCCTGACGACTGACGATCCCGATTATCCCATTACGGTAGCCAACAACGCAGGTTGGACGTTGAAGACGAACGCCGATACCGAATTGTATTTGAGTAACGGCTTGATCTTAGACCGCGTCTTCAACCAACTTTCATTGCGTGACGACAGTGGCATCTTGGACAGCGCGGTTGGGTTAATTACCTACACGGCTGAAGAGAAATCAAAATTAGATTTAAAGAAAGAAATGCAAACGCTGGGCACGCGCATCTGCTAGGCGTTGGTAGGCTACGAGTCGATGAGACTGGTGGCCCTTTTTTATGGCATTTTGAGTTGGCGGTCACAGCAGAGAGGAAATAGAGAAGGCTCAGATGACCGGATTCGGCGGCACTATCATTGACGATTTTCCAAAGACCAGGAAGTTCTCCCCTCAATTTGGGTAACCTGTCCCGCAGCTATTGCCAAGCGGTTGCACGGGCGCGTATACTTTGGTTATCTAAAAGTTTCGGGAGGAGATATTTTTGAAGATAAATAGTAAATCTTGGCGATTGCTGATTGGATTCTTTAGTTTAGTGTTCTTATTAGTTGTCAGCCAAGTGGCGACACCGGCCAAAGCTGCAACCAACCATAATGGTGCAGACTTTACCACCTCAGCCAGTGTCACTAACGGACCGGATTTCAAGCATGCAGATACGATTGATGTGCAATACAATTTGGACTTTGGTGACATGCCGCTTAAGAGTGGCGATACCATCACGCTTGATTTTCCGGAGAACTTGAAGGGGAAGACTCCCGGTGATACTTTCAAAGTGTTCGATGACGATGGTACAGTGATCGGTGAGGCTGTCATATCCGACAAGGGCGTCGTCATCACTATGAACGATGCGTTGGAGGGTAAAACCAACAGCAAGTTGACCTTGAACATGATGACTAAGTACCGCTACGAAGATTCTGGCGAGAAGGATGTTGTTTTCCCACTCGAAAACAATGGCAGTAGCACTTCTCAAATCAACATTGTTGAAAACGACGCCAATCTTTCTAAGAAGGGGACGCTACAGGATGATGGCACAATCAAATGGACGATCTTAGTCGATCGGCGTGAAATTGAGCTGAAAAACTTGGACATTACCGATACAATCGGTGCTAATCAGGAATTGATTCATGGCATGACCGTAAGTAATGGGTACTGGGAAAACACCACGACCTATAAGCGTGAAAAGCCAGCAATGACTGAAGGAACCGACTACAACGTTACATACAACAAAGATGGATTTGACCTATCCTTTAACGACACCGTCAGCAATCTGGTGGTTATCGATTACTACACTAAGGTAACCGACCCATCGTTGATTGATTCTGGGTATAAATTTAGAAACAACGCTGTCATGACTTGGGGTGGGGGCACCTCAGGGGGTAAGAATTCCGAAGAAGCAAATGGGAAAGTTTCATCTTCTAATGGGAACAGTGGTTCCGGTGGTGGTGACACCCACGAGACTGAAGAACCTGGCGTCGATCCTGATGTCGACACCGGTACTGGGACGACCGATACCGATGGTGGCACGGAAACCGATGAAGAAGAAGCTGAACGCGAAGAGAAAGAAAACGAGCAAGCCGCTAAGAAGGAAGCTGCCAAAAAGGCTGCTAAGAAGCGAGCTGCCAAAGCCGCTGCCGCTAAAGCTGCGGCTGCGCGGGCTGCTGTTGCTAAAGCAACCGCAACCGAAAATCCTGGCACCACGAAGACCACAAACACGAAGTTACCTCAGACCGATGATCAAGGAAACTTATCCGGCGTGCTCGGTGGCGTTCTGGTACTGACTACGTTAGGTGCAGGCGTGATTGTTCGCCGTCACTTCTAATTACTCAGTGTAAAAAAATGTCGCCTGCGGTTGCCAGAAACTTCGCCTGCTATGGGGAACGCCTTCAGCCGAAGAACGGGCTTCCAGCTCGGTTTGAAACCTCACCACAAATCAGTGAGTTTCCAAACGCGTCCCACGGTGTAAGACCGGGGAGAACCAATCGCCCGGACTAACACCGTCGTCACAGCTGGCTACATTTCTGGCCTCCTCCGGCTGAACTATCTTTTACTTATGAGTATTTAGTGAGTTCCGTTTTTGCTTTGACCGATGTTAAGATTTATTTTTATAGCTGATTCATTAGAGAGTCCGGCCGTGGTCGGGCTCTCTTTGTTTGGTCAAATTTCAGTCCGTATGTGGTAAAAGTCACAAGCTTTGGTATACTCGAGGTAACAATTACGATTTAAGGGGAGGGACCATGATGCAACAATTACGGCAATATCGCCAATTCTGGTTCGTCATCATCTTAGGAGTCATCGCACTCTGGCTTCAATTTGTTAATCATCAGGCAATGTGGGCGCAGATTCTGGTTACCGGGCTGGGCCTCCTGCTTGCCATCATTATGTTCGTTGAAATGGTGCGGACATTGCGTTCGGGAAAGTTCGGCGTGGACCTGTTGGCTATTACGGCCGTGCTGGCCACGCTGGCAGTGGGTGAGTATTGGGCGGCATTGATCGTCTTGCTGATGCTGACCGGGGGCGATGCGCTGGAAGACTTTGCGGCCAGTCGCGCCAACAGTGAGCTACAAGAGCTGTTAAACAATTCACCACAGACCGCGCACCGAGCCAATGGTGAGCAGTTGACCGATATCGCCGTGAGTCTGGTTGAAGTTGGGGATAAGCTGCTGGTCAAGCCTGGTGAAGTCATGCCCGTCGATGGGACGTTAACGACCGGCCCTACCACGGTCAACGAAGCTTCATTGACTGGTGAAGCACGACCAATTGAAAAACAGGCCGGTGATACCGTCATGTCTGGAAGCATCAACGGTGAGGCGTCGGTCTATCTACAAGCCGACCAGACTGCTGACAACAGTCAGTACCAGAACATTGTTCGCCTGGTCCAACAGGCCGAGGCGCAACCCGCGAAGTTTGTCCGGATGGCCGACCGGTACGCGGTGCCATTTACCCTGTTGGCCTACGTCATCGCTGGGCTAGCTTGGTTCTTCTCCGGCGATCCCGTCAGGTTAGCGGAAGTGCTGGTCGTCGCGTCACCCTGTCCGTTGATCCTGGCGGCACCGATTGCCCTGATTTCGGGGATGAGCCGGGCCAGTCGAAATGGGATCATCGTCAAGACGGGGACGACGCTGGAGAAGCTGGCACAGGTCAAGACGTTTGCGTTTGATAAAACCGGCACGATTACCCAGGGCCGACTGGTCGTGGATCGAGTCGTTCCCGTTACGGCGCTGCCCGCGGAGAAACTGCTCCAGTTGGCAGCCAGTACCGAACAACACTCGGGCCACGTACTAGCCCAATCGCTGGTTGCAGCCACGACAGAAGAGTTGCTACCCGCGACCGAGGTTAACGAGACCACAGCCCAGGGGGTAGCAGCGATAGTGGACGGCCAGGAGGTTCGCGTCGGTAAGAGTCGTTTCGTGACGGACGATACCGTGGAAAGATCCGACCAAACGGCAGTTTACGTCTCAATCGCCGGCATCTACCAAGGGTACGTCAGCTTCAATGACCGCGTGCGGCCGGAAGCCAGTCAAACGATGGCGGCGCTACGGACGGCTGGGGCGGAACACCTCCTGATGATCTCGGGGGACCGCCGGCCAATCGCTGAAACGATTGCCGGCGAGGTCGGCATCGACCAGGTTCATGCGGACTGTTTGCCCGCTGATAAGATTAAAGTTCTGGCGGATCTACCTGCCGAACAGCGGCCAGTGGCCATGGTGGGGGATGGCATCAATGATGCACCCTCACTGGCGACCGCGGATGTCGGGATTGCCATGGGGGCGCACGGTGCCACGGCGGCTAGTGAATCGGCGGATGCAGTGGTCTTGAAGGATGATCTGACCCGGGTCAGCACGGCACGCCAGATTGCCCACGATACCATGCGCGTGGCCAAACAGGCCGTGCTGATCGGAATTTTCATCTGTACCGGCTTGATGTTGATTGCCAGCTTCGGGGTGATTCCAGCCATCATTGGGGCCGTCTTCCAGGAAGTTGTGGACACGGTCACTATCCTCTATGCGCTCCGGGCACGGACAGATCGTTAGCGTTACTGACTTTAAATTTAGTTTTTACAAAGGTTGCCTGCGGGTGGCCTTTTAATTTTGGGGAAGTTTCTATGCGTGTGCGGCAATGGGGCGTTCATTTCCCCAAAAGGGGTGAATGCGTTATCATAGATTTGTACAGTGTTGCCAAATCAAATCGAAGAGGAGCCTGAAAGATGACAAAATCAATCCACACCGATTATTTCTTTGATGAACCGGCTTTTAACACGCATGACGGGGGTTACGTCCCGTTGGAGGAACCCGATACGCCGCAACAACCGCTACGGATTCCCCCACTTTTAAAGCCTGACAAGGAGACCGCCACGGATACCTATTACACGGTCGAGGCTCAAGCCGGGGAGACACAACTGTTGCCCGGTAAGAAGACCAAGACCTGGGGGTACAACGGGAGTCTGCTCGGTCAGACCATCATCTTCGCTAAGGGCAAGACGATGCATGTTGATCTAAAAAATAATTTACCTGAATTAACTACTTTCCACTGGCACGGACTGAACGTTCCCGGGCCATACACGGACGGTGGGTGTCACGCGCCAGTCTATCCTGGCAAGACGCGGCACATTGATTTTAAAGTCGACCAACCAGCTGCAACGTTGTGGTTGCATGCCCATCCGTGCCCATCAACGGCCGAACAAGTCTGGAAGGGCTTGGCCGGTTTGGCACTGGTCACCGATGAGCAAGAAGCCAAGTTGCCATTTCCAAGAAACTACGGGGTCGATGACATTCCGTTAGTCTTGCAAGACCGGCGCTTCCACGAAGATAACCAGTGGGATTACGACGCCGATTACGATCCAGATGGCGTCCAAGGGCCTACGGCGATGATCAACGGGACTATCAATCCTTACTTCGATGTCACCACGCAACGGTTGCGGTTACGTATCTTGGACGGGGCAAACCGGCGCGAGTGGCGGCTGCACTTCAGTAATGACCTGCCATTCACGCAAGTGGCTTCGGACGGTGGTGTGATGCCAGAACCCGTTGCATTTACCCACCTGATGTTAACCTGTGCGGAACGGGCTGAAATCATTGTGGACTTCGGCAAGGTCAAGCCGGGCGAAACGGTCACGTTGTATTCTGACGATGTTCCGTTGGTTCGGTTCCGCATCCACGCGTTCAAGCCAGATACAGCCACGTTACCCGACCACCTCGTCGATATTCCTGACCCAGAAGTCACACCGGACACGCCGATTCGCAAGGTTGTGATGTCCGGGATGGACGAGCAGGTCATGATCGACGGCAAGAAATTCGAAATGCAACGGATCGATGCCAAGCAAAAGGTTGGCAACGTCGAGCTCTGGGACGTGACTAACACTAACGACATGGGCAGCGGCATGGTCCACCCATTCCACATGCACGGGACACAATTCCTAGTGATCTCGCGGAATGGTAAAGCACCATACCCCAACGAACACGGCTTCAAGGACACAGTTGGCGTCAACCCGGGCGAAACGGTCCGCATCAAGGTCTGGTTCGAACACACCGGGGTCTACATGTACCACTGCCACATCATCGAACACGAGGACGGCGGCATGATGGCGCAAATCGAAGTCTACGACCCAGACCATCCACAAACCTATAAGCTAATGGACATGGATACCTTAATGAACGCGGTAGCCAAGGAGCGGGGGATAGATGTTAAAGACCTCCACCTCGCCGGGATGAGTTCGTATGAGAAGATGGGGATGAAGATGTAAGAGCGTGAAGAAGGGCGGTAGGTCCTGAGCATTAACGTCAATAAGTGCCCACTCGGTGGAACCGAGTCGGTGCTTATTGGGGTTAAGCGGAGGGACCTGCCCGACTGAACGCGTTTCAGAAGCCGCAAGTTTCCGAACATCAAGGCGAGAGCCAGACTAGCTCTCTAAACCAGTCCTTAAACCCAATACTAAATACAAAAACCGCAGATACCGTCTGGATAAATCCAAATGGTATCTGCGGTTTTATTATTGAAGAAAATTCCAAAATACTTATCAAGCAAACCCAATCAACCGTCTTCAATCATTCAAGTCCGCCCAAAGCTTCTCAAGGGAATCAAATGTCTCAAGCTGGTCAGTTTCGACCTCTGTTTTAGCAGCTAAAGCTTCATGACTAGACAGAAAGTCATCTACCAAGTTATTTTCAGACTCAGTCAAAGAGAAATCTTCAACTTGTCTACCGCGTCCCTCAATGTCCATGCGTCTTCCCCCGCAACACATGGTCCACGTGAGCCAAGGTTTCATTAACGATATCGAGAATGTGCGGGTCATCCAGGCGATAGAAATTTTGTTTACCTACACGGCGAACGGCTACCAACTGTTCCTTCTTTAACAGTGCCAGCTGGTGGGAGATTACTGATTGTTCCACCGTCAATAGCTCGCTGAGTTGACTAACGTTGAGTTCCTGCTGTTCCAGGAGATAGAGCAGTTGTAAGCGCGTGGGGTTACTGAGTAATTTAAAGATTAATTGTGAGGCTTGGACCATTCGTGGTTCAATCAAAGTGACTTTTTCCTCGGAATCCGGCATAAAAGGGTTGCTCCTTTCATATGTAGATGGTAACATATGTTATAGATAACATGCATAGGGGATGACAACATGTTAAAAACGATTCTAACGGGAGTCACGGCGTATATTTCCACCGGACTCGACTACTTAATTATTCTAATGGTAATCTTCGGCCGCGTAAAGCACCAAGATCGCTGGTTAGTGCTGGCTGGGGACTTTTTGGGAACAATCGTATTGGTCGGAAGCTCACTGATTGTGGCCTTTTTTCTGGGATTCGTGCCAGCACCGTGGTTACTGGGCCTGCTTGGGTTGATTCCGATTTATTTGGGAATTAAGTTGTGGATTAAAGGGGATGACGACGATACCGGGGAGATTGCGGCCAAGGTAGCGAAGCCACAGAGCCTTATTTGGAACGTGGCCTTAATTACGATGGCGACCTGTGGAGCCGATAACATTGGGATTTACGTGCCAATTTTCACCACGGTGGCACCGTCCTCAATTCCGCTGATTCTCCTGACGTTTGCGGTGATGGTCGTCCTGTTTTGGGAGATTGGGTATCGACTGGCCTGCCTCCCAAAAGTGGCGGAAGTTTTGGAGAAACAGGGACGCTACATTACGGTTGCCGTGTACCTATTGATTGGACTGTATATCCTGTGGGATAGCGGAACGATTCAGCATTTGGTGAAAATGATTTAAAAAAATAGTGGATCGTCAATCGCTGACGGTTCACTATTTTTGCTTGAATAGTTTTAGAAGAATAACTTGCTGGCAATCGTCACACAGGTCATCAGGATGACCGATGAAATGGTGGCGGCCAGGAAGACGTTGCCCCCACGCTGGAAGATCACACGGAAGTTAACGCTCATTCCCAGGGCGGCCATAGCCATGCCGAGGAAGATGTAAGCCAATTTAACCAAACCAGCCAGGGCAACGTCACCCAGTGGCAGGAAGGTTCCGATGATGCTGGTCAGGATGAAACCGGCCATGAACCAGGGAATTGGCAGCTTAGCTGGGCCTTCATTGGCGGCCGCTTCAGGATTAGTCTTGCGGGATTGGCGTTGGTACCACCAACCGATGATCAGTGCTGCGGGGGCCAACAGAAGCACCCGGGAGAGCTTGGTAATGATGGCGGTGTCCAGACTGACGGGACCACCGGCACTACCGGCGGCGACGGCGTGGGCAATTTCGTGGAGCGAGCCCCCAGTCAGGACCCCAAATTGCACGGCGGTCAGGTGAAGCAGTGGTTTCAGACCGATTTCAATCAGCGTGAAGACCGTTCCCAGGATGGCAACGATAGCGACAGCTAGCACTTCATTTTCGCGTTGACGTTCGGCCTTGTCGGCGGGCACCTTGATCTGTGGCGACACGCCCATGACGGCGGCGGCTCCGCAGATGCTGGTCCCGGTAGCAGTCAGAATAGCCAATTCCTTTTCCACACCGAGCTTGCGGCTGAGGTTGTAGGTCAGGAGGACCATCCCCGTGACCACGAAGACGGCCAAGGTAATGGTTTTTACACCGGCTTGGGCGAGTTGAATCAAGTTTAATTTGAATCCTAAGAGAATAATACCAAGACGCAAGAATTTATTGCTGATGAAGCCGATACCAGCCCGGTTGGCGTTGATGACCTGGGGCTGAACCTGACAGGCCATGCCCAGTAGTAGCGCGATGACCAGGGCACCGACCAGGTTTAAGTAAGGCAGTTGTGCCAGAAAACTACCGGCAACGGCGCAAGCTAAAGTTAGGAGTGAGGCCAGCCAGAAGCCGCGGCTCACAACAGTTGTGCGAATATCCAAAAGAATTTCCTCCTCAAAAATGTCTAAACCTAGTTTACCGGAAGTTGGTTATAAGATAAAATTGGAATGGATAATAACGATATAAGTTTCACTTATGAAAGGGAGCGATGACTATGCTTGATAACCGGTATCAAACGTTTCTCGTACTGGCCACGACCAAGTCGTATACGCAGACGGCCCATCAGCTATATATCAGTCAGCCAGCCGTATCGCAACAAATCAAGAGTTTGGAGACGGAATTAGGTGTGGAACTCGTCCACTATGAACGACCGAAGCTGACGATCACGCCGGCCGGGGTGGAGCTTGCGGCGTTTGTCCAGCGGGTTCAGGTCCAGGCAGACGCGGTGGTGGCGACTCTCCAACATCCACAGAAGGCCCGGCAAGTTACCTTTAGCACGACACTATCGATCAGTGAATTTTTAGCGCCACGGTTGATTGGCTTGCTACAGGCGCAGCATTATCATGAAATTAATTGTCGGGTGACGAATACCCACGCGGCGTTGGCGGCAATTAAATCCGGTGACAGTGACTTTGCTCTGATTGAAGGGAATTTTGACAAACAGCGTTACGGTTACGAAGTGGTCCGGCAGGAACCCTTCGTTGGGGTCGTGGCTGCCGATCATCCGTTAGCCCAACAGGCGGCCGTGAGCTGGGCAGACCTGACCGCTTATCCCTTAATTGTCCGGGAGGAGGGGTCCGGTAGCCGAGAAATTTTAGAGAATTTGGCACACGCAGCCAACGTGACCTTTGCGGAATTCCCTCAGTTGGTGACGGTAAACAATCCGACTGCCATTCGAGAGATCTTACTGCGGGGGAGTGGCATCAGCTTTGTCTATCGTTCCGTGGTAGCTGAAGCTTTACAGGCGGGAAAGCTTGCCGTCCTACCACTTCAAGCGGGACAATTGCGGCACGATTTGGACCTCGTCTATCCGCGAGATAGCTATTTTGCGGATGATTATCGCCGGTGGGCGGCGGCCCTGAAAAAGGGATAGGTCGGTAAAAACTAAATTTTTCTGAGAAAATGAGCTTATGATTAGACAAACACCCCTAAATATTGATATATTTATCTCAATGCTGTAAAAATTAGCGAGAAGGGGTGAGCCATCGTGACGAAGAAAACGAGACGGGCCATTTTTATCTTAGTGTTTAGTGAATTTTTAGTATGTTTGGGAATTAGTTTAGTGATTCCGGTCATGCCGTTCTTAAAGAATCAATTGCATCTGACCGCAACGGACATGGGAATCATGAGTGCCCTGTTTGCCTTCGCTCAGTTTGTGGCGTCACCCCTGATTGGGCGGTTGTCGGATAAGATTGGTCGGAAGCCAGTTCTGACGGCGGGATTATTCCTGTTCATGGTTTCTGAAGTGCTGTTTGCCTTGACCAACCAGTTGATGGTCTTCAACATTTCGCGGGTTATTGGTGGGCTATCCGCCGCCATGGTCGTGCCAACGGCGATGGCCTTAGCTGCTGATATTACGACGAAACGCCAACGGGCGCGGGTCATTGGCTGGCTGTCGGCCGCCTTCAGTGGAGGCCTGATTCTGGGGCCTGGTATTGGGGGAATCTTAGCCGGAATCAGTTACAAGACGCCGTTCTGGGCCGCCGGTGCATTGGGCCTGATCAGTGCCATTGTCCTGATCAGCCTGTTGCCAAGTGATGCCGAGACCAGTAAGATTCGCGATGCGGAGGCGACAAGCTCTACGGCTGCCAAGCCTTCCGCTCATCCGATGACCAAGGAATTTTGGACGGTGCCGATCATCATCCTATTTACCATGATTCTGGTCTCTTCCTTTGGTCTGCAAGGATTTGAAAGTATCTACAGTATCTATGTCAACGAAGTCTTTCACTTTAGCCTGAGCAACATCGCATTAGTGTTGACGCTTAACGGATTAATCTCATTATTCTTGCAAGTGGCGATGTTTGATACCCTGGTTAGTAAGTGGGGCGAGCGGCGAGTCATCCGGGTCTGCTTCTTCCTGGCCGCAATCTGCGTGGTCTGGATTACCCAGGCTCACGGAAAGATTGCCGTGATGATTGCCACCCTGATCGTCTTCTCTGCCTTCGACCTGTTGCGGCCAGCTATCACGACGCTGCTGACCAAGGCTAGTGAATCTAACCAGGGGCTGATCAACGGGTTAAACATGTCCTTGACTAGCGTCGGGAACATTGTAGGACCAATTATGTCGGGGATGTTACTCGATATGAATCCGCATTACCCATACCTGGTGGTGTCGGTCTTCCTGATTGTTTCTTACCTGATGGCCTTCCTGTTGAAGCGGCCGGACCAATTGCAGTCGGCTACGGAGAAGTAGGGTGCCGGTGACTGCGTGAGTTTATAATTTTTGATATGAATATGAGGAACCTGAGATGGGAATTCTTGGGTTCCTTTTTTTTTGTTTGGGGATAGTTGTTGAGGAGCTTGGTAGGGGGGGATGGCTGGACTGGCTTGGTGCACTGGATTTTTCTCGCCACGCTATCCGGAAATATGTGGCTTTCGAAGCGAGTTTCACAACCCGGACTCCTGCCCGGCAAAGGTTGTTAGTAGCTTTACGTGTTTGGTTCGTTAGACTTTCTCTCGCCAAGATATCCGGAAGTATGCGGTCTCTGAAACGCGTTCAGTCGGGCAGGTCCCTGCGCTTAACCCCAATAAGCACCGACTCGGTTCCACCGAGTGGGCACTTATTGACGTTAATGCTCAGGACCTACCACCCTCCTTCACACTCTGGTCTGAAACGAGTTCCGCAAGCCAGATTCTTCCGCTTAGAAAAATAAGGAACTCCTGTCCGGCGTGAGTTGTTAGTGGTTTTACTGGCTTGGTTCGTTTGACTTTCTCTCGCCAATATATTCGGAAACTTGCAGCCTCTGAAACGAGTTCCACAAACCAGACTCCTGCGCTTAGAAAGCTAAGTGACTCCTGTCCGGCACAGGTTGTTAGTTGTTTTGCTAGTTTGGTTCGTTGGATTTTCTCTCGCCATGATATCCGGAAACTTGCGGCTTTCGAAACGGCTTGCTCCACTCTCTATACAAAAACAACCAGACCACAAATCCGGTCTAGCTGTCCCCCCTAAAGCCTCTAATGGCCATAGCCTATTTTGTTGCTTCACAGTACGGTGAGTGATCTCTTCCCCAAGAGAAACCACCGGTCGTTGGTTGATCGACCTCTCCCCCAAGTGGTCGATGCGATTATCCTGAAAGGTGATGGGCTAGGCGCTTTGTGCGACTAGCTGCTGATTTCGCTGGCACTCCCCAGTAGCGGCGAGAATCGGCGCTGACGGACAAACTTTCGCGAGGTTTTCAATGGCTGTCGTGATAGGAACCTGACTATCGTAAATTTTGTAGCCCCTATCGAATGGTACAACTACATTGTACCGGGGATTTAGTAATTCCATAATCCCATAATTTAATGATTGCGTTACTTATTTTAACCATCTATGTGGTTAACGTGGTATACTACAATATAAAATAACTTGCTGCAATTGGTCTACTTGGGGATAATGAAATTGGAGCCGCTTACTTTGTTGAATGATGTTTTGCAGAAATGGGGGAACAAACATGCCTCAGCCCTATCATGAACGCTTAAACTTTACAATGCAATTGCCGTTGCGTGTCATTAGTCATGGTACGGGTGGGCCAAAATTGGTATTGCCGCATTGGCACCAAGCGGTTGAATTGGCCTACCCGTATTGTGGCCATCCCGGGACCGTGCATATTGGGAGCTCAACCTTCGAAATGGCTGCCGGTCACGTCTACGTGATCAATTCCGAAGTGGTCCACAGTTACGAGACGATGTTGGACGAAGACAATCAAATTATGACGCTACTGATGCCGGCAGCTTGGTTGCGAAATGTGGTCGATAACGAGCAGCTGCCAATCTGGGGGCCAGTCGACTTAGACCTCCACGATGCGGCTTACCGCGGTATTGGTCAGGCAGTTGGGGTGCTGGTGGATAACGCCATTCACGAGCGCGACAGCCAGGCAGATTACCTGGCGAGTCTAGGTGCCGAGTATCAGTTGGTCGGGCAACTCTTAAAGCAATTGAAAATTAACGGACAGGTTGATAATGACCAGTTGCCGTTGCCAGAACCCTTGCGGCAGGCCGTAGGGGAGTTGCAACAGAACTACGGGCAGCCCGTTTCGATTGCCGAGTTGGCGACAAAGTTAAATTACTCCAGCGTTTATTTTTCCCGGTATTTCAAGGAATACATGGGAATCTCACCCAAGGCCTATCTGGGGCAGATTCGGCTGGAACGGGCCACGGAACTCCTGATGACCTCGGACGATTCCATCCAAACGATCGCCACCAAGACGGGCTTCCGGACAGAAAAGAATTTCTTCGTGACCTTTAAGCAACATTTCCTGATGACACCGAAGTCTTACCGCGAGCGGTACGCCGCGCAACGGTCCTGGTCGTAGCATAACCGTTGCTTGTGAACGATATTTATGGTAGACTAGGCCAACATAACACAACGAATATGAGTGGAAACCAACGTTGCCGTTAATTGACACGTTGGTTTTTTACGCAAAAATCTAGGAGGTATCGTTCATTCATGTTAACCGTCAATAATGTCAGTATGCAGTTCTCCGACCGGAAGCTCTACGACGAAGTCAATCTCAAGTTCACCCCGGGGAATTGCTACGGGGTCATTGGCGCTAACGGCGCCGGCAAGTCCACTTTCTTAAAGATTATTGAAAACAAATTAAAGCCGACGACTGGGACCGTCTCCATGGGCCCCAACGAACGGATGTCCAGCCTGAACCAAGATCACTTTGCCTTTGAAGATGAAATCGTCTTGAACACGGTGATCCAGGGTCACAAGAAGCTTTACGATATCATGACTGAAAAGAACGCCATCTACATGAAGGCCGACTTTAGCGATGCAGATGGGATTCGCGCCGCTGAACTCGAAGGTGAATTTGGCGAAATGGGCGGTTGGGAAGCCGAAGCCGAAGCGAGCCAAATGTTGCAGGCCTTGGGGATTGACGAATCGCTCCACCAAGTCCAAATGCGTGAATTAACGGAACCCCAAAAGGTGAAGGTCTTACTGGGCCAAGCCTTATTCGGTCATCCCGACGTATTACTCTTGGACGAACCGACCAACGGGCTGGACGTGCAATCCATCAGTTGGTTGGAAAACTTCCTGGCGGACTACGAAAACACCGTCATTGTTGTTTCCCATGACCGGCATTTCTTGAACCAGGTCTGCACGCACATGTGTGACGTGGACTTTGGGAAGATTACGCTGTTTGTTGGGAACTACGATTTCTGGATGGAATCTAGTGAATTGGCTGCACAGCTGAAAGCTAATGCCAACGCCAAGAAGGCCGACCAGATCAAGCAACTGCAAGAATTCGTGGCGCGGTTCAGTGCCAACGCCTCGAAGTCTAAGCAGGCCACGTCTCGAAAGAAGCAACTGGAAAAAATCACGCTGGATGACATCAAGCCATCCTCACGGAAGTATCCTTTCATCAAGTTCACGCCAGAACGGGAACTTGGAAACGACTTGGTTCGCGTAGAACACCTTTCCAAGGCCATCGACGGCGTGACGATTCTCGATGACGTCAGCTTCACGTTGCGTCCCGATGAGAAGACGGCTTTCATCAGTCGTAATGACTTGACGACCACCATCTTGATGCAGATCATTGCTGGTGAAATGGAACCAGATAGTGGAAACGTTGTCTGGGGTCAAACGACCAGCACAACCTACCTGCCAAAGAACGTCAATGATTACTTTGCCAACAACGAGTTGACGGTCATTGACTGGTTACGGCAGTTTGCATCCAAGGAAGAGAGCGACAACACCTTCTTGCGGGGCTTCCTCGGGAAGATGCTGTTCTCTGGCGACGATGTGAACCGGGAAGTCGATGTGATGTCTGGGGGCGAAAAGGTCCGGGCAATGCTGTCCAAGATGATGTTGAGCAAGGCTAACGTGCTGTTGCTCGATGATCCAACCAATCACTTGGATCTGGAATCTATCACGGCATTAAACGACAGCCTGGTTGGATTTACCGGTAGTATTCTCTTCACATCCCATGACCACGAGTTCATTCAAACAATCGCTAACCGGATCATTGAAGTTAGTCCTAACGGTATCGTGGATCGGGCAGACACGACTTACGACGAGTTCTTAGGTCACAAGCAGGTTCAGGATCAAGTCGCTGCGCTGTACGCTGACAAGTAATTAGAGGCGTTCTTCGGGGCAACAATATGAATTAATTGTAAACAGAGGGAGCCGCAGTAGGGGCTCCCTTTTTGTTGCTCAGATTTAGCAAAAGCAGATTTGGACGAAAACAAAAGCCCAGCAGATACAAGTGCTTAGCTTTTTGGGTAAGCACCTGTATCTGCTGGGTGATTTAGAGTTAGTAAAGAGTATTCGGTGTTAGTCGTCGGACTTTCTTTCCTCATCCAGGTGCCTCTTGTGTTGCCGGATAACGACGACTAACCGCTCGCGGATATCATTTGGGGATTTACGTAATTGTTTCCCAATGCCCAACTGCGTTCGCTGATGTATCAGGACTTGGCCAATGGCATAGAGTTGGGCTAGACTCATCGTTGATAATTGATCTTCCCAGTCGGCATTGGCAAAGAAGCGGTTAACTTTCTTTTGATTGCGCCAGGTAAGCCACTTGGCCCAGAATCGAGCGTTACCAATAAGTAGCGTGAGAAAAGTCCAGATAAGCAAAACAACGACTAGAAGTTGTTCCAGTGTTGTCTCGTTTATAGCCATATTATCATACCAGGTCATTGCAATGAGGCATATTGGGATAACAGTACCCAAATCAGCTAGCAAAAAGAATTTCCATTGTGCCAACAGGAACCGCCACTGGGTTAAAGTAAATCGTAGTAGTCTAAAAAATATTGTTAATTTGTTGATGAACAAAGAACCACTCCTATACCTATAGACTTACTTCTTGTTGTGTAGAGCCAGCTCCTTTTTTGTGACAGCAGTGGCCTGCTTTTTAATAGCTTCGATGCCAGTGAGACGCCGTTGTTCGTCATTCTCTTTATAGTAAATTTGAACATCTAGAATGTTTTCTTTTAAATGTAAAACGCGCGAGATACTGGTGAGCTTCTTCTTACTCATGTTGGGCAGTTGTTCGGCAAAATCAGGAGAATTCACCAGTCTATTAACCTTTTTTCGATTAATATAGTCTAGAAATATATCAAGATTGAGAATGGCGCCGCTGAACACCATTATAAAAATCCATAAAATAAATAATATTGATAGAATCCAACCAAGGATATTGCTATAAACGGCAAGATAGAGAAAAAACATTGCGCCAACGACAAAAGCAGATAATGTGGCGCTAAGCATTACAAATAATCTGTGGAAATAGCTGTCTCTATGCAATTTTAAAAGAACCCCCTTAGTTATTAGACAAGAGCAAATCCTTGGATACCCAAGGATCATGACTTTCTTTTAGAGAATTATTTTTGGGCCGTTTTGTTGTCGTCAAAGAATCTCTTTTGTTCCCTGATAAGGGACATGAGACGCTGGTGAGTTTCAGCAGATGTTTCGTGATGACGTTGACGGACGAATGCTGAAGTTTCTGCAGCACTAAGGCCTTGAGCAATGTTGGAAAGCTGTTGATTATCCATCATTGATAGTTGCTGTTCGAAATCTTCAGCGTGAATAAATGAAAGTGCAGGCTTTCTTTTAAAGCGAGTGATTGCTCTGTAAAAGATAAAGGTACATCCCTTGAAGCCAATCCAACCAATCCATAAGATTAACAAGAATACTAAGGCCCAATCTATTGGGGAGACAATTGCTGATAAATTTATGTACCAAATTAAGGCGACAATAGCAGTTGGAATAATCGATCCAATGCTGGCTATAATTGAAAGTGGTTTAATGACATGCAAATGATTACCTCCTAATCTTTAAACGAAAAAACATGTGGTGTCTTACGTGCTGTCAAGTTTTGTGCGCACAGTTATTTTTATAATCATTCAGAACATCTAAATAAAACTCTTTATTAGCAGAACGAAACGTTTATGATATTTTTTTGTGAGATTATGCGTTGTTTTTTTCATTGTGTTCAAGGTAACTTTTTTTCTTCCTAATTATGTTGGTTAATCGTTGATGGACCTCGTTAGGGGTCTCGTTCCGATACTGACGACTTAATATTTCTGTCTTCTGAATGGTTAGAACTTGAGCAATATTAGATAGTTGCTGATTATTTAAAGTCGATAGTTGTTGTTCAAAGTCACTAGTATGGATAAATGCTTGAGCTGACCGTCGTTTTAAATGAGCGGCAGTCACATAAAAGACAAGCATACATCCCGTAAAGTTTGTCAAACCAATCCATAAGATTAACAAGACTGCTAAAGCCCATTCAAGTGGGGAGGCCGTCGTTGCCAGAGTCACATACCAAATTAAGGCAACGGCCATAGTTGGGATAACGGTTCCAATACTGATTAAAAAGGCAAGCGGTATACTGATGCGCAAATGATTACCTCCTAAAGGTAAAAGTTGAGATTTAAAGAAAACGATGTTACTTTTCTTGGTCGTCTTTTTTTATTATAGTCCGAAATCATTAATAACTTAAATGTAATTTCTACAAAAATAATGTGACCTATTTGGGAGACGTGAATTTTAAAGGGGCCCTTGACTGAAACGTGCTCAATCAAGGACCTCTTTGAGAAGGTAAATTAGAACAGTCGAATCATGACAACCCCAGCAATCAGAGTCGCCAGGCCTAACAGTTGAACCGGAACGACTGGCTTACGGGTTGCGCCCAGCAGGCCAAATTGGTCGACGAGGAGTCCGCCGGCAATTTGACCCAGTAAGGCGAAGACCACCGTTTGGCCGGTGCCAAGAATTGGTGCCAGGTAGGCGTTTCCCAGTACGAAGATGGCGCCCAGAAACCCGCCAATCCACAGCCACCAAGGTCTGCCCGGACCGGTTGCCCGGCGAACTTCCTTTAGCCCGCGATTAGCGATGAGGACGATGACCAGCAGGCCCAGTGTTCCAATCAGAAACGAGATGAAGGCCGCGTGAACCGCCGAGTGCAGGACGAGTCCCAGTCGACCGTTAATCGTCGTTTGTGTCGCACCCAATGCCCCGATAAATATGCCCAGCAAGCGCCAGAGTAGCGGATTGCCAGTGGGTGTTGGCCACTGTAGCTGGTTGCGCCGCTGCAGGATTCCCGGCAGGGCTACTGTGATGATAATGCCAGCCAGTGCAAGTAGGAGGCCGATGACTTTAATGAGGGTCAGGGGTTGCTTGGTCGCGTTGAACCAGCCGAAGTTGTCGATGATTGACCCCATGATGACCTGCCCGAGAATTGGCATGATGGCCGTTTGGACGGCACCAATGTGGGGGAATAGGAGAATATTGGTGGTCAGAAAGATAACCCCAAGTAGTCCGCCAATCCAGATCCACCAGGGCTGAGTCGCCAGTAGGGTGCCAGAGACTAGTAGCGACTGGTGGCCCAGCAGAGTGATGACTGCCAGAAAAAGGGTCCCGATGGCAAATGAAACGAACGAGGCTTGATAGGGCGAGCCAATGAAGCTCCGCAAGCGCGAATTGACGGCGGTCTGGAAGGATACGATGATGCCGATAGCAATGCCGATGGTGATGGGAAGCATAGACGATATCTCCTTGTACAATGTATTTTAGATGCGTAAAGTCATTATTTTATGTAAAATGGGCCGTCTTGACGGCGTTAAAAAAGGAAGCGCCGTTGCAGCCGCTTCCTTTAGTATAGCTTATTTGTCGGCTAAGATGGCCAGTTCATCGATTCGCTGGAAGAAGCCATCGTGATCGACTTGGGTGACCAGGGTCACGGGCCGACCGTTCGGTGTTTCAAAGGTGCGGCCACGACCGGGGCCAGTCGTGAGGACATCGCTAGTCACAGTCTTGGTGGTGACGACAGCCGGGGCCTCAGTGGCTACCGTGGTCAGGACGTCCCAGAGAAAGTAAGTCGAGTTGGTCTCAAAGTGTTGTAGGGCGGGGACCAACGCGTATCCCTGGCCGATGAAGTCCAGCGCCGGGTGTTGACGTAAGGTGGCCCAGTGTTGCCGAATAGTCGGGGTTAGCGGCACCTGGTGCGTGCTTTCCAGACCGACCATTTGGATAGGAATCTGGCTATCCCAGACGGTCTTCACAGCATCCGGATCCCAGAAGGCATTCCATTCCGTCGTCCCATCCTGTTCGGGTTCGGCGACGTTCCCTCGACCGTCGAAGGTGCCGCCCATCCAGTAGAGGCGATCGATCTTGGTGACGATGCTGGGATCAACAGATAGGGCACGAGCGAGGTCGGTCAGGGGACCCGTCATGAGTAGCGTGGTCTGACCAACTGCGGCCTGAATCTTGTCAATCAGGTCGAGGTGGGCTGGCTTGGCGGCGACGGGAGTGGTCACCGTCCCGGCTTCGTTCAAGATGGGCAGGGCGTCGAGGCTAAAGGCATCGAGACGCCACTCCTTAGGAAAAGGGTTGACGCCTCGCGAGTCGGAGGCAGCTACATCGAGTTGGGTATCGTGGCCGAAACGATCGATAATCTTTCGGCTAGCGGCCAGTGCGGGTTCCAGGTAACAATCGGCACCAATGACACTGACCCCGGTCAGGTGCACATCTGGCATTTGTAGTAGGAGCAACAGGGAAACTAAGTCATCGACGCCACCATCGTGGTTAAAGTAGACATTACGCATCTGGTATTTTCTCCATTTCCGAACATTATTTGATTAAAATAAAATTATAGTTCATATACTACCGACTTTTAAAGTGAAAAGCAAGCCGTAGATTCCGAACGATTTAGCCAGGGTTAAGAAAACTCCCGTATACTGCTACTTATGCGATCGCAGATTATTTTTGGAAAGGATGGTTCCGAGATGCAACCAACGCGTAAAGGACCCAAACACTGGCTAGCTCTGGCCGTTGCCGGACTCATTTTATTTGGTGGAGGCGGCGGCACGGGCTACATGCTCGGCCAACAGCAGGCCAAGTCGGCACAAACGACGCAATTGAAGAACGCGCCGAAGGGCATGAAAGGTCGCCCGTCAGGCAAGCCTAGTGGGATGCCAACCCAAAGTAGCTCAAGTAGTAATTGACGAACATTTTAAGCATGTGAAGACGGAGAGGGCCCAGGAAAGTTTCTGGACTCTTTTTGTGCGATTGGCCAAAGCTGTAGAAATCCAGTATTGGTCTGTGCATAGACATCAACCATAGCGTCTAAGCCCCTGTGGCGTTTGTTCACCCGATTCAGCGTTGACAGTGGATGAGTGGAAGCGGATTATAAGATATTAGTTAATGTCATCAGGTGGTTAACCAAATAAGTGTTTTCGGGGAGTGTTTAGGTTGCGGTTAAGAGAGTGTTTGAAGTTGGGATTAACGGTGATGGCGTTTGGCTTGGTCAGTTTGGGTGCGGGGGTTACGGCCCAGGCGAAGACAAAGAACGTCATTGATCACAAGGATTGCGCGGCGACTAACAAAATTTTTAAGGCGCAGGGATTTAAGCTATCCCTGCTGCGGGTTCCCAAGAATGGTGAAATCTATATTGCAGCGTTTTCCAAGAAGCAGGCCGGAAGACGCTATGAATTTATCGCGGGCGAACAGCCGGCTGGCAACGCTGTTAAGGTGAATATGGTTGTCTACCAAGGCAAAAAAGTCGTATCTCAGAAGTCATCACTTTGGGGACATGTCGGCGGCAAGTACGACAAGGACCTGGTCAGCCCAAACAGCCAGAATGAGACCGAAATGATTGCGTCAAAGACGAAGACCTGGTCAATCAAGATTCTGCCGCCACATGACCAGGCGGTGACGTCGACTGCGCAACAGTTAATGGGGAGTGCCGCCATGCGGGCCGATATGGCCTTCAATCGTAATAGCTTGGAATACCACGCCGACCTTGCCGCTAATCAGGGAAAGAGTCTGCTGGTGTTGAATCAGCAAGACGACAAAGCCTATTGGCAAGGCAAAAAAATTCTGAAAAA
Source organism: Levilactobacillus fuyuanensis (assembly GCF_003946395.1). GTDB lineage: Bacteria > Bacillota > Bacilli > Lactobacillales > Lactobacillaceae > Levilactobacillus > Levilactobacillus fuyuanensis. The sequence continues at coordinate 21,678 of NZ_RHNZ01000007.1, read as the reverse complement.
ATATAAGGCGTATGCTAATTATTCGAAGAACATGAAGAAAAAGTATCAGCGTCTCCAAAAGAATGTGGCCTATTTGGAAAATGTTTCTTAGGTGTTTCGAATCAGACAGCTAAATTAAACCGGACTTATTTCAAAAAATCACCCTTCCAATTTTTACTTTGGAAGGGTGATTTTGATGTGGATTCATAGGGATAGTTACGGACGAAGCAGAGTTATCTGTCGCCGTATAACTTATTTAGTCTGAATGTCCTGTAAACTCAGATTAGCCGATCCCGGGTACAGCGTCATCCGTTGGGCCCGGTAGCTCCAGTCCCCGTGACCAAAGCCGGTCCGGTCGACATCGAAGACAATCTGCTTGGTCTTGCGGTTGACTTCCACAAACTCACTGCGTTTGCCGTTGTTCGCGTAGCCGAAGCCAATCAGGGTGTTGCCCTTGCCAACGTCGTAGCTACTGCCGACGATGTTGGTGAAGTTCCGTTTGCCTAGCGTCCGACCGAAACTCCAAGACTTGGTGACGGTCTTCTTCAGCTGATCGATGCTGACGATTTCGCCGGCCGACCACTTCTTAGACTGCTTGGTCTTGCCCCGGGTGACGGGCACGTTGTTGTCGTAGAACTCCAAGTCGATCTTACTGCCGGTATTTTTAGCCGTGTTGATCAACATGACCGCGTGTTGGCCACCGTTGTAGCGGTAGTGCTTGGTCGTTGGTTTCAACAGGTACTTGTGATAACTCTTCGGCAGCTTTTCTGGTGCGGCCAGAATCCATTTGAGCTTGGTGGTCTTGTAGTTAATGGCCAACATCATGTCCTGATTGCGCCCGGAAATGATAAGCTCGCCGTTCTTGTGGTTGTAGTACATGGAATTTTGATGGAACCAGTCGATTTTGCCGTCGGAACGGTGGGTCCCGTTGTAGGCTTCGTAGGCCGACTTGGGCAGAATACGTTTGAGGTCAATGACCTTCTGGATCTTCCCAGTGTTGCGGTCGACTTCGATCATGGTATCCTCGACGAACTTCTTACTTCCATCATCCACCGTCAATAGGAAGTTGTGGTTTGGCAGCTCGATGGCGTCGTGGTGAATCACGGTATTATTGGCCAGCTTGGACGGATCATCCTTGGTCGGGAAGAGGCCGTTCATGTTGTACTGGTGGTAAACCCGCCCGTAGAAGTCGGTCTCCTGAAGCGCGTTCGACTTAGAGTCACTGGCCTTCACCTTGGTGTTGATTAGCAGGTGCTTGTCGGCAAGTTGTTTGAACACGTGGGAAATTGGCTTGGTTGAATACCAACGAATCTGGCCCTTGGCATCCAGCCCATAGGTGTAGCCAAGACTGCTGACGGCAAAAGTCAACTTGGTATTGCCTTGACCGAGCGCCATTTGCTGGGGCTTGCTAGTCTTCAGTGTGTTCTTCCCAATTTCTTTAGGCGCGGCCGCCGTCTTCATGGTGTAGGTCGTGCGCGTGGTGGTCCCGTTCTTGCGGGTGAAGGTCAACGTGACGCGATTGGTCCGGTCGGCATAGAGGCCGAGCACCCCGACCGCGTGTTGGGTCTTGTATCCCCTGAGGTGTTTGGTGATCGTCGTAGCGGGGGTGTCCCCGTGAACGGTCAGCGTGACCTTAGTGGCCGCCTCAGTCTTGACCAGGATCAGGCCGGCGAGTGGGGAGGTCTTGTAGGGGTTCATAATGACCTTGGCATTAGTCGACCCGGTCTTGACCTGTTTCAAATCCTGACGGTAGGTCTTACTGAGTTTATTGGTACTGGTCGTATTCGCTGTGGAGAGGGCTGGGCGAATGTTGAGCTTAATCTGGTTGGTCGTCAGAATATCCTTCTTGGCGTAGCGTTGATGGACTAACAGGTAGCGGCGGATATTGTGGCGTTCATGGTAGGCCGCAGCGCCACCGACCACGATCAGCGCCAGCAGCACACCAATCGTGATTTTCCAAAACTTCTTCATCGTATGTAACTCCTTTTCCTAAAAACTATCGAACGGATAGCAGTATTCCCAACCATTGTAGCAAGCCTTTCCGGTTGCGGGCAAGTTAATATTTAAGACTAGAACTAGTTTATACATCGTGTGAAGCCTGTATCCAAGCCAGTGACCGGTCTCCAAATGGTTCAGTGAACTAAGAAAAAATCGTGCAGATTTCATGACGGAGTCGGTTGGTCGTTAGATAGCTAAGTTGGGCGTCTGTCGGTCAAAGAGCTCAATGAAATAAGAATCACGAATAACTAACCCTAATCGATGGAACGAGTCGCAGAGGGCGAATGGATAGTGTCGACGGCTTGGCGGATAAGATAGTAAAGGGCTAAAGCATTGCGTAATCCCTTGGCTGATACCACAGATGTACAGCAGAAAAGGGGAACGACTGCCAGCAATGAGGCTGATGGTCGTTCCCCGTGAGTCTTGAATTAATGATTTGCCGACTTGAGTGTTCGGCTAATAGAGATGTTAGAAAGTTATTTTAGCCGGAGGAGGCCAGGGATGTAGTCGGCTGTGACGGCGCTGTTAGACTGGGTGGTTTTTCCCGGCCTTACAGCGTGGGACGTGTTTGGAAACTCGCCTGAACTTGGCGAGGTTTCAAACCGAGCCGGAAGCCCGCTCTTTGGCTGGAGGCGGTCCCCACAGCAGACGGAATCCCTGGCAGCCGCAGGCGACAACTTTCACCCTCTATTTAGCCGCTAGCACGAAATGTTAGGTAAATAACTTAATTAAGGTCGAACGTGTAATTGCTTGGGAACAGCGGTTGCCGGTATGCCCGGTAAACGTAGCCCTTGTCCGGAATGTTATCGACATGCAGGTTGAAGACCTGCTGATTTCCGGCGACCTCAATAACGTTACTCCCGGTCCCGTTCTTAGCGTTCAGGTACCCGAAGTCAATCAGGTGGTTACCATTGCTTAAGCGTTGGCTATTCCCGATACGGTCAGTAAAGTTGGCCTTGCCTAAGCTCTTGCCGTACGCCCAATTCTGCTTGATGGTCATGTGTTTTTCATTAATCGTGTACTGAACGGCCTGTGAGTACTTGCCGCTAGTCTTCTTATCTCCGTTGGTGACGGCGTAGTTGTTGTCGTACAGAAGGAGATCCTTGGTGTTGGCGTTACCGTCGTTATCACCCAGCAGGTAGGCGGCGTGTTGGCCTCCGGTAATGGTCGTGCCCTTGGCTGCCTTCAAGACGAATGGCTGATAAGCCTTAGGCCAGTCCGTGGTTTTCTTCCCGGAGAAGAGCCACTTGATATTGCCCGTCTTATAGTCCATCTTCATGACCAGATCCTGATGCCGGCTGGAAATAACCAGACTCTTGTCGGACTTGTCGTAGTACAGGGCGTTGTTGTGGAGCCAGTCGACCTTGCCATCGGTTCGAGTAGAGGAGTCGTACTTCTTCCACATGTTCTTTGGCAGGATGCGTTTCATATCGAGCACCTTCACGACTTTTCCCGTCTTGTGCGACAGCTCAACGATGGTGTCTTCGACATATTTACTCCCATCGGAAACGGTCGCGAGCAGGTTGTGGTTAGGCAGTTCGATAACGTCATGGTGAATCACGGTCGTTTCCTGTTTATTTTCGGATTTGGCCGTGGCCTTGACGTTTTCGGTGCTCTTGGTCTTATTACTAATGTGATATTGCTTGTAAACGCGTCCCAGATAATCGGTCTCAATCAGGTCGTTGTAGACCATGTGGGCGTTATCCTTCTTGTTCATCAGGATAATGTGGCCATTGCTGAGTTGCTTGTAAATGTGTTGTGCGTAGTTGTCGGAGTACCAACGAACGGCACCGTCGGCATCCACGGCAAATGGGCGTTGGGTGGAACGAATCATGAAAGTCATCTGGTTATTGCCGATCTTCATCTTGGCCTTATCATTCTTGGTGACGGTTAGCTTCAGATTGGCCAGGTTCTTTGCCAGGGCTTTAGTCTGAATGTAAATCGTCTTGGTCGTGACTTTCCCGGCCTTAGTCGTCAGGTGAATCTTGACCGTGTTATTGTCATCGGCATACAGGCCGACGATTGGCAAGGTGTGACGGGTTTTATAACCGGCCAACGTGTTGGTCACACTCGTCTTATCAGTCTTGCCGACCACCGTATAGCTCACCTTCACGGCATCGTCCGTCGTAAAGAGGGCAATGGCCGAGAGCGGTGAAGTCCCGTATGGATTGAGTTTCACGTACATGTGGTCTGCGGAATAACCCCCCGAATTCAGTTTATCCCGTAGATCCTGGGTCGTGCTGGCCTGTTGATCCTTTAACGTGGAGACCAGGTCGCTCCCAATATTACTCTTGATCTTGGCCGTGGAAAGCAACGTCGAATCCGTGACCCGTTTCGGTTGCTTGGGCGCATCAGCCTTTGAGGACTGTGCGCACCCGGTCAATGCTAGGACGACGAAGGCTGCCCCAATCAGCCAACCAAAGCGTCTGTGTTTTCTCAAAATGACACCACTTTCTTTATGTATTTGATACGACCTGGTAATATTGCTTCGATGTAACCGGTCGCACCTGTTTATCAATTATAGCGGGCGTTTTTAATGGAACTATAAGAAAGTTGTGAAAATTATGTGAAGTTCAGGCAATTTTTAGAATCGTCCGTTTCTCTAAAACTAATGTGACAATTATGTTACAATAAAACAATCACAGGCAGTGAAAACGAGGAGGAGTTTACATGGATTCACAAGATCGCATTAATTTTAAATTAGGGGCCAAGAGTCAAATCTTGGATCACATCGGTTTTTACATACTACTCTCAATTCTTTGGATTGCATTGAACTGGATCGGTGGCATGGTCTACGAACGGAGTGCCAACGTCTTTACGCAAACCTTATGGAGTAACGGGGGAACGACTGTCAGTGGTTTCTTTTCGTTCGGATGGCTACTGATTATTGCGGGATCAATGATGCGGGCGGGGACCCGTTTGACCATGATCGATATCGACCGGGGAACTGCCAAATTGGACAATCCCATTCAACGGAGTTTCAAACTGTTTGATAACGGCCGTTATTTCTTGGGCTGGATTTTCATCGGTATTCTGATCACCATTTTCACGTTGTTGTGGAGCTTGTTGTTGATTGTGCCGGGCTTTATCAAGTCTTATTCCTACTCACAGGCGTTCTTTTTGTACCGAGACGCGGTCGACAAGGGCGAAGAGCTCTCGCCGCTACAGGCAATTACCAAGTCGCGGCACATGATGGATGGTAACAAGGCATTCCTATTTATCATGGACCTGAGTTTTATTGGCTGGTTCCTGTTGGGAATGATCACGTTTGGTCTGGCGGGGCTGTTCGTCCAACCATACTATGACATGGCCCGGGCGAAGTTCTTCACGCAACTGGTCGTCCGCCACGACGAACCCCAAGCAACAGTTGGTGGGGATGACCACGATGACGACGGGATGGCGTAAACCAGCGCCTTACCGGGTACTGGCAATCGGCCGTGACGCTGTGGATTAGGTTCTTTCGCCTACATCAGTTGGGTACTACGCTGTGGGGCAACCTCTAGAGCCAAATGGCGGTCTCTAGAGGTGATTGGAAGCCTCAAAGGTCGAGTCTACCAATCGTCCCGGGGTCTAAGCTAGCTAGGTACGCTAGCAAAGACCCCCGTCACTGCGTAGAACCCAACTGCCTTCGGCTACAGAACGAGTCTAGACGGTACCTTCAGAATGAAAGCTATGTACAGAAGATCTATCGTTGTTGCCATGGTCAGGAGCACTGCTGTTGGCGTCATTGATTTATAGCAATATCATCACTAGTTACCTGTGAGGCTCGGTGGTGATATGGCCAACGGAATAGCGGGGACTATTGCGTTATTGATTTCGGGGACTTTAAACATAACTTGTATTGGGACCAGCGAGCGATGGCTTAGCTGGTCCTTTTGTGTTTCAGTGATGTGCTAGTGAGTTGATATGTAAGAATTCTCACAGTATCGGCCGGACGATATAGAGATTGCTGGTTTGACACGGTGTGATCCGGAGGGATGGTGAAAATAGACGCGGTTGGGTCGACGCCATGTTAGCCGTGAGGGTGGCGCAAATCGGCTCAGCCGTGGGAATTATCTTGGTAGCGAACTTTGCTGCCTAGATAATTGGTGACTTGGAAACTCGGTCCTTAGAGGTTCCGAGTCAAGCCGGGAGACCGTACTTTGGCTCCCGGCGTCCGCCCTAGCGTTCCAGCCTATTTGCGCCGCCCGGCAAGGCGATGACGTCCGCCCACCGCGTCCCAGTCCATTTTCACCATCCCGGGAGGCGTAATCAAGGTCAGTCAAATCAGCAATCACAATTAATTTTCAAACAAGGGGTTGCCATTTTAACTGTACTAGGTATAATAGTACACACAGAACACGTAGCCAAACCAAGGGGTGAAAAACATGCAAGTAAACGATCAATCCGGACTGCCGTACTACGAGCAGCTGGTGTTACGCGTTAAACAACAGATCGTCCAGGGCATCTTGCGGCCGGGTGACCGGTTGCCGTCCGTCAGAGAGATGGCGCGGCAGGAACAACTGAACCCGAACACGGTCAGCAAGGCCTACAAGCAGTTGGAAGGGCAACAAGTCATCACCACGGTCCACGGGAAGGGCACTTACGTCCGCGAGGCAGTCACACCGGCCGGCGATTCGGCTCAGGTGGTTGCCACGAAGAAACAACTCCTGACATTGTTGACGGAGATTCGGTACCTCGGTGTACCGTTGGACGAAGTTGTCGATTGGATCAAGGCGGCATATGAGGGGGTAGAGCAATGACGTTACAAGTTACGGGATTAAGCAAACAAATCAGCGGGCGGCCGATCATTCAGGACATTAACTTTGAATGGGCACCCGGAGAAATCATCGGTTTAGTCGGCCGAAATGGTGTGGGGAAGACCACCTTATTTCGGACGATGATGAATCAGTACGTGCCAGAGACTGGCCACGTGGCGATCGACGGCGAGGATATCCTCAATGTACCCAGTCGTCAGGAACAGCTCTTCTTTATTGACACGCAGTATAACTTTTTAAGTACTTATCGGTTGTGGGAACTTCCCCGATTCTTCGGGACGGTGTATCCCAACTTTGACGGTGACCGTTTTACAAAATTAATTACGCAATTCAAGTTAGACCCCAACAGCCAGTATCGGCGGCTCTCTAAGGGGATGCGGGCGTTAGTCAACCTGATTCTGGCGCTGACCTCGAATGCGACCTACATCATCTTGGATGAACCCTTTGACGGACTGGACGTTATCGTGCGGGAAAATATCGCAACGATGGTTATCGACGAGGTGGCCGATCAACAGAAGGGTTTCCTGATCTCTTCACATGATTTAAATGAATTGGATGGGTTGAGTGACCGGGTGCTCCTGTTGAAGGATAGTCGACTGATTCACGATTATAATCTGGAAGAAGTCCGTTCACGGGCCAAGAAGATTCAGTTGGTGCTCAATGACAAGGTGATTCCGGACGTGCTCAAGGCACACAGCCAGTTGATCCGGGTTTCCGGTCGGGTATTGGTCGTGGTCATTACCGACTACACACCGGCTATCGAGCAAGAGTTAAAGGCGTTAAAGCCAGTCTTATTTGAAGAATTACCATTGACCCTGGAAGACCTGTTCCGTGCTAACTTAGCGCATGACACGGGTTACCAGCTGTTGAAGTAGGGGAGGAGACGCAGACATGTTTAAAAATCGTTTGGACCAGTTGATTTGGCAACGCCATCGTAGAATGCTCTTTGCCATCGGGGCAATGGCCCTGTTAGGTATCGTGATGATCGCGTTGATTGCCCTCCATGATGTGACGAGTGATCATTACAGTCGTAGCCTGGTGAACGCCGTGACCATGCAGCAGTGGGCGCCGTACCGGGGCATCTACTTCTCTGGGTTTTCCGTTTGGCTGATGATTGCTGCCTGGTTGGCCGGCCTAGAAATGATGCACCTTGATCTACGGGATAACTTTAACCAGTTTCTGTTCAGCAGTGGCTTCAGTCGGCAACGGATCTACTGGTCAAAAATCAAGGTGGCCTTTCTGACGCTCCTATTTATCGATAGCGTCACGACGGCCGTGCAGTATCTGATCTACTGGGTCGGCACACCGAGTGGCTATACTTGGCACATTGGGTGGCCGGGTATCCTGTCATCCTGGTTGTTTGGGCTGATGATGTCATTTGGCCTGTTCGCCATTAGTTGGTTTGCTTCCTTGATCATCGGGCAAGAAGGGCCGCTCGTCGTGACCATTGCGGGCTTTACCTTTTCTTTAGGCGGATATAGCGCAATCAGTGGTAATATAGTGAGGAAGTTGACCTCGCTAACGGAAACACAGATTATGTGGTGCGTCTTGACGTTCGCTGTCATTCTCGCACTGGCACTGCTTATCTGGGGATCGGCTCTGTATCAACGGCTTTCACTGGAACATAATGGTGAGTACTTAATGTTCCCGCACTTGCGGGTTCCGGTATACATCGTCTTTGTCATTTACGTCACGTTCTTCTTCAGTTGGACGTCGGACGGGACCTCGTTCGTCCTGTCCCTGCTGTTTACATTGTTATTCGGTTACGCGTGGTTATGGCGTCCCCGATTGGGAGAACAGTGGCATCAATGGCGTGAACGTAAACGCGGCTAGAGAGTAGGCTTTAACGAAAGTAGTATCGGTACACCACGGCTTGGGGAGGTCGGTGCGTACCAAGGGGAGCGTCACAACGTTGGGGAACGCTGTGGCGAGACGAAACGGGCACCAACAACTGTTGAGGTTGTGGATGCCCGTTTTTTGTCAGCAAACATATCAAAAAGGCCATTCCCGGTTAAGTGGGGAATGGCCTTAATTGTGGTGCTGGGACAGTTTAAGAATTTCTATGGTTTAGCAAATTCGTGCGACTATTTCGGCGCTTTTGACATTAGTAATGAGTAAGAGCACTGGTTCCGGGGAACCCGGAACCGCTAATACAATGGGCAGCATGTCGAAAATGACTACCGCTATCATCAATCCCGCAAGATTTTGGCCATGGCCTTTCCTCGAGCCAACTCGTCGATCAGCTTGTCGAGATAGCGCAGGCGTTGCATGATGGGGTCCGCAATCTCTTCAACGCGAACACCGCAAACAACGCCGGTAATCTTGGCAGCATTAGGATTAAAGCGGGGGGCGTTGGCCATGAAGCTGGCGCAATCCACGTTGGCATCCAATTGGGTCTGCAAGGCGAGTGCGTCGTAGCCGGTCAGCCAGGTGATGATCTCATCGACTTCGGCGGCGGTGTGTCCCTTCTTTTCGGCTTTCTGGACGTACAGCGGGTAGACGCGTGCGAAGCTCATCTTGAAAATACGAGGGGTGGTCATGGGCGTGACTCCTTTCAGACGGTCTGTAGGTACCAGTCGTAGACACGTTGGGCTTGCTCAGCCTTCAGATACCGCAGTTCAATCGCTTGATTCTTATTACCGTGACGCACGTTGACGATGAGGTGCATGAGTCCGGTTCGTTTCATCCAGATAGACTGTCTTAGCCGAACTGATTGGATCATGTCGACGGGCAGGTAGTAAGTCTCCTTGGTCCACATGTGGCCGGTCTGTAGCGCCAGCATCCGCGGGGTGATCAGCCCCCCGCCCGTTTGGTGAGCGGCGAAGCGCCCCTGGAAGAAGGCGATGACCAGAATCAGGGCAAAGGCCCACATCCAGTGCGGTAGCAGGAAGCTGGCGAGGGCTACTGGCGCAATGACAATCAGTAGGGCATTACGGATGAGATACCACTGCCGCCGGTCGGCGACGTTGAGATCGCTGAGATCCGGTGTGTGGTCCGGTAGCCAGCCGACAAATGGTGGGGCCACATCGTAAAGTTGCGACTGTGGGACGGCCGGCAGAATCACCAGGTCATCATCGTCGTCCTTGGAAGCGGCCTTGGAGGCTAGCAGGACTTGAACGGTTTGGATGTGCAGCCACTGCCGGAAAACGTTTTGTTTGACCCGGATGGCCTGAATCCGTTTGAGCGGCGCGGTGATCGTATTACGCTGGAACAGACCTTTCGCCGTCTTCAGCTGGTCACCCTGTAAGGCCACGTCGAAGTGAAAGTAGCGGATGTAGGTCCACAGGAAGGCACCGACCCAGGCAATGGCGACCACGGCTACGGCCCCACCAATCAGAACGATGAGGGCCAAATGAGTGGCGTCGTCAATCAAGGCATCGGTCCAGCTGCGCGGAATCTTGTTATAGATGGCCAACAGAATCAAAAGCAGGGGGATGAACCCCGTCGAGGTAAACGCAAACTTGAGCAACGTGCGGTTATTGATGCGGTAATGGGCAGTTACTGGCGTGGCTGCGGGTATCGGAGCAGTGTCCGTGTCTACGCTATTTCCAGTTTCCGTAGTATCTGCTGAATCAGCTGCTGCTGTGGCGGTCGCGCCCAAACGGTAGCCGTCGATGGTATCGGCAAGAGTTGTGGGAACTGCGGCCAGTCGTGCTTCGGGTTTGTTATCATCATGGCTGGCCGTCTCAATATAGAGTTCTTCCAGCTTAAACGGGGCTAGGAAGAACCATTGTTTCCGTTGAACCGTTTGAATTCGTGAATAGGGAATATGCTCGTGGTGGCGAACGAAGACCCCGGAGTTGACTTCAATCGCTGTCGGGGTGACGCGGTAGCTTAACGTGGCCCAGCGCGTGGCGGGCCAGATGATCATGGCAAGAATGATCCCGGCCCAGCACAGTGCGAACCAGATGGGCTGGTTATACAACGTAAAGACCAGAATGAAGAGAAACCAGTATTCCTTGATGGAATTGGCAATGTGCAGGAACAGGCCCAGTGGATGGGTACGTTTAGGCTTGGTCATGGCGGGCCTCCCGCGCGAGCCGCATGATTTGATCGCGCAATGCTTCGGCTTCATCGAGCTCCAAGCCTTCGATACCGTGATTGGTGGAGGCCGTGGCAATCGACACCTTGGTCAATTTCTGCCATTGTAGTAAGGGGCCGGCGTTGAGCGTGACGTTTTGGACCCGGGCAATCGGAATGGCGACCCGTTTCTTAAAGATAAACCCGGATTGCATTTCAACGGCGACCGCAGAAATCTGGTAGCGCGTGAATCGGTAGCGGTAGGGGATGAGGCTACCTTCGATGATGGGCTCGATAATGGTGATCGCCGCAAAAGTGGAAAGTATCCATAAGGGCCAATCCCAGTAGCGGTAGGTGAGCCAGATGAGGCCGGTGAGGACCAGTAAAGCAATGAAACTGCCGACCGCGCTGATTCCCCAGATGAGCTTGATCCGGTCGGGTAAGTGATGATTTTCAGATGACATAGATGTTTGAAACTCCTCTCCTGATATAACCAGTGTAGCAAGTCCCCCATCCTCTGACAACCATGGGGGTTAACTAAATGTGCCTCCGGACTGGTGAAAATGGGCCGTGACGCTGAGGGCGGACGCCTAAAGCCAAAGGACGGTCTTTAGGCTGAACTTCAAGCCGTGAGGACCACGTCTTAAAGTTCCCAATACGCTAACCGGCAAAGGTCGCCGCTAAGCGTATTCCCACAGCTGAGCCAATTTTCACCAGTCCTACGGCTTATATGGTGTTAGCCCACAGTTGTTGGTGTTGGTGAAACTTACGACATGGAAATTCAAAGTGATTATTTTTGAGTTAATGTTGTGGTTGGAAGTTAGCCTAGCCGGAGGAGGCCAGAGATGGAGTCGGCCGTGACGATGATGTTAACCCGGGTGATTGATTCTTCCCGGGGTTACATCATGGGATGTGTTTGGAAACTCGCATGAACCTTGCGAGGTTTCAAACCAAGCCGGAAGCCCGTGCTTTGGTTGTAGGTGGTCCCCACAGCAGATGAAATCTCTGGCAGCCGCAGGCGACAATTTCCAACGTTCAGGAATTAATTGAAAAATTAGTTAGCACTGACACAGCGGGTGGTTTACCGATTAACCCCAATCATTTTCGACAATTCTGGGTTTGACGGATGAACAGTCGGCCCGTATAATACTTTACAACAACCAAATAAGTCCTTTTAATTTAGTCCCGTGAGGCTGATAAAGGTACGGTAGAAGTTATTCGTGCGCCTAAGTACGAGTGAAGCTAGCGGCTGGAATTCTTGCGGGATTCGGCCGCTTTTTTCATGCCGAGAGGGTTGAAATCAAATCGATGGAGGAATTTAGTTATGTCACAGATTTACGTTGCGAGTCCATTCTTTAGTCCAGAACAGGTCGACCGGGTGAAACGCCTAGAGGCTGCTCTGGAAGCCAATCCAACGGTTAAAGATTTCTATTCACCACGGCTCCACCAAGATGCGGCCAACGAACAATTTACCAAGCCATGGGCCACGGAGATCTTCCACCGCGACATGGATCAAATTGCGGCGGCCGATGTCATCGTCACGGTCATCGACTTTGAGGCCAAGAACCTGGATTCTGGGACCGCCTACGAATTGGGTGTGGCCACGATGAGTAACAAGCCGATCATTGCGCTTCAGGAAAAGGACGAGGCCGTGAACTTGATGGTCACCGAAAGCATGCACTGGTACAGCAAGAACGTCGATGACTTCAAGACTTACGACTTCAATACCCTCCCAGCCGGCGAGTTTGTCGGCCAAATCCTCTAGTCATTAGGTTGATGAGGGTTATCGCCTACGGCAACCTGGGATTCCGCCGCTGTGGGGACCGCCGCCAGCCAAAGAGCGGTCTGCCGACTCGGTTTGAAGCCACTGAGAGACGTGTCTTCAAACGCGTCCCATGGTGTAGGTTGACTGAAAAAACTTCAACCAACGCCATCGTCACGGCTGGCTCCATCCCAGGTTGCCTCCGGCTCAAATGTGATGGCGACCAGCCTAGTGGATTTAGCCAAGCAACTTGATGGACCGAAAGCATGCGGCTCAGACAGTGTTAACCCGTGAGAGACTGGTAATTTGATGCGCCATATTAAAGTTTAAACGTTGGCGGTGATGTATCGCCAACGTACATAGGTCGTCTGGATAGGTTAAGGCCAGCAGAGAGTGATGAAGAATCTGTCAACAGTTTTGACGGCACTCTCGCAACATAAGCCGGAGGAGGCCAAGGGTGTAGCTTGCTGTGACGACGGTGTTAGACCGGGTGAATTTCCCCGGACTTACAGCGTGGGACGTGTTTGGAAACTCGCATGGGCCTCGCGAGGTTTCAAACCGAGCCGGAAGCCAGAACTTTGGCTGCAGGCGGTCCCCACAGCAGGCGGAATCCTTGGCAGCCGCAGGCGACCAGTTACCACAATTTAATAGAGTCAAAACAGTTCGCAGCATTCGAGAAGAGAAAGGTGAGGACGCATGGCACAAGAGATTAAAGCAACCGCAACAAAAGCATCTAAGGAATTCGGGAGAGTTGAGTCGATTCCTCGTGAGCATCGGCGGATGTCCAATTGGGACTTGTTCGCCACATGGATCGGCGCTAACGCTAACAACGGGACTTGGTACATCGGTGGGGTCATTGCCGCCTGTGGGTTCCTGACGGCGTCGACCACGTTAGTCGTTGTGGGATTGATCTCTTACGCCTTACTGGCAGTGGCCAGTTACATGGGCTACCGCACAGGTTTACCAGCGATGGCACTGACCCGGGCCTCGTTCGGGTTACGCGGGAGCTTTATTCCGTCGGTCATCAACGTGATTCAGTTTATCGGATGGGCCGCAGTCAATACGTTCATCGCGGCCACTTCGATCAGTTACATCTTCGGAGAACTCTTCGGTTGGCCGCTGTATGGCAAACCGGGTGGCACCTTCGGCTTGATCGTTGGGATTATCATCATGAGTGTGTTGCATTTGTTGAGTATTTCGTTGGGGGAACGGTCGGTTCGACTGATCGAACGAATCGGCATCATTCTCGTTGTGGTCTTCGTGTTGTGGGAATCGGTGGTTGTATTCCGGACGGTTTCCTTTAGCGAAATCATCGGCTGGCAACCACCCCACAGTATGCGGATGAGCTCCGGGGTAGCGGCCGACACACTGGCAGCTTTCAACCTCGCATGGGTGACGGCAGCGTCCGACTTCAGTCGCTTCACTAACAAGAAGTCGGCGGCCACCAAGGCTAGTTTCCTAGGGGCCAACTTCGGGCTGTTCTGGTTTGCCTTCATCGGGCTATTTGCCACGATTGGGACGGCGGTTTCACTGAACCATTTCGATCCGAATAACTCCGACCCGAGTACGGTCGCTGCCAAATTGGGACTGGGCATCATCGCCTTACTGGTCATCGTGTTGACCAGTACCACGGCCAACGCGGTCAACCTGATGTCGGCTGGTTCTGCGCTGACGAACATGACGCACCGGCTATCGCTGAACGTGAGTCTGTGGATCGTGACGCTGGCAGCCACCGCGGTCACCTTTATCCCGGTCTACCTCGCGAGCTTCCTGGACGTCTTCGAAACATTCCTGGATGGGATCGGCATGTTCCTGGGACCGGAAATTGCCATCTTCCTGGTCGATTACTTTATCCTGAAGGGCAAGCAGTATAAACTGAGTGAATTCACCAAGGTTCACGGCGCTTACTGGTACGCCCATGGGGTCAACTGGGTTGCCGTAGCGAGCTGGGCTCTGGGCGTTGTGGCGTACTGGGGCTTGAAGCAGGTGCCGGTGATTGCCACGACAATCGGCGCAACCTTTATTGCGATGGCCATCACGGCCGTAATCTACTTCATCGGCATGCGGTTTACCCGAGTGCCAGCACCAGTTAAAGTGTCATAGGAAGCCTTGGAAAACGGATACAAATTGAAAACCTATTAATTATAGAAGAAACTAACATGGTAATTCATGACGGAAGTGATTGGATTACCGTGTTTTTGGCGTTTCGGGACCATTTTTGTGGGGCAACAGCGGTGAAAAAGTTGGTTGACGGTCGACACTTAACTTTGTGAGACGCTTGTCTTGGGAGAAGTGGCAGTCCTGGGTATCCTTGAGATAGGCTCAAAGTAGGCATTTGGCGTTGTCTCGGTGATAGCAAACTAGCTAAATTAGCGAGTAACGAAGCGAGGGGTCCGTGAGTGGACGTGTTAGAATGAAGATGGAAACTCAGTATAGGAGGGTGATCAGAATGATGCAAAAGATGCCGATTTTACCACTAGTTGACCGGTTGACGGACGGCAAGAGTGTGACCTTGACCACGAGCGATGGGCAAAACGTCCTCATTCAACCAGAGGTGGCAGCAGGCAGATTGACGGGAAACTATGTCAGCAGTGCGCTTCCTGGCATTCGCTACGACGATCCCCGGATTATTTTGAAGGAGACCCTGACGGAATTCGATGCGCGTAACGTAACTATTTCAAGTATCGATTAGGCGATTAAGGCCATAGAGACTAGAAAATAATAATGGCGCAGAAACTCCCTGACTTTTTAGTGGTTAGGGGGCTTTCGTTTATGCCAGGCGAATGAGAAGTGAGAGAATTGAAGATCGACTTTGCGATGTTGACGGCCAAGGAGACGTTGAAGATTCGGCTGTTGACCTTTATCAATGATGAGAAACGTCACTTTAGTTTGACGGAGTTTGCCGAAATGACCAAGGTGAGCTACTCGCGTGCCTACCACGTTCTGCTGAATCTCAGAACGGATCTGGAGGTGTTGGATCGGCAAACCCTGCTGACTAAGGATGACTTGGTGACGAGTGTCACGATGGATGACTACCGCCGCTGGCTCTACCGGCAGAGCATTCCGTATCAGGCGATGCTGGCGACGCTACGGGAGGATTATCAGCAGACCAGTACCTTCTGCGCCGACCTGGGCATCAGTACATCCACCTTCAACCGACGCATGAAGGAAATGAAGCAGCAGTTGGCCCAGTATGACTTGCAATTGACGGCCAATCCGCTGCGGGTCGTGGGCAACGAGGCATTGATTCAACTGCTTTACTTTATGCTGTTCAGTACGACGCTGACGCCGGTCACAGATCTGCCAAAGTTATCGGCACGGATACAGCCGATTCACGACCAGGTTATGACGACCTACGCCAATGGCGCCATTTATCAGGAGTCCATCAGTCTGACCCAGCGGAAAAATCTGCTAGTTACGCTGGCTCTATTGCGGTTGGATCAGGGACATCGCTATGCGCCGTTGCGGTTTCCACTGGGGCATCTGACCGACCTACGCGGCTTGGCGGGGGCCTTGCAGACGCGTCTTGGGGATACGCCGCAGGAGGCACTGACGGAATTAGCAACGCTGGACTACTTGCTGACGAGTTCGCCGTATTTCGTCCGGGCCTTACAACCTCAAGCGATGCAGCGCATCTATCTCGGTATCAAACAACGTCTGGGTAGCTATGAACTAGCACCCGGCGTCCGTGAGTTGTCGGACTACGCGACTGGGAGCGATTGGTTCGCCAACTGGTTATTCTCACTCTGTCAGTTCATGCTGCTCTTCCGGGTAGATCCCCTGTTGCGGCCAGAAATTACCGCTCTGTATAAGCCGACCGAGTCGTCGATGGCGGCGGCAGTGGCGTTGGCCAAGAGCATGGGCCAACTCTATCCCGGTGAGGTGGCGGCCGCGGATATTCGATTAGTGCAGAAACATCTGAGTAAATACACGAACGGTCTGACGCTGACGGAAGCTAAGGTTGAGATTCTGGTGACCTACGACATGATCGGGGTGACCACGGATATCTTCAACCGGTTACTGAGTGGGGTCGTCCACCTTAGCCTGCTGACGGATCAGACGGTGATTGATGCACGCAATCGGGATAATTATCTGATCATCTATGGCGTTGACCCGTTAGCGGCTGGATTTGCGGACCGTAATCGTTTGGAAGCTTTCCACTGGGTTAAGGAGTTGGCTTACGGGGAGAACCTGGATCGCTTGATTCGGGTGCTGCGCCATCACGAGCTATCCCTCTTTGCGTTGGATTTCAATAATCGGACGCACCCGTTGGACGAGGATTCTTAAGTCGTCAACCAGGATGCTGAGAGACCCTTTTTGAACTGGATATTTTGCTGAATATAGATGGTATCAGTGGGCTAGGAGATCTCTCCAGCCTGCTTTTTGTTTTGATAAAAGAAGACTAAATTTCTGAATCTAGATATGTGAAGTAAAAGGCAAGATTAGCCGGAGGAGGCCAGGAATGGAACTGGCCGTGGAGGTGGTGTTAACTGGTGGTTTTGAGCCAGTTTACAGCACGGGCAATCTTGAAGACGCGGGCTTTTCGTGGCTTCAAGTTGAGTCGGAAGCCCGTACCTCAGGCTGGAGCGTCCCCACAGCAGGTGGAATTCCTGGCAGCCGTAGTGCGGACAGCTTACGTTACTTTAGGGAAAATAGTTATCTTTTGGGGGTCAAATTAGGATATATGGCGGACTAATTATGCAGGCGGATTGTTTCATAGTAGACAGTTAATGATATAATGAAAGCGGATACAATTATGCGGCAATTGGAGTTGGGAGAATGGTAAAGCATGAGCAATTACAAAAGTTAACTGAGATCTACGGCTTAGTGACGCAGTGCTACAACCAACCGCTGACGGAGCTAAGCTTAAATTTACCGCAGTGCCAGTTGCTGACGTACGTGGCTAGTGAAGAGTTATCGGTGGCCCAAGTGGCGCAGAAACTAGGCTTTTCAGCAACCCGGACGTCGAACCTCGTGGTTGATCTGTGCAAACGTGGTTACCTGAGTCAACGGGTAGCGACGAAGGATCGGCGCCGTCGTTATCTCACGCTGACAGTATTGGGGCAGAAGAAGCTGGATTTGATCCAGGAGAAGCTGCCAGCAACGTTAGACTCGACGCTCCAGCAGTTGCAAAGCGGGATTAGTTAACATAACGCCACTGATAATCATGAAAGGTGGATGAAAAAACCGGTAGCCCTTGAAGGGTTACCGGTTTTTGGCTTGCGATTTAACGGCGGCAGTTGTGTGTCGACGGGTCCAGAGGTCAGCGACTAAGCCACTGACAACGACCGTAATCAGGCCAGCAGCACCAAGGGTTCCGAGACCCACGGCGGCTGGCGTGACTTGCCACTTCATTAATGCTGCAAGACCAGCAATTGTGAGGACGGCAATAAATAAGGGCGCCAATAATTCAATGAACATTTTTGTATGGGTCATCGGAATCACCACTTTCTGTAAAATGAAATATAAAAAATATTATGATGCAAATCCCTTGAAAACACAAGGGAAATTTGTATTTTTAGGGTTATTTATTTAATGGGTAATATAAAATTAAAGTTAGGGACAATTAAAAAAGACTTTACAATCTTTGACTCGTCAGTATAATGGGAGAATAGCAAAGAGATAAGGGAGTTGGAAAATATGACAGACAACGTTTCAACGAAGTCGACAAAGATGGCCGGCTACGCAAACGGACCGTCATTGGAAGAAGTAAATGGGACCGTAACGGTACCCAAGGAAAAAGGGTTTATCAGGAATTTAATGGCATTCTCCGGGCCGGGGGCACTGGTCGCGGTGGGATATATGGACCCGGGTAACTGGGTAACCTCGATCGGTGGGGGTGCCAAGTACGGCTACCTGCTGATGTCAGTGATCTTGATGTCGAGTTTAATCGCGATGTTGCTTCAATACATGGCGGCTAAACTGGGCATCGTGACGCAAATGGACCTCGCACAAGCAACTCGTGCGCATACCAGCAAACGGATTGGGGCCGTGCTGTGGGTCGTAACCGAGCTCGCCATCATGGCGACGGATATTGCCGAAGTTATTGGGGGCGCGATTGCCCTGCAACTGCTGTTCGGGGTACCGTTGATTCTCGGGGTATCGCTGACGGTATTCGACATCTTATTACTCTTATTGTTAACAAAGTTAGGCTTTAGAAAGATCGAAGCCATTGTGATCTGCCTGATCACCGTGATTCTGGTGGTCTTTGCCTATGAAGTGATTATTGCCCAACCGAACATGGGCGCCGCCGTGGCAAACTTTATTCCGCGGACGGAAATTGTGCACTCGGGACAACTGACGATGGCTTTGGGAATCGTGGGGGCAACGGTCATGCCACATAACCTCTACTTGCATTCGTCAATCTCGCAGACGCGGAAGTTCAACCGGGACGATCCGGCCGAAATGCGTCGCGCCGTGAAATTTACGACGTGGGATTCTAACATTCAGTTATTTGGCGCGTTCATTATCAACTGTTTGCTTCTCTTGTTGGGGGCAGCGATGTTCTTTGGTAAAGGCACGGATCAACTGGGTACGTTTGGGAACCTCTACGCCGCCCTACAGGATAACCAGTTAGCTGGGGCGGTCGCTTCACCACTGTTGTCCACGCTGTTCGCGGTTGCCTTGTTGGCCTCCGGGCAGAATTCGACGATTACAGGGACGCTGACGGGTCAGGTCATTATGGAAGGATTTATCAATTTAAAGATTCCATTGTGGGTTCGGCGTCTCGTGACGCGGCTGATCTCGGTGGTTCCCGTGATTATTTGTACGATTATCTATGGCGGAAACGAGGCCGCGCTGGACAGCCTGTTGGTCAACTCACAGGTCTTCCTGTCGATTGCACTGCCATTTTCCATGATTCCGCTGACCATCTTCACGTCCTCCAAGAAAATCATGGGGACGGAATACGTCAATAAGCGCTGGATCACGGTCCTGGCGTGGACGTGTACGATTGTGCTGACGTTACTGAACATTCAGATTGTTTGGGAAAGTCTCTCGAGCCTCTTTTAGAGCGACACCGTGTTGTTAAGCCACAGTAAAGGTAGCGTGGTGTATTGACATTTGCCCGCCGTCCCGGTATCATCGACATCATAAGCAATGAATCAGTCCAGTAGTGGGTGCGGCTCCGGTCAAGAAATCTGACGGTGCTGGGAGTCAGGACGTCCGTAACCACGAATTACGCTGAGGAGCGGCCGAGTAATCGGCGGGTCATTCCGTTAAAGATGACGAGCGGTTGTCAATTGACAACAACTTGGGTGGTAACGCGGATTTCAATTCGTCCCTGATGGCATAGCGCCATTGGGGACTTTTTTATTGAGAGATTTATTATAGGAGGAACGGAAATGTCAATTATTGATGAGTTAAAATGGCGTGGCGCAATTAACCAGCAGACTGATGAAGCTGGCCTAGGTGAATTGGTCAACGATAAGGCGGTCGGTCTGTACGTCGGGATCGATCCAACCGGGGATTCCATGCACATTGGGCACTTGATTCCCTTCATGATTCTGAAACGGTTCCAGTTAGCTGGTCATCGTCCTTACATCATTATTGGTGGGGCCACGGGTTCCATCGGTGATCCATCTGGGAAGAAATCAGAACGAGTCCTGCAGACGATGGACCAAGTTCGCCATAACCAAGACTGCTTGACCAAGCAAATGGAACACCTCTTCGGTCAAGATGGGACCTTTAAGATCGTGAACAACTATGACTGGTTGTCCAAAATCTCTCTATTAGACTTCTTGCGGGACTACGGGAAGCTCTTCAACGTGAATAACATGTTGAACAAGGAAGTTGTGGCTTCTCGGTTGGAAGTTGGGATTTCTTACACGGAATTCACTTACCAAATCTTGCAATCAATCGATTTCCTTCATTTATTCACGAAGGAAGACGTTCAGCTTCAAATCGGTGGTGCTGACCAGTGGGGGAACATCACGGCCGGCATCGACTTGATCCATAAGCTCAAGGGGTCAGATGCTAAGGCATATGGGCTGACTATCCCCTTACTCTTGAAGGAAGACGGAACCAAGTTTGGGAAGTCCGAAGGCGGTAACATCTGGCTTGACCCAGAAAAGACGTCACCATACGAGTTCTACCAATTCTGGTTCAACACGAATGACAAGGACGTTATCAAGTTACTGAAGTACTTTACCTTCCTGGACCAAGACCAGATCAAGAAATTGGAAACGTCAGTGGCTACGGAACCTAAGAAGCGCAAGGCGCAGATCCGTTTGGCCGAAGAAGTGACAGAATTTGTTCATGGCCATGACGCTGTGGTTGAAGCCCAACACATTACCAAGGCACTGTTCTCTGGGGATGTTGCGGATTTGACGGCTAGCGAAATCGAACAAGGCTTCAAGAAGATGCCTTCTGTGACGGTTAGTGGAGATAAGAAGAACTTAGTAGAGTGGTTAGTTGACGACACTAAGATCGAATCATCACGTCGACAAGCACGCGAAGACCTAACTAATGGCGCAATCCGGATCAACGGTGAGAAGATTACGGATACGGATGCTGAAGTTGACCCAAGTAGTGCCTTCGATGGCAAGTTCGTCATCGTTCGTCGTGGGAAAAAGCGGTACTTCTTAGTTCGAATCGCTAAATAATTACGGATTTTATGAAAGGCAGTCGCTATTTTTGGTGACTGCCTTTTTTGACGACAAAATAAAGACGAACATGGCAATCACTAAAAAGAAGAAACACACGGCCGTCAGTTAACAATTCAGATGCTTTCAACTATAAGCTTTGCCTTTGGAAAAAGATGAATTTATTTTCAATATTTAGTTGACGGTGGGGGCCTCACTTGGTATAGTTATATACGTTGTCAACGCGTGTTACCAACTAGACCAATTCGAAAGATTGAAATTAGTTCTTGACAGTGATGATGATAAAATGTTATATTAATTGAGCTGTTGCATTCGTAACAGCAAATCAACGAGAAACGTTGTTAAATCAAACTTCTTGTTGACATCAAATCAGCTAAATGATATGATGGTTAAGTTGATTGCTTCGGCAATTGGCAATGTAGACCTTTGAAAACTGAACATTGTTTCGACAAACCAAATATGTGTAGGGCGGTTTGATACTAGGTATCAAACCCAAACAATATTTGCGAAGTCAATTCGCTTTTATGAAAATAAAGTAACAACAATCGATGAGCTATTC
>NZ_RHNZ01000006.1 GCF_003946395.1 Levilactobacillus fuyuanensis | reverse complement strand
ACTCAAAAAAATTGCCTAATCTCAATGGATTAGACAACTTTATAAATAGAATTACCAACAACAGTTGACATAGAACCCTTTTTTTGTGGAAATCAATTTGACTCATTTCATAGCTGCGTGGGTAGAAGAAAATTGGGTGAAGGCTTCCAAAACTATACAGTTAGCTGTACAATGGCTATAGAGGTGATTCCATGAACGGTGATCAAATGATTTCTCGCAAGCTGGTTATTTTGGGGCGGCGAATCAGACACAAGCGAAATTTATTCGCGGGCCAACTGGAATTGACCAGTGAGCAGGCCGATGCGCTGCGGTTCTTTGAAGACTTTCCACAGAGTACGATTACGGATTTTAAAGATCATCAGCAGGTTACCCACCAGACCGCCCGCATGATTGTGAAGCGACTGGTTAACCGGCAGTTGTTACGATTAGACCCTAATCCTAACGATGGTCGTGCTAAGCTGGTGGGGTTCACGACGGCCGGGGTTGCGAAATGCCGGCAGTTAGATGCGCACATTGAAGATACCAGTCAGGCACTGTTCACCGACTTTACACCGACCGAACAACAAGAACTTTTGGCGATGCTGGATCGCATCAGCCAGAATTTGGAAAGGAACTGAGGTCGTGTGAAGACCCATTTGTATACAAAAGATGTGAAATTAGTTTTAGCCGCCAGCTTCTTCTTCCTGATGAGTCCAATGCTGGTGAATCCCATTATTGCGGGATTTTCGAGTAATGTCGGGGCAAACAGTGTGTTAGCCGGGGTCGTCGCCGGGATGATGAACCTGACCTCACTGGTCTTACGGCCACTAGCTGGGAATCTGACCGATCGTTTCTCTAAGTATCGGCTGACTTTGATTGGAGGAACTCTGATCCTTGTCGCCTGTGTAGGCTATGGTTTAACCACGTCCGTTCCCTTGATTATGGTGTGGCGGGTCGTGAACGGCCTGGGCTATACGCTTTGTACCGTTTGTATGTCGACCTGGATGGCCAGCCTGTTACCGGCCGACCGAATTGGTGCCGGCATGGGAATCTACGGAATCGCCAACGCTTTGGGGATGGCGATTGGTCCCGCGGTGAGTGTTTATCTCTATCACCATTTAGGCTATCGCAGTGTTTTCTGGGTTGCCGCGATTTGCGTGACGCTTTTGCTCATCATTATTCAGTTCGTGGGTAACCGAAGTGTCCCGCATCCCGAATACCGGAAGAGTAAAGCCCAGCAGCCGAAATTTCGGCTGGTTCAGCCCAAGGTCATCCCGGTTGCCGTGATTCTCTTACTCTTCTCTCTGCCGTATTTTGCGACGCAGACCTATATCGTGAGCTACGTCGAACACCGGGGCTTTGCGATCCCGGCTGGGGCCTTCTTTCCGGTCTATGCGTTGGTGCTGTTAGCGATGCGGTTACTTTTACGGGACGCTTTTGACCGGATTCCCTTTGGCAAATTCTTCTGGGTCTGTCTGGGGTGTAATCTGATTGGCATTATCGGGCTGACGGATATGACCAACTGGCTGATGCTGGTTGTTGGCGCCGTGGGGCTTGCCGCTGGGTACGGCCTGATGTTTTCTATCTGTCAGGCGAAGTCGCTCACGCTGGTTCCCAAGTCAGACCGAGGCCTGGCCAACAGCACATTCTATATTGGCATCGACCTGGGGATGACGCTCGGCCCCATGCTGGCGGGGGTCATCACGACCTACCTGCCATGGGTCTCGCTCTACCCGATGATGGCGGTTACACTTCCGCTACTCGTGGTGGTGTACTGGCGGAACCGCCGGAAATTGGCTTAAATTGAATTGGATAATAAATGTAGGTCTGCCAGTTGGGAGGCCTATTTTTTGTGGAAATTGCTAATTGAGATGGCGTCATGTTGCAGAGTCTGACTCGCGTAAAAATTTGAATGAGATGGCTTTCCAGTAAAATGTCGGTAAACATTGTACAAATTGTGTAAAGGAGATTGTAAATCAACCCATTGTTTGCTAGTTTAGAAAGAAATGCTGTGCTGGGAGCTGACAGAATACATGGGTCTGAAATTTTCTGAGATATTGAAACCGGCTTACGATATGATAACCACCGAGCAACCAGGGGCACTCGTGACGGTTCCTGCACCAACAGGTAGTGGAAAAACGTTTGGGGTTATTAATTACCTATGTAAACGTGTTGCCGAGAATCCAAAGTTTCGCGCATATTTTGTCGCCACAAAGAAGAATAATCTCTATCCGGAGACTTTTGGCAAAACACTACTCGCTAAATACGTGGCAGAGAATGGGGCTTTTACGTCTACGGAGACACGTCAGCAATATTTCTATCGAACGTTAGCAGTTCTGCGGTCGTTAGAGGAAACGATTGCCATTGTTTTAAATCATCGACACGATATTCCAGCGAGTTTACGATCTGAGGAACTTTCACGGGTCCTAGAGCGATTAGAGACGTATTACCAACGTTT
Source organism: Levilactobacillus fuyuanensis (assembly GCF_003946395.1). Lineage (GTDB taxonomy): Bacteria > Bacillota > Bacilli > Lactobacillales > Lactobacillaceae > Levilactobacillus > Levilactobacillus fuyuanensis. The sequence continues at coordinate 177,918 of NZ_RHNZ01000006.1, read as the reverse complement.
TCATAATCAGCCGGATCAAGTTTTAAGCGGCGGACGAATCAAGGATTACCAAAATATGGCGCAAGCTTTTACTGAGTTTAAGGGGGCACTAATTGGGGTATTAGCTGATGAGCTTGGACTCGATGTGCCGTTGGATCATGGGAATCGGGTCCGTTTTTGTACTTATGTTGCCGCTGATGAGACACCTGCTGCCCATTATCTCAATCAGTATTTTCCAGAAATTAATTTAAACCAACACCAATTGGTACTTCTGACGTGGGCCAAGTTTACGAGGAGCTATCAATCATTTTTCGGTTCACAGTCGATCACGATTAGTCGTGATGAGGAACTCGGTGATTCCTTGATTGTGTTGGACGAAATCGATGAAATGAAGCGCATTCTGAGTGATCAAATCATTGATGGTGGTTTGCGATTACCGATAGATTTTTTAGCGCTTTTTCGAGAAATTCACGCGGCGACGACTAATCTTCAGAAGAGACGACCAGCGGATATTATGGCAATTCTTCGACAGAAGCAACGGTTTAGTCAATTAAAACAACGTGTCAATTATCTGGATCAAAAGTATAAGTTAACTGAGGACTATAAAACAGTTAACTCGGCAGCAAAGACAAATTTCATCTTCAATCTATCGAGCTTAACAATAACCAGTAGTCATGCTTGGTGGAGTCAAGATAATCCGGAAGAAAAAAAGGTGATTTTGACCAATCTGAAACCCAAAATTCATGATCTCCACTTTTATGAAATGGTGCAGCAGATTGGGTGCTTCTTAGAGACGTTCACATCTTTAATGGGAAAGTGGGCAGAACTCTATCAACTTCAGATCAACGGACAGCGTGAAGACTTAGACAATCAATTGCAGTTAGAGAGTGCTCTGCGAACGGTTTGTGACACGTTATGGCTGTCACAAGATGCCAAGAATATTATAACGGCGATGTTTCAGCAGCTTGGTGGGCGCCGACATGAGGTTGCTAAGATTAAGTTTGAAAATTATTACGGCCGTCATCTGCAGCGCTATGGCTTACAGTTGGTCTCTTTAACAGATAGTGACGATCATTTAAATCGAACGCAGATTGAAATTGCCACAGTTCAGACGACTCCGGAAAAGTTTCTCTTGAAGCTCGTGAAGCGGGGGATGGTTTTGGGAATGTCGGCAACAGTCGATGTTGAAACGGTGCTCAGTAATTTTGATTTTAATTTTTTACGAGAGCAGCTGGGAGAACGATTGCTTTATGGTCTCGAAAATTTACCGGAAGCGATTAAGGAAAGTTTTGACGTTAGTCGGCGCTATCGTAAAAATGGCGGGACAGTTAAGGTTTTGGAAACGACATCACAGGCTGCGACTAGTGAGGGTGGACACTGTATGCGTGATTTAATTCAAGCACGTTTACAGGAGTTGAAACTGTCGTCGGAGCAAGGCGAGAACTTAAAAAACTTGGAGCAATTTGTTAAACAGACGATGACCCAGATTCATCAGCATTTTCAGAAGAAAGATAATCCTAAAGAATATCAGTATATTCAGTTGCGTTATTTAGAATTATTCGATAGTTTCGTCTGTTTTTTAGGTAACAAGAAACTACCAACATTTTTAGGGCTGCAGAGTATCCTGCCAAAAGAAGATGACGATATTCGTCATTTAGTCATGGATCGGAAATTTATAGAGCAGGTGTGGGAGAAGTTGGTTGCCATCCTTTGTGCGACGGAAAACTCACGCCCACAGATACGAATGATTGCTAAGAAGTTATCGTCTCAACATTTGGCTGTTAAAAAACAAGTGGATGAGGCGTTAGATTTGCCGGCGGTTAAAGCAACTAGAGTGTACTTGCTGAGCAGTTACGCCACTCTGGGGGTTGGGCAAAATCTACAGTATTACGTGGACAACGTAGAAAGCGCGCAACTCATCGATATTGCACCAAAAGCAGTATCGGCTGACGACGAGCGGCGTCAAATGGTGGATATTGCTGGTATTTATTTGGGACGCGTTACCCAAATATTTACCCAGATTCCTGCTCAGGCTAGACCTAATAATCGTAAAGAATGGCTCACAGGCTATTATGAATTAGCAGGGCTCGTGGACAATGGTGAGATTAATTTAGCGCAGATGGCAAAGTATGCGCGCAAGCAGAGCAATGGGCAACCAGTTCGTCAATTTCGAGACACTATCAGCTACGTTGGCGCGCATACACGGCTTATTTTGCAGGCAGTTGGGCGGTTGGACCGGGCATTTAATAAGGTGCCGGAGACCATGGTTTTGTTAGGGACTGGTGTGATTGATTATTTTAATGTCACAATGATGCAGGATTATCAGTTAGGGCCAGTTGCGCAAGCGATTCGCGACCATCAGTTACAGAAAAAACATATCATACCAACAGCAGCACATACGCGACGAATCAGGTTCCGGAATCAGACGCAGGAAACGAAGGACGCAGTTTTACGAATGGTCGGCCAATTGCAAACCTCGGTTGCCGCGGCCGGGTATTTTCAAACATATCGCGAGACACTATTAAAATATCCAACGATGACGGCCCATCAATATGACAGTCATCAGATCCGGTCGGAATTTTCTTATTTGGATCTGAAATCAGTGAGCTATCGCGTCCAACGCGAGAGAGATGATTTTACCTTTCCATCAGATGATAAAGGAAATGTGGAAATTTCGGCAGAAACGGCTGGATTGTCAATTATTTCCAAGAATCCTGACTTGCGGGAACTTTTTGAGGCCAATCAATGGCCAGTATCTTGGAAGGTGCTGGATTATATTCTTAATCCAGTTCAATTCGACAGTTATCAAGGGATTCTGGGCGAAAAATGCGGAAAATTTTTGATTGAAAAGTATTGGTCAACCCAGCTATACGACTTGAAGCAATTAAATCATGAACTTTTTGACTTTCAAACAGCTAACCACGTTTTGATTGATCTCAAGAATTGGCGGCAGCCTCATCAACGCGAGGTGGCCTCAGAACGACAACATGTCATGGATAAATTAGATGAGATCAGTCGACGAACGGGACAGTCAGATTGGCGGGTGTTAATGGTCAATTTAATTGTGCCAGCAGGGTCGCAGAACTTCATTCAACAGGAATTAGTGAACGGGCGAGTTATGGAGGTCCCATTTTTGCTGGACCGGGATGGTAAATTTGCGTTAACGGTGGCAGAGCAACGAAGGGTGGGAGAGTTCTTAAATGGGTGATGATCATGGGCTAGTCAAAACGAATTATGTGGAGTATGAGTTCGATAAAGTGGGGTTTGATCAGCATATCCGATTGGTTGTCGTGGAGACTACGCGACCAGGGGAAATAGCACACTGGTCCGAACAGAATGCGGTCTTAGCTATTAAAAGTTTAGGAAAGGAACCTTTATCAGATGGTAAAACCAGTTTTCGCTATTTGGTGTCCTTGCGTAAAAGAACGGCACCACTGACTGAAGTCAAAGCGCTCAAGCAAACGGTTCTTACTTTTGATCAGGCAATTACGACTGGAATTTCTACAGACATGTTACTGATGCTACTCATCAAACAGATGAAACAGGGGCAGGTAGATACTAACGGTAGTTATAGAAATGACTACGCAACTAGCGACCTGTATCTGGTACCAAAATGGTCGGCAAGAGGGAACTTTCAGGTGGCCGTTAAAGTTGAAGTCAAGAATCACGTCTTGCGATTACGTACTGAGACGTTCAAAAAGACGCTGGATAAACAGGGATTTGGATTGGTGGATGGTTGTTTTAAATGGCTGCCCAAGAGTAATGGGCAACCCTTATTCAAAGTAGGTGGCATCAAGAACCATCGAAACTTGACGCCCTTCTTATCGGTAGAAGAACTAGATCAGTTTGAGAAAACAAAATTGGGAATTATGAATGATTTGATTACTGGCTTAGGTGAGCAATTTCCCGAGTACTTTAAAATGTTTCCAACACCGTGCGAGGTACCATTAGCCTATTATCAGCGACCTAAGCTGTCGTCAACCAGTCAGGTATGGCAGGTGTTAGGTGAAAATCAGCTTCACTTTTTTGCTAATTATGAACAACCGGATGTCCTTAAAATGACACAGTTTTTGCAAGCAAAGACGGTCCAGAGTTCGCGGTTCAAGGAACTCAAAATAAGTAGTACGGTAGGCAAGCAGCCAGTCGATGGTTTGAATATTCAAGTTGTCGCGGACTTGGATGACAGTCATTATATTTGTGGTTCTGGTAAGCGGGTCGTTCAACATCTGACCTTGACCAATTTTTCAAAACTGATGTTGAAGGATGAAAAGTGGGATTTGTTGGACGATACGGCATTTCAAATGATGTTGTATCAGTTGGGGATTAAACGAGAAGTGATGACCGCACAGCTACAGATTCCCTCAGAGGTGGAGATATCCGCTGCGTCACAATTTCGATACCTAATGCTGGATAATTTGGCCGACAAGAAATCAGAATCGCTTATTCGCGTCACCCGTTTAACGGTCTCTGCTACCGGAAAGTTGTCCTTTGAAAAAGGGATTTTTAGGGAGTCTGATGTGGCGAATACTGAACTTCTGAAGACGGCCCACCAGATTTGGGCGTCATCGACGCGTAGACACAGTTACTTGGTGGGCGCCATTCAGAGTGACACAAACCTTTTTATCATTTATGGTACGTACCTAATTACTGTGCCCGATAGCGCCAAGTTAAAGGCACACTTGGTCGCAGCTGATGGTGAAAATAGACTTTCACGTAGTGAGCTCATCACTGCTGCACAGGCAACTGTGACCGTTGACGAAACCGGGCGCGAACAGCTCGTTCAAAAATTAAGGACACTTGATCAGGCCACACTGACGGTCCGGCAGGCTAATACTGTGCTCAAACTCAATTGGAAAACAAAACTTATGCAAGCCTTTAATAACCAATTTTTCGAAGATACAGGTATTTGGTTGCATATTCCGGTTCGTCAAAAACGGTTTGATGCCTACTGGGCCGGCACGTATGGGATGGGCCTGCTGGAGTTGCAGGGACGGCACTATTATTTTGTGGGCAATCATCAGTTGATTAAGGGAAAACAAGCACGGGCTATTCCCCTCAAGCAAATTGAAGTTCTGAACAGCTCTCGGCCTAAGGCAGATATCCAGGCAATCTTTCAAGCTTTTGAATCCCTCTTACAGGTTGATTTCGTTCGCTTCAATCGCTATACGGTGATTCCATTTCCATTCAAGTATATTCGTGAATATCTCGATCTGGAGGCACATCTAGCGAAAGAAGAGGCCAGCTTAAATAAACATAAAACCCGGTAATAAATGTACGAAACACATTGACATCCCCGGGCCAGACGGCTATCATGAAACACAGTTAAATAAGTCGATTATGATGAATGAGAGTCATGGTGTCATTGGTTTAGCGAGTTCGGGGTAGTGGAAGCCGAATCCAATCCAGCGTGAGTTGGCACATTCGGAGTCGTTTCCAAGTAAGCTGCTAGTCATTGACTAGAAGTAGGGTGGAACCGCGAAATTAAAATTCGTCCCTACGTGAATTTGCCTTAGTGAATTCTCGTAGGGATTTTTTTGCGCGCTTATTTGTTTAATCGGTTGATCAGTTTGTCGTCGACTTGAATTTCGTTGGGTCAAGACAAGCTGGCAACCACACAAGGAGGAACTGCACCCATGACAGAAAAACTGTCCATGCAAGCAATCATTTTAAAGTTACAACAGTATTGGTCTGCACAAGGTTGCATGCTGATGCAAGCTTACGATACTGAAAAAGGGGCCGGTACCATGAGTCCCTACACGTTCTTACGCGCAATCGGTCCAGAACCTTGGAATGCCGCTTACGTTGAACCTTCTCGTCGACCAGCAGATGGTCGTTACGGGGAAAACCCCAACCGGTTGTACCAACATCATCAATTCCAAGTGGTCATGAAGCCTTCACCCGACAACATCCAGGAACTTTACTTGAACAGTTTGCGTGAATTGGGTATCGATCCTTTGGAACATGATATTCGTTTCGTTGAGGATAACTGGGAAAACCCATCCATGGGTTGTGCCGGTGTTGGTTGGGAAGTCTGGTTGGACGGGATGGAAATCACCCAGTTCACCTACTTCCAAGTTGTTGGGGGAATGGAAGTTGATCCCGTGACCTCTGAAGTTACTTACGGTTTGGAACGTCTGGCTTCCTACGTTCAAGATGTCAACTCCGTCTTTGACCTGGAATGGGCCGATGGCGTTAAGTACGGCGACATCTTCAAGGAACCAGAATACGAACACTCTAAGTACAGCTTTGAAGAAAGTGACCAAGACATGTTGCTCCGCCACTTCGACGAATTTGAAGCCGAAGCCAAGAAGCAGATTGCCAATGGCCTGGTTCACCCGGCCTACGACTACATCTTAAAGTGTAGCCACACCTTCAACCTGTTAGACGCTCGTGGTGCCGTTTCCGTGACGGAACGGGCCGGCTACCTTTCTCGGATTCGGAACATGGCACGTGCCGTGGCGCGGGCCTTCGTTGCTGAACGGAAGAAGCGTGGATTCCCGTTGGTCAAGGATGACAAGTTACGGGAAAAACTATTAGCTGATGAGGAGGCCAAATAATGGCACACACATTTTTACTTGAAATTGGTTTGGAAGAAATGCCCGCCCACGTGGTCACACCAGCTATCAAGCAACTGGTTAAGCGCACGGCAGACTACTTAAAGGAACAACGCGTGGATTACGATGACATCAAGCCATTCTCCACGCCTCGCCGGTTGGCCGTCCTGATCAGCGGCTTAGCTGACAAGCAAGAAGATATTAGCGAATCCGTTAAGGGTCCCGCTAAGAAGATCGCCCAAGATGCCGATGGTAACTGGAGCAAGGCCGCTATCGGGTTTACCCGTGGCCAAGGTCTGACGCCTGACGACATTACCTTTAAGGAAATTAAGGGAACGGAATACGTCTACGTCGACAAGTTTATTGCCGGTGAACCCGTTGCTTCCGTACTGGCTGGTCTGCGCGACATCATCATGGCCATGACCTTCCCAACCATGATGAAGTGGAGCACTCACCACTTCCAATACATCCGGCCAATTCGCTGGATGGTTGCCTTACTCGATGACCAAGTGATTCCATTTAGCATTCTGGACGTGACGACTGGGCGTAGCACGCGCGGTCACCGCTTCTTAGGTAAAGAAATTGACTTGGCCACGGCCGCCGATTACGAAGAAAACTTAACCAGTCAATTCGTGATTGCCGATGCCGACAAGCGTAAGCAATTGATCAAGCAACAGATCGACAAGCTGGCCGCTGACAACGACTGGACGGTCGACGTTGATGCTGGTTTGTTGGAAGAAGTTAACAACCTGGTTGAATGGCCAACTGCCTTTGCCGGGAGCTTCGACGACAAGTACCTGACGATTCCAGATGAAGTCCTGATTACGTCCATGCGGGACCACCAACGGTTCTTCTACGCTCGTGACGCCAACGGCAAGCTCTTGCCAGTCTTCATCTCCGTTCGAAACGGAACCGATCATGATCTGCAAAACGTGGTTGCCGGAAACGAAAAAGTTCTGACCGCCCGTTTGGAAGACGCCATGTTTTTCTACACGGAAGACCAGAAGAAGACGATTGCCGACTTCGTTGACCGTCTGAAGACCGTTAGCTTCCACGATAAGATCAGTACCATGGCAGAGAAGATGGACCGGGTAAAGGCCATCGTTGCCGTCTTGGCTAAGCACCTGAACTTAAACGATGCTCAGACTAAGGCTGCTCTGCGTGCCAGCGAAATCTACAAGTTTGACCTGGTTACCGGTATGGTCGGTGAATTCGCCGAGCTGCAAGGGGTCATGGGTGAAAAGTACGCCTTACTTGGCGGCGAAGATCCTGCCGTTGCCCAAGCTATTCGCGAACACTACGAACCAATCTCAGCCGATGGCGCGTTGCCAGAATCTGTTCCCGGTGCCGTTTTGGCCCTAGCCGACAAGTTCGATAGCATCCTGACGTTCTTCGCTGCCGGGATGATTCCTAGTGGTTCCAATGACCCTTACGCTTTGCGGCGTCAGGCTACCGGGATCGTGCGGATTGCTAAGGACCAGAACTGGGCCTTACCTGTTGCCGAATTGGCTAGTGATTTCATCGCTGCCGAAACGGATGCTAAGGTTGCCCCAGATCTGGACCAAGCTAGCCAAATCCAAGCCGTCGTTGATTTCATCAAGGACCGGATTCGGAAGATCTTGCGTTCCGCTAAGCAACGTCACGATATCATCGATGCCGTGACCAACGGAAGCAGTAGCGATGTCTTACGGCTCTTCACGGCCGCCGATATCTTGGCTAGTCACGCCAACGATGACAACTTCAAGGACGTTATCGAGTCCTTGACGCGGGTTATCCGTTTGGCTCAAAAGGCCCCAGCCGAATTGGCCGATGCCACGGTTGACGCCAAGTTGTTTGAAAATGACAGCGAAGGTGCCTTGGACCAAGGTGTTGCCGAAGTTGCTGCCGCAGCCGACAAGGGTCTGAACGACCTGTACGCTGCCTTAGCTGACATCCAACCAACGATTGCCGCTTACTTCGAAGCCACGATGGTGATGGATAAGAACGAAGCCGTTAAGAACAACCGTCTGACGGAACTCAGCAAGTTGGCGAACTTAGCCATGGGCCTGGGTGACTTGGACCAGTTGATCGTTAAATAACCGTTTTTAATAGAAGTAATTTTGAAGCCAGCTCCGATTAATTGGAGCTGGCTTTTTCTTGTCCACCATTCGTGAACAAACGGGGGGTATTCTGGTCGCTAGAACTTGAAAAATGTGCGATTATACAGGGGGTACAGTCGTTGAGAAAAGGGGGAGGGTTAATGCTGCCTAATTACTCGCAACGAAAGCTAGCCGTTTACGCCAATCTGGGCCGGTTATTGGTGTGTCTAGCCTGGATTCTTCAAGTGTTAAATGTTAGCTGGCGGTCGATCCAACCGAATCGGTCGCTACAGGTGTTGATTGTTTTTACGCTGCTGGCATTAAGTCTGGTATTGCTGGCCTTAGTTCTCAAGCAGACGGCGTGGGACAGACGGGATAACTTGTTGTTAGATCTGAATGCCGTCTTTACCATCTACGCGGGTATTTTACTCCTATTGCCGCAAGCGCTAGATGCCGCTGCATTGGCCAGTCCGTCGGGGCGAGCCGGTCTGATTTGCACCGTGGCGGGCCTAATGTTGGCGTATGTGCCACCGCAAGAAGTTCATGTTTTTCACATGAGTAGGAGAAACTCTCCGCTCGTTCAACGCTTGTTGATTAACCAGGGGCGAATTCTGGTAGGTTTAGGCATTGTCGGTCAGCTACTGGGTGCCAGAACAGGGTGATTCGCCGAAAGACTTGTGGAATCTTTAGCCTTCCAATGAGGTTAGTAAGTCGTTTAACTTTTATCCTGAGCGGGGAAGGTGTAAATTGGAAATAAGGTTTTTAAAAGATCCGGGTGAGCTATAAAAGTTGACAACGCCCCCATAGGTGGTATCATATATAGTGTATTTTTGCGCACGATTTCTAATTAAAGAGTCGCACTTTTCGGGTTTCCGGGGTGCGACTTTTCAAGGCTATGGTGAGCAAACGGGAACACGTAAGGGAGTGATTGGTTGGCGAAGATACCCGAAGACGTGATTGAGACGGTTCGGACGGCCACAAATATTGCGGACGTTGTCGGCCAGTACGTGCAACTGAAGAAATCCGGTAAGAATTTATTTGGTTTATGTCCCTTCCATGAGGAACGGACACCCTCGTTTTCCGTTTCGGAGGATAAGCAGATTTTTCACTGCTTTAGCTGTGGCCGAGGGGGCAATGTTTTCAAGTTCCTGATGGAGCTGGAACATGTGACCTTCCCCGAAGCCGTGGTCAAGGTGGCTGATTTTAGTCACGTTGATCTCGACAGTGAGTATCGGCAAGATGCCGCGGGTCCCGCCGTGGATTCCAAGACGGGCCAACTGCTCGATCTGCATGAGCAGGCTGCCAAGCTGTATCACCACATCCTGGTTAACACCGAGATGGGGCAGCCGGCATTGGATTATCTGCATGACCGGGGTCTGACCGATGAGACGATTGAAACTTATCAGTTGGGGTTTGCCCCGGGCCAGCGCCTACTCAAACCATTCTTTGATCAGCGACAGAGCGACTACCAGTTACTTCGGCAGTCCGGACTGTTCATCGAAAATGCACAGGGTGAGTTGCGTGACCGCTTCACCGAGCGGGTCATGTTCCCCTTGCGAAATGCGAGTGGGCACGTAGCCGCCTTTTCTGGCCGACTGCTCAAGAAGGCCGACGACCAACCGAAGTATTTAAACAGCCCTGAAACCACATTATTTAATAAAAGTAAGCTGTTGTTTAACTTCGATTTGGCACGACCAGCGATTCGGCAGGCTGGAGAAGTCACCTTGTTTGAAGGCTACATGGATGTCATCTCGGCGACCCAAGCGGGCGTCAACAATGGGATTGCTTCCATGGGAACGAGCCTAACGACCGAGCAGATCTACGCCATTGAGCGGACCACGGATAAGCTCAACGTGTGTTACGATGGAGATGAACCCGGACAACGGGCCATCGACCGGGCATTACGGTTATTGGGCGAGCACAGTCACCTGCAACTCAGCGTGATTCAGCTGCCCGAGGGCCAAGATCCCGATGAATACCGTAAGGCTCACGGTGACGAGGCGTTCCGGCAAATGTTGGTCTCCGCTAAGGAACCGCCGCTGCGCTTTCAAATGCGCTTCTTGCGGCGGAACCGGGCATTGGAGACGGACAGTGAACGGTTGGAATACGTGAATCAGATCATGCCACTCTTGGCGCAGGTCAATGAGCCGGTCGAACTGGACATGTACCTGAATCAACTGGCCAGCGAGTTTCACATCGACAAGGCGGCACTGGCGGCGCAACTCAAACAGGTCCAACGCGATACCGCGGCCCAGCAAGAACGTCAACGGCCAACCACGCCAGCGCCTGCACCGACCAACGCGCCACCGGTCACTGTGCATCAACAGCAGCGACCGCTGAATCGCTTGGAACGGGCGGAACGCAATCTGCTCTACCGTTGCTTGCACGACCGGAACGTCTGGGCAAAAGTAACCAGCGTTGCCGACTTCAGTTTCGTGCATGACGACTATCAAATTATTTATACCTTGGCCCAGGGCTATTTTCAAACGCATCAAGTGTATCAAACCGCGCAGTTCACGGACTTCATTCAAGAAGACCGCCTGCAACAGCTTGTGATCGATCTCGAGACAACACCTAATATGGCCGCGGCGGTAACCCCGCGGGAGATCGATGACTATTTAGCGGTGATTATGGATGAGGCGCCGGTCGAGGCGAAGCTCCGGCAGAAGAAAAATCAGCTGGCGGAAGCTTCGCGACTAGGCGATGCCGACCAACAACGCCAACTCGTCGTTGAGATTGTGCAGTTGGAACGACAGCGCCAGGCGAACAAACAAGTTTAATCTAGGGGGTATTTTAATGGCAAAAAAGACCACGGATCAACCAATGTTTGATCAAAAAGCATACAACAAAACGGTGCGCGCTTTGATTAAAAACAACAAGAAGGTTGGGCACATCACGTATGATGACCTGGCTGACAAGGTCGCTACACCTTATACGTTGGATGCTAAGCAGATGGACAAGTTACTCGAAACGATCTCCGATTCTGGGATCAGTGTGGTTGATGCTAAGGGTGAGCCAGACCCACGGGCCGTCAAAGCCCAAAAGGCCGTTTCAAAGAAGGAATTAAAGGATGCCGGCACAACAACCGGGGTCAAGATCAATGACCCAGTCCGGATGTACCTGAAGGAAATCGGTCGGGTCAACCTGTTAACGGCTGACCAAGAAGTTGCCTTAGCCTTACGGATTGAAAAGGGCGAAGAAGAAGCTAAGCAAGAGTTGGCCGAAGCTAACTTGCGGTTGGTGGTTTCCATCGCTAAGCGTTACGTGGGTCGGGGGATGCAATTCCTGGACTTGATCCAAGAAGGAAACATGGGTCTGATGAAGGCCGTCGAAAAGTTCGACTACCGTAAAGGGTTCAAGTTCTCGACGTACGCCACTTGGTGGATTCGTCAGGCGATTACACGGGCAATCGCTGACCAAGCACGGACCATTCGGATTCCTGTGCACATGGTCGAAACAATCAACAAGTTGATTCGGATTCAACGGCAATTACTCCAAGACTTAGGGCGGGAACCAACGCCAGAAGAAATTGGGGCTGAAATGGACATGCCAACGGAAAAGGTTCGTGAGATCTTGAAGATCGCGCAAGAACCCGTTTCCTTGGAAACGCCTATTGGTGAGGAAGATGACTCTCACTTAGGTGACTTCATCGAAGACCAAGACGCCACGAGTCCTGCCGATCACGCCGCTTACGAACTTCTGAAGGAACAGTTGGAAAGTGTCCTGGACACCTTGACTGATCGGGAAGAAAACGTACTGCGGTTACGGTTCGGGTTAGACGATGGCCGGACGCGGACTTTGGAAGAAGTCGGCAAGGTCTTCGGGGTTACCCGTGAACGGATTCGTCAGATCGAAGCCAAGGCTTTACGGAAGTTGCGCCACCCATCACGGAGCAAGCAACTGAAGGATTTCTTGGAATAATTTAACTTAACACTACGATGGTCCCTCAGGACTTTAGACAGATTGTCTGAAGCTCTGAGGGACTTTTTTTATTGAAAAAAGGGAATTGATCGGAGTGTGTTCAAAAAACCAATTGCAGAAATCTTGTCATAAAAGACATTAATGGAAAGGTTCTGCTAAATTCTCTTTTTTTGTAAAAAGATAGGCGAATGGTCGTCCTAAAATATTTAGTTACATTTTTAGACGATACTTTGAAAATAGACTGAAACATAACCGGAAAGCATGAGAAAGTATGGAAAATAATAATCATTTGAATAAGCTTATTCTCATTGCACCATCGCCGCATACTCACTCATAAATTAGCGAATAAAATTAGTTTCCATCGATACTCGTTTATAGTATAGTGTCATCAGACGATTGAAACCGTTTACAGTGAAGACTTGTTATTATGAGGTTAATTTATTGGGTCAAAAGCCTTGAAAAAGTGTTTTAAAGGGGATATGATGTATCTCGTTTAAAAACTAAGGGAGATAAGGGAAAGGAGGCACATTTGTGAAGTCAAAGCCAAGTTTGGAGCAGGCCTTGTGCATTGTTGCTTTACTCGGAATTCAAGACCGAAAGATACCTCTACATAGTCGTCTGGTGGCGGAACGGTTAGAAATTTCGACCAGCTATTTAAAAAAAATCGTGCAAAAATTAGCGGTTGCAAAGATTGTTAAAACAGTTTCAGGGCGTGATGGCGGCATTGTTTTGATGAAAGATCCATTGAAAATCACCTTGTTGGATGTTTTCAATGCGATCGAAGGAACTGACCCATTCGTTCAAGGAACGGGGGTAGTTTCCAAGGTGTTCGGTTTGAATCAGAAGGTAGCTTTCATGGAAACGTATCAGCTTGAAGATTTCAAAGATACCCGGCCGGTCGCCAACGTCCTGGCCGTGTTCGCCCAAGCTGAGGAGGAATTCCGGCAACAACTTGCGACACTATCCATCGGTGATGTCCTACCGACCACTGGGGACCAACCCCTCCAACTGGATTGGACCAAGTGGCTTACGCGTTAAGCAGCAGAATAGAAGATTTACAAAAATTGAGCAATCGTGTTGGGCCGCTTGTTGGCCGCAACGCTTAAAAATATTTCAATCGTCAAGGAGGTTTCACCGTGCGCTGGATGAATAAACACTACATCTGGAACGTCATTGGGTGGCTGATCATCGTGATCTTAGCTATCGTGACGATTCCAAACATGAGTAAATTGGTGGCGGATAAGGGACAGATCACCGTCCCTAGCAGTTACCAAAGTACGCGAGCAACTAAGATGCAAGATCAGTGGGGCCGTTCGCAACGTGGCACTACGGCGGTTGTCGTCGTTTTCAACAATGGTAATGCGAAGCTGACCAGCTCGCAGAATGACCATATCAATAAGACCATCAACCGAATCAAAAACAATAAGAGTAAGTATGAGATTCGGTCGATCACCGCGGCCAGTGACAGCTCAACCGCCGCTTCCCAACTGATCTCAAAGGATAAGAGTACGCAACTCTTACAACTAAATGTGCATAAATCTTCCAGCCATTCGGTCACGCATATTCGTGATCAGATTACAAAACTGTCGAAGACGAGTGACGTGAAGACTTACGTGACCGGGGCGGACGTCCTGAATCAAGACTTCTCCGATGCCACACAAGCTGGGGTGCAGAAGACGGAAATCATTGCCGCCATCTTTATCTTCTTGGTCCTGTGGCTGGTCTTCCGGTCGCCAGTCACGCCGTTATTCTCACTGCTAACAGTGGCTGTCTCCGTGATTACTTCCATTTCTGTGGTGGCTAATCTGGTTGACCGCTTCAACTTCCCATTTTCCAACTTTACGGAAGTCTTCATCGTCATCGTGTTATTCGGGATTGGGACTGACTATAACATCCTCCTGTATAACGAGTTCCGAGAACGGCTGGCCAGCGGTAAGGATAGGTACACCGCCACGAAGGAAGCCACTCGGGTCGGTGGTCGAACGGTTCTATATTCCGGTCTGTCTGTCTTAATCGGGATGAGTGTGCTGGGCTTTGCCAACTTCTCACTGTACCGTTCAGCGGTCGGCATCGCCGTTGGGGTCGTGGTCTTACTGGCCGTGCTTCTGACGCTGAACCCATTCTTCATGGCAATCTGTGGGCCTCACATGTTCTGGCCAATCAAGAAGTTCCAGGGTGAAGGTGACAGTCGCCTCTGGCACGGGATGGCTAAACATGCTATGATCCGTCCAGTGATTACGCTGATTGTGACGGGAATCGTGTTTATTCCACTCGCCCTGACCTCACATGGCGCGTTGAACTACGATAACTTGGTAGAAATTGGCGATAACGTGCCGGCCAAGCAAGGGTTCAAGGTTGTTCAGAAACACTTCTCCGAAGGAACCGCGGAACCAACCACAATCTACATTCAGAGTAAGAACAAGATGGATAATGAGAAGACGCTACTGATCGTTGACCGCTTGACCAAGCAGCTCCAACAGACTGACGGCGTTAAGACGGTTGCTTCCGTCACTCAACCGGGTGGGAAGGCCATCAACAAGTTATACGTCCGCAATCAAATGAGTTCGGTCACGACCGGGTTAGCCAAGGCCCAAAAGGGTGTCAACACGGTCAACAAGGGATTGAAATCCGCCAACAGCTCATTGAGCAAGCAAAACGTGAATGGCGCGGTTAAGGACGCTGACAAATTAGCCACTGGGGCTAAGCAAGTCAGCACCGGGACGACGCAGTTACAGAGCGCCATTTCTCAAGTCTCTACCGGGGTCAATTCGTTAAACAGTCAAGTTTCCTCCGCTTCTGGGGGCAAACAGGCGGCACAGTTGGCACAGCTGGAAGCGGCTTTACCACAGTTAAACGCTGCGATTCAGCAATTGAACTCGCAGGTTTCGGCTAGTTCAACCAGTACCAGCGGTGTCACGACGTCCTTGACGACGATCAAGACCAGCACACAAGACATTGCCTCACAATTGGCTAAATTGCAAAGTGCCACGTCTAATTTGCCAAGCATGAGTGCTAGCACGGTCGCTGCGGCCTTCAGTGCGCAGGGTGTCCCATTGTCTGCCGCTCAGAAGACGGTCTTGGCTGGTATCTTGCAGAAGCAAAGTGCCGCGCAGAGTGCGTTAAAGAGCACGCTGAGCACGTCTCTGACCCAAATCGGGGGCGATGCCAAGTCAATCGGGGCTGCCGACCAGACTGTGGCGAGTCAACTGCAATCGCTTCAGAGTTCCACGAGTCAATTACAGGGCGCCGTTGCCGAGTTAGCCCAGAAGTCTAACGTCGTGCTACCTGGGGCGGCAACCGCCTTGCAATCGGCTAGTGCACAATCCAGTCAGTTGGCTAGTGCGACGAGTCAGTTATCCGGCGCAATGTTTACCATTAATGGTAAGATGCCCGCACTGGTCTCCGGGGCGAACCAAGTCGCTGCCGGCAACCAGACGATGGCTGAAAAATTGGCCGCAATGAGTAAGCAATTGACGGCCTTACGGAAGGGCTTGACCTCCGCATCCACTGGGCTGACGCAAGTCTCCACCGGGGTTGGTTCGGCGAATACCTACCTGAAGGGCCTGCAGAAATCTGCAGCGTCGTCGACCTTCTACATTCCAACCAAGCAATTGCACGGCAGTTCGTTTAAGCCAGCACTGAAGACCTACATGTCACCCGACCGGAAGATCACCAAGATCACGGTCGTCCTGAACGATGATCCAAGTTCTGCAGCGGCCATGGCGCGGCTACCGAAGCTGGAAAAGGTCGTTAACGGGGCCTTGGCTGGGACGAGTCTGAAGAATGCCGAAGTAGCATTTGGTGGGAACACGTCGCAGACCAATGATATCAATAACATGGCTTCCAGTGACTTTACGCGAACGGTCATCATCATGTTAGCCGGGCTCTTCATCGCCTTGATGATTGTTACCCGTTCGCTGGTTCAACCGATTGTGATCGAAGGAATCTTGATCGTCGCTTACTCCGGGGCCTTGACCATCGTTCACTGGTTGGTCGATCCAGTGTTGGGGACGAACATGCTGACGTGGAACACACCGTTCTTCACGTTTGTCATGCTGATCTCCTTAGGGGTCGATTACTCGATCTTCCTGATGCGGAAGTACCGTGAGTACCTGCACGAACCGGGGGCTACCAGCACCAAGATGCTGCGGGCCGCAACGGTTATCGGGACGGTCGTCCTCTCCGCTGGGGTCATCCTGAGTGGAACGTTCGCCGCTTTGATTCCATCCGGCGTCATGACACTGATTCAGATTGCGTTAGCCGTGATCATCGGGATTATCCTGCTGGTCATCCTGCTGCCAATCGTGATGCCAGCTGTCATGAAGATTACCTACCCGTACCCATATTCTAAGATGGCGCAGGCGCAAAACGACGAAGATGAGGCGCAAGAGAAAAAGCGTCCCTTCCGTCGGCAAAGAAAATAATTTACTTTAAAGTGATCCAAGACACGACTCACCAATGCGGTGGGCCGTGTTTTTGCGTTGTAAGTGTTGAAATTTAGAGTGATTGTCAGTGTAAATGATATACGGGCAATCTGGTTATCTATTTCATGTAAGGATATACTGATAAGCATCGGAGGGGATTTTATGAACAAATTTGTTATCAGTACGGCAATCGCTTTAGGCATCGCGGGCGGCTTTGGTTGGGGAACCACGGCGCACGCGCAGACAAAGTGGACGGCGGGGACACCCCAGTCACTCAGGGGAACCTGGACGCAGTATCGCGTTCAACACAAGGGCCACGACACAATTGTCTATTGGAACGAGCTGGTGGCGACGAAGAAGACGGTGCTGATCGAGACTGAATTCGGCAGTCAGGCCTACGGGGGGAAGCAAGTTGGGTATCGCTTGAGTCATGGGGTCTATCGTCTGCGGGATTATAACAGTAGTGAGAAAGTCTGGAACTACACCAAGATCACGCGGAATGGTCAGAAGATGACGTTGCAGGAATACGGTCGGCGGCATGTCGGTAAGCCCTTTAAGCATGTCACCGGGCAGGCTGCACACTTGACACACAACGCGAAGCTGAACCGTGAAGCTTTAAATTTCAAATCATAGATGTCTTTAGGCGTCGGCTGGTCCGGCGCCTTTTGTGTATAAAGGATGGCTCATTTGAAATTAGCCCTATACTAGTACTAATGTAAAATTTGCGAGATCTGTCTCACTTTTTTTAAAAATAAACAGGAATTCGTTTTAATGCCGAATTTGTGCTGGCTGGTAACTAGTAGAATTCTGATAGCTGGAACTAATCTAGCAATAGACATTTGTCAATTCAACATCTAAGCATTTGCACCGCACGCATTTTCACGCTATCCAAGATGGGCGGACTAGCTTATACTTAGAGTAATCAGGAAGTTAGAAAGGAAGATTTGACGAATGGATGCAGACCATTTATCGGTGCGCCTTGCCACCGTTGCCGACTACGTTCCCATGGGGAGCCGGTTGGCTGATATTGGGACCGACCACGCGTACCTACCAGTCAATTTAGCCAAGCGCGGCAAGATTGCCGGCGGTGTGGCTGGTGAGGTCGTTAAGGGCCCGTTTGAAAATGCCCAACATGAAATTAACAAAGAGGGCCTGTCCGACCGGATTACGGCGCGACTCGCCAACGGCCTTCAGGCGATTGAAGTCGATGACCACATTGATACCGTTGCGATTGCGGGGATGGGGGGCACCCTCATCACCCAGATTCTCACGCAGGACTTCGATCGTCTTACCGGGGTTAACCGCCTGGTCTTACAACCCAATGTGGGTGAGAAGAACGTCCGCCAGTTTTTAATGACTCACGGGTTCCAACTGGTCACGGAAAAGATCGTGACCGAAGACGGCCATGATTACGAGATCTTGGTGGCCGACAGAGCGGATGCACCTCAGCAGTACAATGCGGAAGAATTGCGATTCGGTCCGTATTTGCTGGCGGAACACAACGCCATCTTTATGGCCAAGTGGCGGCGTGAGCTGGCCCGAACCAAGCAGGTCTTGGCGCAGGTACAGTCGGCCAAGGAAGTCCCCGCGGCAAAGGTTGCGGAGCTGACAGCTGAGATCAAGGAGATTGAGGAGGTCTTGCAACGTGTTGGTGCGTGAGTTAGTTGAACGGTTCGAGCAGTTCGCCCCGAAGACGTGGGCGGAACCCGGTGACCCGGTTGGGTTGCAGCTGGGGAGTCTGAATGCTGAGGTGCACAAGGTCATGGTGACCTTGGACGTGCGGCCTGAGGTCGTCGATGAGGCAATCGCAGTTGGCGCCGATTTTATCTTTGCCCATCACCCCATGATGTTCCATCCCGCTAAGAACTTGGATTTAGCGGTGCCTCAGAATCAGATGTATGCGACCTTATTACAGCATCACATCACGGTCTACGGTGCCCACACCAACCTCGACAGTGCCCCTGGTGGCATGAATGACTGGTTGGCAGCCGCCCTGAATCTTCAGGATGTCGAGGGCTTGGTCCCCAGCAATGGCGTGACCGCGACGCCCGCCATTACCATGGGTCGAATCGGGTGTTTACCGACGGCTACAACTATTCGGCAATTTGCTGAGGACTGTAAGCGCATCTTCAACGTGAAGGGCTTGCGGTTGATCAGTCACACCCCGGATGCCCCCGTCAAGCGGGTCGCCGTTCTCGGTGGTAGTGGCGGGCCGTTCTACCAAACAGCGTTGGCCAAGGGTGCCGATGTCTACGTGACCGGGGATATCTCGTATCATCCCGGACATGACATGATTGCGGCGGGATTAAACGTTGTCGATCCCGGCCACCATATCGAGAGCATTTGCAAGCCTCACTTACTGGCGCTGTTTACGCAGTGGGCGGCCGAGAACCAGTGGCCGATCACCGTGGTGGCCTCACAATTAAATACCGACCCCTTCACTTTTATTTAGGCGTGAAAACGGGTACACTAAAAATGTAGTTAATTCATTTGAGGAGTGATTTATTTTGGCAAAGTATGAAAACCTGATTCCCCGGTTCCTGAAGTACGTCAAGATCAACACGCGTTCCAATCCCAACTCTGGCACGATCCCATCAACGCCGCAGCTGACTGAATTCGCTGAGGGCTTGGTGAAGGACCTGAAGGAGATCGGTCTGGACAATGTGCATATCAACAAGCAATGTGCTTATGTATATGCCACCTTACCAGCCAATACAGATAAGCAAGTGAAGAAGATCGGTTTTATTTCTCACTTTGACACTGCTGACTTTAACAGTGAAAACATTAACCCCCAATTCGTGGAAAACTATGATGGCAAGTCCGTCATCAAGTTGGACGACGCCGGCAAGTACACGCTGGATCCAGCTGTGTTCCCGAACTTGAAGAACTATCAGGGTCACACCTTGATCACCACGGACGGCAGTACCTTACTAGGTGCCGATGACAAGTCCGGGGTCGCTGAAATCATGGCCGCCGCAGAATACCTGTTGGCCCATCCTGAAATCAAGCATGGTGAAATTGAAATTGGTTTGGGACCCGATGAAGAAATTGGTTCCGGTGCCGACCACTTCGATGTTAAAGACTTCGGTGCGGATATTGCCTACACGGTCGATGGTGGCCCATTAGGTCAATTGGAATACGAAACCTTTAACGCTGCCGATGCTCAGGTTGAAATTACCGGGACCAACGTGCACCCGGCCGAAGCCAAGGGCGTCATGGTCAATGCTTCGCAAGTGGCAATGGACTTCCACGCAGCTTTGCCAGAACACGATCGGCCAGAACATACTGAAGGACGCGAAGGTTTCTTCCACCTTTACAGCATGAACGGGACCGTTGACAGTGCGCACCTGAGCTACATCATCCGGGACCATGACCGTCAGATCTTCGAAGACCGCAAGAAGCTTTTCCAAGGGGTCGCCGATCAATTGAACAAGGAATACGGTAGCGACCGCGTCCAAGTTACCATTAAGGACCAGTACTACAACATGCGTGAGGTCATCGAGAAGGATATGACTGTCGTTGACTTGGCCAAGGAAGCCTTGGAAGAATTGAACATCAAGCCACTGATCTTCCCAGTACGTGGGGGGACTGATGGTTCCAAGATCTCTTACTTGGGCTTACCAACGCCTAACTTGTTCGCCGGTGGGGAAAACATGCACGGTCGGTTCGAATACGTCTCCGAACAAACCATGGAACAGGCAACCGACGTCGTTATCAAGATTGCCGAACTCGCCGAACAACAGGCTTAAATTAATTAGTCAAAATTGGTCAAATTATTTTGAATTTTGGTCAAAATCAGTTAGAATATGAATGAAAAATGGAGGTTAACCTAATGGTTGCCTCTTTTTTGAACAGCTCAACGCGACTTGATTTAAAATTATCGCCTCCGGCTGTCAGGGATTCCACCTGCTGTGAGGACCGGTGAGAGCCGAAGAGCGGTCTCTCACCTCGTCTTAAAGCTGCAAAGGTCGTGCATCTCCAAGACGTCCGATGGCCTAGGCTACCCAAGAACGGTAGCCAACGCCATTGACACGGCTGGCTCCATCCCTGACATCCTGCGGCTAAGCTAGTTTTAAGCAGTGGCAGTTGAGCGAGCCTGAAATTTTGCTGATAGACTGCGGTTTTAGTCTCTTTCATGTTTTAATGTCGCAATTAGTTGTCGTTTATTCGAACCATTGTCTTTATGTTGTTAATTAAAAGTTCGAACTGAAAAAATGTTGAAAGCGTAGAAATCTGACGAATTAATTAGGCAAGATTATTGTGCCAATCATGAGGAATGGGTGCCACATTACTAGGTGAATATTTATGGATAAACGTTCACCTAGCCGGAGGAGGTCAGGAATGGAGTCGGCTGTGACGATGATGTTAGTCCGGGTGGTTTTCTCCCGGAGTTACATCATGGGACGTGTTTGGAGACTCACGTGAGCTTTGTGAGGCTTCAAACCGAGCTGGAAGCCCGTATTTTGGCTGAAGGCGGTGCCCATAGCAGACGGAATTTCTGACAGCCGCAGGCGACAACTGTTAACCGATATAATAAAAATTCAAAATTAATTTTAACCGAGGAGGATGCAATCTATGAATCCAGAAAAAATGACTGAAGCACTGACCAGTGCGTTAAGCGAGGCGCAACGCATTGCCATGACCCGCAAGCACCAAGCGGTCACGGTGGCGCACCTCTTTAAATATTTGATTCAACCCGGGGAACTGGGTCGCGAGATCTTTGCCAATGCCGGCGTGGACATTACCGCCATGGACAGTGAATTGGACCGAGAACTGGACGGCATCAGTACGGTCTCCGGCAGTGGGATTCAGTACGGGCAGGAATTTTCACATAACCTGAGCGACCTACTGCAGAAGGCCGACGCCATCAAGAACAAGTACGGCGACGACTTTCTAGCCATCGATACAGTGCTGATCGCCCTGATGCAACTGGGTGGCGAGAACCTGACGGATTATCTCAAGAGTCAGGGCATCACGGAACAGATGGTTCGTAACGCCGTTGATAAGTTGCGTAGCGGCGAACGTGTCACCTCTAAGAATCAGGAGGACCAGTACAAGGCTCTCGAAAAATACGGGACTGACCTCGTTAAGGCTATGCGCAGTGGCAAGATCGACCCAATTATTGGCCGGGATGATGAAATCCTGTCGGTCATTCGGATTCTGTCACGCAAGACCAAGAATAATCCCGTGCTGATCGGGGAAGCCGGTGTCGGGAAGACCGCCATCGTTGAAGGCTTGGCCCAACGGATCGTTCGTGGGGATGTGCCAGACAACTTGAAGGACAAGACGATTTTCTCCCTGGACATGGGGTCCCTGATTGCCGGGGCCAAGTACCGAGGTGAATTTGAGGAACGGCTCAAGGCAGTCCTGAAAGAGGTCACCAAGAGTGACGGGCAGATCATCATGTTTATCGATGAAATCCACAACATCGTGGGTGCCGGTAAGGCCGAAGGCAGCATGGACGCCGGGAATCTGCTGAAACCCATGCTGGCTCGTGGCGAGCTTCACCTGATTGGGGCCACTACGCTGGACGAGTACCGCAAGTATTTGGAACAGGACAAGGCGTTGGCTCGGCGGTTCCAACGGGTCGTGGTCAACGAACCAAGCATTGACGACACCATCACCATCTTACGGGGATTGCGTGAACGTTTTGAAATTCACCACGGGGTTAAGATTCACGACAACGCCCTGATTGCGGCCGCCAAACTTTCTGACCGCTATCTGACCGACCGGTTCTTACCCGATAAGGCGATTGACCTGGTTGACGATGCGTCGGCTTCTATCCGGGTGGAAATGAACTCCGCGCCAACCGAATTGGATCAGGAACGCCGGCAAATGATGCGGATGCAGGTCGAACAGACCGCGTTGAAGCAGGAAACGGATGCGGCTTCTCAAGCACGGCTCAAGGAGCTGACGAAAGAACTGGCCGACATCAAGGAAAAGGTCGACAAGCTGAGTGCCCGTTGGAATCAAGAGAAGACGGCCATCAAGAGTGTCGGGACCAAGAAGACGGAACTGGACAAGGCCAAGCGTGATTTGGAAAACGCCGAGGCTCAATACGATCTGAATAAGGCTGCCGAACTCCAGCACGGCACGATTCCGAAGTTGGAGCAGGAATTGGCTGACCTGGAAAAACAGAATCAGCAACAGGACTGGTTGGTCTCCGAGTCCGTCACCGAAAACGAAATCGCTAGCGTGGTCAGTCGGATGACGGGAATTCCCGTGACGAAGCTGGTCCAGGGCGAACGGGAAAAGCTGCTGAAGCTGGCTGATCGTCTGCACGACCGGGTCGTTGGTCAAGACCAAGCGGTTTCAGCCGTAGCCGATGCCGTTCTGCGGTCACGAGCCGGCCTACAAGATCCCACCAAGCCACTCGGGTCCTTCCTGTTCTTGGGACCAACTGGGGTTGGGAAGACCGAATTGGCCAAGGCCCTCGCCGAGAATTTATTTGATAGCGAAGATCACATGGTTCGAATCGACATGAGTGAGTACATGGAGAAGGAATCCGTGTCCCGGTTGGTCGGGGCGGCACCAGGATATGTGGGCTATGAAGAAGGTGGCCAGCTGACCGAAGCCGTGCGGCGTAATCCGTATACCATCGTGCTCTTCGATGAAGTGGAGAAGGCCCATCCCGACGTCTTTAACCTGTTGCTACAGGTCTTGGACGATGGCCGGCTGACCGATAGTCAGGGCCGGACCGTTGACTTCAAGAATACGATCCTAATCATGACGTCTAACCTGGGGTCCGATCTGTTATTGCAGGGAACCGATGACCAGGGGCACATTACGACCGCAGCCCAGGAACAGGTGGCGAAATTGCTCCAAGCCCACTTCCGGCCAGAATTTCTGAACCGGATCGACGACACCATCATGTTCACGCCACTGACGTTGGCCGATGTTCAACAGATCGTGGTTAAGTTGGTCGGGCATCTCGCCGACCGGTTGCACGAGCAGCAGTTGGATCTTACGATTACGCCCGCCGCACAGGCCTGGATCGCGCAGAAGGGGTACCTGCCGGCGTACGGTGCTCGACCACTGCAACGCTTCATCACGACGCACGTTGAAACACCGTTGGCTCGCCAGTTGATTGCCGGTGATATCCCGGTTAACAGCCTGATTACAATTGACGTGGTGGATGACCAATTGACCTTCACGCACGAGCTTCAGGCGAAGACGATTCCAGCGACGGATTAATTGCGGGTTAATAGTGAATTGAATAAAAAATGAGTCGATGACTGTACTGTCACGGTGCTTTGAGCGCCGTAACAGTGCAGTCTTTTTGTAATTGGACGTTGCCATGGTAACGTCCAATTACGGCTGATTACTGGGTGTTTTCGAGTATGCGGGAAAGTGCCTAAATTGACCAGAGAACATTTGTTCGTCTTACGAGTATTTGGCGATTTTTCTGGTATAATAGCGATAAAGATAATGTTGAGAGGAGTGGACAGGATGTTTGTCCCGTTACAGGTCATGAGTACCTACAGCTTGCTACAGAGTACCAATCGCATCCCCGACCTGGTGCAAACGGCCAAGGACCGCGGCTATACCACGCTGGCTCTAACCGATAAAAATGTGATGTACGGGGTCGTGGCCTTCTACAACGCCTGTCGTGCGGCGGGCATTAAGCCAATCTTGGGACTGACGCTGACCACCCAAGCGATTGGGGAGCCAACGCAGCCGAGTGAGCTGGTCTTCTTGGCCAAGGATTTCACCGGTTACCAACAGCTCATGCAGCTGTCCACGGCCTATCAGGTCGCCGAAGCACCGGTCGATCTTAGCCAACAGACGGCTAATCTGACCCATCTGAGTGTGATTACGCCACTGCATAGCGAAGTGGGGAAACTGCTGGCAATTGGGGATGTTGCGGCGGCAACGAAGACCGTCCAGCAGTTACAGGCGTGGGCACCGGATAATGTTGCCGTAGGAATCAGTCCGGATTTGGACGCGACGATCCAGCAACAGCTACAAGAGGTGCAAACGGCGACGCAAGTTCCTCTCGTGGGTCTCGCACCGGTAGAATACCTGAATCGCGAGGACCACTTTGCCGTGACGGTTCTCCGCGCAATCGGGGCGGGCGAGGTCATCGAAGACTTACCGGCCGCGCAGGAGACTATGGGGACCCACTGGCTACGGCCAGCCGCCGAGGAGGCGGAACGGTTTACCCACGCGGGTTTGGCGGATGCCATCACGGCAACGGAAAAGGTAGCCGCGGCGTGTGAGGTGACGCTGAAGTTTCAGCAGCCCCAACTGCCACAATTTCCAACGCCTGACCAGCAGGACTCCCAGAGTTATCTGCGTCAGCTGTGTCAAGAGGGGTTGCAGCGTCGTTTAACGGCAAATGGCATTGCGGATAGCCAGCCTTACCAGCAACGCTTAGAACGCGAACTAGGGACCATTCATCGGATGGGGTTTGATGACTATTTCCTGATTGTCTGGGACGTCATGAACTTCGCGCACCGGGCCCACATCCAGACGGGGCCAGGCCGGGGGTCCGCGGCCGGATCGTTGGTCGCCTACGTCTTGGCAATCACCGAGGTCGATCCGTTGACTTATAATCTGTTATTTGAACGTTTCTTGAATGAAGAACGGGCCCAGATGCCCGATATCGACCTGGATATTCCGGACGATAAGCGCGAACAGGTCCTGCAGTACGTGCACGACAAGTACGGCCACTCCCGGGTCGGTCAGATCATCACCTTTGGGACGCTGGCCACTAAGGCGGCTCTGCGTGATGTCGGTCGGGCCTTGGGGATGGCGCCGTATCAGATGAGTGATTGGAGTGCCGCGATTCCCAACCAGTTCCACATCACGCTGGCGGACGCCTATAAGCAGTCCCAGAAGCTACGCAATCTGGTGGCTGATAGTGATAAAAATAAATTACTCTATGAGACCGCCTGCAAGCTGGAAGGTTTACCCCGCAATTATTCGACCCATGCGGCCGGAATCGTGTTGAGCCAGGGGCCATTGACGGATCTCGTGCCCCTACAACCGGGGGCTGGCAGCCTGTTGATGACACAGTACCCTAAGGACACTGTTGAAGCGGTCGGCCTACTAAAGATGGATTTCTTGGGTCTACGTAACTTAAGCATTCTCGCCAACGCCCTAGCGTTAGTCAGAAAGCAGACGGGACAAGTCCTGGATATCAACGCAATTGACCTCAATGACGCGGCGACCCTCAAGCTCTTTGCACAGGGGGAAACCAACGGGGTCTTCCAGTTTGAATCCTCTGGGATCAAGCGGGTCCTGCGCCAATTAAAACCCAACAGTTTTGAACTGGTCGCTGCGGTCAACGCCCTGTACCGACCGGGCCCAATGGAAAACATCGATACCTTTATCAAACGCAAGGACGGGCAGGAGCAGGTGACCTATGCGGCCGACGCCCTCAAACCAATCCTGGGGCCGACCTATGGGGTTCTGGTCTACCAGGAACAGGTCATGCAAGTGGCCAGCGCCATGGGGGGCTTTACGTTAGGTGAAGCCGATCTGTTGCGGCGGGCCATGAGTAAAAAGAAGAAGCAGACTATGGATGCCATGCAGAAGAAGTTTGTCAGCGGCGCCCAACAACTAGGCTACGCCACCGAGACGGCCCAGCAGGTCTTTGCTTACATGGACCGGTTCGCTAATTATGGGTTCAATCGCTCCCATGCCGTGGCCTATAGCAAGCTAGCCTTTCAGCTGGCATATTTGAAGGCCCACTATCCGGGACCGTTCTATGCAGCGTTGTTGAATTCGGTGATCAACGTGCCAGAGAAGACCAAGCTTTACCTGACCGAGGCCAAGCGCCACGGAGTCACCATCTTACCGCCAGACATCAACCAGTCGTCGGCGTACTTTAACCTGCGTGGCGCGGCCATTATCTTTGGCTTGAGCTCAATCAAGGGTGTGCGGCGCGACTTCCTGCGGGAATTACTGGCTGACCGTCACGAGAATGGACCGTATCAGGATTTGCATCAGTTCCTGCAACGGATTGCCGACAAATATCGAAAGGCCGATCTCCTGAACGCATTGGTCTATGCCGGGGCGTTTGACAACTTCGGCTATAATCGCGCGGAATTGATTGCGGCATTGCCGGAATTTCTCAGCAGTGTTGAACTCTCTGGCGGGAACGTCGAGCTCTTTGCTGCGCTGGCACCTAAGGTCGATCATCGGCCTGACCTGGATCTCATGACCAAGCTGACCCAGGAAGAGGCTGTGCTGGGGGCCTATCTGTCGGGGCATCCGGTGGAGCAGTACCGGCCGCTAGCCCAGCGACTGCATGCCGTGACCATCAGTGACCTGGCGGAGAACAACCGGGTTACGGTCGTCGTTTATGTCACGCGGATCCGGACGATTCGGACCAAGCGCGGCGAGCCGATGGCCTTTGTCACCGGGAGCGATGAGACCGCTGATGTCAGCATCACCATTTTTCCTAATCAGTATCGTACGGTGAGTGAGTGGTTGAAAACGGACCAGGTCATCGTCGTTCGGGGCAAAGTTGAACAGCAACGGGGACTGCAGATTGTGGCCGACCGACTAGATCTGGCCGAAAGTTTGCAGCCGGCTGGTGAGCAACAGGCCAAGCAAGGGAATCGCTGGTTCATTCGGGTCGATGCGGATCACGACCAGCGGCCGGTCGCCCAGCAACTCGCCCAATTTCTGACGGTGAACGCGGGACCGGTCCCAGTAATCGTGTATCAACCGCAGACCGATCAAAAACGATTGTTGCCTAAGACACAATGGTTACGAGCAGATGTGGCCTTAAAAGCAGCGTTAGAGCGCCTAATGGGTGCTGGCAATGTTGTCTACGAAAATGGATAGACCAATTTATTGAAAAATACCTCTAGACTATTTATACCAAGTTCTGTATTATATATACCAATGAACGAGATATTCTACTTTGGAGGTATTTTTTAATGAAATTAAACGTTAAAGTTTATTCCGATGGGGCCAAGTTGGCCGACATGAAGGCGGTTGCGGCGAAGGGACTCGTCGAAGGCTTCACCACGAATCCTAGCTTGATGAAGGCTGCCGGAATCACGGATTACCTGGCCTTCGCCAAGGAAGCCGTTGCAACGTTCCCCGACCAATCGATCAGTTTCGAAGTTTTCGGCAACACGCCGGAACGGATGTTAGCTGAAGCTAAGGTGCTCGCAGCGTTGGGCAAACACGTTGCCGTTAAGGTCCCGATTATTCGGGCCAGCGGAGATGACAACACGGCTGTGATCACGGCGCTTTCCGATGCTGGGGTCCAGGTCAACGTGACTGCTATTACGACGTTACAAGAGGTTAAGCTAGCGGTGGATGCGTTGAACCCGAAGACTGGCGGCATCGTGTCCGTATTCGCCGGTCGGATCGCCGACACCGGTGTCGACCCAATGCCAATGATGAAGCAGTCAGCAGAGCTCTGCCACGCGAAGGCTAATGTGGAACTTCTGTGGGCTAGTACGCGTGAATCAATTAACGTGATTCAAGCCAACGAGACCGGCTGTGACATCATCACTGTGCCCCCAAAGATCTTGAACAAGCTGGACAAGTTTGGTAAGGATGCCTTTCAAGTCTCCGTTGACACGGTTAAGACCTTTGACCAAGACATCGCCGAATTGGGCTTCACGATTCCAGTTGAAGTTGGATAGACACTGGTTTTTGCCTGTGGCTAAATATTGTGTCAAAATAGTTTAAAAATTGATTTTAAGAGAAGCGAGTGTTGTGTTCTGATGTGAGCACGAGCTGACCTCTTTTTAGTTGAACAGAGAGATTTTGTCTCAAAAGTGTTCGGATTGTCTGCTATTTTTGCGTGGCCAAAATAAATCGACAATTATTTTTTCAATAACTGATTGGTTATAAAACAAATCGATTTCTGTGGGTTTTCAGTGCCGGCAGGCAAGGGAAAACGCTTACTTTGAGAAATTGTGTACAAAGTGTCGAAAAATCGATAAACATAGCAGACATTAAATTTCAAAAGTGATAGAATAATTTTGGAATCAAATTTGAGCCGAAACTTTTGGCATGCCAATTTTTAACGAGATGGGCGGACTGCTTCGGCCAATTCTAAAGGAGAGATTTTTCTAATGAAGAAAACCAAGATCGTAAGTACCCTTGGTCCTGCAAGTACTGACGTTGATACGATTGTTAAATTAATCGAATCTGGCGCCAACATCTTCCGGTTCAACTTTTCACACGGTGACCATGAAGAACATTTAGACCGTTTGGAAAAGGTCCACAAGGCTGAAAAGATTACTGGTAAGACCGTTGGTATCATGTTAGATACTAAGGGTGCCGAAATTCGGACGACTGTTGAACAGGGTGGCAAGCTTGACTTCCATACCGGCGACGTATTCCGGATCTCCATGGATGACTCACTCGAAGGAACCAAGGAAAAGATCGCTGTTACTTACCCTGGCTTATTCGACGATGTCCACGAAGGCGGCCACGTCTTATTCGATGATGGTTTATTAGATACTGTCGTTGAATCCAAAGATGACGCAACTAAGGAATTAGTTGTTAAGGTTCAAAACGATGGTGTCTTAGGTTCCCGTAAGGGTGTTAACGCTCCTGGCGTTTCCATCAACTTACCTGGGATCACTGAAAAGGACTCCGATGACATTCGCTTTGGTTTGGACCACGAAATCAACTTCATCGCTGCTTCATTCGTTCGTAAGCCACAAGATGTCATGGACATCCGTGAACTCCTCGAAGAAAAGCACATGGAACATGTCCAAATCTTCCCTAAGATCGAATCCCAAGAAGGAATCAACAACTTTGATGACATCATCAAGGTTTCCGATGGTTTGATGGTTGCTCGTGGTGACATGGGTGTCGAAATTCCTACGGAAAACGTTCCTTTGGTACAAAAGGCTTTGATCAAGAAGTGTAACATCTTAGGCAAGCCAGTTATTACTGCTACCCAAATGTTGGACTCCATGCAAGAAAACCCACGTCCTACGCGTGCCGAAGCTTCTGACGTTGCCAACGCCGTCTTTGATGGTACTGACGCAACCATGCTTTCTGGTGAAAGTGCTAACGGTGAATACCCTGTAGAATCCGTTGCAACTATGAACCGGATTGACATCAAGGCTGAAAATGCTTTGGCAGAATTTGGCCGTGACAACTTGGACTTCGATAACGGTGACGTTACTGAATCCATTGGTGCTTCCGTTGCCCGTGTTGCTAACGAATTGGGCGTTAAGACCATCGTTGCTGCTACGGAATCCGGCTACACTGCAAAGATGATTTCTAAGTACCGCCCAAATGCTGATATCTTAGCTGTTACCTTTGACGACCGTACTCGTCGTGGCTTGATGGTTAACTGGGGTGTATACCCAATCGTTACCGAAAAGCCTGCTAACACTGACGCAATGTTTGATTTAGCTGCTGCCAAGGCCGTTGAAACTGGTTTGGCCAAGGAAGGCGACTTGATCTTAATCACTGCCGGTGTTCCCGTTGGCGAACGCGGCACGACTAACTTGATGAAGATCCAATTGATCGGCTCAAAGTTAGTTCAAGGCCAAGGTGTCGGTGATGACACGGTAATCGGCAAGGCCGTTATCGCAAACTCCGCTGCTGACGCAAATGCAAAGGTTGTTGAAGGTGGTATCTTGATTGCCAAGAACACCGACAAGGACTACTTGCCAGCTATCGAAAAGTCTAGCGCCGTTATCGTTGAAAACGGTGGGTTGACTTCTCACGCGGCTGTTGTTGGGATTTCCATGGGGATTCCTGTTATCGTTGGCGCTACTGGTGCCAGCGAAAAGATCTCCGATGGCGAATTGATCACCGTTGACTCACGTCGCGGTATCGTTTACCACGGTGCTTCCAACGCGCTTTAATACGAGATAAACCTGTTATTAAAAACGGACCCTCTGTCGGGGGTCCGTTTTTTGTGGCTTATGGAGGAATTAGACTGCTCGAAAGCGTTGCTACGCGGGGATTGTTACCTGTCGTTTCGGACATCACGGGTGACGGTAATGGCGTGACAGGCGTCATAAGTAAATTTGTAAAGAATAACTCTCGCTAGTTGGGCGGTTTCCGTGTAAAATAAAGGTTAGACACTTTTGAACGGTTGACTGGGAAACCAGTAGAATTGAGGAGATTATGGAAGAACTATTAGGCCGCGTCATCGCGGGAAAAGTTACCGATGAAAATGAAAATGATTACTACGTTCAGATTGCCGGAACGACCTTTCGGCTGGACAAATCAGAAATCAAGAAACCTTTAAAATTAGGGTCAAACTTCAAAGGGTTTACCTATGAAAATGAAAATCACGAAATGCAGATCACACGGGACGCACCACAAGTTCAAGTCGATCACTATGGCTTCGGGACGGTTGTTCGGACGCAACGGACGTTAGGGGTTTTTGTCGATGTTGGCTTGCCTAACAAGGATATTGTGGTTTCCTTGGATGACCTGCCAGACATGATGGAATTGTGGCCCCAACAGGGCGACCGCCTGCTGATTGCTTTGCGTGAAGATGCCAAGCAGCGGCTTTGGGGTGTGCTGGCCGACGGTGACATTTATGCCGCCATTGCCCAACCCGCCAAGAAGATCCTGCAGAACTCCAACGTGATTGCCCGCTCGTATCAACTGAAGCTGGTCGGCACGCGGGTGATGACCGATCATTACGAATTAGGATTCATTCACCCATCCGAACGGGAACGCGAACCCCGCTTAGGTGAAGAACTCCATGCACGAGTTATCGGGGTCCACGACGATGGGACGTTGAACCTATCCCTACGTCCACGGACGTACGAAGCCATTGATGACGATTCAGCGATGCTGTTAGCCGCACTGGAACACAGTGAGGACGGCCATTTGGACTTCAGCGACAAGAGTGATCCAGCCGCTATCAAGGCTTACTTTGGGATCAGCAAGGGTCAATTCAAGCGGGCCATCGGGCACCTCTTGAAGGCCCGGAAAATCACGCAACACGATGGGCAACTCTGGTTAGTGCCGACTGAAGCCACCGACACGACTGAGGAGACCCAAGACTAGGAGGTATGCTCATGACCGAATTGGCAGATCAGACGCTGGACTTTGCGCACTACCTTACCGTGGAGCAGGGATTGGCCAAGAATTCGGTGACGAGTTACACCCAAGAACTCCATAACTTTGAGGCGTATCTGACCGAACAGCAGCTCACAAGCTTTCTCAAAGTCGACCGACTGACGGTCATGAACTACCTGAGCGCGCTGACGGCCAGTGGAAAATCGCGAAATTCTGTGATTCATGCCGTGTCAGCTTTACGAAAATTTTATCGCTATCTGGTGCAAACGCATCAGCTGACCGACAACCCGATGGCAAACATCGCCGCACCCAAGCACGCAGAACATTTGCCGGCGGTACTGACGGTGGCCGAGGTCGATCGGTTACTAGCTACGCCGGATACGGCGAACAAATACGGTCTGCGTGACCGCGCCATTCTGGAAGTGATGTACGCGACTGGGCTGCGGGTCAGCGAGCTGGTTCACTTGAAGCTGGCCGACCTACACCTTGAGATGGGCCTGATTCAGACGCTGGGTAAAGGCGATAAGGAACGCATTATTCCGATTGGGGACGTGGCGACCGACTGGATCAACCGGTATCTGGCGCACAGCCGGCCGGTCCTATTGAAACAACGGACCAGTCCCTATCTCTTTCTCAATGCGCACGGCGGTGGACTGTCACGGCAGGCCATTTGGCAGAAAATTAAGCATTACGTGGCGCTAGCTGACATTCAAAAGGACGTGACGCCCCACACCCTGCGGCATTCGTTTGCCACCCATATCTTGGAGAACGGGGCGGACTTGCGGGTGGTGCAGGAACTCTTGGGACACGCGGACATTACGACGACGCAGATCTACACGCACATTTCTAAGAAGCGGCTGGTTTCGGTCTATGATCAGTATCATCCCCGAGCCTAGCCAATTGTAGCGTGTGTGGAGACGATTAAACGGAGGTAAACCATGTTATTGAAATATCGTAGCGATTATCAGAAGATCGCCATGGGCTTACTGAGCCTGATGCCGAGTTTTAAGGACTGGGACCGGCTGCAGCGGGAACTGGCCTGGTATCAGGGCGGCACCGACCGGACGCTCTACCTGTGGAAGGATGCGTACGATGACTTTGCCGGTGTCGTGGGGACGCAGGTTCAGGGGAACTACCTGATCGTGCGGCTGATTACATTGATGCCGGATAAGGATGTCATTGAAAACACGTGGCAGTTGTTGGATCAACTCGCTACGACACTACCAAACAAACGGCTGATGGGGACCCTCTCCACGGCCAAGACTATTGCAAAATGGGAGTATCACCATGGACAAAGCCACAGCAACCGGGCAACCGCTGATTCAGGTCAGTGATTTTGAAGGCCCACTGGATCTACTGTTACATCTAATTAAAACCAACGAGATGGATATTTACGATATCCGCATTGCAACCATTACCAGTCAGTATCTGGATTACCTGCATCAGATGCAGACGCTACGCCTCGACATTGCTGGGGAATACTTTGTGATGGCGGCGAACTTGATGGCCATCAAGGCCAAGCTCTTGTTGCCGAAGCCCCAGACGCTGGAACCCAGCGATGAGGATGACATGAGTGATCCCCGGGAAGACCTGGTCAATCAGTTGCTGGAGTATCAGCGCTATAAGCAAGCGGCGCAGGTGCTTAAGGAACGGGCGCAGGCGCGTCAACAACACTTTACCCGCCCCGCCATGGCGGTGCCGGATTCGGTGGCCTTGTCGGTGGCCCCAGGCATTGAACCAGCTGATCTACAGGCCGCACTGGCCAAGCTGATTCATCGCGCTATGGTGGCCAAGCCGGTCACCCAGAGTATTCAGCAGGAACACTATACGATTAAAGCACAGATGCAAACGGTACTGACGCGCTTGGCGCACAGTAAGGGTCCGGTCAGCTTTGAGAAGTTGCTGGGGCAGACGCCGGTGCTCGATGAGATCGTCACGACCTTTTTGGCCGTCCTAGAGCTCGCCCGGCAGCGCCAGGTCGCCTTACAGCAGGTCAGTCGCTTAGTGCCCTTGCAGATTAATTTTTTACGGTTGAAAGGTAGGTATCCCACGGATGTCACCCCTAGCACAGATTGAAAGTTTATTATTCGTCAGCGGTGACGAAGGCATCACGGTCGCCGACTTAGCGGCGGCTACGGGATTATTGCGACCGGCAATTCTAGCCTCTTTGGAACGGCTGGCCCAGAAGTATGCGGCTGACCAGGACTCGGCGTTGGAGTTGATGGTCAACGATACCACCTATCGGTTAGTCACGAAGGAAGCGGCAGGCGACTTGATCAAGCGGTACTTCGAGAACCCCTTGAGCACGAGCCTCTCACCGGCTTCACTGGAAGTGTTGGCGATCATTGCGTATCGTCAACCGATTACACGGATCGAAGTCGATGAGATTCGTGGGGTCCAGAGTGCATCCACCGTGCAGAAATTGGTCTTGCGCCGGCTGGTAGAAGATGCCGGGCGTCTCGATGAACCGGGACGGCCCAAGCTCTACCGGACCAGCGCCTACTTCCTCGACTATTTCGGCTTAAAGCAGCTCACCGAATTACCACCGTTACCCGCTGCGGCTAATCCCAGCGAACAAGGCGATGGGGATGGCGGCGACTTGTTCTTGCAGGCCTTTAACCAGCAACTGAACCAATCAGGAGAAACAGGAGATGAAACGTAAATGGAACGACTACAAAAAGTTTTAGCACATGATGGCGTGGCTTCACGGCGTCAATCAGAAAAATTAATCATGAGCGGCCGCGTCAAGGTCAATGGCAGCGTTGTGACGGAATTGGGGACCAAGGTCGGCGTGCACGATAAGATTCTCGTGGATGGTGTCCCAATCACTACCGAAGCGCCTGCTTACGTGATGCTGTATAAGCCACGGGGCGTGATTTCCACGTCTAATGATGAAAAGGGTCGTAAGACGGTGGTCGACTTGGTCGAAAACGTTAGCCAACGGGTCTACCCAGTGGGTCGGTTGGACTATGATACCTCAGGATTGATCCTGTTGACCAACGACGGCGAACTCGCCAATCGGTTGACGCATCCGAAGTATGAAGTTGAGAAGACCTACGTGGCTCGGGTCACGGGGATTCCAACGAACGATGCGTTGCGCGAATTGCGTCAGGGCATCACGGTCGATGAAATCAAGTATGCCCCAGCCAAGGCTAAGATCATCAGTACCGACGAGAAGAAGAAAATTGCCATTGTCTCGTTAACGATTCACGAAGGCAAGAATCATCAGGTTAAGAAAATGCTGAATGCCATTGGCTGTCCCGTTGAGAAGTTAAAGCGTGAAGAATATGGTTTCTTGACGCTCAAGGGGCTCCAACCCGGCGATGCACGTAACCTGAAGCCGGAGGAAGTCAAAGAACTTCGTCGGTTGACCGGTTTAGCCTGAGGTAAATCGTTGACAGACGTTGGTTCGTTTAGTACATTAAAGGTGTACTAAAAATTTATGGTTCATCTTCAGGGCAGGGTGTAATTCCCGACCGGCGGTAAAGTCCGCGACCCGCGCGAGCGGTTGATTCGGTGCAACTCCGAAACCGACAGTATAGTCTGGTATGCAGAAGATGAGACGTTGCTTTTTGCGTAGCTTAATTTTGACGTAAACTCCAAGGTCTTGCTCTTCTGTGGCGAGGCCTTTTTTCGTGGGTCGCGTCACTGAGATGGCCGCAAGGAGGAATTAGTCTCATGGAAAGTAGTCATAAGGGGTTAAGCGTTCGCGCTATGGTCGAGATGGCGTTATTTGCCGGAGTCTCCTATATCTTGATGTTCGTGTCGATTCCCATCATTCCCATCGTGCCGTACATGAAGCTTGATTTGAGTGACCTGGTCGTGTTGATTGGGTTAGGGGTCTTTGGTCCTGCGGGGGCGATTACGATTGCTGCGATTAAGGAGTTGTTGTACTTCGTCACGACTGGGTTAGATATCGTCAACTTTATCGGGGTACTGACGGCATTCATTGCCGACCTCGCGTTGGTACTGCCCATCAGTGCCGTGTTACGGCGTCACGAGTGGACGTTCAAGCGTCAGGTAGTCGCAGTCATTGTGGGGACCTTGAGTTTGACAATCGTGTTATCCCTCGCCAACTGGTGGGTGATCACGCCCCTGTATCTTAAGGTGTGGGGGATGTCATTGGGCTTACCCGTCAATAAGCTCATCTTATTCGGGGTTATTCCGTTTAACCTGATCAAGGGGATCGTCCTAGGGGTTCTGTTCATTCTACTGAATCGGCGAATGGCGCCCGGGCTACGGAAGCACACGCTATCATAAATGATGCAATCATGAATTGTCTTGAAATGGAGGGCTGGCAGACTGTCAGCCCTTTTCGTATGGTAAACTAGGTGCAGACTTATTACGGAAGGGATGCGTAGCCATGGAAGCGGCGGACTTATTAGCCTTACTGGATCAGCAACAGTTTCGCCGTTTACGGGTGATTGAGAACCTCCTGCGGGAGAAGAAGACGGTGTCGACACTGTACTGGGGACTGCGCTACCGGTTACTCTATCTGATTGCCTTGGATAAGAAAATGCTGCGGGGAGCCCTAGACGCTCCAGCACAGGCGTTGATTAAGCGGGGATGGGCCGAGACCGGTGAGACACCCGATCAGATCCGTTTGACCGCAGCGGGTGCCACTGAACAGGCAGCGCATGCCGAGCACCCGCAGACGTGGGCCAATTGGGGGATGTTGAATCTATTGGCCGCTCGCCAACGGCTCTTACTGGCGGTGCAGGTCGTTAGCCAGTATGCCCATTCGGCCAAGCGCTATTATCCCTTGGCGACGGATCTGGAGACGCGTCAGGCGGTGCGGAACTGGTTCCATCAAAGTAAGAGTTCTCAGCTGCCAGAACAACTGTTCGATGTGTTAAAAAGTAGCCTTGAAAAGCTACCCCCAGTCACGGCTGGTGTCGTCACGGACTTATTCACGGGCTATGGCCAGCCGGGGCTGACGGCAGATCAGCTGGCGTTAAGTCAGCAACGGACCGCGTGGACGGTGACGTTGATGCAGTTTGACGGGGTCATGCAGATCGCGCAGGACGCCCGAGATGCTGATCATCCATTGCGCCCACTATTTCGCTCCCTGTGGCAGTCGCCGGTCACGCGCAGTGCACAGCAGACTCTAGCGGCGGTGTCGCAGGGACGGAGTGTGGCACAGATTGCCTCGGTGCGGCAGATCAAGCCGGGGACGGCGCGCGAGCATTTACTGGAGGCGGCGATTCTATTACCGTTAGCGCAGTTTCCCTATGACTGGTTATTGACGCCAGCCATGCGCACAGCGTTTGCGTCACAGCTGACGGGGCCAATCGATGCCTGGCAGTATACGGCGTTACCGCAGGAACTTCAGGATCGTTACACATTTTTTGATTTTCGACTCTATGCCATTTGGTGTGATAAGCGAGGTGTGGGGGATGCTTGAGCCCTTAACGACAAGTTTAGAAAAGGTATTTGGCTTTACAAAATTTAGAGAGGGTCAGCAAGCGGCCCTTACGGCACTGGAGACGGGTCAGGACACCTTGGCCGTTCTACCGACCGGTGCTGGTAAGACGTTGATCTATCAGCTGTATGGGTATCGTCATCCGGGATGTGTGCTGATTATCTCCCCTCTGCTGTCGCTGATGAACGATCAGGTCAATCGGATGCGTATGGCGGGATTTAAACGGGCGGCCGCGATTAACTCGCTGACGAGCTATACGGAGCGGCAAGTAATCATGCGCCACCTCGGGGAATATCAGTTTCTCTTCATGTCACCGGAAATGTTGGCGCAACCGCAGATGCTGGCGCAGGTGAAGCAGATTCAGCTGAGTCTATTGGTGATTGACGAGGCCCACTGTATCGTGCAGTGGGGCCCGGATTTTCGACCGGAATATCTGCTGCTGGGAGCCATTCGTACGCAGTTGCAGCAGCCACTAACGTTGATGCTGACGGCAACGGCGGGCCAGACCACGCGACAGGAGATCGCCAAACAGTTGCGGAGTCAGCCAGAAATCGTGGCGGAGTCTGTCGATCGGCCCAATATTTTTCTCGATGTGGAACAAGTCGCTGATGAGTCGGAAAAACAGGAACGCCTGACGACGTTGGTCGGTCAGCTACAGGGCCCGGGCGTGGTGTACTTTTCCAGTAAGCAGCAGGCCGATGATACGGCGTTAGCGCTTCAGCAGCAGACCGGCGTGAAGGCGGCGGCCTATCACGCGGGACTGAGTAGTGAGGACCGCTTCAAGATTCAGCAACAGTTCATGGCGGGGCAACTCGACGTGATCTGTGCGACCAGCGCGTTTGGGATGGGCATCGATAAGAATGATGTCCGCTACGTCATTCATTATCATTTACCGGCGGACTTTGAGAGCTATGCGCAGGAGATTGGGCGTGCCGGACGGGATGGTCTGCCGAGTGTGGCTATTCTGCTTTATGCCAGCGGGGATGAACAGCTCCCTTTGATGCTGGGACAGGCCAATCGACCCGAACCGGAGACGATTCATCGGTACTACGCACGACCACAGGCATTCAGCGAGGATGATGCGGCGATTGCACTATTGGCATTCTACAAACGGCATGGCATTAGTGAGACGGCAGTCATCAGCCTGTTCAGTCGCCGAGAACGAGAACGGAACAGGGCGCTGGCCCAGATGTTGAAGTACGTGCGCGAACCGCACTGTTTGCGGCAGAATTGGCTTGCGGCGTTTGACGAGCAGAGTCCGGCACATCATGAGCGGTGCTGTTCACCGGCGGGGATGCCCCTGGATCTCGACCAACTA
This sequence comes from Levilactobacillus fuyuanensis, assembly GCF_003946395.1. GTDB lineage: Bacteria > Bacillota > Bacilli > Lactobacillales > Lactobacillaceae > Levilactobacillus > Levilactobacillus fuyuanensis. Next base: position 139,243 of record NZ_RHNZ01000006.1, on the reverse strand, counting down.
GGCTTACTGGCGTCACATAAATCTGACCCGGTAGCTCCGAATGGAGACTGGGTTGCGCGACTACGGCGGTTATTTTAAGAAGATTTTAGAGAATTCGACTAGCTGGTATGGTTGCAAATATTCTTTTGACTTAGCAAGACACATCTCATTCGGACTGACGCTATTAGAGTACTGATACTTTTTAGCATGCGTTATTCATTTGAGGAGGCAAATTATTGTATGAAGAGGATTTTTCAAACAGCTATAGGATTTATTATCGGAATATTTCTTGGTGGTATTGGTTTAGACCAGTTGGGAGAATCTGATTTAATTCAGTTTCTCTCTGCAATCGGTGCGTTGCTTGCTTTCTGGGGAGTATTGTATCAAGTTTCAATTCAAGTTGCACAATTTAGAATGAATCAGCGTCCGAGGTTTAACTTCTATTTTAAAAATGCAATTCAAGCCGGAGACCGTGCGCTTTCGAAGTCTAATTCTTGGGATTTTAAAAAATATTATAGAACATATCCGTTAATTCAAGTTAGAGGTGATATTCCAGCACTAGATGTACTTATGATTGCTGAATCGAATAAACAAGCACAAGATTATCTATACTCTGGGAGCATTGTTAATGAAAAATTTCTTCTTGATTTTGAAGGGGTCAGACCACTTCGGAAATTAACAGTCTATTTTAAAACCAATGTTGATGAATTTGGTAAAGTGGTATTTGTCTTTGGGAAAAAAAGAGTATTAATTCCAAAATATACGTGGGGGAGAAATTTAAAAAAAGAGTACCATCAAGAAATACTGAAAGTTAACAATCTCAAAGATAATGCAGATACGGACTTTGAATTTTTCAATTTTACTGAGAACGATTTGAAAACATTTAATGTTTATAATGAAAATATGTTAAAAAAGGAAAAAATTTGGGATGATAAAGACGAAGCTGTAGATGAACTTGTATTCGGAATCAAACGTGACAAGAACAAAACTATACTGGAACGTTCTAGGGCTCGAAGAGTGTTGAAAGAAAATAATCTGCATAGTGCGGAAAGTAGCAATGGTAAAACAACGTAGATTTGCTGATTGATTGTATTCTTCTAGGCTACACCAGGGCTTATTTTGAGACTTTTTATGAGTTTAAATAAGGTTGAAGGAGAAGATGAATGATGAAATGGATTTAACAAAGAGAATATTTAAAGGAAAATATGAAACGAGACTGGTTACTGCGTTTGTCTACATAGCGCTTTCTTTTAGTGTAATGATGGTTTTTTACGGGATAGCAGCTATTGAAAATTGGAATTTTGAGGAAATATTAGTTAAAAATATTCATACTTCTTTTGGAGTCAGTTTTGTTTCAACTGGAGTAATGATGTTTTTACTTACGGTTTTTGCATATGTGGCAAATCGAAATGTTTTTAGTTTGGCTCACTTCTTGATATTTGTGTTTACGTTAGGATTGTTTGCCTTTCTGACATCAGAAATGTTAGAAGTAGATCCCATTATCTCAATTGATAGTTTGGTGTTGAGCGCTGTATTTGCTTTATCGATAAATGTGCTAATGATTGTGTCTGCCTTAATTAAAATTCTGAATGTATTAATTCAAAATCCTAAGGATAGATTAACAGTTGTTGTATCCTTTTTTGGAGCGATTATCTCACTAATCGCATTCTTTAAGTGATACGCAAATTTACCCATTTTAGAAGTATAATAAGTAAAACTTGAGTAAGCGCTATGTCTAATTCAGACAGCACGACACTTTCTTCAAAAATATCAAGAATCTATATAAATGTTGAAAGATCGCCGATGACTAGTTTAGCTATAACAAGAATTCACAATCCATAATTAACTGTAGGTAAAATAATTAAGAGATTTTGAAGAATGCCGTCATATCGATACTTCAAACAATTATAGCTACCTAAAAAATCTTCAGCGTGGTACAATTACGGTTGAAAGTTTTTCAGGGAGGTTAGATGATGAGTCAAAAGCGTGACGATCAAACGTCGAAGGAACAGGAGTCCCATCCATGGGATTCCTCGTTTGCCGATGATCGCGACGATCAGGGAAACCTGTCACGAACGAAAATGCGGCGACAAAATCATAGCAATACCATGGTTACCATCATTTTGGTGGCAATTATCATCGTGATTGCGGCAGCCTCGTTGGTCTACGGCCTAGCCCGTCAAAGTGCGGTCAACCGGCCTCAAAATACCGAGAAGGTCGCGGCTAGTTTGTCTAGCTCGTCCTCCAAGAAGGCCAAGAGCTCCCATAAATCATCAAGTAAGGCATCATCGAAGAAGCAAGCTGCTTCAACGAGCCACAAAAAATCAACGACATCTACCACGACTGCTAGTTCGGCTAAGACGACTAGCAGTTCTTCGGCTACCACCAGCCATAGCAGCTCAGCAGCCACTAGCAGTAGTACAACAACTAGTAGCAGTACGAGTTCAAGCAGCACCGCTGGTCAAAAGTATGCGACCGTCGAATCCGGCCAAGGGGTCTACCGGGTCGCAACGAATGCCGGCATTTCAGTTGATAAGTTGCTTGAATTAAATGGCCTGTCTTCAGGTGCTGCATTGCACCCTGGTCAAAAGTTACGTGTAAAGTAGGATTTAATTTCAATTTATAGGGAGTTTGGTTTGATGGATAAACAAGGATTACAGGTTGCCATTGATGGCCCAGCCTCGGCTGGGAAGAGTACCGTGGCGAAAATTGTTGCACAGCGTTTTCACTACATATACTGTGATACGGGTGCCATGTACCGCGCCATTACTTGGAAAGTCTTACAAGCGGGTGTGGCGTTAGACGATGAGGCCGCCGTGAAGGCCCTCTTGAATCAGATCACAATTCGTTTTGAACCCGGGACTCCCGTTCAAAAGGTCTTCGTCGACGATACCGAGGTGACCTTAGCGATTCGCCAACCGGACGTGACGAATGCCGTTTCACAGATTTCGGCCCAGTCAGCCGTTCGGGCTGAATTGACAGAACGCCAACGGCAGATTGCTGATGCTGGCGGTATTGTCATGGATGGTCGAGATATTGGGTCAACCGTATTGCCAAAGGCCGAGGTCAAGATTTTCTTGGTGGCGAGTGTCGAAGAACGGGCACAACGTCGGTTGAAGGATAACGCGGCGAAGGGTATCAATACACCACTGGAAACGTTGAAGTATGAGATCGAGGAACGGGACCGTAAAGACTCGACGCGCAAGATCTCACCACTGACCCAAGCAGCGGATGCAATTCGGCTCGATACGACGTCCATGTCCATCCAGGAAGTGGCCGATCGTATCGCTGAAATCATCCAAGAAAAAGAATCCCTATAGAAATGGGCTTTTTACTAGCTTTTAACAGCATAATCAGCTAAAATGGTATTTAGAGTTGTCGCAAGGAGGAAAAATTCGCATGAGTGAAAATGGCACGAGTCAAAACAATGAAAATAACGAACTATTAGATGCTTTAAACAGCATCGATAACGTTAAAGTCGGTGACGTCGTTAAGGGTGAAGTCTTAACGATCGATGACGACCAACAAGCAATCGTCGGTATTGCTGATACTGGTATTGAAGGGGTTGTTCCAAAGAAGGAACTTTCCACGAAGCCAGTTGATGATATTAATTCTGTAATTAAAGTCGGGGACGTTATGGACCTCGTCGTAATTTCTCGTATTGGTACTGACAAGGAAGGCGGCAGTTACTTACTGTCACAACGTCGTTTGGAAGCCCGCAAGGTTTGGGACGACATCCAAAAGGAATTCGAAGCAGGTCATACGTTGACTGCACCCGTTACCCAAGTGGTTAAGGGTGGGTTAGTCGTTGATGCTGGTGTGCGTGGATTCGTTCCTGCATCTATGGTATCTGACCACTTCGTCGAAGACTTATCTCAATTCAAGGGCCAAACCCTGGAATTCAAGATTGTCGAAATCGAACCTAGCGAAAACCGTCTGATCCTTTCTCACCGTGCATTGGTTGAAAAGGAACGCGCAGCACAAAAGGCTGAAATCATGGCTAAGTTGACTGCTGGCGACGTTGTCGAAGGTAAAGTTGCCCGTTTGACCAACTTTGGTGCCTTCGTTGACCTTGGCGGTGTTGATGGATTAGTTCACGTTTCAGAAATCGCCTTTGAACGGGTTGAAAAGCCTAGCGATGTCTTGAAGGTGGGCCAAGAAGTTAAGGTTAAGGTCTTATCTGTTGATACTGACCGCGACCGGATCTCCCTTTCTATCAAGCAAACCTTACCAGAACCTTGGGATGGTATTGAAGAAAAGGCACCACAAGGTAGCGTCTTAGACGGTACTGTTAAGCGTTTGACTAGCTTTGGGGCCTTCGTTGAAGTATTCCCTGGCGTTGAAGGTTTAGTTCACATTTCCCAAATTTCTCACCAACACATCGCAACGCCTGCTGACGTTCTGAAGGTTGGTCAAGAAATCAAGGTTAAGGTCTTGGATGTACGTCCAGATGACCACCGTTTGGCATTGTCTATCAAGGCCTTGGAAGAAAAGCCACAATCTGGTGACGAAGCTTCCGAAAGCCACAGTAGCAACAATAACAACCGGAGCCGGAACAACAACGGTGGCAACAACAACCGTCGTCGTAACAACCGGAACTCTGCTGAAACTTCAACGGCTAACGCCCCAGAAGAAAGCACTGGTTTCTCTTTAGGTGACCTCATTGGGGACAGCCTGAAGAAGGACATGGAAGACAACGAAAACAACTAATACGTTTACGTTTGGTTGAAGAAGGGTTTGGCGCGGAACTTTGTTGGTTTCGCTCCGAACCCTTTTCATGTCATCAGGGGTAAGTTTAACTGTGTCGCCAATGAGCCTGAGAATAAGCCCGCAACGGCGAAACAGTGACCGCCAGTTTTGACAGTTAACCGATTATCGTGTAGACTATGACTCTTGTGAGCAGATGTTGGTGCTCGAAGCATGGTTTACATGGTTAATACATGAATGTGAGTCATCCATGTGAGCCGTGAGGGTGGCAAAAGTAAGCTCAGCTGTGGGAATTCACTTTGCGGTGGTTTGTACCGCTTAGTGAATTGGTGTGATGGAAACTCGGTTTTGGAGGTTCCACCACAAGCTGAAAGACCGGTTTGTGGCTTTCAGCGTCCGCCCTAGCGTTCCAGTTTATTTTTGCCACCCGGTAAGGCGGATGGTAACATCTATGTAACTCGTATTAAAAATTAAATTGATTTGAAAAAGGAGGGATTTGTCGTGGCTTATCCCGTAGTCGCAATCGTGGGTCGTCCTAATGTTGGTAAATCGACCCTGTTCAACCGGATCGCCGGTGAACGAATCTCAATCGTTGAAGATACCCCAGGGGTTACGCGTGACCGAATCTATACGCGTGCCGAATGGCTGGGAACTGAATTTCGGATGATCGATACTGGGGGGATTGACCTCAGTGACGAACCATTCATCACCCAAATTACGCAACAGGCGGAAATCGCCATCGAAGAAGCCGACGTCATCGTCTTCATTACGAGTGCACCTGAAGGGGTCACCGATGCTGACGAAAACGTGGCTAAAATCTTGTACCGAGCTAACAAGCCAGTTCTCTTAGCGGTCAACAAGGCCGATAACCCTGAAGTGCGGGAGTCTATTTATGACTTCTACTCATTAGGCTTAGGCGATCCATACCCCGTTTCCGGGGCCCATGGGTTGGGCTTAGGTGACCTGCTGGATGCCGTCGTTAAGGAATTTCCTGACGATACCGGTGCACCTAAGGACGATACCATTCGCTTTAGTCTGATTGGTCGGCCAAACGTTGGGAAGTCCTCTCTGGTCAACGCCATCTTGGGTGAAGACCGGGTCATCGTCTCTGACGTGGCTGGGACTACCCGTGACGCCATCGATACGAAGTTTACCGCTGACGGCACCGAGTTCACCATGGTCGATACGGCCGGGATTCGTAAGCGTGGTAAAGTCTACGAAAACACTGAAAAATACAGTGTCATGCGGGCCATGCGCGCAATTGACAATTCCGACGTCGTTCTGATGGTCATGAACGCTGAAGAAGGTATTCGTGAACAAGATAAGCGAGTCGCCGGCTACGCCCATGAGGCTGGTCGCGGGATCATTATCCTGGTCAACAAGTGGGATACTCTGAAGAAGGATAACCACACGCTGACTGACTTTAAGAACCTGATTCGTCTCGAGTTCCAATACCTGAGCTATGCTCCAATCATCTTCGTGTCGGCGAAGACTGGGCAACGACTCGATCAACTGCCTGAAATGATCAAGCGGGTCTCCGAGAACCACAACAAGCGGGTCCAATCCGCTACCTTGAATGACGTTATCATGGACGCAATCGCCCTGAACCCAACACCATCCGACAATGGGAAACGGCTGCGTGTTTACTACGCGACCCAAGTGGCCATTGCACCACCAACTTTTGTGGTCTTCGTTAACGATCCCAAGATGATGCACTTCTCTTACGAACGTTTCTTGGAGAACCAAATCCGAGAACATTTCGATTTTGAGGGGACACCGATCCATCTGATCGAGCGTGCGCGGAAGTAGGTAAAAAAAACGCTTTAGTCTTACTCTAAGGCCGATTTTGACCCATTTTTCGTCAAAAATCATAAATCTTACGGGATAATTGCTAAAAAATGGCGTTATCCCTTGTCATATAAGGCTTCCTGTGCTATCTTTGATTAAGAAATGATGCGGTTGACCGTATTTGTTTCATCATTTTTGGACCACTCAAAAATGACTACTAGATGGCATTCATCTAATCTTCATTGCAGGAGGTGAATTCAAACATGGCAAACAAAGCACAATTGGTTAGCGACGTTGCAACTGCAACTGGTTTAACTAAAAAGGACGCAACTGCTGCAGTTGATGCAGTATTCGATTCTGTCCAAGCAACGTTAGCAAAAGGCGAAAAGGTTCAATTGATCGGCTTTGGTAACTTTGAAGTACGTGAACGTGCAGCTCGTAAGGGCCGTAACCCACAAACTGGACAAGAAATCCAAATCCCAGCAAGCAAAGTACCTGCATTCAAGCCAGGTAAAGCTTTGAAGGATGCTGTTAAGTAATTACAATTAATTATTTAATAGGTAAAGGGCCAGGTCGGCAATTGTCGGACTGGTTTTTTATTATCCAAATTTTGGGGCGGACTGAGTGTTTATGGTTTCCTTGTTTGATGGGATTGCGTATAATTAAATGAGTTGTCAATTTTAGTGAATTTAACAGAATGAAACTGTGCTGCACCTACGTGGAACGCAAGCGTAGCGGGGCAGTACCTAACAGTGAATTAAATGGAGGCGGGTTATGAGTTACGCACAAACGGCACTTGACCAATTGGAAAAGGGACAGCTCGACGATTTCAAGAAGCAGTATGCCTTGTCACTGCGTCACGATGACGATGATACCCTGTTTAGCCTAGGCGAGGAGCTTTACTCCCTGGGATTCCTGAACCAATCACGACGAATCTACGAGAAGCTTTTGAAGAAGTATCCCGATGAAGACGAATTGCGGACGAACCTGGCCGACATCGCCATTGATGAAGATAAGAACGACGAGGCCTTGGACTACCTGAACCAGGTCAGCCCGGACTCCCCAGCCTACGTGGAAGCCTTGATGGTGGCAGCTGACCTTTACCAGACGCAGGAACTCTTCGAAGTTAGTGAGCAGAAATTGTTGACGGCCAAAAAATTGGCCCCTGACGAGCCCGTCATCACGTTTGCCTTGGCCGAGCTCTACAATACCATGCGTGAGTTCAGAAAGGCCATACCGCTGTATTTAGACCTAATTACGGCTGGTACGACCGAGTTCTCCAAGGTTAACTTGGTGGAGCGGCTTGGTGTGGCGTATGCCAACGCTGGGCGCTTCGAGCAGGCTATCGGCTACCTCAAGCAGATTCATACCGGGGATATGACGCCGGACGTAAAATTCGAAACGGCCTTTACCTACCTGCAACTTAAGGAACGGACCGAGGCTATCAACCTCTTCAACGAGTTGAAGGACAGTGATGAACACTACACCTCACTTTACCCATACCTGGGTCAGGCACTGGAGCAGGAAAACCGATTACCAGAGGCGCTGACGGCCTTACAAGAGGGGTTGGGTGTTGACCAGTATAACGAGAAGCTCTGGCTCCAGGCGGCTCACGTGGCTACTAAATTGGATGATGAGGCCTTGGCCGAGAAATACCTGAAGAAGGGCCACGAGCTTGACAGCGATGATCTGGCTGCGGTGATCCAGTTGAGTAACCTTTACGTCAAGCAAGAGCGTTGGGACGAGAACGATGCTTTGGCTAAGCCATATGTGAAGGCCGAAGACGCCGATCCCCAGCTGTATTGGAACTTGGCGGTCACGGCGAACCATCAAGAAGACTTTGCCGGTGCCCGGAAGTACTATGATGCGGCGGCGCCATTCTTTATGGATCAGCCGGACTTCTTGAAGCCAGCCATCTACTTCTATCGTGAAGAAGGGGCCAGCGACCAGGTCGTCAAGCTGTTACAGGCTTATCTGAAGGTCGTGCCGGATGACGCTGAAATGGCATTGATGCTGGAAGGCTATCAAGATATTTAAGTGAAACGAGAAGAAGGAATGGTTCCGAGGGATCATTCTTTTTTACTTGAGCAAGCACACAATAATTACTTTAACTTATAATCTATCAAAAAAGCAACCGCAAAAACCGCGGTTGCCAACCCAGCACTAAGGCTTGAACTTGCTGAGAAAGTTCTTTTTCGGTCGCGCAAAGGAGAATCCTTCACCCAAAGCCTCATTAACGTTAATGACGGAAACGAAGGCTTTCGAATCGTGCCGGGCAATGATTTGCCGCAGTCGATGAAGCTCACTGGGTGCGACGACCACGTAGATCATTTGCCGGGGTTTATGGGAAAAGCCACCTTCGCCGCTGACCAAGCTCACACCACGCTGTAGCTCATCCATGATACTGTCCGTGATTTCCTGGTACTGGTCGGAAACGATGATGATCCCCCGAGCAGCGTAGGCACCTTCTTGCGTGAAATTCACGAGCCGGGCGAAGACGTAGGAGTAAATCAAGGTGTAGGCCATGTGTTGAATATCGATGTAAACCAGTGAAATCAAGAGAATCACGACATCCAGCCACAGCAATGTTTGGCCCATGGGTACGCCGTAAAACCGCTCCATGATTCTTGCAACGATGTCGGTTCCCCCAGTAGTCCCACCGTACCGATAGAGGAGGCCGGAACCCAGACCACCGGTTAATCCGGCTGCCAGAGACGCGAGCAAGAGGTCGTGGTGAAGGTCAATTGCGAGTGGGACCCGTTGCCAGATCCAGAGGAATAGGGCTAACATGGCCGTCCCATAGATGGTATAGATCAGTGATTGCCGACCTAGAAACCGGTAGCCGATCAACAATAAGGGTGCGTTGATCAGAATCGTTGAGTAGGCTGGGTCCAAATGGAATAGCGCCCGGATGATCAGTGTGATCCCGGAGATCCCACCATCCGCCAAATTATTAGCGATGTTGAAGAACACCAGGCTAAAAGCCATGGTGGCACACCCAATCCCAATCATCAATAGGTCAATCAGCCGGATAGATTCGTCCTTAACTTGTGTCATGACGTTCTCTCCTAACCAAAATAAAATTTTTACTTTTCCATCATAGCACAGCGCAAGCGCTAACAGGCGACAAACTCGCGGAGAAGCGGTGACTTTGAATTCAATTCTCTCGAGGAATCTGTTAGACTGGCATATAGAGCACACTGACTGATTGATAACGACTGGTAGGGAATCCCCCCCAGCTACCGATCACGTTAAGCGCGTAGAACAATCGGCTATTTCGGCCGGCGAAAGGTGAATTTAACATGAAGTTGGAACAGTTACCGGAAGAATTTGAACACGCACGCCCAGTCTTACAGACGATTGAGCAGGCGGGCTATGAAGCCTACTTTGTTGGCGGCAGCGTGCGGGACACCATCTTGGGCAAGACCATTCACGATGTCGATATCGCCACCAGTGCCTACCCCGATGAGATCAAGCACCTCTTCAAGCGGACGGTCGACACGGGTATCGAGCACGGCACCGTGATGATTTTGGACCATGGCACTGGCTACGAAACGACGACGTTCCGCTCCGAATCGACCTATACCGACTTTCGCCGGCCTGACCAAGTGACCTTCGTCCGCTCACTGGCCGAGGATCTCAAGCGCCGTGACTTTACGATCAACGCACTAGCTATGCGTGAAAACGGGGAAGTCATCGACCTATTTGATGGGCTGACCGACTTGGAGAATAAACAGATTCGTGCCGTGGGCGATGCCCAGGAGCGATTCCATGAAGACGCTCTACGGATGATGCGGGCGGTCCGATTCGCTAGTCAATTGGACTTTACGATCGTACCGGATACGTTGGCGGCCATTACGGCCCACGCGCAACTCCTGACGAAGATCGCCGTGGAACGGACGCAGGTAGAACTGTTGAAGCTGCTCCAGGGAAAGACGCCTCAGCGCGGCCTGACCGATCTCATGGCGACCGGCTTGTGGCAGTATTGTCCAGACTTTGCCCCCCACGAGACGGCTTTAAAGGAACTCACAACGCAACTCGTTCACGGTGCGTCATCGGAGACGGCTGCCTGGACGCTGCTGGTTACCAAGTTTGGCCTAGAAGCGGCGGCAGTTACGCCCTTTATGAAACATTGGAAAACGGCCAATCAAACCATCAATGCTGTCCAAACGACCAGTAAGACGGCCGCACTACTGCTGCAGGGAACGCTGAACGCTTGGCAACTCTATCAGTGTGGTGCCGATCTGATGCCAATTGCCAACGAGGTCGCCGTTATTTTAGGGGCGCCGGACCGTCTGGCATCTCTGACGGCACAGTTAGCGGCGCTACCGATCCAACACAAGAAAGAATTGGCCATCACTGGGAAGGATCTCATGCAGGCCGGCATTCAACCGGGCCCGCAACTGGGAGCCATTCTCGGCGACTTAGAATACGGGGTCGTGACCGGTGCCGTGGCGAATACCCACGACGCCTTGGTGGCCCAAGCAACTGCTTAAGAATCTTAATTAAGAGAGTGAAGAGACTATGCAAACCTTACGCGCAGAAAATTTACACCGAACTTACGGTGAAAAAATCTTATTTGATAATTTAGATTTCATTATTAACGAACATGATCGGATCGGCTTGATTGGGGTTAACGGGAGCGGTAAGACCTCGCTGCTGGACACCTTAGCCGGCATCAGCAACGAGCAATCCGGCGAGCTGTCAACGCCCAAGGATTATTCCATTGGCTACCTGACGCAGAAGCCCGATCTCGATGAAAATCTGACAGTCATGGACGCCGTATTCTCTGGTGATCAGCCTGTCTTCGCCACGATTCGCCGTTATGAGGCGGCACTGGCGACCTATGGGGACCATCCCGAAGATGCGAAGGCCCAACAGCGTTATTTGGACGCCGAAGCACAGATGAACGAAGAGGAAGCCTGGACCGCCGAGAGCGACGTGAAGACGATTCTGACCCAGTTGAAGGTCACCGACCTGTCACAGTCGATTAAGACCATGTCTGGTGGACAGATCAAGCGGGTCGGTCTGGCACAAGTGTTGATTCAATCGCCAGATTTACTCTTGTTAGACGAACCGACCAACCACTTGGATTTTGATTCCATTGCTTGGCTACAACAGTACTTGGCTAGCTACAAAGGGGCCTTACTGGTCGTCACCCATGATCGCTACTTCTTGGATCAAATTGCCAACCAAATCTGGGAACTCGACTTCGGGAAGCTCTACCAATACCCTGGTAACTACCAAGCTTATGTACAGGAAAAGGCGGAACGTGTCAGCCAGGAAGCCGATGCCGACCAGAAACAACAACAGCTGTATAAAAAGGAATTGGCTTGGATGAAGGCCGGCGCCAAGGCCCGTTCAACTAAGCAACAGGCCCGAATCAACCGGTTCAACGATATTGCCAGCAACGTCGGTACACGGCAGGTTCAAAGCAACGTGTCGATCTCATTAGGGCAACAGCGTCTGGGTAAGAAGGTCATCGAACTCAAGGATGCTAACTTATCCTTGGGCGGCCACACAATCCTCAAAGATTTTAGCGACCTGATTCAGGGCGGTGAACGCATCGGGATCAGTGGGGAGAATGGCGCTGGGAAATCCAGCCTGCTCAATGTGATTGCACAACGACTGCCACTGGATTCTGGGATCGTCACGATTGGGGAAACGGTCAAGATGGCTTACTACACCCAGCAGATCGAACCTATTCCAGATGACAAACGGATGATTAATTACCTCTCCGAAGTGGGGCAAAACGTGACCGACAAGGCGGGGAATTCCGTCAGCGTGACTGAGCTTTTGGAACAATTCCTCTTCCCACGGTTCATGCACGGGACGCTGATCCGTAAGCTTTCTGGTGGTGAAAAACGCCGGCTATACCTGCTGAAACTTCTAATGGAACAGCCGAACGTGCTTCTCTTGGACGAACCGACCAACGACCTGGATATCAGCACCTTGACCGTCTTGGAAGACTACATTTCTCAGTTTGCAGGAACCGTCATTACGGTTTCTCATGACCGGTACTTTCTGGACAAGGTCGCCGATCGATTACTGATCTTTGACGGTAACGGTCAAATTGATCGGTATTCTGGGCAATTCAGTGCTTACCTGGATGACGCTCAGAAGGCTAGCAAGGCCAAGACCAAGCCGGTCAAAGAAAAGACGACTAAACCCGCCGATGACGCGCCCGCTAAGCCCAAGAAGAAGGTTAAGCTGACCTACGCCGAACAAAAGGAGTGGGAAGGCATTGAGGCCGTGATTGACGGTCTTGAAAGTCAGAAGTCTGAGGTCCAAACGGCCATGAACGCCAACGGGGCTAACTACGATAAGCTGGCCGACCTACAGGCGCAACTCGACGGCCTCGACAAGCAGCTCGACGAGAAGATGGAACGTTGGGAATATCTTAGCGAGTACGCGGAATAGGAGCTGACTAGAATGCTAGAAGATGCTTATTTAGACTTGGCCAAGAAAGTTTTAAACGAGGGCCATCGCAAGTCCGACCGCACGGGAACCGGGACGTTGAGCCTATTTGGCTACCAAATGCGGTTCAACTTGCAGGAAGGCTTCCCGTTACTGACCACAAAAAAAGTTCCCTTCGGCTTAATTAAGTCGGAATTACTGTGGTTTCTAAAGGGTGATACGAATATTCGGTTTCTTCTGCAACACCACAATCATATCTGGGACGAATGGGCCTTTCAGCGGTTCATCGAAAGCCCTGACTATCACGGTCCAGACATGACCGACTTTGGTCGTCGCTCACTGATTGATGCTGACTTTAATCAGCAGTATCAGGCGGAGAAAAAAGCCTTTGACGACCGTGTTCTCAACGACCAGGCCTTTGGCGACCACTACGGTGACCTCGGTTTGGTCTACGGCAGTCAGTGGCGGGCTTGGCAGGGCAAGAATGGTGAGACAATCGACCAAATTGCGAACGTTATCGAAACCCTGCGGACACATCCGGATTCCCGGCGGATGATCGTCTCAGCGTGGAACCCCGTCGATGTACCATCCATGGCCTTGCCACCCTGCCACACCCTGTTCCAGTTCTACGTCAACGATGGCAAGTTGAGTTGCCAGCTCTACCAGCGTAGCGGGGATATCTTCCTGGGCGTGCCGTTTAATATTGCGAGCTATGCCTTGTTGACCTCCCTAATTGCTAAGGAAGTTGGCCTGGAAGTGGGCGACTTCGTGCATACCCTGGGTGACGCACACATCTACAGTAACCATATTGAGCAGATTACAACGCAACTCGCTCGAACACCGAAAGCAGCGCCACAACTGTGGTTAAATCCGGACAAATCGAGCATCTTTGATTATGAAATGGCAGACATTAAGGTCACGGGTTATGATCCGGCACCGGCCATCAAAGCGCCGGTCGCCGTTTAGCTAGATTGGAGGCACAGCCATGTTAATCTTTCTTTGGGCGGAAGGGCACAACGGTGTGATTGGCCAAAACGGTCAGTTGCCGTGGCACCTACCTGCCGACATGCACTTCTTCAAAACGGTCACGACGGGAAACACCATCGTGGCGGGCGCACGGACGTACAAATCCTTTGGTCGGCCGTTACCGAATCGGCAAAACATCGTAGTGACGCACCAACCAGCTGGCAATTTCCCCGATACAGTCATTGTATTGGACTCGCTGGATGCTGTGCGGACCTATGCAGCAGCGCACTCGGACGATAAGATTTTCGTTGTCGGTGGTGCTCAGCTGTTTGTCGGGTTACAAGACGACGTGGACTTTCTGTATCGCACGGTGATTGATGCCAATTTCACTGGCGACACCTGGATGCCCGCCATCGACTATGAAAAATTCCAGTTGATTGCGACCCAGCCGGGGATTCGCAACGATAAAAATCCTTACGACTACCACTTTGAGCAGTATCAACGGCGGTAAATTGGTCGCACTCCGGCTACCAGAAATTCCACCTGCTGTGGGGACGCTTCAGACTCCAAAAATGTAAACGAAAAGGCGTTGTGCCACCGTGCTTCAATTGCGATTGAAGGGACGTGGACAACGTCTTTTATAGTTAATATTTTATTGCCAAACTAGGCGTAGAACAGAATTGAAAAATACATCAGACCCGTCCCGAGCATGACGAAGAGGTGCCAGATGACGTGACCAAACGGGACGCCCTTGAAACTATAAAGCACGGCGCCCGCGGTGAAGGCAACGCCACCAAGGAATAGTAACACGAAACCAACGGGCCCCAGACCACGATATAGCGGACCGATCCCCATCAGACACATCCAGCCCATCACCACGTAGATAACAGTGGAGAGAACCTGGAACTTTCCTAGCCAGATAGCCTTGTAGACGATACCGGCGATGGCCATGGCCCAGATGATGCCGAACATCCACCAGCCGAGTTTGCCCCCGACAACTAACAAACTGAATGGGGTATAGGTTCCCGCAATCAACAGATAGATCGCACAATGATCAAATATTTGAAAGACGTGGCTGGCGCGGGTAAAGTACAAGCTATGAAACAGTGTTGAGGCCAGGTAGAACAAGACCAAAATGATACCGTAGACCAGGAACGTCGTCATGCGGAGACTGCCACCTTCGCCGTGTGCTTGTAGAATCAGAATGACCAGTCCGGCAATGCTCAACGCCGCACCGATTCCGTGGGTCACCGCATTAAGGACTTCATTGACGATTTGATACGTGCGACTCCGTTCTTTTTCCAAACAAATTCCTCCTTCGTTGACTGTTATCAGAAAATTCTGATAATCAGATCGGCGAGTTAGTAGAATTACTGAAAAATTTCAACAATTCTGCTATACTATTACCGTATGTTCCATTACGCATATTGTAGCATAAACCAAAATCTCTGGTCAGAAAGAGTGGGATACCCATGGCTAAAATTAAAATTGTTGCGGATTCTTCTGCCGGTCTAACCGACCAGCAAATCCAGGATTACAATATTACCATTATCCCGTTGACGGTCATGATCGATGACACCATTTACGTTGAACGGGAATCAATTACCAATCAAGAATTCATTGAAAAGATGAAGACGTCTAAGACGTTACCCAAGACGAGCCAGCCGCCATTAGGCAAGTTCGTGGAAACCTTTGACAAGTTGGGCGAAGATGGCAGTTCCGTCATCTGCTTCAACATGTTAGCCGCTATCAGTGGCACAGTGCACACCGCCGAACAGGCTGCGCAGTTGTCTAAGACTGATGTTACGGTCGTTGACACGCAGTATACCGACCAAGCGATGGCCTTTCAAGTGATTGAAGCAGCCAAGTTGGCCGCTGAAGGTGCCGACAAGCAGGCCATTCTGGATCGTGCCGTTGCCGTTCGTGATCACACCAAGTTATTCATGGGCATCGTCACCTTGGAAAACATTCTAAAGGGTGGTCGGCTTAGCCGGGCTGCCGGTATGTTGACGTCACTGTTAAACATCAAGATTGTTTTGCAAGTAACTGGCGGCGAGCTGAAGATTCGGGCCAAGGGTCGCGGTATGAAGACCATCGACCGGTACTTTGATAAAGTTTACGAACAAATCAAACAGACACCGGACATCGTATCTATCGGAATTTCTCACGTGGAAGCTTTCGAATCGATCGATAAGATTCAGGGCCATCTGCACGAGATTTTACCCGATAAAGACGTGCTGGTGCGTGAAACGGTACCTATCATTGCCACCCATGGGGGCCCAGGCGCCTTCGCATTGATGTACTACACCGATCCAACTAAATAAGTGTTAACCGAGAAAAGGGGTGGCACGGCCACCGCTTTTTCTTTATCCCGAGGGGGGATTCTTAGTGAAAAATGCAAAAGGACTCAGTAAGATCGTAGGGGTCGCTCTACTGATCGTGCTCGTCACGCTGGCAGTCTTAACGTACTGGCATCCGGGCGCCCGGACCACGCTCAACGGCGCACATCCCAATGCCGTGAACCGGCGGAAGGTCGTGCGGGTCGTGGCACTGGGAGATTCATTGACACAAGGGGTCGGTGATCAACAGGATAAGGGCGGGTACACGCAACGCCTTAAGACCAAGATTCACCACCACGATAAGGTCAAGGTCATCATGCACAACTATGGCAAGTCTGGCGACCGCAGTGATCAGATTGAAAAACGCTTGGTCGATAGTAAAACGATGCAACGCCAGGTTGAAAAGTCACAGGCCATCGTGATGACGGTCGGGGGTAACGACCTCCTGCAGACGCTAACCAAGAATGTCACCATCAACCAGCAGTCGAAGCTCAATACGCAACTAGACAGTGCACAGGCCACGTATCAGAAGAAGCTCAAAAGTCTGCTGAACACGGTTCGCAAGTATAATCCGACCGCACCGATCTTCCTGTATACCATTTACAATCCGGTCTACGTCTACTTTGCCAATATTGACCAGATCACGAACGCCGTCGATGGTTGGAACGCGACAACGACCAAGACAGCCAAGTCCTACAAGGACCTCTACATGGTCGACATTAGTCGGCCGTTATCGGTGGGACAATTCAAGTCCGCTACGCAGCAGGCTAAGTTGAAGCGTACGTCACAGGACGTCAATAACGGCAAGATTTCAACGAAGACTTTCCAGAAAACCATTCTCGCCAGCGATGCGAGTGATGAATTGAATGATTACTTATCACCAGTAGATCATTTCCATCCGAACGCCAAGGGCTACCGCCTGATGACGCGCTACGTTTTCAAGGAAATGCAGGCTCACGAACAGTGGTTGCTAAAGTAGGGTGAACCCATACTTGCGGCAAGTTTAACGTGTTTGAAACAAGGAGGAATTATTTATGCAGCGTCATTCAGCTCCGAAAGTTAAATCCCAACGAAATTGGTGGAAGTGGGGCTTCCTAGCCCTGGTCGCCGTCCTGGTCATTGCCATGATCACGGTTGGCGTCAAAGCCATGGGAACGACGAAGGTCGCCTCAACGGCTACGCCAGCGACCAAGACCACTAACATCGATGTCACTCTGAATAAGAAGCAGGTCAATGCGCTCGCCGACTACTACGTCAATAAGTCTCTGAAGGGCCAAGACGTGAAGTACACGTTTCAAGTGACCGACCACGCCATCCTGACGGGATCGACGAAGGTCTTAGGCGCTAACGTTAATTTTGTTTTACTCCTGAAGCCGACCGTGTTATCCTCAGGAGACGTGCAGTTGAAGGCCGAGAAGCTCTCCATCGGGTCATTGCCTGTGCCTGTGAGCTTCGTCATGAGCTATATTGCGAAGAACTATCCGCTGCCTAAGTGGGTTGCGATGAACAGTAGAGCACAGACCGCCACACTTCACTTGACAGCCATCGGTAACGGGAAGAAACTCTCGTATGCCGCTAAAAAGATCGATATGTCTGGTGCCGGTAAGTTTGTTTTCCAAGCTCGGATTCCAGACTAACTAAGGAGGCGCTTCATGCCCAAGACGTTTTACCAATATTTAATGACGCAACGTAATCCCGAAAGCTACGACCCAGTCGCAACTTTTGCTAACAATGCCTTTCTCGACAGCTCGTTTCCCAAGCAGGATACGGAGTTTGACTCCTTATCCAAGTATCTTGAAGAGAACGCACCTTATCTGCCATCAATGACGATTTTTGATGACGCTTGGCAGATGTATTTGGCGGCATTGGCTTAATCTAGTGACGTGATTGCAGATGATTTCTCCGCAACTATTAAGTGATTTACGAAGTCTATTTAACGAGAAAGTCCGTATAACGGGCTTTTTTATTTGCCTTATGGCGGTTTGCATGATTGATCTTCTCTTTCATAACATTGTCAACGTTACAAGATAATTCTGTAATTTTGTAGTGGATTAAAATACCTTATTTTTATATATTCAAGGAAAATATTACACTATTGTTGTATAATAAATTTTATAATCCCTTATTTTGGGGTGCTTTATTTTGTAGATTAGATCAATACGGAGAACGTAAATAATGAATAGGTGCTTTGCATTGCTGTCAGTACTGACTGGTGTCGCTTAGCTTACGTTTCTGCCGACTGATCTAGTTAAATAAAATGTTTGAGGAGAGTTCGGATATGAAACGTTATGTAAAGCGCTTGATGGGCGTAGCATTATTAGGTACAGCAATTTTATCATTGTCAGCTTGTGGGCAATCAGGGGCTAATCAGGTTAATGAGAAGAAGGTTTCCTTTATCAAGGACGCGCAGTCATCCAATCAGCGAATTTGGTACATGGCCGAATCGGATGCTGACAGTGATTACGAGTTGAGTAAGGACACGCACATCGAACAGATCTTAGTGACCAAGAATGGAAAAGCAACTGTTTATAACATGCCAAATTATGATTTTAGTATGCGTGATATTAATGGCAAAAGTGATAAGCAGGTTATTACCATCGTGCAAAAAAAGGATAAAGAATATTACAAAGAATATATACATGACACAAGCAACACCGAATACATACGTAATATTCTTAAAAAGACAGAGAGCGAGTATAAATATTATAAAAAACATCCAGACTACTTTCGTGACACACATAAAGTGACATTACAAACTCTGCAGAAGTACCGAGATGATTTGAATTATTTGAAAGCTAATGAAGATACAGTCTTAGGACGTACTCCCAAGTATGCAAAACCCACAGCAAAATTGATAAATGCTAAAGTCAAAACCGATAATTCTGGTAATAATGTGAATTTTGAAAATATTACACACCGACGTTGGGATTTAGAAACAGATTCAGCAAAATTAAAACCGCTGAAAACTGATGATACTGAAGAGATAGGTGTACCTGTTTATTATCACTACACAATGACTAATGGTTTCCAGCTAATTTACGACAAACCTGTCAAGATTTTGAACGAAATGTATACCGGCTATACAAATCCTACAAATGATTCGAATACGACTTTTTTGATGACTAAAACGACAAATAAGGAAACATCTTCTGACTTTGACAAGGTAGGCACAAAGCACGTTAGCGAAGAAGAATAGACAATGGGAATATTATTTGTCATTATTCAAGAATTGGAACAGATGGATTAAATTTACTGTTAGGAGAAATTTATCATGACAAGAATCACTAAACTAATCGCGATTATCGCAGCTTCTGCCGGGGGCGCCGGGGTCATGGTCACCACCAACCCAGTTAATGTCTCAGCTAACACCAAATTCCGTTACTACAAGAACATCAAAGATCGCACGTACAAGGTCACCAACAAGAAGGCCGTTATTTACTCAAACGGCAAGATCAAGCACAAGACCGGTGCTAAGTTAGGCGAATACGGCAAGTACGTCACCGGCTACTATTCATCTCACGTCACGGTTAACGGCCACAAGCGCGTCTACTACAAATTCAAGACTGGCTCTAACCACACTGGTTGGGTCTGGAACGGCTACTTGAAGAAGGTTTCCAACAAGTCCCTGAAGACGACTTCAACCTACAACCCATACGCTAGCTCAAACTGGAACGATGAATCCGACTTCGCTCGTTTATCTAAGGGTAAGAAGTTCACAATGAATTTAAGCGACTACCGCAAAGGCTTCTTAGATACTGTCAATGCTGAACGAGCTAAGCGCGGTATCTCAGCCTTGAACGAAGACCCAGGATTGAACAACGTCGCGCAAAAACGGTCAGTTGACCAATTAACCAACCCAACTCACTACACCAGCGATGGCAAAATCGCCTTTGTCGTTGATGCCAAGGCTGCTGGAATCAATTATGCACACGCTGAAAACATCGGAAACACAACTCCTAACATGATTTCTCATGGCTTAAACTCAGATCTTGATTACGATAAGAACGCCAAAATCAATGTCGTTATCGATTCATCATATAATGCAGGTAAAGCCGAAGTATTAGGTTACATTTATGACGATGCCGACAGCAATTACGGTCACCGTAACAACCTACTTAACCCATCATACAATGTGATCGGTGTTGGCGGCTCATATGTTCCTGAATCAAATACCGTTAGTGAAACTGTTTGGAACGCCACTGTTCTTGGCACTAAGTAACACTCACTAATTCAACGTCTCTTTCATCTTTATACCAACGCCCACTCAGATTAATTTGAGTGGGCGTTTATTTACCGACAACCGGCTGGTCTAATCATCCAGCCAATAAGCATGTTGAACCGAACGATATATTTTTATGCAAGTCACCCAACAGAAAAAGCTAGCGTTCATACGATCCCAAAATATCACCACTATCTGAAATGGCTAAAAAATGGTAAACTAGGCTAGTTACTCAGATTCTCTGGTACCTTTCGATTTGCTTGCAAATGAAGGGGTAAAAAATTACGCATATCGAGCAAGCCCGAAAGGAAAATTAACGGACAAGGCTGCTCAGCTAATTGCAGAGCAAAGAAATTCTTAATTGCTAAAAGCAAACCTTCATGTTAAGACACAAACTACAATTGGTTGTACACACAACCGGACTTGTACGCGACAGAAATCAGTAAAAGTAATGCGTAAGTTTGCCCAATATGGAATCACCATATGGCAAATTTTGGGCAAATTCCAGCAAATTCAAGAACACCGAGGCGTCAAATCCTTGGTATCAAAGGAGTTACAAACTATGGCAGTTATTCAATGGTTCCCGGGGCATATGGCGAAAGCAATTCGGCAGATGGAAGAAAACGTCCATCTAGTCGACATCGTCTTTGAGCTTGTCGATGCCCGTATTCCGGCTTCTTCACGTAATCCCGAAGTGGCACGGATTGCGAAGAACAAGCCACATTTGATTATTTTAACGAAAAAAGACCTGGCCGACCCACAGCAAACGGCGGCCTGGTTAAACTATTATCGCTCACAGAATCAACCGGCGTTTGCCATCGATTCGCGAGCTAACGTGACACCCAAGCAGATCACTAAGATTGCTATGAGCATTCTGGCTGATAAACTAGCAGCGGAACAGGCAAAGGGGCTCAAGGAGCGACCAATGCGCGCTATGACGGTCGGCGTCCCCAACGTCGGCAAGTCCACCTTGTTGAATCACCTGGTCAACCGTAAGGCCGCCCAGGTCGGCGATACGCCTGGTGTCACCAAGAGTCAGCAATGGTTACGCTCCAACAAACACTTGGAACTGCTCGACACCCCCGGTATTCTCTGGCCCAAGTTCAAGGATCAAGAGACCGCGCAAAAGTTAGCAGTGACTGGCGCTATCAAGGAAAAGCTCTACGCTAAAGATGATGTTGCTCTGTTTGCCCTCAACTTTTTCCGCAAGTACCACCGGGCTGCCCTGATCGACCGTTACCATCTGGCTGAGGCCGATCTCGACCTGAGCGACGTGGACTTGCTCTTGAAGATCACAGAAAAAGTGGGTATGCGTGATGACTACCTGCGGGCCAGTGACCGGTTGATTCTGGATGCGCGCCACAAGAAACTTGGTGGCTTCACGCTGGACCGTGCACCAGAGGTAGGCGACAGCCACAATGACTAAGCAACCCAGTCTTACCAGTCTCAAACAGGATCTGGCAGATGTTATCAGTCTCACAGACCCCCGTCTTGACGTGCTGGCGGCCGACTCACGCAAAGGGGCCCAATTACTCCTGACGCAGATCAAACGTCGCTTAAACAAGCAAGCAGAGGCTGAGGCAGCCTTTCAAGAGCGCTTACACTATGAACGCGACCTGTGGGCGATGGGCAAGCTGGTCGCCGGTATCGATGAAGTTGGCCGGGGCCCATTGGCCGGGCCTGTCGTCACGAGTGCGGTGATTCTGCCGCAAAGCTTCGATATTTCATTGGTCAACGACTCCAAACAGTTGACACCCAAGGAACGTGAACGTCTGTATCCGCTGATTCTCGCACAGGCCACCGCCGTTAGCATTGGTATTGGCAGCAGTGACTTAATCGATCAGATCAATATTTATCAGGCAACGCGGGTCGCCATGCAGCGTGCCGTTTTAGGCCTAGGCGTCGCGCCGCAGCACCTGATTGTTGACGCCATGCAGATTCCGGTTGATTTACCGCAAACGCGACTGATCAAGGGAGATGCCAAGAGTGCCAGTGTGGCCGCGGCCAGTATCGTCGCCAAAGTCTATCGAGATCATCTGATGGACACCTATGATCGGCTGTACCCGGGCTACGGCTTCAAAAAAAATGCCGGTTACGGAACGGCTGAACACCTTGCGGGACTAGCGGACCGGGGTGTGACTCCGATTCACCGGAAAACTTTTTCGCCCGTTCAAAAAATAATTGCCGCTCAATCACGGAGTTAGTCTTAAAGAGACTAGGAGGTTGTTAACTTGCAACTGACACTTCGTGATTTTTTCATGCGCTTGAATTTGGTGACTGGGGTCGGCCAACGGACTGCTAATAGTTGTTGGCGGTGGCTGGACGGCCACCCCGAGATTCGCCAGGTTGATCCAACCGTGGTTTCTCAATTCGCCGATGAACTGTCCCTGACCGCCGTAGTGGCCAATGCGCTACAACTCGAATTATTCAGCCGAGACATGAACGATACCGTGACGGAAAACCTGACGCACAGTGGCTGTCTAACGATTGTCGATGCCGCGTATCCGCCACAACTACGGGAAACGTATGCGCCGCCGCTCGCTTTATATTTTCTAGGTGACTTGCGCCGCCTGCAAGCCCCACAATTGGCGGTGGTTGGGTCACGCAAGCCGACTGATTACGCCGTTCGGGCCATGCGTCTACTTTTACCGGCCGTGGTGGAACAACGGGTGTGTCTGGTCTCGGGCCTGGCTCAGGGCGTCGATACCATGACACATCAAGTGGCACTCGCACACAGAGGAACGACGATTGCGGTGATTGGTACTGGACTAGATAAATGTTATCCGGCCGCTAACCGCGACCTCATGGCAACGTTAGCCCATCAGCAGTTGGTCCTGTCGGAATATCCGTGGGGAACGAATGGCGCCCGGCACCACTTTCCCGAACGGAATCGGATCATTGCCGGTCTGGCACAGAGTGTATTGGTCGTCGAGGCGGCCCATCATTCTGGTAGTCTGATTACGGCCAATATTGCCCTGCAGGAAAATCGAAATGTACTGGCCGTTCCAGGGACGATTGATGGCAAAAATTCCGTTGGCACCAACGAATTAATTTTCGCTGGGGCAAAGCCAATCTTGAATTCTGAACATATAATAGAAGAACTTTTAGTTGACAAGGTACCCTGACTTGAAATACCATGAGTGGGATTATAGTGAAAAAATTACGAACACCACGTTCGTCGTAAAAACAAGTAAGTAGGGGTAAGGAAGCGCGTTCAGCGGGGCTTTACCACCTACCAACCGAGGGAGTAATGTGATTTGCCGACTAAGTCAAAAGCGAAAGCTAGTACAAAGAAGCGGCGGAAACCGCAAAAAAAATTAGTTATCGTTGAATCACCGGCTAAAGCCAAGACGATTGAAAAATATTTGGGACGAACCTACAAGGTCGTTCCAAGTCTCGGCCATGTCAGAGATTTACCTAAGAGTTCGATGGGAATCGACTTCGATAACAACTACGACCCGCATTACATTTCCATTCGGGGTAAGGGTGATGTGATCAAAGGGTTGCGGGCTGAGGCCAAGAAGGCCAAAGCTGTCTACCTCGCATCTGACCCTGACCGTGAAGGAGAATCAATTGCCTGGCACTTGGCGCATATCCTGAACTTGGACGTCAACGACAAGAACCGGGTCACTTTTAACGAAATTACCAAGGACGCCGTCAAGGAAGCCTTCAAGACGCCCCGGACGATCGATATGAACCTGGTTAACGCGCAACAAGCCCGTCGGATTCTGGACCGGTTAGTGGGATACTCCATCTCACCACTGCTCTGGAAAAAGGTTAAAAAGGGTCTGAGTGCCGGCCGGGTGCAATCCATTGCCTTGTCACTGATCATCGAACGGGAAAAGGAAATCAAGGCCTTCCAACCCGAAGAATACTGGACGATCGATGCCGACTTCAAGAAGTCTCGGAGTACCTTTGGTGCCAGCTTCTATGGTCTCAATGGGAAGAAGGCTGGCTTGAAGGACAACGCCGCTGTTCAAGATGTCTTGGCTAAACTGGATAAAAAGGGTGACTTTGACATCACCAACGTGGTTCGAAAGGAACGGAAGCGTTCGCCACAACCACCATTTACCACCAGTTCCATGCAACAGGACGCTAACCGGAAGTTGAACTTCCGAACGCGGAAGACCATGATGGCCGCGCAACAGCTTTACGAAGGAATCAACTTGGGTAAGGAAGGCACACAGGGGCTCATTACCTATATGCGGACCGACTCGACACGGATTTCCAGTATCGCTAAGCACGAGGCCTCAACCTTTATTCATGAGAAATACGGTGCCGAATACGCCGCAACCAAGCCCATCAAGGGTAAGCTGCCAGAAGGGGCGCAGGATGCCCATGAAGCCATCCGGCCAACCTCTGTATTCCGGACGCCAGCTAGCCTGAAGGAACGGCTGAACAAGGATCAATTCCGGTTGTACCAATTGATCTGGAATCGCTTTGTAGCTAGTCAGATGACCAACGCCATCATGGATACCATGGCTGTGACGCTGAACCAAAACGGCGTGACGTTCCGTGCCAACGGGTCCAAGATGAAGTTCGAAGGGTTCCTGAAAATCTACAAGGATGGTAAGGAAAAGGATAACCTCTTGCCTGACCTCGAGATCGGTGACCAGGTTAAACTGGCCAAGACCGATCCGGCCCAACATTTCACGCAGCCGCCTGCACGCTATTCCGAAGCCAACCTGATCAAGGCGCTGGAAGAAAACGGTGTGGGTCGGCCATCAACCTACGCGCCAACGCTAGATACCATCCAACGCCGGTACTACGTCAAGTTGGTCGGTCGGCGATTTGAACCCACTGAACTGGGTGAAATCGTAGACAATATCATCAACGACTACTTCCCAGATATCGTCGACGTTGGCTTTACGGCCGACTTGGAAGGCGAACTGGACAGCGTTGAAGAAGGTAAGCAGGACTGGGTCAAGATCATCGATGACTTCTACAAGCCATTCTCAACCGAAGTTGCGCATGCCGAGGACGCCATCGAAAAGATCCAGATTCGTGACGAACCAGCCGGTTTTGACTGTGACATCTGTGGTGCCCCAATGGTCATCAAGATGGGCCGTTACGGAAAGTTCTACGCTTGCTCACGCTTCCCAGATTGCCGCAACACTAAGCCAATCGTTAAGGAAATCGGTGTCGTTTGTCCCGTTTGTCATAAGGGCCAAGTCATCGAACGTAAGTCCAAGAAGAACCGGATCTTCTACGGTTGTTCCCGTTATCCCGACTGTGACTTTGTCTCATGGGACAAGCCAGTCGGCCGTGATTGCCCGAAGGATGGTCACTATCTGGTCGCCAAGAAGATTCGTGGCGGTATTCAGATTGTTTGTCCAAACGGCGACTACGAAGAAGCGCCACAAAAGTAGGCGGCTTCACGGAAGCGTTACTAATAGTCAAATTCGTTTCACTGGCGTTGACCTCTCAGGGGTCAGCGCCTTTTTTGAACCCGACACTTATTACTAATGTAAAAATTGCCGATCCGGTCTCACTTTTCTTTGAAAAA
The DNA here is from genome assembly GCF_003946395.1 of Levilactobacillus fuyuanensis. Classification (GTDB taxonomy): domain Bacteria; phylum Bacillota; class Bacilli; order Lactobacillales; family Lactobacillaceae; genus Levilactobacillus; species Levilactobacillus fuyuanensis. Next base: position 113,322 of record NZ_RHNZ01000006.1, on the reverse strand, counting down.
TCGTTTTAACCAGATAATGGTGCATCCCCAACAGTAGCAATATGTTCAGCAGTCATTAGGCGTTTTACGCCACAGAAAAAGCGACGATTCTACTCGGTTGGTGAGTGGAATCGTCGCTTTATAAAATGACCATTAAATCTTAACTGACCAACCACGCCTCAGGATGATCAAAGGCTAACTGGAGTTGTTCCAGGAACTGACTCACGTGATAGCCGTCCGCTACCGCATGATGGATTGTCAGTGACAGGGGCATTTGCCACCGTTTCGCTTCCTGCTCGAACTTGCCGGCCTGAATGACCGGAAAGAAGGTATTTAACGGCGTGAAGGGCAGCGGTGTATAACTGGTAAAGTGCGTCCAGGGAATGCTACCAATCATGTAGGTGTTCTCGATCTGCGGGGTCTTGGGCATTGGCGTCCGCTGATCGCCATATTCGGTCAGGTCGGCCAAATAATTCTGATAGAATTGCGTGAAGTCCGGATCGTAGGCCGTCCATAAGTTGGAGATACTGTGATCATCCGCATGCATGACAGAATAGGACGGGTGGAGGACGTCGAAGCGTTGTAACTGCCCCGTGTTATCGCGGTACACTCTGAACTCTGGGGTCTGAGCGATGACCTTTGAGACCAAGTAGAGGTAGGCCGCGTTAAATTTTAAATCGCGGGCCGTCAACCATTCCTTGGTCGCCGTGACGTCCAGATCCACGGTCAGGGTGAATCCTGTTGGCATCATCTTGGTGAAGTAATAAAAGTATTCGCGACGCGGCCACGTGGCCATATCGATGGGGGTACTATTTGTATTTAAGGGTTGCATATTAATTCCTTTCTGACGGGTTATAAGCCGGTTGACATTTCTCCAGCCACTCGACTTTGAGGTCCTTGAGCGTTTGTCGGATGTTATCGACCTCGGCAACATCCGCCTTCCAGAGGACACTGTAGGTAAAGGCGTCCGCTCCTAAGGTATTCCAATCTTTTTGGAGCTCAGTATCATGGTAGAAGTTTTCGTTTAAGCTGGTCTGATAATACCCCCAGCGGTTGTGGATGTTGCGTGCGACGTCGATGAAGGTCTTACCGTTCTGGTTGTTTTTAATCTGAATCACACCGTAGAAGGTCGGTGCCGCCTTATAGTTTTGAATGAGTTCTTTGCGATTCATGTGTAACTCCTTATCGTCAGGGTCCCGCCAATAGTCACTGCCACTTGCCGTGCGGTTAAGGAAACCGTAGTCGACCAGGTAACGCCGCAATAACGGAAAATCGGCGTAAATGGGCTTGAGTTTGGCCGTCAGTTCCGGTTCCGTGAAATGCTGGTTCGCTGGAATCGACAGGCTAATGCGTTTCAGAATGGCCAGGATAGCCTTTTGATGCTTGGGCCACCGCGCTAATTTCAGGGGTGTAGTCGAGGTGAAGTATTTCGCCACCAGCTGATCGTACTCGTCAGCGGTGATGGCAAACCGGTCATCCTTTTGGCCCTTCTGGTCGGGTAACGTCACCAGTTGATCGGCAGTCGTTGGCTGATTGAAGACCTGCTCGTAAATAGCGAGGTAGAGCTTGGCCTGCTTGGCCTTTTCACGAAAGGTAAACCTCTGATGGCGAACGGTTGCCGCCGCAATGCCCATCTGTTCAGCAATGGCAGCATCTTTCTGACCCTGGGCAAATGCCAGCAGTAGGTCTCGTTGCTTGGCCGTTAGCGTATTGTATTTATTGTCGGTTTGAATCAGGTCGGCCACGGCATGGGGGTGTTCGGTCGCAAGATGCCGCCGAATCATGGTTGCCGCCGGATAAAACTTGTCGTCTTCTGGGAAGACTTGGTCCTTAGGAAACGTTGCCTCACAGGCATTGCAGACGTAGGCCGCGGCCGTTTCATGCCAGCCCTGTTCAATTTCAGTCAGTGTCAGATCGACTAAGTTCATGTCTCATCCCTCCAGTAGCATCTACTTTACAAATGTTTACGAAATATGTCAACAATTAATTTAATCCGTTTATCCAGGCTGAGTGCCTTTAGCCGCGATTCGTGGCTTATATTCGGCTTTCGCTTTATCTTGAGATGTTTACCAAAATAATAAACAACGATACTAAGAGTTCCAGAACCACAACAATTATCACCCAGCATCAGCCCTAACACACGAGCTTACCCAGTCTGCTCACAACATTTCTGATGAGTTAGTTGAGTTTTTAGGGCGCGTTTGCTAGCATTAACACGTATAGGAGGTGTCAGCCGTGGCTTCAGCAGTCGCACAATTCATGACTTACCTGAGTGGTGAGCGTCAATATTCACCCGAAACCGTGAAGGCCTACCAGGAAGACTTAGCTGAGTTCAGTCACTTCCTGCAGGACAATGGCGGTGAGAAGCCCTGGGCACAGATCGACCAGCTCGACGTGGAGGTTTATCTCAGCGACCTGTACGATCATCACTACGCGCGGACGACGATTGCCCGCAAGCTCTCAACGTTGCGGTCATTCTATAACTTTCTGATGAGCAATGGCTTGGCCAAAGACGATCCGTTCGCCTACGTTCAACTCAAGCACCATCAGAGCCACTTACCCCGTTTCTTCTACGAACGGGAAATGACGGCGCTGTTCACAGCCGCCGCGGGCAACCCCAATCAGCAATTGGCAACGCGGGATTCCGCTGTACTAGAGATTCTCTATGGCACCGGGATTCGGGTCAGTGAATGTGTCAATCTGACCCAACGCGATGTAGATTTTGATAATCGGATCATGCTGGTTCATGGGAAGGGTAACAAGGAACGCTATGTGCCCTTTGGCCATTACGCCAGCGACGCTCTGGAGACATATTTCACGGCGGCGCGGACACCCTTGATGACCAAGTATCATCAGCAGCACGACTACGTCTTTATCAACGCTCATGGGGGGCAGCTGACCCCGGCGGGCGTGACGTATCTGCTCAATCAGATCATCAAGCGCAGTAGCCTGACCAGTGAGATTCATCCCCACATGCTGCGGCACACGTTTGCCACGCACCTGCTCAACAATGGGGCGGACTTGCGCTCGGTTCAGGAGCTACTGGGTCACAGTAGTCTCTCGACCACACAGATCTATACGCACGTGACGCGAGAACACCTCCAACGGGATTATCGTCAATTCTTTCCCCGTGCAACTGAAGACAAGGATCAACCGAAGTAATCATAAGGAGACTAATAATTATGCCAGTAAAATTTGAAGCAACGACCATCTGTGCCGTCCGTCATAACGGCCATAACGCCATGGCGGGTGACGGTCAAGTCACGATGGGTGAAAAAGTCATCATGAAGGGAACCGCCCACAAGATTCGTCGGATCTACAACAACCAAGTCGTTGTCGGATTCGCCGGTAGTGTCGCCGATGCCTTTAACCTTGAAGAAAAATTCGAAGGCCAACTCAACGAATACAGTGGTAACCTGCAACGGGCAGCCGTTGAACTCGCTAAGCAGTGGCGTTCCGACCAAGCTTTGCAAAAGTTGGAAGCCTTACTGATCGTTATGGACAAGGACGAAATGCTCCTGGTCTCTGGCTCCGGTGAAGTCATTGCCCCCGACGATGACATCTTAGCCATCGGTTCCGGTGGGAACTTCGCCTTAGCAGCAGCGACGGCTTTACACCACCACGCCAAGGAAATGAGCGCTAAGGAAATTGCCGAAAGCGCCATTCACATCGCTGGTGGGATCGATATCTTTACGAACGAAAACGTTATTTCTGAAGAACTTTAAATCTGGAGGACTGAGAATAGTGGACGCAATTAATAAAACACCTAAAGAGATTGTTGGCTTACTTGACCAATACGTCATCGGTCAGGACGAAGCCAAGAAGGCGATTGCCATTGCCTTACGGAACCGTTACCGCCGCATGCAACTCGATGCCGCCATGCAAGAAGAAATTTCACCTAAGAACATGTTAATGATCGGACCTACCGGTGTCGGGAAAACTGAAATTGCCCGCCGGTTAGCCAAGATCGTTCACGCACCATTCACCAAGGTCGAAGCCAGCAAGTTTACCGAAGTTGGCTACGTCGGCCGTGAAGTGGAATCCATGGTTCGTGACCTGGTTGAAGTTTCCGTTGCTATGGAAAAGCAGGACCAATTCAAGAATGTCCGCGCTGATGCCACACAGGCTGCCAACAAGCGATTAGTTAAGCTGTTGGCCCCAGCCAAGAAGAAGGAAAACAAGAACAATAACGATTTCTCAAATATGATGAACATGTTCTCCCAGATGCAAAACGGCCAAATGCCAACGGCACCTAGCGAACAAGAAGAAGTTACCGATGAGATCCGTAATGAACGGTTGTCCTTAACAGAACAGCTCAACAAGGGCCTGCTCGAAAACCATTCTGTTGAATTGGAAATGGACGATCCACAACAAGCCAGTGCCACCGACAACAACATGCTGGGCCAAATGGGTATCGATTTGAACGATACCTTGGGGTCCATCATGCCTAAGAAGCGGATTAAGCGGACGGTCACGGTCGCTGAAGCTCGCGAAATCTTGGTCAGCGAAGAATCAGAAAAGCTGGTCAACAACGCCGACATCAATCACGATGCCATCAAGCGGGCCGAAAACACCGGGATCATCTTCCTCGATGAAATCGACAAGATCACCAAGGGCAGTGGCCAGAACAGCGGCGATGTTTCCCGTGAAGGGGTTCAACGCGACATCTTGCCAATCGTTGAAGGGACGCAGGTTAAGACGAAGTATGGGACCATTGATACCGATCACATTCTCTTCATCGCAGCCGGGGCCTTTGCGGAATCCAAGCCTAGCGATTTGATTGCTGAACTGCAGGGCCGTTTCCCAATTCGGGTAGAATTAAACGACCTGAGCAAGCAAGACTTCGTTCGGATCTTGACTGAACCAAATAACGCCCTGATCAAGCAATACATCGCTTTGATTGGGACCGACAATGTCAAGGTGACCTTCACCATGGAAGCCATCGAACGCATTGCCGAGTTGGCCTTTGAACTGAACCACGAGAACCAAAACATTGGGGCTCGACGGTTACAGACTGTTCTTGAAAAGCTCCTGGAAGATCTGCTTTACGAAGGACCTGACATGGGGACCGGTGACGTCACGATTACCGAAAGTTACGTTAACGATAAGATCGGTGATATCGTTCAGAACAAGGATTTATCACGGTACATCCTATAAACGTATGTGGGGCCAGGACGGTTGTCTTGGCTCTTTTGCGTTGCGTAAGGTATGATAAGAGGTAACAGATTAATGTGGGAGGAATTGCGATGATCACGTTGAAGAATGACTATCTGACGGTGAAAATCAATCCGTTAGGTGCCGAATTAACCAGTGTCAAAGATAATGAGAGCGGTTTGGAATATATGTGGCAGGCCGATAAAGCTTATTGGGGCCGTCACGCACCGATCCTCTTCCCAATTGTTGGCCGGTTACAGGACAACCAGTACCAACTGAATGGCGAGACGTATCACATGACGCAACACGGCTTCGCACGCGACCGTGAATTTACGGTCATCGATCAGACCGATACTCAGGTCAGTCTCGAATTAGCGGCCGATGATGAGACCAAGGCATTGTACCCGCAAGACTTCATCCTGACGCTATCTTATGAATTGGTCGATCACCAGGTCAAGGTCAACGCGACGGTGACGAATCCAACTGACGAGACCATGGCCTTCTCGTTTGGCGCCCATCCCGGGTTCAACGTGCCATTTGGCGGCGCATTAGCCGACTTCACCGACTATAACGTGACCGTTTCACCCAAACAGACCTATCAACGTGTTCCACTGGTCGGGCCATACAGTGATACGAAGCATGCCGTGCCGCTTGACCTGCATCAGCCCCTGGCCTTAAAGCACGACTTATTCGACCATGACGCCCAGGTATTAACGCTCGACAATCATGAAACTACGGTCATGCTCAGCACACCCTCAGACGACCATGGTATTGCCTTAACGGTCGCCGCCCCATATCTGGGCATTTGGTCACCGTATCCCAAGCAAGCACCGTTCGTGTGCTTAGAACCATGGTGGGGCCTAGCAGATGACGTTCAAGCTACGGGTGATCTGGAGACAAAGGTTGCCATCCAGAAATTGGCTGGCAAGGAGGCCTTTAAGGCGAGTTATCAGGTTACTTACTTCTAGACGGCCGAAAGCAGTCGACTACGGATGTCCGAGATTCCGCCTGGAATGGTTGACAGCTGTAAGATAGGCTTCGGTATCACAATCGCATGGTTACAACAGAACTAACCGATACTTCCAACGACGGTTCGGTTAAAGTTATAGTTAAACGTTATTTTAGCCGGAGACAGCCAGTAATGTAGCCGGCCGTGATGGCGTCGTTAGACCGGCGAATTTTCCGGCCTTACAACGCGAGACGCGTTTGGAAACTCGCATGAACCTCGCGAGGTTTCAAACCGAGCTGGAAGCCCGCTCTTTGGCTGTAGGCGTTCCCCACAGCAGGCGGAATTGCTGGCTGCCGTAGGCGATAATGTTTAGCCATAGTTTTCAAATCATAAGAAAAAGGCTCCCAGCGACGATTGTCGTTGAGAGCCTTCAGTATCCTATTTAGCGTGACGCTTCTGGTAACCGTGACCGAATGGGACCATTGATTCCGTCCCATTCTTGATCCGAGTAATATTGGTCCTGTGACGGTAGAAGACAAATACCGTCAAGATGAAGGCGATACCGGTCAGATACCAGTCGTGAAAGCCTAGCGAGATCAAAACAATCAACGAAAAGGCAACCATGCTGGCTAGACTGACCATGCTGGTCCAGTAGATCAGGCTGACCCATAGTCCAGCCGCAATCACAAACATCAACGGGTTGTATGCCAAGAGCATCCCCGCTGAGGTCGCTACCGCCTTGCCACCTTTGAAGTGGTCAAAGACGGAGACGGTATGGCCAAGAACCGCAAACAGCCCAAATAAGAGGGGTGTCGCGGTGCCAAAGATCGTGGTCACGTGTCCCCAAGTAGGAAGCAACGTGGCCACCGTTCCTTTCGCAATATCGAGGACCATCACGACCGTTCCGGCATACGGTCCGAGAACCCGGTAGGTATTCGTCGTGCCAATATTTCCGGAACCAGACTGACGAATATCGGTATGGAAGAAGGCCTTACCCACCCAGACACCATTCGGAATGGCCCCAAGTAGGTAGGCCACAATGAGTAACCCAATTAATTTCACGCGTAATTCCTCCGCTCTTTCTCCCGACGGCCACCATCGCTGGGGTGGCGGCCGTTACTAATAAGCTGCTCTATATTTTAGCATGTTTTGCGCATTACGCCAATTATATCAGGAAACCTAGCCAGCGTTTAGTTTCCTGTGGTATGATAATGTGGTTACTGAAAACCCACCCCATGCGATTTGTACGATTCATTTGAACATACGTTCGCATTGGGGTAAACTAAAGGGTATCGTGAAAGCAATTCTAAATCTAGTAAAAGTAAAGGGGATTTACGCATGGCGAAAGCAAAACCTAAATATGACGATTCCTCCATCCAAGTCTTGGAGGGATTGGAAGCTGTCCGTAAACGTCCTGGTATGTATATTGGCTCTACTGACGGCCGAGGGCTCCATCACCTGGTCTACGAAATTGTCGATAACGCCGTTGATGAAGCTCTGGCCGGATACGGTAAGGAAATCAACGTTACCATCCACCAGGACAATAGTATTACCGTCGTCGATCATGGCCGCGGTATGCCCGTGGGCATGCACGCGTCCGGTATTCCGACACCTGAGGTTATTTTGACGGTGCTGCATGCCGGGGGTAAGTTCGGTCAAGGTGGTTACAAGACCTCTGGTGGGCTCCACGGGGTGGGGGCTTCTGTGGTCAACGCGCTCTCCAGTTCACTGACCGTGACTATTGTACGTGACGGCGTTCGCTACCAGGAAAAATTTGCCAAGGGGGGGCATCCCCAAGGCACCCTGGAAAAGAAGGGCAATACGCGTGCCCATAACGGGACCACGCTGACCTTTAAGCCGGATAGTGAGATCTTCACGACGACTGTCTATAACTTTAATACGCTCTCAGAACGGCTCCGTGAATCGGCATTCCTGCTCAAGGGCGTCAAGATTACGCTGACCGACGAACGTGAAGGCCAAGAAAAGGCTGAAGAGTATCACTTTGAAGATGGCATCAAGGAGTTCGTTAGCTACCTTAACGAAGACAAGGATACCCTCGGAGACGTGATGTACTTTGATGGCAAGAAGGACGGTATCGAGGTCGAGGTCGCTGCCCAATACAACGACGGCTATACCGAAAACCTCCTGTCCTTCGTCAACAACGTGCGGACTAAAGATGGCGGAACCCATGAAGTGGGTATGCGTAGTGGGTGGACCAAGGCCTTCAACGAATATGCACGTAAGGTCGGCCTCCTCAAGGATCGCGATAAGAACCTTGAAGGAACCGATGTACGTGAGGGGCTGTCTGCCGTGATCTCACTGCGGATCCCCGAAAATCTGTTGCAGTTCGAAGGACAGACGAAGGAAAAACTGGGAACACCGGAAGCTCGAGCCACCGTAGATAGCATTATCAGCGAACAACTGGGCTACTATCTGATGGAAAACGGGGACTTTGGGAAGATGTTGATTCGCAAGTCGACCCAAGCCCGCCAAGCCCGTGAGGCTGCCCGCAAGGCCCGTGACGAAAGTCGAAATGGCAAGCGCCACAAGAAGCATGAACGCTTGCTCTCCGGTAAACTAACACCCGCCCAATCCAAGAATTCCGCCAAAAACGAATTGTTCTTAGTCGAAGGGGATTCCGCCGGGGGGTCTGCCAAGCAAGGCCGTAACCGGAAGTTTCAAGCCATCCTGCCATTACGGGGGAAAGTGCTGAACACGGAACGGGCCAAGCTACCCGATATTATGAAAAACGAAGAAATCAGTACCATGATCTACACGATCGGTGCTGGTGTTGGTGCCGAATTTAATATTGCCGACGCTAACTACGATAAAATTATTATCATGACCGATGCCGATGACGATGGGGCCCACATTCAGATCCTGTTGTTGACCTTCTTCTATAAGTACATGCGGCCCATGATCGATGCCGGGCGGGTCTACATTGCCTTGCCACCACTGTATCGCATCAAGACGACTGGTAAGAAGTCAACCATCGAATACGCTTGGACAAACGACGAACTCGATCAGAAGACCAAACAGATTAAAAATCACGGCTACAACTTGCAACGATTCAAGGGGTTGGGTGAAATGGACGCTGAACAACTGTGGGATACCACGATGGATCCCGAGAAGCGGACACTGATTCGGGTCCAAATCGATGACGCAGCCTTAGCCGAACGCCGGGTCACCACGTTAATGGGTGACAAGGTTGAACCTCGCCGGAAGTGGATTGAAAGCAACGTTCAATTTACACTTGAGGACGATAACACCAGTCTGCTGGAATCTGCGGAACCGACAGAGTCAACGGATAAATAACCGGTGAAAGGAGCACAACTTTCGTGAGTGAAGGACAAAACATTCAAGAATTAACTTTGGAAGAAGTGATGGGTGACCGGTTCGGCCGGTATTCCAAGTCCATCATTCAAGAACGGGCATTGCCAGATATTCGTGATGGTCTCAAGCCCGTTCAACGGCGAATTTTATTTGCCATGAACAAGGACGGCAACACCTACGACAAGGGCTTCCGGAAGTCTGCCAAGTCGGTCGGAAACGTCATGGGTAATTTTCACCCCCATGGTGATAGCTCAATTTACGAAGCATTAACGCGGATGAGTCAGGACTGGAAGGTCCGCGAACCCCTCGTTGAGATGCACGGGAACAACGGGTCAATGGACGGTGATCCGGCCGCTGCCATGCGGTATACCGAAGCCCGGCTGAGCAAATTAGCCGGTGAAATGTTACGGGATATCGATAAGGACACGGTTGAAATGGTGCTCAACTTTGATGATACCGAGTACGAGCCAACCGTCTTACCCGCTCGTTTTCCTAATTTACTGGTCAACGGTTCTACCGGGATTTCAGCCGGTTACGCCACGGATATTCCACCGCATAACTTGGGCGAAGTCGTGGACGCTCTGGTCTACCTGTTAAGTCATCCTAAGGCGACATTGGAAGAACTCATGTCGTTCGTTCAGGGACCCGATTTCCCTACTGGTGGAATCATTCAAGGTAAGGACGGCATCGTTAAGGCCTACGAGACCGGTCGTGGTCGCGTTGTTGTCCGTTCCAAGACATCCATCGAGCCTTTACGGGGGAGCAAGAGTCAGATCATTGTGACCGAAATCCCTTACGAAGTAAACAAGGCTCAACTGGTCAAAAAGATCGATGAAATCCGCCTCAACAAAAAGGTCGAAGGCCTCGCAGAAGTCCGAGACGAAACTGACCGGGACGGGTTACGAATTGCCATTGAACTGAAGCGTGATGCCGATGCTCAAGGGGTTCTGAACTACTTATTTAAAAATACAGAATTACAAATCACCTACAACTTCAATATGGTTGCGATCAATCACATGCGGCCAGAACACGTGGGTCTCAAAACGATTCTGACGGCTTACTTGGAACACCAACGCGACGTGATTACGAAGCGGACTAAGTACGAGCTACAAAAGGCCTTGGATCGACAACACATCGTTACTGGGCTGATCAAAGCGCTGTCCATTCTGGATCAAGTCATCGCGACCATCCGGGCCAGCAAGGACCGGCGTGATGCGCGAGATAATCTGGTCAGTGCCTACGACTTTTCTGAAAAGCAAGCGGACGCCATTGTAGCCTTGCAACTGTATCGGTTGACCAACACCGATGTGACCCAGCTCCAAGCTGAATCGGATAAGTTATCCGCAGCCATTGAACAGGACCACAAAATCTTGGCCGAACCTAAGACCCTTAACGCGGTTTTACGTAAAGAGTTGAAGGACGTTGCCAAGAACTATCGGAACCCACGTCGGACCGAGATTCAGGATAAGATCGAAGACCTGAAGATCAAGACGACAGTGACGGTTGCTAATGAAGATGTCGTCGTATTAGTTAGTCACGACGGTTACCTGAAGCGCTCCGGCGTCCGGTCCTACACGGCTTCGGACCCTGAGGACAACGGACTAAAGGATGAGGATTACCCAATCTTCATGGAAAAACTCAGCACGTTAGACCACCTCATGATGTTTACCAGCAAGGGTAACTTGATTTACCGACCTGTCCATGAGATCAGCGATGTGAAGTGGAAGGAAACCGGTGAACATATTTCGCAAACGATCGGCTTAGCTAGCGATGAAGAAATTGTTGCCACCTTTGCCTTTAAGACGCTGAAGGAACCGGGACGCTTCTTAATTGCGACGAGCGATGGTTACATCAAGCAGACGGCCTTCAGTGACCTGACGCCTGGTCGAACCTACAAGAGTCGCGCTGCGGTTTACGAGAAGCTCAAGCACGATGACGCGCGAGTTGTTCAGGTGAAATACCTGACGGAACCCGTTGATAAGGGGATTTTGCTGATTTCGAAGAATGGTTACGCTCTTCGTTATACCGTTGATGAAGTTTCAATCAACGGTGCTCGGACCACTGGGGTTCGGGCTATGGATCTGCGCGATGATGACGAGGTCGTTAACCTGGCCTTGGTTGCCGATAACGACACGATTGCGTTGATTACCCAGCGTGGGGGCTTTAAGCGCCTAGCGATGAAGGAAATTTCCGTGACAAGCCGAGCCCGTCGTGGGGTCATTGTGCTCCGTGAGTTGAAGCGCGATCCGCACCGAGTCGTCGACTTTATGACGATTCCGGCCGGCAACCCGCCGTTGGAAATCATGACCAGTCGTGAGCGTACCCACGATGTCTTACCGATGGAACATCCACTGAGTGGTCGCTATTCCAACGGATCATTCGTGGTCGACACCGATGTGGAAGGGACCCCCGTTTCACTACGCGTTAAACCGGCTGAATTGGTGCTGGATTAACAACAAGTTTACCGGACAATTCGCGAGCTACTGCCATTATGTTGGTAGTGTTTAATTCCTCTCAATCGGCTGTAAGGGGATTCGCAAGCGGTAATCGTTGCGCTTTCATCCAAAACAGCCTATTATAGAGATTAATAGTTACTATTAGGCTGACGTAGTTGTCGGCTAGACGGTTCGTCACGCCAGTCATAAGGAGTAAACGCGGATGAAGACGAAACAAGAAAGCATCTTTTCTTCTAAAACCCTGACGTATTTTCTGCAACTCGCAGAAACCATGAATTATACGCAGGCTGCTCAAATTTTGGGGATTACCCAACCAGCTTTGACCCAACAGATTAAGAAGCTAGAACGAACGGTGGGGGCACCGCTCTTCTACTCAGTCGGGAAAAAGCTCCGGTTGTCAGACGCTGGCTACACCATGTTGGATGCCACGCACAAGATTTACGCCATCCTGAACCAGGCAACGGATGAGATTCAACAATCCACCAGTGCCACTCAGGGGGAAATTAATATTGGCCTCTTGGCTTCGGTCGAGGATGCCGTTTTTGAAGACTTTGCCATCCTGTCTTACCAAAGCAATCCCGAACTCAAAATTTCCTTCCACATGTTAACCCGGAAGGAAATTTGGGAACGGTTGGAAAATAACAAGATTGACTTAGCTATCATGTACTTGCCCGACGATTCCATCAAGAATTGGAAGCCGTACGAGTCCAAGAAAATCATTTCGGATGACCTGTTGTTTATCCATCACGATGAACAACTAGCCAAGAAACACCGAATCAAGTTCAAGGACACCACGGCTAATGTGTGGGCCATGTATCCAGATGGCTACTACCTGAATCAGACGATTCATGAAGCCTATAAGAATCAATTGGCTGATTTTCCCAAAGGCGTTGCCAATTTCACGACACCAACACAACTCCTGCATTTTTCAATGCAGACGGGTGCATCGACGGCGTTGCCTAACTCGTTTATGGTCGGTCAGGATGACCTGCCAGAGACCTGGACGGCGCACTTTGATCCCAATATTCGCTTCGATTTAGCCTTTGTTTTCCGCAAGGGCAAGGCGGAAATTCCGCGGATCAGCCACTTTCTCGCGCAGTTTGACCGGTACTTGCATGCCGACGATTACATTTCGCGCCTCAAACAATTGCGTAACAAGTAAATTTAAACAAAAAATTTATTGATTAAGGGAGTTTTTTACCAATGAGTAAAGCATTAATTTTCGGTCACCAAAATCCTGATACGGATGCTATTGTGGCTGCCAAGGCTTTTGCCTACTACCAAACGCAACGCGGTTACGATGTTGAAGCCGTTGCCTTGGGCGAACCTAACATGGAAACTAACTACGTGTTGAACCACTTCGACGAACCAGCACCACGGGTCGTTAAGACGGTTTCAAACGAAGTTGACCAAGTTATGTTGGTGGACCACAACGAAGCCCAACAAAGTGTGAGTGATTTAGACAAGGTTCAAGTAACCTTCGTCGTTGACCATCACCGGATTGCTAACTTCCACACGGACTCTCCCTTGTACTACCGGGCAGAACCAGTGGGTTGTGTCAGCACCATTTTGACTGAAATGTTCGACGAATCCAAGATTGAAATTCCAGCTAAGTTGGCCGGCTTGATGCTTTCTGCCATCATCTCCGACACGCTGTTATTACAATCCCCAACCACGACGGACAAGGATCGCGAAGCCGTTCGTGCCTTGGCTGAAATCGCTGATGTCGACGTTCAAAGCTATGGTATCGCGATGTTAAAGGCTGGGACTAACCTGGCCGCTAAGAGCGATAAGGAATTGATCGATGGCGATGCCAAGTCCTTCGAAATGAACGGTCACAACGTTCGAATCGGCCAAATCAACACGGTTGACTTAGACGACGTTATTTCCCGCCAAGCTGGCTTGGAAAAGGAAATGAACGCTGAAATTGCCGCTGATGGTTATGACTTATTCATTACCTTAGCAACCAACGTCTTGAACAGTGACTCCGAACTCATCGTTGCCGGTGAGCCTAAGGATGTCGTTGAAAAAGCCTTCAACGCTAAACTTGAAAACAACCGTGCCAGCTTGCCTGGTGTGGTTTCCCGGAAGAAGCAAGTTGTGCCGCCATTGACCGACGCCTTCAACGCTTAATTCGGTAAATTTACAATAAATTGGAACGCTCCCCGAAGAAATTTACTCTTCGAGGAGCGTTTTTGTCGCAACTTTTAGGCAACCCGCATATAATACGGGCCGATGGTAGCCGTCAGGCATATTCCCTGTAAGAGAGAGGGAACTTTGCATGACAAGAAGTGCTTGGTATCGAAAAATCGTGATGGTCGTGGTTACGATTGGTCTTTTTGTCAGCCAAATCGGTGGTGCTGTGGCGTTGGCAGCGTCCACAACACCGTTTGGACCTGAAAGGTTTGTCACAAATCATGCAACCTATGCAATTACCACCAAATCGGCTTACTATCAACGGATTTGGCGTTCGGCTATCCGGGCGTGGAACAAGACCGGAGCCTTTACGTTCAAGCTTGCTTCCGCGAAATCAGCCCAAATCAAGCTGACAACGGCAACGCCAAGCGAGTCGCAGCAATTGGGGAAGGATGTTGGGTTAACGGAGTTCTGGGCCCGGCATGATTACTTGTTCAAGATCAACTCCGAGTTAAACCCAGAACTACTTCATAATTACGGTTATTCTCGGTCAGATGACACCCACGTGGCTGAACACGAACTGGGTCACGCCATGGGGCTCGCCATGGGGCTCGCCCACAACCCATCGAAACACAGTGTCATGTACTATGAGAATCGGTCGGTCGGCATTCAACAGGTTGATATCGATGGCGTCAAGGCACGTTACCAAACACCGGCTGGGCAAGCAGCAAGCTAGCCAGCTTGATAAGTAGAATAGAAGACAAGCGTCGACTCATTTCTGGGCCGGCGCTTTTTAAATTGACCACTAAATAGCTGAGCAACTAAATCTCTGATCCAGTTAAGCGAAATGAGCAAGCCTAGTGTATGACTCATCGTAGTCAAAAAGCAATGACAGTTAGGCAAATTAATTGCCTTTTGACCAAAGAGTCGTAAACTAAGACTAAGCAAAAAAAGTTGTGCACAATTGATTGGAGGAATCTGAATGAAACAAGAAGACTCTCAGGCAGATTTAAAGGCGCGTTTGACTGCGGAAGAATACGCCGTGACGCAGAACGCCGCAACGGAGCCCGCGTTTACCGGTAAGTATGATGCTTTCTATGAACCTGGCATTTACGTGGACGTGGTCAGTGGCCAACCTTTGTTTAGTTCGACCGATAAGTATGACGCGGGCTGCGGCTGGCCTTCCTTTACCAAGCCAATCGATACCGCGAACGTCAAGGAAAACACCGATCATTCATTTGGCATGGTTCGACAAGAGGTTCGCAGCAGCGATGCTAAGTCCCACCTCGGCCACGTCTTCAACGATGGCCCACAGGAAGCGGGGGGCTTGCGCTACTGTATCAACTCAGCGGCGCTCAAGTTTATCCCTGCCAATCAACTCGAGGAAAGCGGTTATCACGATTTCCAACAGCTATTTCCAGACACAAAATAAGGAGGTACACCCATGTCACAGACAGAAACGGCAATTTTTGCCGGCGGTTGCTTCTGGTGTATGGTTCAACCATTTGACACCCAGCCAGGCATTCAGTCAGTGATTTCCGGCTACACCGGCGGTCATACCGTGAATCCGACGTACGCTGAGGTGGCCAGTCATACTA
This sequence comes from Levilactobacillus fuyuanensis, assembly GCF_003946395.1. Classification (GTDB taxonomy): domain Bacteria; phylum Bacillota; class Bacilli; order Lactobacillales; family Lactobacillaceae; genus Levilactobacillus; species Levilactobacillus fuyuanensis. The sequence continues at coordinate 97,717 of NZ_RHNZ01000006.1, read as the reverse complement.
CTGGTCACACGGAGGCTGTACAAATCACGTTTGATCCAACTGTAATCAGCTACGCAGAACTGGTCGACATTTACTGGCGGCAAACCGACCCAACCGACGCTAGTGGCCAATTTCAGGACCGTGGCGACAGCTATCGCCCAGTCATCTTCGTCAATAGTCCCGCCCAACGTCAGATTGCGACAGCATCTAAGGAAAAACTGGCAGCTAGTGGGCAATTTGACGAGCCAATCGTGACCAGCATTGAGGATGCCCAACCATTTTATCCCGCTGAGGACGAGCACCAAGATTTCTACCGCAAGAATCCATTCCGCTATCAGATTGAAGAAATGGGCGGCCGTCAGGCGTTTATCGCGAAAAATTGGCAAGACTAACTGTTCCGTTATGCGTTACAATTAGCCTAAGGACGGTGGTTAGCTTATGGGTTACGTTTTGAATTTACGTGAATTGATCGGACCACAGCCGTTAATTGTGGTCGGTGCTGCAGCGGTCGTGCTCAGACATCAGCAACTCTTGCTGGTAAAACGAACCGATAACTTACTTTGGGGTTTACCAGCGGGTTCTAAGGAATTGGCTGAGAATTTACAAACGACAGCGATTCGTGAGTTACGTGAAGAAACTGGGTTGATCGGTCAGCAGCCAAAACTTTTGACGGTCGTCAGCGGTGCTGGCATGCAATACACGTATCCCAATGGTGACCAGATTGATTCAGTCACCACGGTTTATCAACTGACGGTGTCTGGCGAGCTCCGTGCAGATCAAGACGAGACCAGTGCAGCCAAATTTTTCCCATTAGCAAAGTTACCAGCAACGTTAACGCCAATTACAAAACGTGTTTTAACACAATTACGAAACACACAAAAGTTATAGATCAGAAGTAAAGGCCAAATCCAGAAAAGTTGGAGGGAGCCTTTATTTTTAGCTTTTAAGACTACTTTCGATAATATATATTATGTAAAGTAGAGAACTAAGACGCATATTTTAGTAGGTTTAGCCAATACCCTGTCGTCTCTGATCCATCTATATAACTTTGTGCTGTGTTTTACTGATTCGTCGCACATTGAGATGCTACAGAAAAATTCACCAATAACTAAATTTGTTCAGGAAGAATTTCTTACTCATATTTTAATTGACATGCGAATCAAAATCATTTGACTTTCTCCTAGCAACATGACAATTACTAATGTCATTTCAATCATCAAGACATCAGTTGCAGTCGTTTAATTATAAGCTGTAGTTAGCTAGCCTAAAATCACCTAATTAAAGACCAGCTATTATTTAAACGGCATTACCGTTGATTGCTGCCGAAACACCTACAATTTGAGACGTATTCTGCTGCATTCTAATGATGAGGTGTTCATCTAAAGTCTGAACGCTTGCTTAGAATCAACGTCCAAAGTTGTCCAATATAAGAGCCTTATGATTGCTTGTGAACCAAGCATCGCTGGACAATATATCTTACAGTATCTGTCGCAATAAGTGCTGTTAGAATTTTAACTCACGTATTAAGTGCAGCGTTACTGATGCAACCAAACTCACAGGATTTCAAACACCGTTCTCTATAGATCTATAGACTGGTGATATCCTGAAAATGCTGATATACCAGTATTTGTAGCGTTCTGAGTACCGTGCTGGTCTTAATTAATGAAATTCATTTGCTGCATTTGATTCAGAGCAAAGCCATACGACAACAACATAAAAGGCTGCAAAAAAACGCTGGTTTATCAAGGATTACAAGCATTGCTGACAGCTATAATATAGTTAGCTCTCAGGGGCTCCCCAATCGCTAATAATGACTACTTTCATTAAAACTAATATTTTAAAGATAATAGTTAGCAATTTTTTAGCCAGGGGGCTTGCTTAATGACCAATTTCTCTGTATCATTACCAATGAGAACATACGTTTGGAGGCTGACTTACCCATGGAAAAACAACATTACTTAAAACTGATTGATGAAGAGTTAGCCGTTGCACCCTGGTACGTTCAGGAATACTATCAGGCCAAGGCGACTGTGCCCCTTTCACCAGCAACGCTGTACCAATACCTGACGGAGTTTCGCCGCTTTTTCAACTGGCTGATTGCTGAAGGACTGACGTCCGCCACCCACCCCGCCGACATTGAAATTCAGACTCTCGCCACGTTAAAGAAGGAAACCGTCGAGTTGTATAAGTCTGCCCTGCTAAATCAGACGAAGCTCACGGGAGCTCCTGGGAGTCGCTCGCATCCAACCATTAATCGCTCGCTAAACGCCCTCTCGTCACTCTTCAAGTATCTGACCGAAGATACTGAGGACGAGCACGGTGAGGCTTATTTCGACCGCAACGTCATGCATAAGATTGCTCTGGTGCGGACCAACGAGACTTACGCGACTCGAGCTGCCAACATAAAAACCAAGTTGATGCTGGGCGATACGGATCACGATTACTTAGATTTTATTGCGACTAAGTACGAAAACGAACTGTCACCAGCAAAGCGGCGCTACTTCCACCGTGATAAACAACGCGACCTGGCCATCAACGCTCTTTTGCTGGGTAGTGGTCTTCGAGTATCCGAAGCGGCCAACGCCGATCTGCGTCATCTCAATTTGAAAACCGGAACGATTGGTGTGGTTCGTAAGGGCGGTCAGCGCGATACCGTCCCGATTGCCCCCTGGACGTTGCCCTACATTCAAGACTACGTTGAGAATCGAACGGCAATTTATCATGCTAGCAATACCGACCGAGCTCTCTTTCTAACGAGCTATCGTGGCCAAGCATCGCGAATGCAGGCCAATTCGATTGAAAAAATGGTAGCTAAGTATTCATCGGCCTTCAAAGTTCGCGTGACGCCACATAAGCTACGGCATACGTTAGCGTCTAAGCTTTATTTGGCCACCAAGAATGAACAGTTAGTCGCCACCCAATTGGGGCAGAATTCCACCAGTGCCACCGGACTATATACCCACATCATTGATGAGGAACAACGGCAAGGATTGGAAAAAATGTAACACGCTTTAAATGAAAACTAAAATATCGGCTTAACCTGGCAATGTAAACTGGGTTAAGCCGATATTTTACATGTTAAAAAAACAATTATTATATAATAGTGAAACATAATTTAGCCGGACCCACGTCTAATCGGTTAATCGATAGCTGGCATCCACAAGCTTTGCCAGTTCATCTCTGGAAGGCAATCGCGGAATGTCGAGCGTAATCCAATGTTGCTTCGTAAAATGCTGACCCGGTAGGATGTAAGGAAACGCGGACACCAACTCATCAATATTTCTAGAATCACATTTCAAATCGATGTACAGCGTGTCATCCTTCTCATAGACGAGGCCAAATATTTTTTTGCTATCTTGATGGCGAAGCGCATCAAAAATAATTTGGTTACGACGACCTGGCGCGTTGAACGGCCTGTCAACACTGACCGCCTTATCATGACTACTGAGTTTAATGAGTTCTTCTTTTGTAATTTTCACGATGCAACTCCTTTTAGCATAGTATCCTATCTATTTTAGCTTACATCAGCTTCATTTGTAAAAATATTAAGCATGTTGTACCAAGTCGAATGCCACGATCAAATATTTTATAAGATAATTTTCGCGCAATCACTACCGAGATCGTATCCATCATTGTCAATTGGTAACGCGTCTTAGGCCGACGAGCACTAACGGCTTCAAGCATTAACCGTGCAATGTCATCATAGGACACATCACTTCAACTTGCCCTTGGAACTGTAATTCATTTTGAACGTTAGAATTTAACTCGATATTAACTTTTTAGTTCCGATTCAGATAATTCCAGCGTTTTCTAAACAGAAATATCGTCAATAGCATGCCGAACGTAAACGGTAACGCCAATCGATATGGCCGCAAGAAGGCCTGTGTTAATTGTTGCTTGGTTTCGCTCCTGATTGTCGCAACTACCGGAGTCAAGGTCCTGTTGTCCCGAGAGACCTGCGTTGTAACGGCCTGGCTAACCTGCCGGTAGATGCTCCGCTTAACGGTAGTCGGCGCTTGGCTCAACTCATTTTTTCGCAAGGCTTTCTGATAGTTTAAGCGGATCAGTCGTTGTGTTTTCGTCTTACCGATGAACGTTGTCTGTTGCTGTTTAGGTATTTTCTCCGCTGCTAGCTGCATTTTTACCTGCAGCAACGTGTCCCGCTTCACCTTAGCAGTGACCGATAGAGCCTCGACTCTGTCCTGCGCAAAAGTCCAAATGTTGGTTTTCGCTGTTACTAAATTCGCAGACAGTGCCGACACAAAAATGGCCACGGCTAGGGATGTCCCAATCTGCCGAAAAACACCAATGACGCTCTGCGAGGCCGTTAGCAGGTTGCCGGTGAAATCGCCGGCCGCCAATACCGTAATTGGCCCGATCACGATACCATAGCCTGCTCCTACTAGTATTGCCGCCACACAAATCTGCCAATACACATTGGGATTCATTTGACTAAGGAGCACGTAACCCCCAATCATAGACAGACTCCCCATCAAAATGACGGCTCGCGGCCCCACCTTGGATAACAACCAACCGCTGATGGGTGACCAGATGAAGATCATGAGCGAGGCCGGCGTAATCATCAGTGCTGCCAGGAGCTCCCCCTTATTTTGTACCTTCGTAAAGAAGCTCGGCATCAAGACTAATAGCGCAACCAGAAAGATACCGGACATCACGGTCACAACTGCTGACCCGACAAACTGTTTGTCCTTAAATAAAGCCAGCGGCACCATAGGTTGTTGACTATGTGCTTCGACCACAATAAAAGCAACCAGTGCAACAAGACTCAGTAGTCCAAGTCCCAGACCTCTCCCACTCGTCCACCCCCAGTCGCTACCCTTGACCAGCAACAGGGTTAGGCTGAATAACATCAGCATTGAGAGTAGCGAACCAGCAATATCTAAACGTTCCTTGGTTTGCTTGCTTTCATGTAGATCGAACAACCGCCAGCAAAGCGTGAGTGAGAGCAAGGTAAACGGCACGTTGATCAAGAATATTCCGCGCCAACCGAAGAATTGCGTCACGATTCCGCCAATCGTTGGTCCCATGGCCGCCGCTAGTCCTTGCGTGACGCCCAGTGTGGCAATCGCACTGGTTCGCTTTTCCATAGGAACGCTCTGAATACCAATTGTCATACTAGCTGGGAAGATGATTGCTGCTCCCAGACTCTGAACTCCCCGGCCCACAATTAGCCACGCTACATTAGCTGATAATCCAGAAAATAGTGAACCGACTAGAAATAACACTAGACCTAAGATGTAAAACCGGCTACGACCATGAATATCTGCTAGTCGGCCCAAAGGAATCGTCAAACTTGCAAACAAGATGGTATACAAATTGAGCGCCCATGAGAGTTGCTCCAGACTGGTCGACAGCCCCGTTTGAATCGCTGGTAACGCAATGTTCATCACCGTTGTATCCAACATACATAGGAAAATGCCAATGGCCATTGTCCCAACTAACTGTGTGGATTTTTTCAACATAAGATCCCCTCCCCAAGTGTTATCGCTAGTCTACGAGCATCGCTCACGCTAAACTAGCTTTAGGTTACAGAAAGGGGGATGTTGTGACCCATGAACCCACAAGAACGCAAACAACAAAACTTGGTGACCATCTACCAAGCACTACTGGAGCTGATGATGCAAAAGCCCATGGCGACCATCTCCATCACCGAGCTATGCCACCGGGCTCGCGTTTCCCGGACGTACTTTTACCGGCACTATCAAAGCTTCGATCAAATTATCATCGCGTACCAAACGCAAAATATGCTCAGCTACCTGCGGCGGTTACCACGGACATCTCAAGTTGAACTCGCTGACTTAATGATGCACTACTTCGAGAATACCAAGTTAGAGGCTGAAACTTACCAGCTGCTGATCAAAAATGGCCAACTGGACGTCCTCTTGCAAACGTTCCAAACTGTATTCCAATTACTGATTAAACAAGACCGTATCGGCGGTCATAGCTCACGTTTAAACGAACCGTACTATTTAGAATACTTTTCTGGTGCCGTCATTAATATCACAGTCAACTGGGTCAAACGGGGATTTGTTGAGTCGCCACGATATCTGGGTCAGCTGGTGGCACGGTTCACGCTGTTGAAACCTTGAATATATTAGATTGAGGATTTACCATATTATTTACTTTTAGAAAAAAAGCACACCCACTAAGATAATAAGGTGTGCCCGCAAAATATATATGAGCTTGTGGCTACTCCGCAGGCTCTTTTTAAATCTCAATGTTAAATAAAGCTCGGTCTGGAAACACGACTAATCGTCCAGAAAATCAATCAAGAACTTATCAACCTGTGCATTGTCATGAAGCTTGCTGTGCTGGGCGTTCGCGCCAACAATCTTCCGTTCCTGATAGGACTTGGCCCGATTGGCAACCAGATACCGCAACGACTTTGAAGAGGCGTTGCTAACAGAACCATCCGAATGAGATCCGTCGTTCTTATCCCCGTAAATATTCAAAACGGCAATTTGATTTTTTGGGTACGTATGACGTAGTGGCAGCAAGGCCTTATAGGCAGCCTGCATCTTTTCGGGTTTACCATTCGGTTGAAGTTTCATTTGATTCGGTTCGTCACCCATTCCAAGAATGCCATTGAAGTGCCCGGCAACATCGACCTGTTTCTGCAACTTAGGTAGCTTATTCGAGTTATCCAAGAGATAATACATGATTGCCATATTCCCCATCGAATGGCCGACCATATTGAATCGCTTTGTATGATACGTCTGTTGCAGCTTGATCACCGTTGCCTCGGCCCAGCGTCCCCACTGGCGCGGATTAGAATTTCGATTACCCTCGAACCCCACCTCCACAATAGGATGGTAGTCGCCCTTACGGAAATGGCCGGACAAGGTAACCTTTCCGTGTTTCGAAACGGTTGCCCGAACGATGGTTTTCGTCAGACCAGCATTTACCAGCGACTGGGCCATCTGTTCTTCCGCATGATAGCTACTTCCCCAGCCGTGAAAGAACAGGGTTGGTTCATACTTACTGGAATCCGGTAGGTTGGACGCGGTGCTAGTATGCTTGCTTCCCATACTGCAAGCTGATAGTCCCAGCACAAGTAGTCCGATGCCCATGAACATTAGTAATCTTTTTTTCATAAGAATAACACTCCCCCAATGCAAAAATGTCGATTTCATAGCTCAAGTATAAGCCCCTCGTGCAACACTAAGGCAAGACTATTTTACAAAAGGGCATAAAAAAAGCTCACCATCATTCGCAGTGAGCTCGAATCACTAAGCCTCTAACATCGTCACAAACCGATGATTCCAAATGCCCTCATAAAAGGCAATGGTCTGTTCGGCCGTCATAAATTTATTGTCCACGGTGGTCGTTAACCCCCGCGTCATTTGTAAGTCGTAGCCAATACCATGGGCCACTTTGGTTGTCGTGTCGACACAGTATTCAACCTGTGCGCCGCAGATTTCCAAAGACTCGGCGGCAAAGCTCGTCAAGACGCGCCGCAAATTAGTATGGTAAAAAGCATTCGCATGATTCTTAGAAACTAAGGGATCCGTGTCACGGTAATCCAGTTCGGGAATCAATTCCCAATCGTGGGTTCCTTTAACCAAGTCTTCATCCGTATGCTGGACAAAGACAATCGGCTTCTTAGCCTTGCGGTATGCCGCGATTCTCGCGTTGACACCCGCAATGACTTGGGGCATATTCACAGCGGTTTGTTCACCGTAACAAACACCGTTTTGAAGATCAATGACTAGTAAGACATCTGCCATGTTGATGGCCTCCTTCAGGAATCTTTAAGCTTAATTTCTATCATACGCTATTTACGGAGACGTTCAAACCACATCAGACTAGTTTTACATATTTTCTCTTTGTCCTACACGCAATCGGCTTGACCACACGATTCCCAGTAACGAGATTGCTGCCGTTCCCACCATCGTTGCTTGAAATCCACCAGCAAAATTAGCGCCGCGGAACTGGTAAAAGATCATTACGGCAAGCGTTGTCCCTAGGGCACCGCCCAACAATCGGAAGACATTATAAATTCCGGAGGCTTTACCAATCATTACCCGTGGCACCGCACCAATCACAGATTTTTGCAGGGCTGGTCCTGCCATTGACAATCCCACGCCTGCCAGCATTAGTGGTAAGACGAACCACCCATAATTTTTATGTACAAACACCGCAATTAGCAGGTAGCCAACACCCTGGCAGAGCAGTCCTAACGTGGCAACCCAACGCTCACCAAACCGATCGACAGCCTGTCCTGCAAACGGTGCAACGACGACCAATGTCCCCGTCCATGGTAACAGCTCCAGTCCAGCAACTAGCGCAGTGCTTTGTTGACTGGCCTGTAGATATTGCGGTAGGAAGAAGACCACGCCGTACATTGAGCCATACAGGCAAGCCGTTGCGAGGTTTCCACCGCTAAACGTTCTTTCTTGAAACAGGCTTAACGGCATCATCGGTAAGGCTTCGTGCGCCTGACGATAAATAAACCAGGCCCCACACCCCAAACTGAGTAACGCAATAACGAAGATAAGTCCTAATTGTGCGAAGGTCGAGCTGCTTGTCGTTGCAGACAATGCCCAAATTACACCTGCCATCGTAAGAATAACTAAGGCATTATCAACTAAGTTAATCGGATTGCTTTGTCCGTGACTCTCTGGTAAATGGCGTTTTGATAGCCAGATAGCCACGATGCCAATCGGCACGTTGATCCAGAAGATCCACTGCCAGGCTAGCTTCGCGACGATGAACCCACCAAGCGAGGGACCGACAATCAAGGCCAAGCCCCCAATGCCGCTCCAAATACCTAACGCCCGTCCCCGTTGCGCCGGCGGCAAAGCACTGGTGAGAATAGCCATCGACATCGGTGTCATGACAGAGGCACCCAGGCCCTCAACAATTCGGGCAAGAATCAGCCACCCAATACCATTGGCCAAAGCACAGAGAACTGAGCCAACTGTAAAAATCAGAATTCCCCAGTTATAAATTTTGCGGCGACCCCAACGCTCTCCTAGCGAGACACCGACCAGTAAAACTGCCGCAATCGTAATGTTATAAGCATTCAGTGCCCACTGCAAGGTGTTTACCGAAATCTGAAACTCAGTGCGAATCGCCGTTGATGCTGTCGTTACAATCATTGCATCCATCATGGCCATGAAAAAGCCTAACGATGTCAGTACAAGTATCCATCTAGAATTTACCGTTTCCCCTGTCATTTCCCCATCTCCCGTGGTTGAATATAGTTCAAATATCTTTGAACTATGTAAACATACCATTGCCGGAAGTTGCTGACAAGATGCAATGTCTAAAAAGAGGCGCTCACAATGAGCGCCTCTCCAATGGTCTAATCGGCTATAGGTTTTGCCAGAAATGGGTTAGGTGTCGGTCAAAAGTCGACCGGTCTAAAATAACATATTTTTCACGTGCTACCTTCCGTACCGAGATCAGGCCCGCCTCCTGTAAAATTTTGAAATGATACGAACCGGACGTCTTACTAATCTGCATCGTCTGACTGATCTCACCACAAGAAACTTCGTGGTCCAGCTGACTTAGATACTTAATAATTTCCAAGCGAATAGGATCAGCTAGTGCTTTAAACACTTTGATGCTCTCTTCAGTTATCTGCGTTTGCTTTATCATAACTTTTATCCTACTAGAATTATTTTTTTACGCAAGTGATTAGTAGGCCATCGGCAATCTACTAGTCAACTCTCCCCAAAATAAAAGCACCGCCACCTCCCGGATGACCGATGCTTCATTTTCCTTACTTCAATGACCATGTCTGTATAACAAACTAATTCCCCAATTAGTCAGCGTTTTTGAATTGACCATTGGTTAAGGCGCTCTTCAGAACCCACCCTTGACCCTTCACGTAGCTAAACGTCTTTGTCTTCTTGGTTGAACTCTTCAGCTTTAATTGCCGAGTTACTTTGTAAGTGGTACTGGATTTCAATTGTCCCTTGGCCGTCAACGTTGCCGTTGGCCGGTCTGCTGCGATGCTGGCCTTGTAAACGACTGGCTTAGCATCTTTGGTGTGGACTGTTTTCGCCTTCTTATAAAAGCTGGATGAAACGATGGTGTACTTGGTTGGCTTTGCCTTGATGCCATCAGCGGCCTTGAACTTCCCCGCCGTTAACTTGCTGGCAACAACCCAGCCTTGCCCCTTAACGTAGCTGTATTTCTGTGTCTTCTTAGCCGTTAACTTTAATTTCGCCTGTTTGGTAACCTTGTAGGTGGTGCCCGACTTCAGCTTCCCCTTGGCCGTCAGCGTCATCGTTGGGCGATCAGCCGCGATGCTAGCCTTGTAAACGACTGGCTTGGCATCCTTAGTGTGTACGGTTTTCGCCTGTTTGAAAAAGCTGGATGAAACGATGGTGTAAGTATGGCTTTGCTTAGCCGCTGTTACAACTGCCGTAGTGCTCTTAGCAGAGGCTGGTACGGCCAATGCCATCGGTGCAACTAACCCCAAAACAGTCATTAATACTAAAGATTTCTTCATAACAATCCCACTCCCTCTTCCAAAGATTACAATTATTATAGGCATGTTACAAAAATGTGTCAATGGAATTTCGACTGTAATATATTAAGATGTTCTAAAGGCGTAATCTTTTAGGGGAGTGACTACTTGCTCACCTGGACCGTTCAGTTGACAGCGAATCAATCTCAACATGTTAGTCCTTCTTACTAGCGTTCTCCCCTAAAACCGTGTAAGTTTAATCAAAACAGTCATTTGAGGGAGGTAAAATGCAATGTCACTTGGGACCACGCTCAAACAGGTTCGTAAGCAGCAAGGCCGCTCACAGAAAGATGTCGCAGCTGGTATCTGTGCGCAGTCCATGCTGTCAGCAATTGAACATGATCGGTACACACCCAATGCAAGATTGTTAGTGGCGTTGTGCCGACGATTAGCCATCTCACTCGATGAGATCAGCTTAGCCACTGACTTTGCCATCAGTGGGGATGACAACCTGAACACCCGCATGCAAGCACTCTGCAATCAACACCATTATCAAGAGCTCTGGGATTTCCTATCCGCACCCGAAACGGTCGCCGCCGTGACGACGGCGCAACAGACCCAGGCCTATTACTATTACCTTGGTGTGGCCCAATTGCATGTCGAGTCCAAGCTGGACGCTGCCGAGCAGAACTTGCGATTTGCGATGACCATGACCGAGCAACACACACCCACCTCACTGACCTGCCTGGCCATGGCATCGCTCGCCACCGTTCAGGCTAAGCAGGGACGTCGTCACAAAGCCACGCAATTGATTGACCAGGCACTCGCGGCTATTGAACAGGTGCCTTACGAGGAAAATAACAATATTATCTTCTACCTCGCCGCGTTAACCGCGTACTTTTTACAAGATGCCCCGCTGGCTACGCAACGACTACTAACCGGCATTGCCTACATCACCGCCCACAATTCCCACTACATGTTAGCCAACAGTTATCGACTCTTGGCAGAAATTGCCGATCGTGCCGGACGCGAGAATGATGCCGCCGAAGCACACCAAAAGCAACGATTCTTAACGGACCTATTTCATGAACAGGTTCCGAAAGACTTCTAAAATATCAGTATGCTGATTTTTATAGCAAACGCTTATCGGTTAAAGTAAGGCCATCCAGTGAAGGAGGCCTTTTTATGTCAGAAATTTTATTTCAAAATCACCTGTTTACCCGTGCACCGCAACAGCGTCTACACATGATTCTTAGCAATCTCGAAAATTTACGCCTTTGGGACACCGAGATTACACAGGTCACCATGGTAGATAATGGCGTCGACATCACCCGGCAAGCGCCGGCGCTCAACGTTCACGAACACCTGACCGTTACCACATCATCCAGTCAGGTTATCTACCACAGTCAGGGTGGCCGTCTCGCCTATCAGTTAACCTTTACATTGTCCGGAGATGACACCCAGACAGTGCTTACAGAAACCCTCAGCGTGCCCACTTCCGCTGGTTTTCTCGTCCCACTCAAGCTGGTGGCCCCGATTGCCAAGCAAGCTTTTGCCCAGAAGCTCGCCGCATTGATTATCCTTGCCGAATCGGATTGGGCGGTGAACGACTGATGCGTGCTATCACACAAACGTCGTATCAGGGCATCGATGCGCTAACCCTAATGTCACGACCAACTCCTCGTCTAAGTCCTCTGACCGTTCGCATTGAAACACGGTACACACCAGTTATGCCCTACGATGTTCTCACGGAAACAGGTCAGTTAAAAGCTCTGCGCCCCGTCAAACTGCCAATTGTCGTTGGTTACGGTTTTGGTGGCATTGTTCGCGAGGTCGGCGGGCTACGTAACTCACGGTTACTGAACCGTCCCGTCATTGGCGTCCAACCGAGCGGTAGTCATCAGGAACAAATCTTGTCGACATTGCCGCCACTCCTGTTCCCAGTTCCGCAGGGTGTCTCACTGACGGATGCAACCACAATTATTGGTGGAGCGGATGCCGCCTACTTTGCCTTCAAAAAAAGTCGGCTGCAGGCTGGCGAAACCGTCTTGGTCACTGGTGCTAGTGGCAGTGTCGGCACCTATTTTCTACAACTGGCTCAACTCTTTGGCGTGCGAGTCATTGCTGTTGGCCATTCCAGTCGTCACAGGCTTTTACAAACATTGGGTGCGCAACAGGTGCTCGACTACGATTCCCCTCTCGATCCTCAGTTGTCTAAATCGCCTGTTATCAGCCAGGTGATTGATCTAGCCGGTTCAGCTACCCTGCTCGATCAACTGACAGCCGTGTTGGGACCGGTCAAGATACTCTCCTTAGCGCGACAACAGTATCGCGCTCAACCACACCAGTCTTTCAGCTTTGCAAGTGGCGCTATCTCCCCAAGAGATTACCGATGGCTACTGGACCAACTCGCCCAGAACAAGCTTAAGGCGGTAATCCATGAACAACTTCCATTCACCGCCGTCAAGACGGCGCAACATCACCTATTGACGGAACACGCGGCCGGACGAATTCTATTAACCTACAATCAGGAGGTCTGATAAACATGTTATTAACGATCGATTGGAACCACTTGCTCCCACAACTTCTCTCACTTTGGCTCATTGGCTGGGGCGTCCGCGCCTTAATGATTGGTTTAATTGTCGGTGGCCTGTTCTGGCTGTTCAAGCGCAGTCACTGTAGGTGAACGCTAACTACTAGCACCTTAACACTTCTATCCAAAAGATCAGGCCTTCGTTACGCCTGAAAACTAACGATAGCATCTCAGTACTTTGGCGTGACCTTACTTCAAAGGTAATGATACGATATGGACGTTAAATCGGGCGTAACTTTCGTTGAAACAAGTTATTCTGGGGGGATAATTATGCGTATGGTTCAACAAAATACAACCGCACAGTACCTTTTATTTGGATCCACACTAATTTTGATGGGACTTACAATCGTCTTGTTCAAGCCCGTTGCCTTGGCAGTCATCGGTTTTCTTTCCCTGGTAACGCTGACGTTTCACTTCGACCTCTTTGCCTCCACCCACGACCGACACTTTCTGAACGAAGCTGATTTCATTCTTCAACTCGTCTTGGTGGTGATCGTGTTGACGAAGCTCTTCTTGGTGGCACGACCCCATTTAGTCTAGTCAAATGGGCCATCTGACTGAAGCTCAAACACCGACTTTTTCCAACCTTAACATGTCCTCGTCATGGCAACAATGATTATCGTATGTACCCTCTTAGTCATTGCTACCCGAATTAGATTATCTAGTGACCTGATTCCCTGACAAATTAATTTTGATTATAATATTGGCAGATAAATACAGACTATTCAAATGATCATTCGTTGTATGTTAAAAGTCCATCCATCACTTACGGGAGATGAATGGACTTTTAATGTATGTCTTATTGATTCCACGGAAACTCACTCCCGGTCGACTTTCCCCAATTTAGTTCCTTTTCACGACGATTATCATCTTGCCAATCAGCAAAGAGTTCGTGAATATTGATTGGTTTCTTTCTAACAGGTGTTAGAATAATCGACCCACTTTCAACAGTAATCCGTAACTCTTGACCTGCAACTAAGCGTAACTGATTACTAACATTACTAGGAATTATAACAGCCATCGAATTTCCCAATGTTTTTAAATAAACATGTTCTTCAATCAACGTCATCGTGATTGCCTCCAGTATTTATTTCCAAAAGTATACGCCGCATCTTTAAACAAAGTGTTTGATGTTACTGGCGCCGACCTTTAAAAAGGTGAATTCAAAAAAACAAACGCTTCAAGTAACAGAAAATAAAATTTACTGTAATAAAAGGAGGCAACCACTGTGGTTACCTCCAGTTAAAGCCTAATTTATTTCGTGTCAAGTCGTTGACGTGCCGCATCCAGGATCGACTGCGCCAGTCCCAAACGTTCGGCCAGCCAGATTGCTTCACTTGCACCGACTTGATTTAGCAACAAGCGATACGTGGGTTCCAACGTCTGCGGATCAAAGGCCATGGTGGCCGTCATGAACGTCGGACAATCGACGGCGTATTCTTTAATTGCACTAAAGTGGGTCGTAGCAATGATGGTCGCCTTTCGCTGGCGGAGATACTCGATGATTGAGATGCTCAGCGCAGACCCTTCTTCCGGATCAGTTCCGCTCCCAATTTCATCCAGTAAGACCAGCGCATTCTCTTTGATATTGTCAGTCATATCAACCAGCGTCGTCATCTCAGCGGCAAACGTACTCAGTTGCGCCGTAATGCTTTGATTATCACCAATATCGACCCAGAATTGGCTGAAGACCGCCATCTGCGTACCAGCAGCGGTTGGCAACTCGAGGCCCACCTGAATCATTAGGGCAAACAGCGCGATGGTCTTCAAAACGACCGTCTTCCCACCCGAGTTAGCCCCGGTGATCATCAGGCCCTGCTGTGGCATCAGCTCAATGTCGAGAGGTACCGCTTCCTTGAGCAAGGGATGACGGCCCGCAACGATTTTAATGTGCTGCTCTGTATTTAATTCGGGCAACCGGCTGTTCGTTTCCAATCCGTACTGACCACGGGCCATGATTTGGTCGAACTGACTGAGTAGTTCCTGATTTTTGGTCAGCGCGTCCCAGTTATCCAGAACGTCGCCGGTCAAAGTCACCAGCAATTGGTAGACCTCAGCACTTTCATCGGCAATGAGCTCTGCGAGAACGGCCCCTTTCTTGGCCGCCGTCGCTGGCTCGAAGAAAATGGTTGAGCCGGTCGCCGATTGATCGATAACCTGTCCCTTGAACCGGTTCTTTTCGCCAGCCTTGAGCTGCACGCACACCCGCTCATTTCGCGTAATCAGTCGGTTACTCTGCACGGAATGGGGATGCTTCTGAACGAACTGCGTCAGCGCTGTCTGGACCTGTTGGCGTTGCTTGACAACTTTCCCACGAATCTCAGCCAGTTCCGGCGTTGCGTTGTCGGCAATCTGGCCGTAGATGATCATGTGCTCCAATTCTTGCTGAAGGCTTCCTAATTGCGCGGTGGATTGCATGAACGCTGTCAGATGGGGTGCCAGCTGCTGGTGCGTGTGTAAAATAGCCTTCAGCCGCCGCAGATTAATCAGAAAGTCATTGATCTGATCCAACTGCTGGGCATTCAACATGAGTCCTTGGTCAAGCTTCGCCTGTAGCGCCGCTAGCTGATCCAAGTCAAAATACGTAAACGTCACGTTGTTGGCCAGCAAACGGTGAGCTTCCGCCGTTAACGTTAATTGCGTATGAACGGCCGTCAATTCAGTTTGATTGGCCGTCTCTTGTAAGGCTTTAGCTGCCCGATCACTGTGCGTGTACGTGGCAACCGTTGCTAAGATTTGATCTAATTGGGTAATTTCCTTTAAATTCATTTACTCTCCTTGCAGCAAACAGCATGGAGAGACCTTCATATGTTGACTTGTCGGTCCTGCTATTTGCTATGACTTGCACGATCTCGTGCCGGACACTTCACGGCAATTTCGCACACTCATTAACGTCACTCCTCGTTTATTTACTGAGATTAACCGTAACATACGCCGAGACTTTGAGCAAACGGAGGTCCATTAAGCTACGCGATACCAGAGTTATCGCCTCGCTAGCCGTTCCTAGATTTCTGCCTCATTCTCTTCATTCAGCTTGTCGCAGTCGATGATCAGCTGGCAAACTTCCTTCTCCGGCGATAGCTTCATCGAATACTTGCGACCGTATTCAATCATGGTATGGTGCGCCTGATGCAATTCCGTGGGGTCCAAGACGCTAACAATCTTATTTTCCACCTGCAAGGGTGAGGCCGACTGTTCCACGAAATGAAGCCGCTTGGAAATGGCCGAGACGTGGGTGTCCACAGCAAATGTCTCCTGGCCAAAGACGTCGCTCAAAACAACGTTAGCCGTTTTCCGACCGGCACCGGGCAAGGCCATGATACCCTTCCGATCGGTCGGCACCACATCGTTTAGGTCTTCATGTACAATGCGTGCGGTCTTAATGATATTCTTAGCCTTGTTGTGAAATAGACCGACGCTTTTGATAATCGTTTCAACATCGACCACGTCTGCCGCCATCAACGCCGCAGGATCCGGATACTTGGCGAACAAGGTCGGCGTCACCTTATTGACCGAAACATCCGTGGCTTGCGCACTTAAAATAACGGAGACCAAAAACTGGAAGGGGGTCCGTGCATCCAGTGACGGCCCCACCGGCCCAATATCATCTTCCATTTGATGAACGGCCCAGACAATCTGCTCGTCTTTTAACATAAATATCCTCCCGCTTCTATCGTTCTGTAGTTGTCCTCTTAATAGTACCGCAAAGAGTCTCTATATAAATCAATTTGTCTGAATTTCGAGGCTGACCTTTTGCAAAAGTCATATCGCGTATGCTGTAAAACTTTTCGAGATAAACTTATTTGACCGACTTTTCCGAAATCAAGGTGTATAATCAGAAATTGCCATAAATTATTCACCATAAATCGAAGGAGTTAGTCATGCAAAATTTAGATTTAACCAACCTCGTTCTTGGAGCCTGGCTCTTAGTCGTTGTCATTAGACGCCAACTCGCCCCCAGAATTATTCGTTTCAAGCTAGAATTTTTTATTCTGGTCATTCTGTTGGGAATGGCCTCGATCGGTGATGCCTTTCAGAAACAACATTTGCATATCACCCCGCAACAAGCTCTAATCTTCGGGGGTCTTAGTCTCGCTAGTGCGCTGATTTTTGCCGCGCTACGTGCTTGGTCTTACCATTTTTGGGTCAACGAGGATGGCCTCGTCATGCGGCAAGGTAACTGGTTAACGGTGGTCCTGTGGGTGGTCGGTATTGCCGGTCATCTGGGCGTCGACCGTCTGTGGACGGGTAGCTCAGTGACCCTGCTACTCTACTTGGGGATCACACTGCTCGTTCAACGGGGCTGCGTCTGGCTACTCGCTCGGCGCCAGTATCCGGCACAGATGCGGGCTAATGCGGCCTTACAAGCCGAGAGTCATCATGATCGTCACGAACGCCGGCGAGCACACCGCAACAAATAAAGCTAAATTTTCTAAAACAAAGGAGCTGTGACGGACGTCATGGCTCCTTTAGTGTTGCTAGCGTTACTTTATGCATCCAATGAATATTCATTGTTAAAGCAAATCATGCTGAATCGTTTGGCCTTGGTGTACTTGATTCAAAGATTCCTGTAACCATTTACGATTGGCTGAATTTTCCAGTATATATTGATTCTCGCGCATATTGTGATAAACCTCTGCCGACATGAGCACCGCATTTTGATGATTGTTACGCACGATGATCACGGGTTCAACATCTTCTGTGGCCTTATCCAGATAGTGCTTCAGATTCTTACGAAATTTATGATAGGTGGTAACTTCCATAGCTTGTACACCCCTCCTCATCGTTGAGATAGCCATTCTATTTCTAGCAGTCTCATTATGCAACCATATCTGCGATAGAACAACTATTCTCTACGACCATCCTCCAGACGTAACGGGCAATGTTTTATTTTTCACCCTTAAATCGTGCCGTCAGCTTCTTTTCACTCGCCTTCAACAGGTCCTGTGCATCAATATCGTAAAGGCTACTGAGCACCAAAACCAAGTCCAGCGTATCCGCCAGCTCTTCCTTCAAATTCGCCCGCTTCTCAGCAGTTGTCGCGGTCTTTTCACCGGGATGGTCGCGGCCAATTTCGTTGGTGCGAACTGCGCGCGAGACCTCACCCACTTCTTCCGTGAGAATCGCCACGTGAACAAAGGGCGAATACTGATACCAGTTACGATGTTTATAGAAATCGACGAGCCATTGTTGATGGGCATTGATTGTCAAATTGTCTGTCTCCCTTAATTTATGGATTTGCTAATTGTATTGGTTCCCACGCAATTAATCATTAAAACTTGAGTCCTAGTCAAATGGAAACATAATACCATTTAGCCAGAAATCTTTCCAAAATGGCATTATACTTCCATTTTTCTTCAAAAATCTAAAATAAGGCATTATGATTCCCTTTTCCATGTTAACAGGTCCATTTCATATTCCGAAACCAACTACTCCCCAGTCTCACCCAATCGTTTTAGCCCAGCCGTCAGTAACGCGGCCATCTTTGCTGGCGACTCTGGATGGGGCTTGACCAGCCAAGTGTTCAGCACGTTCCAAAAGCCCCCTACGGCAAAGCTCATGATGTAGCCCGTCTCCACCGTTGACCCGGCTATATGCCAAGGTGCTGGGAAGACCCGATAGATTTCACTCGCTTGCGGCGTTATCTGAGCTAACGTACGGTCGAAGAGCCCCTGAGCAATCAGGCGACTCACCCGCTGACGCTCCTGCCACCAGAACTCAAAGAAATAGGTCAACACATCTTCAAAGACCATATTTTGCGGATCAATGCGTTGCAGGGCCGCCAAGTACCGTTGCCCGACCTCCTGGTTATAATAACCCAACAAAGCATCCTTGTCCTGAAATGCCCGGTAAAAGGTCCGCCGCGACAACTGTGCCCGGTCTGCAATCTCAGTGACCGTAATCGCTGCGTATGGCTGTTCGTCTAACAAATCAAATAGAGCTGCCTCCAACCACGCCTTTGACTGTTCTGCCAGTCTTTCCTGTCCGTTCATGGTGCCTAACCTCCTGTCACAAATCCCCCACATGTGTAGCACTTATCTTTCAGCAACTACTTGAACTTGTAGTGCTCAGTATACGCTGTTAAGGTCAAGGTGTCACAGATGAGACATGCTAACACAGATGTGCCACAAAAGGGGGAGCTCACTATGAACAAGCTAAAGGGTGTTTTACCCGTTTTACTGCTCGGAAACCTGCTATGTATGATGGACGTTTCCATCATGACCATCGTTTTACCCGAAATTCAGTCTGCCTTTGGGGAAAGCCTGACCGAACTATCTTGGGCACTCAACATCTACACGATTATTTTTGCCACATTGATCATTCCATTCGGCCGTCTCGCGGAACGCTTTGGTCAGAATAAATTTGTCTTTACTGGTTTAGTCGTCTTTGGCCTGGGATCACTCTTGACTGGTCTATCACCCAATCTTACCTGGATGCTCGTTGCCCGCGCTATTCAAAGTATTGGGGCTGCTGCCATCATTCCCACCAGTATGGTCATTGGCCTGGACCTAAACAGCCAAGCCAACCGGAATCGAGTCGTTGCCGCATTGGCGGGTGTTCAGGGATTGGCTGTGGCTTTAGGACCGACTGTCGGCGGGATTGTTGCCCAATATTGGGGCTGGCGGTGGGTCTTCTTCATCAATGTACCATTGGTCATTCTAGACCTGATTGTTTTTGGTTTCGTACTGCCTCTGCGACACGAAAAAACAGTTCATGTAAAAATCGATTGGCTCGGCGCCCTGCTCAGTATGGCCTTACTTTTCAGCCTGTCACTGGGCCTGATCAAGGGGAACACTTGGGGCTGGCAGTCTACGACCATCGTGAGCCTGTTTACGCTGACCACAATCAGTTTCATCGCGTTTCTAGCCTGGGAACGGTATACCGCCCACCCTATGGTCGACCTGCAGCTCTTTCGGAGTCGTAACTTTAATGGTGCCAGCCTCGCGCTAGTTCTCTGCAATTTCTTTCTGGGTGGGCTGGCAGTGCTTCTACCAACCTTTCTCACCCGTGTTCACGGCACCAGCGAGCTCACAGCGGCTCTGTTGATGACACCCTATTCTGTCACGGTTATGGTGACGGTTATCCTAACGTCGCTGGTGATCCGTCACGTCAACAACAAGCTGATTGTCGCCAGTGGTTTTCTGCTGATGGGTATCAGCTATGTCCTCCTTGGCCGCATACCACTGGGTAGCAACTATCGACAACTGATTATCGCCGATATTCTGTTGGGTTTAGGCTACGGCTTAGTCGCAGCCACAGCGAACATTCTCGCCGTAGCCGATTTTCATGGCGCCCGTTTGACCAGCTCGCAAAGTGTGGCCAACGTCCTACGGCAAGTGGGGATGGTCTTGGCAATTGCCGTCTTTACCACGCTACTCACCAGCAATGTGACCCATGCGAAGCGCGAAACACTGGCCGTCGCCCACACCCAAGTCAGTCGATTGGCCAATGTGACGGCAACGCAACAACATCGTCTCAATCAAAAACTGCAACGGCGGCTCAATCCAAATAGCACGGCCGTCACGTCCACTAAGACGAAGTTCAAGCCTACGACCATCACGGTTTCTACGGCTGCTCGGCAGCAAAAAGCTCATCGGATTTACCAACAACAACTGCTAAGTATTGCCACGGCAAAAGCAGTTCCAGTGACGCTCATTCCACTGTCCGCAAAGCAGCAGTTGCAACGCTCCATCACCATCGCGGTCAACCGTAAGATTACCCAACGCGTTCACCAACTTAACCGCGAATTGACTGAATTGACGCAACGCATTCACCAATCACTAAAGCATCACTTGAATCACGCCTTTCTCAATGTCTTTGGCGTATTGAGTTGGCTACCATTTGCGGCAATCTTGATGGTACCCGTGTTTAAATTTCGACACGATCACTAAAGCAGGCAAAATTAGGGATGAACGATCATAATCAGTTACCCGCGAGCTGGCTTCTTCACCACCAACGCAAACGTCAGGGGAATTTTCGGCGCATCGGCCGGCAGTTCAAACCAACCGTCGCGCTGCACCAGATTTGGTAACGCTGGCCACTCCGTCCGTGGATATTCACCGAGAAATTCGAGAGTTAATCCCGCCGTCAGGAGGGCTGTGGTGATTTCTTGAAAGTCATGATTCCAGTTGTGATTTGTCGTGTGTTGCACGCGATGGGCCGAGTGGTCAGTGTATGAGCCATCCTGTTCGTAGGTCAGCGTGCCATCGTTGAAGTAATCAGAGTGAACGACCATCGACTCGAAGTCTAAGGCATTTAGGAAGGGGTGATCATCACGGATTATAAACGTGCCGCCGGCCTTCAGCAACGTCGCAATCGACTGAGCCCAGTCTGTCAGATTCGGCAGCCACGTAATCGTCCCCATGCTGGTGACCACGACGTCGAATTTCCGTTGAATCCGCTGACTGGCAAAGCGGGCATCGCCCTGCACGTATGTAATGTCCGCCTGTGCGCGTTGTGCAATTTCTCTGGCATACGTCAGGGACTGTGGTGAAAAGTCCAAACCCGTGACGTGGGTAGCGCCGAGGCGTTGCCAGGATAACGTATCCGTTCCAATGTGACACTGCAGGTGGAGCAAGTCACAACCTTTAATCGTGTTATCAGGTAGCCATTGCCGCAGAATGGCATAGTCATGCTGAACGGTCACCGTTGTTTCGTCTGGGGTTGCCACCAAGTGATCAACGTCATAAAAGTCCGAAGTCATGTGGGCCTTAGCGCGATCGTTCCAATTGGCTTGATTGTCTCGCAATTCATTTTGATAATCTGAATGCGTCATCTCTATTTGCCTCCTCAACTAATTTGTTGTTATCATACCACGCTAATAGTGTGTCAGCGACACCCGTCGTCTACTTTCTCAGTCGAGATACCTCAACCTGTACACCGAGACCGCGAAAGAATGTGATGTTTCTTTGCCGAAGAACTTACGAATTTACTAAAGGGCCAAAGAAACCTTAAAACCCCCGGCAATTTCCCCACAGACGCGTCATTCTGCGGTAATCTAAGAACATGTTGAATGACACGTTGAAATGGTTAGCATCTTTTGGAGGTGATTCGATGCGCTGGGAACCCTTATTAATTATCTTACTCATGGCCTGCTTGAGCGGTCTGCTCATCGTCACGACCACGCACAAACATCGGTGGTTCGCCCTGCTAACTCTAGCCTACTTAACCGGCTTAGCAGCAATCCTATTCACACCGATTTCCTTCTCTGGCACCGGCGTCTACATTATGCCCGTGGGCTTCGGCCGCGTGAACTTAACGCAATTAGACGTCTTTAATCTCGGCTTTGCAGAAAATATTCTCTTGACCCTGCCACTTGGTCTCCTGCTAAAGTGGCTTGCCCCGAAGATTTCCATCTGGGGCGTCGGCGCATTCGGTCTCTTCACTGGCAGCAGCATCGAAACCATTCAGTATATCCTCTCACAGCACTGGCTGATCAATCGGAGTAGCGACATCAACGATGTGCTTGCCAATGCTATCGGTATCGTGATCGGTGGCGTCCTGGTCGCCATCTATTACCGCGTTCGCATTGGTCACCGCAACCGACAACGTCAGCAGCGCGCAGTTGCTTAATATCAAATTTAAAGCCAAGTCCGATTCGGTTAGTACCGAATCAGGACTTGGCTTTTTGCTTGGCAAATGATGTCCCTACTTACTACTAATGTAATTTTCGGGAAATCTGTCTCATGTTTTTAAAAAATCGATTTAATGGCGTAATTATATATTGGTTATATTTTTACATTGAGAACCTAATTCATCGATCAATGTTTTCCACGTATCAGTTAATTCACAGCAATTACTAATCCTGTCATCAAATGAATGGTTTGGCACCACTATCCCAAAATACAGATTACTCTTCATGCATCCATTCATCAAAATTCGGTGACTTTGTCGCATCGTACTTGCCAGCCTCATCGAAATCAACGCGCTCAATTGGAATTCCCGCAACTAAGTCTTGCCAATCAAGAGCAGATGGTAGCTTTTCAAGACATAATTCCCCTTTGGCGTCTAGTGAAGCCTGCAAATAATCACCACTCGAAAGTCCCATCTTTTCTCTGAACGTAGCCGGTATCACGACTCGGCCTTTACTGGACATCTTTATAGTTTTAGTGTCATTGTTGAGATTCATGATAGGTCTCCTATTCTTTCAATCATACTTATCAATAATTCTAAAAAATCACGCCATCCATTCAGACAGCGTGATCTACTCATTTACTCATTCATTGACGATGAGGTCGCCTTGGTCTTACGAAAGACGAACCATTTGCTGAAGAAGTAGTTTGCCAAGACAACAATGACTTGGTCAACCAACTTAGTCAGCATTTCATTTTGCGATAATAAGGATACCCCGATCCACATGATGCCTTCATCCATAATCAGCGTTGCCGCTCTGACGGAGAAGAACGTGATAATCTCGCGCCATAGGGCTTCAAACGTGGTGAAGTGGGAATGGAAGACCCATACCCGGTTGGTCACGTACGCAAACAGCACGGAAATAAACCACGCCATCGCCGTTGCAATCTGGTAGTTCCAGCCCCACATTGTCGCGGTCACAAAGAAGACGACCAGGTTGACCAATGTCGTGAGTCCCCCGAAAAATAGGTATGCAATGACACTCTTATACTTGTCATAGAGTTGTAGTAGTTGCTTCATAAGTATCCTCCCCGAAATGGCGCCTCGTCAATCCTTGTTATAACTGAAAAAGTCGGGAGACACAAGGCAAATCCCCGATTCAATAGAAAAAGTTAAAGGTTCACGTACTGACCATACATTCTCTAGGGACTAGTTTGTCAGTATCGTGGGTTTAGCAAGTGGAATTGTTGTGGGTTGGTTTGGTGTAGGCATAAGTTAAAGTAATTTATTTAATCTTGTCCATTTCAACCCACCCCAACTAAAAACACCATCCCAGTTTCTCAACCGAAATGGTGCTCGTTTACTTTAAAGGTTTAAACGTTTTTGAATTAGATTAACCATCTGGCTCTTAAACAGCGCGTAAAGCAACACGACTTGAATCGGTGTCATGATTACCTGCTTTAAAAGTCGTACCGGGAACAAGCCCCAGAATGGCGTCTTATACATGATCGCCACCCACAGCGTGTTCAGAAACGCGTTAACCACCACTGAGATAATCACCTGTGCGATGATCAACCGTGGCCAGCTCACCGGCTTACCGTACAGGAACAAGGCGTAGATCAGGGAACCCAACACCGCCGAGATCGTAAACCCGATAAAGAACGGGCCACCCGACATCAGCGTGCCAATAACGTCAACCACCGCCGCCGTCATCATCCCCCACCAGGGGCCAAATAAACGGGCAACCAGTGCCGCGACCAGGAACGTGAAGCTAAACTTCAGGAATGCTGGTCCCACCGAAAAACTCTTGATCACCAATTGTAACGCCATCAATAGGCCCATCGTGACCAAACTCAACGTGCTCAGCTTAGGTAGCCGAGTCTCTACAGTCATCTTCAATTCAGACATCTCCTAAGGGAGTTGCCACATCGCTGCGGCCAATGCGGAAATAAAATCGCGGGCCAATTGCCCTTCGTCCGGTGTTCACATTGCGTTCCACCAGCACTTGACGCTTTATTTCCTACTCCGTAAATTTAATTACAGCGACTAGCTTACCATAACCGCATAGAAGATGCACGCGTTAAGCGCGATCGAAATCTTTTAACCAGGCTAAGGCCAAGGCCTTTTCCCCCAGATGAGTGCCGATGACCGGGCCAAAGTACGACCGTTCCACCGGAATCTCGGGATACTGCGTGGCAATCTTGTTGGCCCAGGATTGGCCACCCTCGGGATCGTTAGCGTCTAAGACCAACGCCCGTAACGGATAGTCGACCTTGGATTGGGCCTCGACGAAGAGGTCTTCCACGCGGGCTAACGCCTTCTTACGTGAACGAACTTTCTCGAAAGCCACGATCTCGTGGGTGTCATCGTCAAACGTCAACAATGGCTTGATGCGTAAGACGCTCCCGATAAACCCAGATGCATTGGACAACCGTCCACCACGCACCAAGTTTTGCAGGTCATCAACCACGAAGTATTCGCCGATTGTTGACCGTAAGTCGTCGAGCCGGGCGATGATCTCGTCCGGTTTGGCACCCTTTGCGGCCATTCGTGAAGCTTCGATGGCTAAGTAACCCATTAATTTAACGGTAATTTGTGAATCATATGGAATGACCTTGATGTTTTCAATCGTTGGGGCCAACGCCTTTAACTGGTTAACGAACCCAGAAATCGTGCTGGCTAAATGAATGCTGATAACCGCATCGTACCCCTCGTCGGCCAACTGATCATATAAATTGATCATTTCGCCTAATGGCGGTTGGGACGTGCTGGGGAACGACTTGGAATTTCGTAATCGCTCGTAAAATTCGCTCGTGGTAATATCAACATCTTCATCATAGGAGCGACCATCAATGATCACCGGAATAGGGACGACGTGAATGTGATACCGCTCGACCTCTTCTGCGGACAAATAGCTGGTACTATCGGTGACCACAGCAATCTTCATGTTTGTACACCTACTTTATCTTTCGTTTAGGACTCATTTACCCCACAATTAAGCCGCACCGTTAATCACAACTCAGCGAGCAAGATCAACCAGTACGGCCAGCGGAATACTTTAAAAATGAGATGTCCACTGGGGTCAAAATTAAGTTTCAAAAACTAGAATACCATAATTTCGCCGAGACGACTAGGATTTACCTGTCGCTGACCGTGGAATCGTGAGAAAAATTATTAGACCAATGACAAACAGAATCGACAGCGATGCCGCCCCAATGCGGGATTGCCCCGTCATTTGAGTGACGACCCCGACTAAAACGGGACCCAGTACCGCTGAAAACTTTCCTAAAATGTTATAGAAACCAAAGAACTCACTCGACCGTTCCTTGGGGACTAACCGACCGAAGTAGGATCGTGACAAAGCTTGAATCCCCCCCTGACTCGTCCCGACTAAGACTGCCAAAATCCAGAAGTCCAGCGTCGATTTCAAATTCAAGGCATCCACACAGATCACCAGGTAAACAATAATGGCAATTAAGATCCCGGTTCGCGTGCTGGTCTTGCCGGCCAACCACCCATAGAAGATGGAAAACGGAAAGGCTACCAGCTGGACGACCAGCAGCACCATGATCAGCGTGGTACTGTTGATGCCGATATCCAGGCCGATGGAGGTCGCCATGGTAAAGATGGTATCAACCCCATCGATATAACAGAAGTAAGCAATTAGGAACCAGGCTAAGTATTTGTGTTGCCGCAGGTGAATGATGGTCTGCCAGACGCGATGCCAGCTCTGCTTCAGTGGCGCTGACGTGACGTCTAAGGCGTGGCGCTGGTGCACGTTACGCTGGAACGGGATGAAGAAGACAATCCACCACACGGCCGCTAAGGCAAAGCCCCAGCGTGCGACGGCCAGACTCGACAGCTGACCAAAGCCATTGGTGAACTCGAGGACCATGAAGATCAGAAAGGCAATCACGCCCCCTAGATAGCCAAAACCGTAGCCCACGCTGGACAACCGGTCCATTTGCTGGTCATCACTGACATCGGTCAGAAAGCTATCATAGAAGAGATTCCCACCCGAATAGCCTAGAATCGACAGGATGTAGATAAACAGTAGCCACTGCCACTGCGAGGATGGCAACAGGGCTAGTCCCACCGTCATCACCATCCCCAGACTGGCGAACCCGGTCAGCAGGCGTTTCTTGAATCCCCGGTAATCGGCTAAGGCTCCCAGGAAAGGTGCCAGAATAGCCACGAGCAACGTCCCAAAACTATTGGCATAGCCCCAGTAGGCCGTAGCATTTGCCGCCGCGACCCCACTGCTTTCGGCAACCCCTTTGAAGTAAATCGGTAGAACCGCCGTGGTCACAATGATGCCGTAGCCGGAGTTGGCCCAGTCGTAGAAGACCCAGCTCCATTGCTCTTTAGTTAACTTCATCGTGGCCCTCCTTAAATGCCGCGGTCAAAGCTTGACCCGGTAAGTCTTCAGGGAACTGCACGTTCAGAAGTTTTGCAAAGGTTGGCGCCTCATCGATCAGTCGCGCCTCATCGATGATTTGATTGGGTTTAATTGCCGGTCCATTCAGAACCAACGTCGTAAAGTAGTCCGGCTTATCTGGATCATAACCGTGAACCCCGTGATAGCGGTCTGGTTGCCCGAGACTCTCCGGGTCAACCGCCTCTACCACGTCAGGACGACCGGTCTCATCCGTAAAGTAATACCCGGCTTCCGCTTCTACCATGAAACGACAGTACGGGTCCGCTCCACGTTTGGCCGCAACTTGACCGTCAATCACCTTAGCAACGCCGGGAGTCTCCTCAAGCAGTTGCTGCAGGTGCTTGCTGTCCGCAAAATTACGGGTGTACACGTAAGTACTCCCATCACAGGACTTCGCCCACACGTGCCAGTCGTTCTTGACCGTCCCGTTAGCCATGGGCGTCAACCATCCACGCTTAGCGAAGGCCTGATTCAAGTGAATCATGTGATCCACGTTGATCTGGTAGTGATCCCCCAGAATGGCGAAATTTGTGGCCGAGAAGGTTCCGGCCGCAATCGTCGCATCGATCAGCTTACCGACTCGAGCATCTAGACGTTTCAGAGCCGCCATCGCCTCGTCCGACCGCACCCCATAGCGGTGACGCATGCTATCCATGTCGACCAGATGAATCAGGGTTAACATGGGTTTCTTATGGATCAGCGTATCGACCGCACAGGCCGTGATAAAGTCATCCAGCTCGGGCTGTTGAATGCCCCGCCGCAAATGACCATAGCGTTGATTCATCCGTAGCAGGAAGGCCGGACTGCTGGCCTTTAATGAAACCAGGACTTGGTTCGTCCAGATTCGGTTGGGAAAAATTTCTGCCAGGTTATAAGTAATTTTACTTCCGGCCGTGACTGGCCACAGAAAGGCCGCCGTCTTCTCGTGCTTTTGCCGCACAAGGTCGTACAGCGTCGGCACCTTCACGTCACGTTGATACCAGTACCAATCTGGCGACTGGCGCTGCGGCTGCATCTTGGTATTGTTGACAATCCCATGGACTGCCGGATACTGCCCGGTAATAATCGTGGTATGCGAGGGATAAGTCAATGTGGGATAAATACCCCGCACCTTTCTGACCCGGGTTCCCGTGACGACCAGACGCCGCAGGTTGGGCAGCTCCTCTAAGTGTTCATCTAAGTCCCGACTCCCCATTGCATCTAAAGAAATCACAACTAGTCTTTGCTGAATAATCATTCACTCCTTATGCTTAAACGCCCTCAAGGTTCCTTGACGGTGCGTTGCCGGTCCATACTCTTATCGAGCCGGTTCAATAATATTTGTAATAAATTGCGTTCATCGGTTGACCAATGTTCAAAAACATCATCGGATAAGGTCTCGAATGCCGTGTTGATTGTCGCGGCAGTTTCCGTACCGTTATCTGTTATTGTATATACCAATTGTCGTTTGTCTCGCCCAATGGCTTTCTTGGTGA
Source organism: Levilactobacillus fuyuanensis (assembly GCF_003946395.1). GTDB lineage: Bacteria > Bacillota > Bacilli > Lactobacillales > Lactobacillaceae > Levilactobacillus > Levilactobacillus fuyuanensis. Next base: position 69,218 of record NZ_RHNZ01000006.1, on the reverse strand, counting down.
CCATATCTTTGGCAACCAGGCCCTTCAGTTGACGACTCAAAGTCGAGGTATCCAACTTGGTTTGTTGGGCAAGAATTTCTTGGGTATTTTCGCCGCCGCCTATGTGGTCGAGTAACTGCCACTCGGAAACGGTCAGGTGATGCTGCTTGGTCATCCGTTGCAGCAACGTTTGTTGCACTTTATTGATGGCCATTAACGCGGCTAGACTGGATTTCATTTTGCCCTCACTCCTTTGCTTGTATTGTACAACGATTTGCTTGCTAATCACAAGTCAATTTGATGACGATTTCGTCTTAAAATTATTGGAATTCTAAGGGGTCTTCTTTGCACTTCACCCGTCCGCCAGTTATACTTAAAGTTGCGGCAATTTTGGGAGTGCGTCCGTGCTTAATTCCAAGTAACCTACAATCTACCTCACGACCGATCTATCGCTATTATCCGTTATGTTTATTCAGCCGTGAGCCAGCACAGTCAGCTTTCTGACCACTATAAATCTCTTTTAAAAATAAATTTTTCACTAGAAAGGTGTTGTTTCCATGTCATTTGACGGATCCTTTACCCACGCAATGGTTCAGGAACTCAGCCAAAATCTGACGACTGGCCGGGTTAGTAAGATTAACCAACCTTACGATAACGAAGTCGTCCTGACGATTCGCACCAACGGCCATAATTACCCTATTCTTCTCTCGGCTAATCCAACCTACGCGCGAATTCAAGTGACGCAGATTCCTTACGTCAATCCCCCCGTCCCCACGAACTTCACGATGATCCTTCGAAAGTACCTGCAAGGGGCCATTGTCAAGGGGATCACCCAGGCCGCTAACGACCGGGTCGTCCACCTCCACTTTACGTCTCGCAATGAATTGGGTGATCAACAAGAGTTACTCCTAATCATCGAGATCATGGCCCGGCACAGTAACGTCATCCTCGTTGACAGTGCCAGCGGTAAAATTCTGGACGCCATCAAGCACGTCGGCTCCGATCAGAACCGTTACCGGTTACTACTCCCGGGTGCGCAATACATCAATCCACCAAAACAGGATCTTGATAATCCCTTCGATGGTCCCCGAGCCGATCTCGCTCAAACTTTACGAGACTTCCCCAATGAGGACGTTCTCGCCCAAACTTTACAACATCAATACCAGGGACTGGGCAAAGACACGGTAGCCGCCCTGTCAACGGCACTACACGAACCTGGCGATGCCGCCCAACACTTCCGCGACTTCTTTGCGCGTTTCGACAATCCACAGCCAACGCTGACCATCTCGCCCAAGGGCAAGACCAGTTTTACCGCCTTCCCCTACCCGACGACCGGTATGCAACAGACCTCCGAGAGCCTGTCTGAACTGCTGGATGCCTATTATCAGGATAAGGCCGAACGGGACCGTGTTCAGCAACAAGGGAGTGTTTTGATTCGTGTCGTCCGTAATGAACTCAAAAAGAACCGTAACAAGCTTAAGAAGTTACAGCGAACGTTAGCCGAGACGGAAAACGCCGATGACTACCGGATCAAGGGTGAAATTCTCACGACTTATCTCAATCAAGTCGAGCGTGGCCAAACCGAGGTTTCCCTGCCCAACTTTTACGACGAGAATAAACCACTGAAGATCAAGCTCAGTAATCAACTCTCGCCGAATCAAAACGCCCAGAAGTATTTCAAACGGTATCAAAAGGCCAAGAACGCCGTGATCTACGTTAACGAACAGCTTAAGATTACCCAAGCTGACGTGGATTACTTCTCGAATATCATGGCGCAGATCGAACTGGCCGCCCCTAAGGACCTGGTCGACATCCGTTTGGAACTTCAACAGGGTGGCTACCTCCGCGATCACGATCATCAGAAGAAGAACAAGAAACAAAAACGGCAAAAGGTCAGCAAGCCAGATCGTTTCACTGCCAGCGATGGGACCAAGATCTCCGTTGGGAAGAACAACCTGCAAAACGATCAACTCAGCCTGCACACGGCCAAGCGGACCGACATTTGGTTGCACGTGAAGGACATGCCGGGCTCTCACGTCATTATTCACGATGACGACCCGAGCGAGGCTACCATCATGGAAGCCGCCAACCTGGCCGCCTACTTCTCCAAGGGTCGGGCTTCGAGCAACGTTCCCGTGGATTACCTACCCGTCAAGCGTTTGCACAAGCCTAACGGGGCTAAACCCGGTTACGTGATTTTTACCGGTCAACGGACGGTCTACGTCACGCCTGAAAGTGCTTTAGTTGAAAAATTAGCAGATAATTAGCTTAATTGCACTATACAAACAATCTCCAAATAAAAAGTACGCCATCAATTAACGTTGATGGCGTACTTTTTGCTAGTTACAACTTACTTTTTAATCCCGAAGAATACCGTTTGTTAAATCGTCCGATTAATAATCTTGTCGAGCTGTTCGGTATCACTTAAATTGCTCAAGGTTAAGGCTTCGCTCGACCCAAAGGCAATCGTGGCCCCCATTTCCTGATCGGTCGTTCCCGGCCGGTTCAGAACGTGAAGTTGCTGGAATGGGAAGACGGCGTTCATCAAGGCGACTCGTTTACTGTTAAGGTCGATCTTAATGGCAGCCAATTCCTTCTCGTCCAGCGTCCCAATGTGTTGTCGGGTGAGCATTCGTACCCAGTTGACGCCGGTGACTTTACTCAAAAAAGCCATCTCCGTCAGACGCGTTGGCCGAATGCCAACGACCGTCAATTGTTGACTGTCCTTGCTCTTCGGTGCAAAGAGGACCTGCACCATCCCCGTCAACTGATGCTCGCTAACGGCTTCTTTGGCTTGTTCGACCAACTTCAGTCGATCAGCTTTGGCCCGTTCAGCAGGCATCCGAAAGGCGGTGACCTGGGCGATATCCTGATTCATCCCCGGGGCAATCATGTCCATGACCCCCACCGCAATCTTGTGTTGCTCGTGGACGAACAGACTCACACTGATGGTCGCTGTCTTCGGTTGCGCCTTACTGCTCTCTTGATCTGGGGGTAGAACATGCAGATTCAAGTCCAGCTTACCCAGCTCACGTGTCAGGTAATGCCGATTCCCCGGAACGATGACAATGTCGGGGTGCTCGACATTGATTACGTTGAGCACATCACCCAATTGGATGGGATCGACGTACTGCTTATCCGTGAACTCAGGGGCAATTCCAATGGCATTCGGGTTGGTATTCATCAGAATCGTATGGTATCCTGCCCGCTTCAGCTGCTTAAGCATCTCAGTTGTGAAATACTCGGCCGCCGTATTGGGCCCCAACTGATTACCACCACGTCCTAAGACTAATGCAGTCCGGTCGCCTAACGGTTCGCTTTCATTCTCATACTCAAAGGTACTGTAATAGCCACTGGCGTGTTCATCGAACTCACCAGCCGTGGGCTCGATCATCTTGTAGGTTGGCTTGATCTCCGCTTCGGCAGACAACCGGCGAATAGTTGCTGTATCCGTCTGCCAGATACGGGCAATCATCCCATCCCCAAAACCGTAGTAACGTCCCATTTTGAGAGTCTCCACATCCAAGGGATTTCCCTTGATTTGTTTCTCGATTTTTAATAAATGTTGGAGTTTGACGAAGTAGAAGACATCGATCTTGGTCAGTTCACTCAGTTCATCCGGAGTGTACCCGCGCCGAAGTGCTTCAATCAACACAAGAATCCGATTAGCCAATGGATGAATCAATTGACTGATCATTTCCCCATCGGTTAGATTACTGACACTGGGTAACACATCTCGAGGTGAAAACTGCGAACTCCGCACGGACTTTAACATGGCCTCTTCGACCGAGCGTCCCACACCAACTGTTGACCCGACCGCTTTCATGACGGTGTCTAGGTGTTGATCAGCATCGGGCACCTCCTGGAAAGGCCAGATTGGGATGCGCACGCTGACGTGGTCGATGGTGGGTTCCATGATAGCGGTCTGCTTAACAAAGCGGCTCGGCAACTTAATGTCGACGAGTCGTTGACCGATCAGCAGAGCTCCCGTGACCAGAGCCAGTGGATAACCAGTCGTCCGTGCCGCCAAGGCCACTCCCCGCGTAAAGTATGGGGCGATCTTGGTCACGTAGAAATGCTGGTTGTCCGGATTCAAGGCAAAGTGGATGTGAATGACACCCACGATTCCCAGCTCGGTTGCTATCCGAAAGGTCGCATCTCGTAAATCCTGATACTCACGGTCGTTCAGTGTCTGTGGTGGTGTCACCACGATAGAATCCCCGGAGTGAATCCCGACCGTGTCAATATTTTCAAGTCCCGTGATCATGACCTTGGTATCGGCCACATCCCGGATCGCCACCATTTCAATTTCCTTGTAACCCACGACACTGCGTTCCAACGTACACTGGTCAAACCGTGACTGGGCGAACCCTTGATTCAGGGCGTCCAGCATGTCGTCAACGTTTTCACAGATCGTTCGGTTGGTATCCAAGCGCGGTGCCACCGGCTTCACAATCAAAGGGAAGCCAATCGATTCAACCAGGCCCAACGCTTCGTCTTCCGTCGACACGACCTGAGCCTCGATGACCGGTTCATGAATTTCCTTGAGCGTGTCATTGAGGGCAGCCGGATTGTTGATCTGTCGCAGCGTTGCGGCCGGCATCCCCAGAATGGTGACACCAAACCGCCCAATGTCGCCATTTTCAACGAGTTCCTGAGCGATTCGAATCCCCAGTAGACCACCCAACGTTGGTAAGATGGCGTCTGGCTGGTCGCGCTCAATGATGTGACGCACGTTAGCGGTCGTGACCGCCTGAACGTACATGTTGGTTGGCTGGATTTCTTCCAGCGCCACGGAGAACGGATTATTGTCGATTACCAGTGTTCGAACACCGTGCTTCTTGAAACCCGTGATGATCTGGACGGTGGCGCTGTCGAGCTCGGTCTCGTGACCAATTTCCGTCGGACCACTCCCAATGATCAAAACTTTTTGTAAGTCATCCAAGTTCTGCAAGCTTTATCCCTCCCGCCGTGCTGTCATGGCTTCCATGAATTCGTCGAACAGGTCTCGACTCTCGTGAGGACCCGGTGCACCATCCGCAAAGAATTGCACGGAGAATGCTGGGTAGTCACGATGTCGCAGTCCCTGAACGGTGCCATTGATCAGGTCCACGTAAGTCGTGATCAGCCGGTCACGGTCAATCGTCTTGGCGCTAACGGCGTATCCCTGACCCTGCGTGGCGTAAATAATATCATTCGTAATGATCCGCCGAATGGGATGGCTACTCCCATGATACTCGACGGGCAGTGCCTCTAATTTGGCCCCATTTGCCAGTGCAAAGAGCTCGTGGCCCAAGCCGATAGCGAATAACGGAATCTCCGCTTGGACGGCTCTAATCATCTCTAAGACCCCTTCACCGAGGTCTAAGGGAGATCCTGGTCCCGTCGACAGGAGAACCCCATCCGGATCCAAGTTCAACACGTCCTGGGCGCTCGCCGTCCACGGCAGAACCGTGACGTTACACCGGCGCTCAGACAGCTGCCGTAAGATCCCGTGTTTCAGACCAAAGTCGATCACGACCACGTTCTTACCGGTATCCGGGTTGGGATACGGCTTGGGCGTGGCAACCTGATCGACCTGGCGATTCGTCAGCACCGTGGCGTTGAGTTGATCAAAGGCGTGAGCATCTGCGACGTCCACAATGCTCCCCTTGACCGGTCCATCCATCTTACGTAGCTTACGAATCAGGTGGCGGGTATCAATGCCACTGATGCCCGGAATGTTGTGTTGTTGTAAAAATTCATCGAGCGACAGCCGGGACAGTCGGTTGGTCGAGATGTTCGTGACATCGCGGACCACCATCCCCTTAGCCGTGGGTAGGATCGACTCGTAACTATCGTGGTTGATCCCTACGTTACCAATGGCCGGCTGCGCAAAAATGATGATTTGGTTGTGATAAATTTGATCGGTGATTGTTTCCTGATAGCCTAAGAGATTCAAGTTGGAAATGACTTCGCCACTCGTTGTCGCGCCGGCACCAAATCCTTCACCAGCGTAGGCCGAGCCGTCTTCTAAAATCAAATAGCGTTTTGCCATGCTAAATCGGCCCCTTCGTCAAGTCTATGCCTGTTGGATTTCCACGGCGTCGCGGTCGTCGATCTCACTGACAGAGACTTTGATCCGTTCACGCTGGGAGCTAGGAATATTTTTGCCCACAAAGTCGGCGCGAATTGGGAGCTCGCGGTGACCGCGATCAACCAAGACGGCTAAGTTAATGGACTTAGGCCGACCGAGATCCATGACGGCGCTCATTGCGGCCCGAATGGTGCGACCCGTATACAGGACGTCATCCACCAGGATCACTTTTTTGCCGGCGACTGAAAAGTTGATGTTCGCTGCAGATACCGTGGGATCGGTTGCGGCGTCGTGTTCAATATCGTCGCGATACGACGTGATGTCGAGGTCTCCGACCGGTACCGTCACGTTCTCCAGTTGTTGTAAGCGGCTGGCAATTCGTCGTGCTAAATACACGCCGCGCGTCTTGATGCCTAGAATAACGAGGTCATCGACACCCTTGTTTCTTTCAATAATTTCATATGTGATTCGGGTCAGGGCCCGTTGCATTGCCATTGCGTCCACAACTACCTTTGCCATCTTAAATTCCTCCTTAAAGTTTCACGCGTTCATGTGCAGGAAACGGGCAGATCTCTTCGGTAAAATGGTGAAGAAACCCGCCCGCCTAGCTACCGGCAAACCCGCTTATCTCGTATGTTTAGTTTAAAAAGCTTAGATTACTTTGTCAACCGGTAAACCGGCTTCGTGCCGCAGCTTATTAACGACTGCCATGAAGTGCGCTGGAACGGGTGCCGTAAAGTCTAACTGCTCACCCGTCGTCGGGTGGACAAACCCCAATTCACGGGCATGTAGGAACTGCCCTTCACCCTTGAGCGTCTTCTTGGGCCCGTACAACGGATCGCCAGCCACGGGATGGTTAATGTAAGCCATGTGGACCCGAATCTGATGGGTTCGCCCGGTCTCCAAGCGACAGGAAATCAGCGTATAGTTCCCGTAGCGTTCTAGCACGCGGAAATGGGTCACGGCAGGTCGACCATCGGCCACGACCGCCTGTTTCTTACGATCTTTAGGTGCCCGGCCAAGTGGCGCGCGAATCACGCCCTCTTCTTCCTTGAAGCTCCCGTGCACGATGGCGACGTACTCCCGCAGGTTGGTCTTGGCTTGTAACTGTGCAGAGAGGCTCTGGTGCGCGTGGTCATTCTTGGCCACCATCAGTAGACCTGACGTATCCTTATCAATGCGGTGCACAATCCCCGGCCGCAACGTCCCATTGATGCTGGACAGCGGGCTGTGGTATAACAGCGCATTGACTAACGTGTGATTGGGATGCCCCGGTGCGGGATGAACGACCATCCCCTGCGGCTTGTTCACGACGATGACGTCATCGTCCTCGTAAACGATATCCAGCGGAATATTTTCCGGAGTGACATCGAGTGGCTGTGGGTCGGGCAATTCAATGTGAATCGTGGCTCCCACGGCCGGTTTGTCCTTTGGTTTGGCCGGTTGGCCGTCTACCGTGATCTGTCCCGCTTCGATAGCCCCTTTGGCCTGTGAACGAGAAATTGTGGTTACGGTCTCGGCAACAAGCTTATCCAGCCGTGCCGTTTCCGTTACTGTAAATTCATGTGTTTGCATTAATGTGCCTCCCGACGATCGGCGAGAAAGACCCCGATCGCAATAAATATCACACCGACCGTTAAACAACTGTCGGCAAAGTTAAAGATTGGAAAATTAATAAAGTCGAGTTGGAACATGTCGACGACGTAGCCCTGTGTGAGCCGATCGATGAAGTTCCCGATGGTCCCAGCCATCATTAGGGCAAGCCCTAATTCCTCCGGCCAATGTTCACCGCGATTGCGGTACTGCCAGAAAAAGTAGCCCATGACGCCCAACGCCACAATGGCGATGACGGTAAAGAACCACATTTGGCCCTGTAAGATACTCCAGGCGGCCCCATCGTTGCGCAAGTGGGTCAACGATACCAGCCCGGGGATGAAGCTTTGTTCGCCACCGAGGGGGATGTTGGCCACCACGGCGTATTTGATCCACTGGTCGATTCCGACCAGCAGAATAATTAAGATGGTATCAGCAATCAGCATAACTTCTGGAGCACCTTTCCTATAAGTCGTTGTTGAAAATTATACCAGAAAAAGCCGGCCTCTGACGGTTTGTGCGAAATAAAAATTGGAGAACCATTTCATGGGGGTTGGGGATTCAGGGGCAACAGGATTATGGCTGGGGTGTGATGGTGGGTGAACGCGTGTCTAGCTTGGCGTTTAGCCGGAGTTTGGCCGATTGATCATCTCCTCAATTAATTGCGGATTAAAACGAAAACTACAGCTATTTTGAAAATTTATGAGACTAAAATTGTAAAAATTACATTAGTCATAAGTAGAGCGTGCAAAAAAAGATGACGATTGCTCATCACCTTAATCATGTCATATTCTTCTAACTATCCTCAAAAATTCTGCAATGAAGTAGCCTCAGTTTTCCTTCTCGTCATCAGCTAACCAGTGACTAAGTTCTTTACGTGAGCTAACCTTTTTAAATTTTCCATCCGCAATCTCTTGTTGAACAACTTGGCTGAGTTTTTCCTCTGGGCTTATCCGAGGCAACTCAAACGGCATCCTTTTATTGGCGACAACCTGTTCATAGAATGACGTTAACGCCGAAGTAGGCGTCATACCAATATCCTTAAAGACTTGCTCTGCCTGTTTAACTAACACTTTGTCAAGATTGGCTTGAACACACTTCATCTCATGCATCTTACCCGGCATCTTATCCACCCTTTCATGGCACCTCACTTTAACACCGACCGAGAGACAATTCTAAGTATTTAGCTTAGCTGATTCATGTTAAACACGGTTATAAAAAGGCAGTCACCACCACTGATGACCACCTTCCCGGGAAAACTGACTATTGTTGAATGAGGTAAATAATGCCTTCCCCTGGATCAATGCCTTCCAGCGTATCATTTAACCCCGTGACACTACCACCAACGGACCACCCTTTGAAGCTCTTCCTAGTTGCCGCATCGTATCCCTGAGCAGTCAGGGCTTGGTCAATCGACTTCATGCTAGCCGGATTTTTGCTGTAAAAATCGATATACTTCATCTTCTTGAATGACATGTATCTGGAGATCACCTGACTCATGCCTTCTTGGCTACGCAGTTCGTTAACGTCAGCGGAATCATCAATCGTTTCAAAAGAGTTTGCCGCATCCGTTAATTTTGAATTGTATGTAGACTTAGGAAACATGGTCCGAATCATAGTTTCGCTATCAACAGTTGCATCATCTGTGACCTGCGTCTTCGGCGCTTTGCCATTTCTAGCCTTCAGGTAACCACGCCAGATCCACCCCTGCAAGGATCCATCCGCGCTCTTCACGTGATAGTAAATAGCATTGTGGCCCGCGTACTTTTTATACAACATTTCATGGGCATCCGTGTACCACGTCACCTTCGCTGTCGTCTTATTGTTGCCGTAACGAATGCTGAGGTGTTTCGAGAACCGTGAACCGGTCGTTGCCGTGTAAGCATGCCGTTTCATGGCCTTCCGCCAAACTAACCGTACCGAACTGGCACGCGAAGCCGAATACTGGCTACTTGCAGAAGCCGTCATACTGACAACACTTGAAAGGCCAATGCCAACACCGATAATCGTCATGATTTGAATCACTTTTTTCATACTAAATTCCTCCCACTATTAGCTAGTTTAGCACTGACGCACCGACTGTCAAAGTTCACATTAATTGCGCGACGATATAAAAAACGGCCAACCTCTACAGGCTGACCGTTCACAAAATAGTTTTAATAATCGAATTCAGATGGTCTAGAACAGCCCCGTAATCTTCCCATCAGCGTCAATATCCATATCCAACGCCGCCGGATGCTTCGGCAACCCCGGCATCGTCAAGACGTTCCCCGTCAAGGCGACCACGAAGCCGGCACCCAACCGTGGTGCGAACTCGCGGACGTGAATCGTAAAGTCCGTGGGCGCACCGAGTTGATGGGCGTCGTCGGTGAGTGAATACTGCGTCTTGGCCATGCAGACGGGCAGCTTGTCCCAACCATGCTTGGCAAAAGTCTTCAGCTGGCGGGCAGCCTTGGTCGACAGTTCAACTTTGGCCCCACCGTAGATTTTCTGCGTAATCGCCGTCATCTGGGTGACCAAGTCAGCGTGTTCTGGCGTCAAGCGGGTAAAATGGCTGGGTTGTTGCGTTGCCGCAACGACCTTGTCAGCCAGGTCTAAGGCGCCGGCACCACCATCGGCCCAGACGGTTGTCGTTGCAACGGGCACGTTCAGCGCTTCGATGTCGGCCGTCAGTGCGGCAATTTCAGCATCGGTATCGCTGGTGAAGCGGTTGATGGCCACGACCACCGGCACGCCGTACTGCTGCATGCTGGCAATGTGCCGTTTCAGATTAACGCTCCCAGTTTGAAGAGCTGCTACGTCTTCCGTTTCCAAGTCAGCGCGCTTAACGCCACCATTGTACTTCAGCGCCCGGACAGTGGCCACAATGACCACGGCGTCCGGCGTCTTGCCGAGCACCGGTGTCTTAATGTCCATGAACTTCTCACCACCAAGATCGGCCCCGAAGCCGGCTTCGGTCACGGCGTAATCACCGAGTTGCAGCGCAGTCTGCGTCGCCAGGACGGAGTTACACCCGTGCGCGATGTTGGCAAATGGCCCCCCATGGATAATGGCAGGGTTGTGTTCCAACGTCTGGACCAGGTTAGGCTTGATGGCATCCTTCAGTAACAGGGTGATCGCCCCGCCGACCTTCAGATCACCAACCGTGACCGGCTCCTTGTCTTCGTTATAACCAATCAGGATCCGGTTGACCCGGCGCTTCAAGTCGCTGAGGTCTTCACTCAAGCACAAGACTGCCATCAGCTCACTGGCAACCGTGATATCAAAGCCGTCTTGGCGAGGGACCCCAGACGTGCGGCCACCGAGCCCGATGACCGTTTGCCGCAGCTCACGGTCGTTGATGTCCAGTACCCGTTTCCACACAATGCGTCGGGGATCGAGCCGCAACTCGTTGCCCTGTTGAATGTGATTGTCGATCAACGCTGCCAACGTGTCGTGCGCTTCGGTCAGCGCGTGAAAGTCACCCGTAAAATGCAGGTTGATGTCTTCCATCGGCACCACCTGGGCGTAGCCCCCACCGGTCGCACCACCCTTGAGTCCCATGACGGGGCCCATTGAGGGTTCACGCAGTGCCAACACGGTCTTGTGACCGGCACGGTTCATGGCATCCCCCAGACCAACGACCACGGTCGATTTACCTTCCCCAGCTGGGGTGGGATTGATCGACGTAACCAAGACGAGTTTCCCCGTTTGGTGATCGCCGGCCAGTGGCAGGTTGATCTTAGCCTTAGTGTGACCGTAGGGTTCAATTTGGTCGGGCGTTAACCCTACCTTTGCCGCAATTTTTTCGATAGGTTCTAACGGCGTTTCCTGTGAAATTTCAATGTCGCTCACTTGATTTCCTCCTTCACTGTTCCCGGCATGGCGGCTTGAATCAGCGCAGCCAATTCAATAGCCGAGTTACGGGGCAGTAAAAATTGATAGATTTTACCCTGGGCAACGATCCCCATCCGATAACGTGAGACGCGGACCGCGCTGACGTGGGCCAGCGGAATGACCAGGTGGTGATGGTTCAAGACGGTGCTGACCGTCAAGACACCATTAGCCATGGTGATATTACGATAGTGAACCTCCGCCCAACACAAAATGGCAAAAGCCACGAAGAAGCCGAGCGTCCACCAGTTAAAGTGGGTCACTTCCAGCCAGAAGATAGCCCCAACCATCAGGACCATCAGCGTCCAACTCCAGTTAATAATGCTGCTAACGGGGTTGGGTTGATACAAAAATCGCCGTTCTTGGGTTATCATAATTTACAACACCTCACAAAAAGATTGGAGTGATTCTGTGTTTTCTTTGTATACCGATGCCGCGACGCAACCACAAAGCGGCCTGAGTGCTGGGGGTATTCTGATCATTCACGACCACGAACAGACCCAACTCAAGAGCCGCTTGACTGCCACCAACAACCACGCCGCCGAATTTGAAATCGCCCGTTTGGGATTTCAACGACTGGCAGAGATTGCCGGGGACGCTTGCGCAACGACTACCGTTTTATTCTATACCGATAGCCAGATTGTTAGCGATAGTTTACAGAAACATTATGCAAAACATTACCAAAGTCTCGTGGATGCCCTCCTAGCCGCTCAAGCACCCTTTCAGTTGGTGCTGACGCAATGGGTCCCTGAGAAGCAGAATCAGGGCGCGCACACGCTGGCTAATCAAGCCCTTCACTCCGCGGAGGAGGCCAAATAAGTCGTCAGTGGCTTCTCGTACTGGCTCCAGTCCGGTGTCCCGCCATACAGTGCGGAACCGGCAAGGAACTTCCCAATCTGGGGACCGGTCGTCAAACCCGATGAGCCTAACCCGGACGCCACCAGGAAGTCCTCGTGTTCCGGAACCAGACCAAAGAACGGGGCGAAGTCGCTGGTGTAGGCCCGCGTACCGACCCGGACACCGGTGAGACTATCCGCCGTAACGCTCTTGACCAGCCGCTGGGCACTACCCAACAGGTCGGCTGTCACTTCAGGATTGACGCTGATGTCGAATTTACCATCATTCTCATGCGTGGCTCCAACAATCAGCTTCCCGTGACCAAATGGCACAAAGTCCCGTTCGCCTTCAGGCATCACAACGGGCATGTGTTCTTGCAAAGGATAATCCTTGACGGCTAGCTCGATCAGTTGGCCCTTTTGTGGCCGGATATCGGCGTTCACACCCAGTGGTGCGACCAGTTCCTTGAGCCAGGCCCCAACGGCTAAGATAACCCGGTCAAATTGGCGTGCACCCAGTGACGTGATGACCTGTCCCTGAGCATTAAGCTTGACGCGTTCGTGACTGATTTTCAGGTTTCGTTTGCTAGCACTCGCCAGCAGGCCCTCAACCAAGGCGCCACCATCGACCCGTGCACCCCCGGTAATCAGAACGCCGGGTTGTGGTGCCGTCAGTAGCGGCACTTGATCCTGAACTTCTTGAGCCGTCAACGTGGTCACATCTCCCATCGTTGCAGCGGTCTTGCGCCGATCCTGGGCCAATGCAAACAGGGTTTCCAGGTCAGCTTCATCCTCACGCGTCACGATGGTTCCAGTCTGTTGATAGACATCGGTGCCCAACTGCGCATCGTGGATCAATTCGGGATAGAGGTCGGCACCAGCCTTGGCCAGGCGATACCACTGTTGATTCCGGCGCTTGGAGAGCCACGGTGAGATGATGCCCGCTGCGGCCTTCGACGCCTGGCCCACGCCGTCATCAAACAACGTGACCTTGATCTTTTCACTACCTGGTAATTTACTCAAATAATAAGCCGCGGTGGCACCAACGATACCGCCACCGACGATGGCAATTCTCTTTTGCATGCAAATTGACCTCCTAATCAAGTCACTACTTAACTAGTTTTCATTTTAGCATAACTTGCGGCAGATAACGCTTAGTTAATCTACGATTGTAGGGTTGTATTCGGGGGCTAACTAGGCTACATAGCCTTTGGCGCGACGTTCAATCATCGTAGTGGCCCCTTTGTCGAGTCAGCAACCATTCGCTACAACCTAGTTTGCCCTAAAAAAATGGATCTTGCCACTGCGGCAAAATCCATTTTTCATGAACTACTTATTTGAAAACGCGGAACCGTTCGCTATCGTCCATATAATCCTTGGCGTCGGCTGGCGCTTCGATGGAGCCAAAGTCCATCTGTCCCCGCAGACGCCAGCTTGCTGGGACGTTGAAGGCGTCACGGACGGCATCGTCGATCAGTGGATTGTAATGTTGCAGGTTCGCACCTACACCGTTTTCGGCAAGTGACGTCCACACGGCGTATTGTGCGTTTCCTTGGGACTGTTCGGACCAATCTTGGAAGTTATCCGCATACAGTGGGAAGTTTTCTTCAAACTCCTCAACTGTCTTGGTCTCGGTAAAGTACAGGATAGTCCCATAAGCGGCCTTGAAGCCGTTGATCTTGGCCTGCGTCTTGGCGAAGGCAGCATCGTCCTTCACAACCTGACGTAGAGAATCAGCAACGATGTCCCAGAGCTTGTCGTGGGAAGCATCGAACAAGATGATTGCCCGAGTCGTTTGGTTGTTGAAGGAAGACGGTCCCTGCTTGATAGTGCTTTCGATCAGGTCGACCAAGTCGTCTTGAGAAAAGGTCACGTTCTTACCGAGTGCGTAAATGCTACGCCGTTTCTTGGCTAATTCAATAAACTTAGTTTCCATAATTTAAAAAACCTCACTTTTAAAGTTCTTATCATTTTAGAGCGATGAGTGGTTATTCAAACGCTGGGATTAAGTTTACCACTTACTTTTAGGAAGTAAAGCAATTATTTCGTGACTTGATAGGCTTTTTCAAAGGTCGCCGTCATCCAATCCAACCAGTACTGGGGATTGAGGACTTCCCCAGAAACCTGCTTGATCAAGGCCTGGGGCGTCAAGCTCGCGCCGAACCAATGAATATTATCCTTCCGCCACTGGGTAATCTGTGAATAGTCCCCACTGGCTAAAATGTCATTGACTGGCAACGTCTGGCTCATGGTGTGGTAGAACTGAGCCGCATAGATTTGCCCAAGCAGATACGTCGGGAAGTAACCGAGGTCGCCACCCGCCCAGTGAATGTCTTGGAGAATGCCCTCCGTGTCGTTAGCGGGTGTGATCCCCAGGTATTCCTGGTACTTTTGCCGCCACAGCGCGGGTAACTCCGCTACCGTGGTGTCGCCGTTAAATAATGCCTTCTCGAGCTCGTAGCGCACGATGATGTGGAGCGGATACGTCAACGGATCGGCTTCCGTCCGGATCATCGTTGGCTTAGTCGCCATGAATCCCTGGTAGAAGGTCGCCTCGTCAATGTCCGTGAAGATGTCGCCGGTCGCCTGCTGGAAGCGACTATATTCACCCTGCCAGAACGCCGCGTTACGGCCGATAAAGATTTCATTGAACAATGACTGCGATTCGTGTAACCCCATCGATGGGGCGTCTGCCAGCGGCGTGTAGTCGTAATCGGGATTGAAGTTCTGCATGTACAGGCCATGGCCCGCCTCGTGAATGCCACCAAGCAGGGCCATTTGAAAGTCGTGGACGCCGTAGCGATTGGTGATCCGGGCATCCCCACGATTCAAAGCCACGGTGAAGGGATGCGTGCTCCGTGAAAGGTTTCCCTTCTTGAAGTCGTAACCTAACCGGGAGACGGTCGCTCTAACCAATCGTTCTTGCACAGCCTCGGGAACCGCCCGACTCATGAAATCCGTCCGCGGCTGCGTGCCCCGGGTTGCCAAGGTCCGTTGAATCTTTTGAATGCCGGCCTTGAGGGTGTCCATGATCGGGTCCAATTGAGCCACAGTCATCCCCGGCTCAAACTGATCTAAGAGCACGTCGTAGTCGGTCGCTTGCCCCCGTTTCCAGTAAGGAATGAACTGCTTCTTGAATGCCACGATTTTTTCCAGATACGGTTGTAGCAGGCTGAAGTCCTGGGCCACACGAGCCTGTTCCCAGACCTGTTGGGCATCGGAAACGACCTGCTGATACGCCGCATAGTCCTCGGCGGGGATGTCGTGGTTCAGATCATAATCCTTCTTGACCAACCGTAAGACCTGTTGCCCCTTCTCATCGAGTTCAGCGGGGTGCGCCGCAAAGTAATCGAGAAACTTCCCCATTGCCGTCCCCGTCCGCAAAGCCAGCTCTTGGCCGCTGATATAGCCGGTCAATTCACCCCGAAAGCTCGCCCCGTCCTGTGGTAAATTCGTGTGAGAATCCCAATCGATCAACGTTAAATTCATATCTAATAGGTTGATTTGCTTAACCAATGCCAGAAAATCCTGTTCCTGTGTCGCCATGGCTATCCGCCTCCAATTATCAAATTAGATTAAGTCTAGCATGGTTGATTGTAAAAATCTCGTGAAATTTCTCATTGCTTTTTAATTAGCAAAACACAGCCACACAGCAAGTAATGGCCAGCAAAACATTTAGTTAACGATTTTACTGGCTACTTCATTTTTACTAAAAAGTTCAGGGTAGTAGCGTCATTTGCCATCGTCCTGACCTTAAACGCTTATTTCCCAATCAATACCAGTAGCTGAGTCGTTACCCACGCTTCATCAATCTCTGTATACGGTAACCGCAGTAAAACGCCCAATAAAAACGTCCAAATGGCCGGTATGACCTGTTCAACCGGTGTTGCGATCTGTTGCTGGGCCGCCAGTAAGGTCACCACCGTCTGCAGGCTTTGTGGTACGGGTAACGGTCCGGTCAGGCTGAAAGCCACGGCATTTGGATGTTCACGCTCGTAGTCGAGAAGGTTCGCCACCATCCGCTGGAGCATGGCCGTTGCGTTGGCTGAATCCAAGACACCCTCCCGTAAGGCGGCCGTGATTTCCGCCACAATATCCGTGCGGAGCTGTGCTAATAGGCTGGCCTTATCTGGAAAATGCCGATAAACGGCAGCCGGCGTCACCACTAAAAATCTGGCGATTTGACGCAAAGAAAGCTGGCCGGCCCCCTCATTTTCCAACTGTATTCGGGCCTGCTGTGCGATGGCCGCTGCTAAATTCTGACGATGATACGGTTGTTTTGCCATGATTGCTCACACTCCTCAAAAGCCGATGTTATCACTATTCACGCCTTATGTTATCACTGTTTACATTTAATGTAAACAGTAATAACATAGCATTCGATTCGTTAATCCTTACAGAAGCTTTACACCCTTCCGCCATCAAATGTCTTATAATAAAAATAAACCTAATTTTAGAAAAGAGTGCCGTCTATGTCACGAACCATTTCCAACCGTCGTTTCACCTTTCAAGTCATCGGCTTTTGGCTAATTTGGCTAATTGTCCAAGTTGGCTTAAACTCTCCTGTCGAACACCATCTGAATGGCTGGCCGGAGGAGCTGGCCCTCGATGCGATCAAACTCATCGTCTGGGTCGGCGCTGCTGCCTGGCTCCTTCACCGAGCGCATCCCGAAGAATTAGCCATCGGTCGCCGCGAACAGTGGCGTCCCAACTGGCACTTTACCGCCGGCTACGTCATCTGGGCGGCCATCGTGGTCTATCTTCTGGTTGAGTTCTGGGTCGTTCATCACGGCCTCCGCATCAGCCCCAGCTTCACGCCAGAATATTGGGGCCGATATTTCTTGGTTGTCGGTGTAGCTGAAGAATTCCTTTTTCGTGGTTACTTCTTCAACGTCCTCCTAAAGAAATTCAGCTTAACCCAGGCCAACCTTATTCAGGCACTGGCCTTTGCCAGCCTCCATATTCCACGATACCTGACCACGGTACCGGCGATGAGTCCAATGATCTGGGTGGGTAACCTGATCACGGTCACCGCCCTCGGGGCCCTCTTCGGTTGGTTATACGCCAAGAGCCGCTCCCTGTGGCCCGGAATCGTCGTGCACATGACTTGGGACATTTTAGTCACGTTGTTTGCCTAAACATCGGTATACAAAAAATCTCGCCACCAGAAATGGGGACGAGATTTTTTATTAATGACTGATGTAACGCCGCAGGTAACCCAGCAGAATTGCTAGGAAGGCCAGTGGCAATAAGAAACTCAGCAAAGGTGTTACTAATGCAGTCGTCGTGGCAAACGTCACGACAACATCCAAGATCAACACCACCACACTGACGGCCAGTAATGCTCGCCACCAGTCACGGGTGATCCGCGCTTCATACGTGAGGCCATAGACCAATAGTGTTAACGCAGTCGTCAACAAGAGGGCCCGTTGAAACAAAGTCACTCCCGCAACCGCCGCCAACAGCAAAGCCACTACACTGAGCGCGATAAAGAAATAACCGTACCAGCGTTGCGTTTCCTTAATGGATTTCACGATTATCGCTTCCTTTTGTTTCTACCTTCAGTGTAGCGACTCACGCGATTATTTTCAAATCATTTACTGTTGCTGACTCGCATCGACATGCAGTTCGCCGTTCCATTCATCGCTGGTAACGGCGGGCACTTCACCGTGGAAGACCCGCAACAACGTCAGCAGACTCTCGGCACTATTTTCAACGGTCAGTTTCCGCGGAGCCAACCAATAGATGGGACCCTCTTCGCTAGCCTTAATCTCACCAGTAAATTGGTCACCACGATACAGCAGGCCTAACTTTCGCTGTTGGCGGTCGGCGCTGAACCATTCGCAAGTCCCACAAAAGTCGACTGCTTTCAGTGACAGTCCAGTTTCTTCAAAGACTTCACGCATAACTGCGGCGGCACAACTCTCGCCGATTTCCACGTGACCGCCCGGGAAACTGTGGCCAGCCTTCCAAGGAACATTAACTTTATCTTCTACTAACACATCGCCCGTCTGTGGATCAGTCACCATTACCATCGTTACCAATTCTACCGGTTGCGTTCTTGTCATTTTGCCTTCCTCCATTTCAAAGCCTTATCTAACAGTGCCGTGAAGCCAAACGACCAGCACCAAGTTAATAGGTAGCAACTCACAATTCCTACGATCACGTGTTGCCGGGTAAGCGTCGCGCCACCCAGTCGCCAAATCAGTTGTAGCCAAAAAACGTTAGCTAGATATGAGGGGTAGGCGTAACCCGCCAGTCGGTGGATCACCGACAGCCACCGGGAATGTCGTGACTGTTGATGACCGGCCAACGCTAAAATCAGACCAATAATGCTTAATATGTAAATCACAGTAGCCGGCAAATAATAGCTGGTACGGCTGAAGCTCACTGGCAAGGGCCAACTCAGTAAGGCTCGGTCCTGACCAATCAATGTCACAACGCCTATCACCAGCAATGGCCACCACCAACGACGCAATTGCCGCTGAACCGTCGACCACCCGTGCCAGGCCAAAATCCCTAAGATTGCGTATGGAAAAAATCCTAAAAAGACGCGATCCAAGAGATACCAGCCTGTAAATTTAGTTGTGGGGTAAATTCGTAGTGTATACCAAGTCACCCACACTAGATAGCCAATCGTCGTCAGCCCCAACACCCACCAGACCGTCCAACGATTGTGGATCAACCGCCGGATTGCCCAGAATAGTGGCATCAAGAAAATCATTTGTAGCATCATCGTGTTGTACCACAGATGTGGCGCCGCATTACCAGTCACAAACTGCCAGGCAAAACTCACCCCGTCGTGATAGGACCGGTGTTGCTGTAGACCTGGAAAAATCAGCAGATACGCCAGCGTCCAGCAGATTGTCGGCAAAAACAACGCCGACCACTGTTGCTTTAGATACTGTCGATAAGTCGGTTGCTGGTGGGCCGTCGTTCGCATGGTCGTCAGCAGGATACCACAGATAAAAGCCGGTGCTGTGAATTTCACCAGCAGATAGGCCCACGCCAAACCGGATTGGTTTTTCGGTTGCGATATGCCCAGAGCCAGTCCTAATACCGACTGCAACATGACCGCCGTGCAGGCAAAGACCTTTAGATAATCACCGCCGTCTGCCACCGCATTCAAGTCTTCATTTCTCACTTATTGTCATCGCCTTTACCCTATTATTTTAGCAATCCGGTGATGCATCTGTAAAGACGAAAAAAAAGAGGCTCACTGGCCTCTTTTATTTTTTAACTAAGCTTCGCGTTCGCGATTTTTTAATTTTTCAACTAACCCATCAACGCTGTAGCAGACCGCTGCCAAACCGGCAAATGCCAGTGGAAAGACGATCCATAGCGGTGACTTCATTAACACCAACACCAGGCTTAAGAAACCCACTGCTAGCACGACCAAGACTGTTAAAGCAACCATGTCTTTTGCCATTTTGCTCCCCCCAAGCTAAGTTATTTTTCTGTGGCCCCTAACCACATTCATAGTTTAGCAGGTCTCTGCGCAAACGACAACGACTTTGACCAAGCTTAATAAAGTCACTAACTTTGGCAACCTTCTGCAACCTTAATTACCACTATCATGATTCGATTGTGGTAGCGGGTGTTCCAAGTGTTGCAATTGCCCCCGGAATTCGGAAGCGTACCGTGCCTGGTATGGCTGGAATTCGGAAAGGCGTTCGCTCAGACCAACGGCGTAGTCGGCCCGTTCGCCATGTTCCCCCTGATCCAAGCCGAGCTCTTCTTCGCCAGCCGTAACTCGCATGGGCATGAACCGCCGTAAAACAACGACCAGCAGGCAACCCATTGCAGCAACAAAGGCAATCGTGAAGGCCGTTGCCAGAATCTGAACGCCCAACAGGTGCCAGCCACCACCGTAGGCTAAACCATTTTCAGCAATCGTCGGGTTAACTGCCTTGGTCGCAAAGACCCCGGTCAAGATACTCCCGACAATTCCGCTAACACCGTGGCAGCCAAAGGCATCCAGTGCATCGTCGACGCCCAGCCGTGGCTTTAGCAGACGAATGAAGGCGTAGCTGGTCATCGTTGCAATCAAACCAATGGCGACAGAACCCATAATCGTGACGTAGCCGGCGGCCGGCGTAATCGCAACCAAACCGCAGAGCGTCCCGGTACAGACACCGACCAACGTTGGCTTACCCGTGGTCCAAATATCCAGAAACATCCAGGTCACCATGGCCATGGCCGTTGCGACCGTACTGGTAATGGCCGCTTGTAGAGCCACGCCGTTCACGGCCAAGGCACTGCCGGCGTTGAACCCGTACCACCCGATCCAAAGAATCGCCGTTCCCAGCAAAACCCAAGGCAGGTTGTAGTGAGGATTGTCCCGGTTGCCGGACAGCCGTGGTCCCAGCCAAGCAGAGAGCACCAGTGCCGTGACTCCAGCGTTGATGTGAACGACGGTACCACCGGCGAAGTCCAGCACACCCAGCTTAGCCAGCCACCCCAATGGGCTCCAAACCAAGTGAACCATGGGGTAGTAAATGAAGATCGACCAAGCAATCAGGAAGACCAGTAGGAATTTAAACCGAATCCGGCCAACGACTGCCCCCACGAATAACGCCGGTGTAATGATAGCAAACATCATTTGAAACAAGGAATAAGCCCCAACCGGAATATGTGTCGCTGTCAAGCTAGCCAAGTTAACCCCGGCCATGAAGACGTGGTGTAGATTACCCACAACCCCAGCGATGTTTCCGGAAAAGGCCAGGCTGTAGCCCAGGAAGATCCACAACAGAATTGCGACACCAGTCATAATAAAGACAGATAGCATGGTGTTGACCACGTTCTTCTCGGAGACCAAGCCCCCATAGAAGAAGGCCAGTCCTGGAGTCATGAATAAGACCAAGATACTAGCGATTAAAACGAATGCAGTGTTTGCAAGATTCATCAACGACGCCCTCTTTATCTCTTAATGTCATAAATCCTAACATTAAAAATAGTCTACGTCCACCACCGACTTTACTTTGGCCTATTGTTTGCGGTTTTGACTTACTAACGGGGGTAACATGGGACTTTGGTCTACTTGTCCTCCCGCTAAACCGGCTTGACGTGTTATCTTTTCTGACATATTGTTTTAAATAAATTGATATTGCCGACGAATTTCCTAGCAGTCTGCATTAAAAAAGACCATTTGAAGTGAACCCTTAAAGTTGGACACAGAATTTATGCTGCTTGCTGGATGGCGAGTTTTGTTTTGATTCGACGCTTGTTGTAGAAGTTTATCCATTCAGTCATGGCTTGAATCAGATCTTCCTCGTTCTCAAAATGTTCATCCATGACTTCGCCCTTCATGATATGGAAAAATGATTCAACTGCCGCATTATCTAGGCAAGTTGCTTTGCGTGACATGCTTTGAAATACGCGATGTTCTTTGAGTGTTTCTCGCCAGAACTTATGTTGATACTGGAATCCCTGATCCGTGTGAGCCGTTGTTCGATAGCCTAACTTTGGCAGTCCTTCTAACGCTTCTCTAAGCGGTTTTAAGGCGAACTCTATTGTCGGATGATCACTAGTTGAAGGCTAATACTTCGCCTGGGAAGAGGTCAATGACTGGTTCTAAATAGACACGTTTGCTTTGACTCATGCCACCATATCGAAATTCACTGACATCCGTGACGAGTTTCTGATAAGGTCGGTCCGTTTTGAACCGTCGATTTAACCGATTAGGCGCAATTCTACCAACGATTCCTTTGTATGAATTATATTTACGTTTTTGACGATTGTATGCCAAACAAAGCCAATCATGCTCATGCATTAAGCGTAAGACTCGCTTATGATTCACTGTGAATCCGTGTTCCTGTAAAGCTTTAGTTAGTCGCCGGTAACCATACTTTTTGGTGTACTTAGAGTCTTCCTGCCGAATCTCATCGATTGCCTGAATGATTGGAGAATCATCTAGCTTTTCATGTTGACAATGTGAGCGTGCGTAATAATACGTACTTCTTGGAACCTGGACTACTCTGAGTAGAAGCTTGACGGGAACTTGAAAGACCTGCCTTAACTCGGTCACTATTTGCGAAATTTCTTGTCTGCTGACTTCTTCTGAGTTAAGGCGTCGAGTTTTTTAGGTACCCGTTCTCAATTTTTAGCAACGGAAGGTTTTTTATCACACTGTGATTAGAAAAAGGTCAAACCATAACCACGTTCATAGAACCAGCCAACTCAAAATACAATTTACACCACAAATCATAATTGTACATATTAATAGATAGTGGTAACCTGTGTTTATACAAAACGTGCACTTGCTGTATCAGCAGTATCCGTGATGAGTATATCGTGACATGTATTAAGAGTTTCTATATAATCTTTAAGGAGGAGTTCTATTTTGGACTACAAATATTCCTACGATGTCGATAGTATTAAGTGTGATCCCATTTCTAACACGTTCTACAGGTACGAATTACAAATACTGCTCAAAACTGCTACAAGCGATTCCAAAGAGGCAATCGTCTTAATGATGAATCCCAGTAATGCAAATGGAGATACAAGCGATGCAACAACAAATCAGCTATTAATGTGTCGAAAATACAATAAATTTACTATCTTTAACATTCTTCCGTTCAGTGGACAGGCCACAGAACTTCCAGAGAACGATGCTCTTCTTAAACAGGTTAAAGGTAAAGAGGATTTCTTAAAGACAAATCATCGAAAAATTATCAACTACATAAACTCTAACAAAAATGCTGATATACTATTTGCTACCGGCCAGTTTAACAGGAACTGCCAAAGAGCCGTAAGCCTTCGTGAGGACATTGACAAAGATATATTAAAAATGTTTTACACAGAATACAACAGCATTTGTGAGTTTGCATTCAAAGAACTGAATGATTCTAATCGCATTCATGTTGTTTCCAGTTGTGGTAAACCAATAAAAAATGGCCTTGGTAGACACCCCAGCCGGAGTGCATTTGATATCCAAGAAGCAAACTTCGAAGAGTCAACTAAAAACAGTAATCTTCATTACAAGTTGAAAGTTAAGAACAGTCCTATTTAACCTTATTTGTAATCTGCATCAATTTATCATTACCGTCATTGGTCACCTACAATTGATGACGAATAAAACAATCTGCTACTATACAAAAAGAGCCACGTTCGGAACTACGGCAATCGCCATAGTCCCAAACGTGGCTCTAAAAATTCTATATATTTTTTACCACTTACGTACAGCCCGCGGAATCATCTTACGAATCCCGCCGCGTGGATCCTTCACATCGCCTTCATAGCGCGGAATCAGATGAATGTGTGCGTGCTGAACCGTCTGTCCCGCCGCCGCATTCACGTTGATGCCGATGTTATAGCCGGCCGGGTGAAATTTATCATCTAAGAAGTCCTTGGCAACAAACGTCAAAGCATCCATCGCCTGTCGTGTTTCCGCCGGCACCTCAAAGTACGTGGCGTAGTGCTGCTTGGGCACAATCAGCAGATGACCTTCACGCACGGGATGCAAGTCCCAAAACGCCTTGGCCAGCTCATTTTCTAAAACCAGCTCGTCTTTTTGACAAAAAATACAATCTGCTTTAATCATGCGTTTTACCCCTTATGTCGCGGCTTCCGTTGGGCCCAGAATTGGAAGTAATCCGTCCGTAACGCCCCGTTGTAAAGTTTCCGCGTCTTGGTCGCCTTTTGACCGTAGAAGTGTTCGAACTCCAGGTCAGCCGTCAAGATGTACTTGGACCAGTCGGTGTAAGGCTTAAAGACCTTCCCCATCTGGGTGTACAGTTCCCGCACGCTGGCCTGATCGCTCAACCGTTCCCCATAAGGTGGGTTGGCCACGATGACCCCGTGTTCCAAGTCCGTCTTGAAATCCTGAACGGCCAACTGGGTGAACGTAATGTCTTGTGACAGCCCAGCCTCTTCGGCGTTCTTCTTAGCGATGGCGACCATGTTTTCGTCGATATCACTCCCGAAAATCTGAAGTGGCGTATCGTAGTCCGCCTTAGCATCGGCTTCGTCACGAACCTTGTCACTGAGGTCTTGTGGTACCCAGTCCCAGTGTTCGCAGGTAAACTCGCGGTTAAATCCAGGTGCCAAGTTCCGACCAATCAGAGCGGCCTCGATTGGAATCGTCCCGGACCCACACACGGGATCCCAGAATGGCATGTCCTTGTGCCAGCTGGTCAGGGCAATCAAGGCTGCGGCCATGTTTTCCTTAATTGGCGCGCCACCCTTACCGACCCGGTAGCCCCGCTTAAAGAGACTTGGTCCGGTCGTGTCCAGCGTCAGCATAACGTGATCCTTGTCGATCATGACTTCCAACGGATAGTTAGCCCCGGTTTCAGGCATTCGTGTCCGCCGGTGATAAACAGCGGCCAGCTTGGTAGCGACCGCCTTTTTCACGATGGCTTGGGCGTCCGGCACACTATGTAATTGTGACTTCTTTGAACGACCTTCCACTGGGAATGCGGCGTCCATTGGCAACAATTCATCCCACGCAACAGCCTTCGTGGCTTCAAACAGCTCGTCAAAGGTCACGGCATCGAATTCAGCCACGATGATTCGGATCCGGTCGGCTGTCCGCAGCCAAAGGTTGGCCCGTAAAATGTCCTCAATCGTGCCATCGAACCGCACGCGGCCGTTTTCAACCTGCGTCTCGTAGCCCAGGTCACGTAATTCACGACCAGCTAAGGCTTCGATGCCACTAGCAGTTGCGGCGTATAAATGAAATTTCTTCATAAAATCCTCCTTGTTTACAGTTGTTTAAATAAGACCGTTAAGGCTAAGAAGCAGCAACTATCCCTATTCTTAGCGCCAATCCTCTTTCACTTTTCGACCTCAATATTGATTCTGCGATAAGATCCCATACACATTGATTTTACCACCAATCAGTGGGGGTTACCCCGTTTTAATGTCTAAAAAAAGGGCGGGAGCAAGCTCCCACCCAACCTGACATGGTGTAAATCCCTGTAAGCCATGTTTTGTACCACCCAACCGTTTCAGGCAAACGGCTGACTGGCAGTAATCATCTATCTCGAGAGTTTCCTCTCCCCCCACATTTCGTTCATTTCCATATGTGAAGCGCCCCTACCAAAAGTTTGGGTTGCCCGCTCGAGGGGTTTACCGCGTTCCACCGCCTAAGTTTCCTTAGACGTATCGTCACTGTGGCACTTTTCAGGGATACTAGGGCATAGCCGAAGCCGTAGCCGTGTTTTCCCGCCGTAACGTTATTGCTAACGTCCCCCGGCTTATTTTTTCACCGAGCACGAACACTACAGACATCTCAGTCTGTGCGAGCATGGACTTTCCTCAGCCGACAAAAGCCGACCGCGATTACTCAGGATTTACACCAGTCTTTATAATTCTACAAACGATGTGACTCGTTTGGATCATTATCTAATTGTGAACCGAAAACGTGCCGTTCCAAATTGGAGAGCCGCTTCAAGATATCCATGTTAGTGGCACTTGAAGTGGGTTGGCTGGTTGTTGAAGCTTGCCGTTGACTGCCGCCCACTTGCACTTGCTTCGTGAGTTCGTCAACTTTCGCCAACAACCGTTCGTTTTCTTCTTGAAGCCGCTGATTCTCCTTAACAAAGGTGTCATAGTCCTTAATGACGTTGTCTAAGAAACTATCAACATCATCTGGATCGTAACCACGCATCTTTTGTCGAAATTGCTTTTGCAAAATTTCCTTGGGAGTGAAATTAACGTTTTCCATTGATCTTTACACCTCGTTGTCTTATCAAACCGGCAATTAATATAATACCAGTTTTTATTCGATTTGGGAACCATTATTTAAATTTTCTTGATATTCATTGGCACTTTCTTGCAACCAATCCATATCGATTAGTGTTAGGGGGTAAGTATGCTGCTCCTGAAACTGCGTCACGGCGCGATAATCATACTTAGGTTTCCCTTCAACCTCTAAATCATATACCATTACGGCCTCGTCTGTATGGGTCAACATAAATTCTTGATAGTTTCTTAACTGTTGGGGCCCATGATAGGGTTGCTCGCTAACGGATTGGTGAAAATCAACCTGACTGGCCAGAGTCGCGTACTGGGCCTGATTGCCCTCGTTCCAATTACCCCCGAACTCGGCAAACGGCGTCATCATGGCCACCTTAAGCTCTGGATAATCCGCCTTGAGCTTCAAGCCGACCTCGGCAGCCCACTGCTCGACACCCAGCTGGCCACCGGTGATCAACCAATCCGTTCCCGACTCCACCTTATTGATCAACAATTTACGCAGCGTATCCTTAATGACTAGAAGTTTCGGGTCTTGATTCCCGAAAACACTCAGTTCATAGCTCCGATATCCCGTTAGCCAAAGTCGACTCACCAAACTACCCCCTTTTTGACTGGTCTATTCAAGTGTAGCGAAAATTAGGAGTGGACGCAATCAAAATACTTAAGTTATAGGAAAACAATTCTCAACCGAACGTTTGGGAGTTTTTATTTCACGGCCACCTTGGTATAATATCAATAACTGGGCCACAAATGAAAGCCAGCTTTCAATAAGGAGTGAGGAGTCTATGACTATTCGGTATCCCAATGGGAATGCCTACCAAGCGCCAGCATCAGCTACGCGGCCCAAGTTTGCCAGCCACTACACCAACTATGGTAAACGGGGTATGACGCTGGAAGAGGAATTGAACCAGAGTAATACCTATTATCAGACGCATGGGCTCGCCGTCGTTCACAAGAAGCCGACCCCCATTCGCATCGTCAAGGTCGACTACCCCAAGCGAAGTGCGGCAGTCATCAAGGAAGCCTACTTCAGCACGGCATCGACCACCGACTACAATGGTGTCTACCAAGGACACTACCTGGATTTTGACGCCAAGGAAACGAAGAACAAGGGGTCATTTCCGCTTAAAAATTTCCATCAACACCAGATTGATCATATGCGGGCCTGCACGGTTCAAGGCGGTATCTGTTTTGCTATTATCAAATTCGTTAGCCGCCAAGAAACCTACCTGTACCCCGCTGAAGATCTGTTTCACTTCTGGGATGACCAAGCTAACGGTGGGCGCAAGTCCATCCCCTATACGGAGATCGCCGCTAGTGGTATCAAGCTCACCGCGCAGCTTCAATTGCCGGTGCCCTATCTTAACGCCGTGGACCAGCTACTAAAGCGGTAGCTGACACGTTTAAACGTAAAGGAGATTACCATGTCTAGTAACAATTCAACCAGAGAGACCCGGATGAGCCGCAATGCCGAGCGTAATCCGAGTCCAGCCGGCAAATCCGGCGGGCCCAAACAACCACGCAACGGTTGGCGGGCCTTCCGTCGGGTGCTCTTCGTCATCGTTGCCATCGGGGTCTTAGGAATTCTGTTTGGCGCTGGCCTGTTCTTTTTCTACGCACAAAGCGCCCCAAAGATTTCACAATCCGCACTATCTAGTGACGCCTCAACGCGAGTCTACGATGCCAATGGCACTGTCATCTCGCGTCTGGGCGCCCAGAACCGGAGTTACGTGAAGTCCAGCAACATTCCCGATGGCTTGAAACAGGCCGTTGTTTCCACTGAAGACCGGCGCTTCTACAAGAATAACGGGGTCGATCCTATCCGAATCGTCGGAGCTGCCCTTGCTAACGTCACCGGTTCTTCACTGGGGATGCAAGGTGGGAGTACCTTGACGCAACAGTTGGTCAAGCTCTCTGTCTTCTCCACGGCTGCCTCGGACCGAACGCTCAAGCGTAAGGCTCAGGAAGCCTGGTTGGCCTTAAAGGTCGATCACAACTACTCTAAGGATCAAATCCTGGAATACTACATTAACAAGGTCTACATGGGTAACGGGGTCTACGGGATGCAAACGGCCGCACAGTATTACTACGGCAAGAGCCTCAGAAATCTCGACCTTGCCCAACTGGCCATGTTAGCCGGGATGCCACAATCCCCAACCAACTACGATCCAACCACCTACCCGGCATTAGCCAAGAAGCGGCGGGATCTGGTACTGGATGCCATGGCCAAGAACAACGCCATCACTTCGGCACAGGCTTCAGAGGCCAAAGCCACCAGTATTACGGCCGGCCTGTCCAAGACACATAAATCAACGGCGGTGGCGAGTGCCAAGACCACCAAGGTTATCGATGCCTACCTCAAACAAGTGTATGCCGAACTCAAGTCTAAGGGGTACAACACGACAACAGGTGGCTTGAAAGTTTACACCAATCTCGATATGGGCGCCCAAAAGAAGCTCTACAACATCGTTAACGGCAGTGCCTATGTCAACTTCCCTTCTAGCAAATTCCAAGTTGGCTCGACCATCGTTGATCCAAATAATGGGAAAGTCGTCGCCATGATCGGTGGCCGGAAGACTGGTAACGTGACCTTCGGGTTAAACCGCGCCGTTCAGACCGACCGTTCCAGTGCCTCGACTGCTAAGCCGCTAATGGATTACGGTCCGGCTATTGAATACCTCAAGTATCCTACCTATGAACCGGTGAAGGATACGGCGTTTACGTACCCAGGTACGACCAAGAACCTTTACGACTGGGACAGGCAGTACCAAGGCACCATCACCATGCGTAAGGCCCTCTACGAGTCACGGAACATCCCCGCTATTCGAACCCTCCAAAACGTAGGTATCAAGAAAGCCACGACCTTCTTGGATGGTCTCGGGATGTCCTTTGATAAGACGCTGACCTTACAAAACGGGATTGGCCTGTACATTTCAACCGAACAGGAAGCTGCGGCCTACGCCGCCTTCGCCAACGGTGGGACGTACTACAAGCCTTACTTAGTCTCTAAAGTTGTTACCCAAGATGGGAAAGCCCACAACTATGTTTCGACTGGAAAGCGCGCTATGAGTGCGGCAACTGCCTTCATGTTAACGGATATGATGAAAGATGTTATGACTAACGAAAACGGGTCAGGTCGCTCGGCCGCCATTTCTGGCCTATACCAAGCTGGAAAGACTGGGACGGACTCTTACCCTGACGATTACGCGGACAAGGTGCCAGATGGCGCAACAATGGACTCCTGGTTCACTGGTTATACCAAGAACTACTCTGTCTCCGTGTGGACCGGTTATGACAAGCAGTTCCAGACCGGCCACTACGTCAGTGAAACGCAGACCACGATTGCTCAGGAAATTTACAAGTACACCATGAGTTATTTGGCCACTAAGAGTACCAATACTAACTGGACCAAGCCAAGCACGGTCACCCAGACCTCGCAGAACGGCAAGACCGAGTACTACGTCACCGGTCATCCGGGAACCGTCACCGACACGACGGCTACCAGCCAGTATGGGTCCACGAACACCACGAGTTCCTCAGTCTACAGCAGTAATGGTCAGGTCACGACCAGCTCCAGTAGCTCGCGCGTCGAATCATCCACCACTGAATCCAGCACCAGTAAGGAATCTTCCAGCACGGAACAGACCCCTGGCGGTGGCAATGGAGATGACGATAACGACACAACAACCAACTCAAGTTCCACGACCACGTCATCCGCAACAACGACCAAGAGTAACGATGACGCCAAGAAATAAGCTATAGCTATATACGAAAGGCACCGCCAGCCATCTCAAATGAGATTGACTGGCGGTGCCTTTCGTATATAGTCGCATACTTCCGTTTTCAGTTATCTGTTAATTTAAAAATCGGCACATTCGGAATATCATTACCTGGCGTCGCAGTTGGCTTCGATGATGGCCGTGGATTCTGACGTTCCTTGTCACGCTGAACCTGAGCAGCCGTCTTCAAATTCTTCTTTTCCCAGTTCAATAGGATGCGATCCATATACTTGAGACTGTAAGCCTGACTCAAGACAGCTTCCTTCAGAGCAAGCTGAATCAGTTCTGGGCGATAATGGTCGTCATCCAACCACTGATTGATGCTTTCCATCTCGAGGGGCGACAGTGGCCGGCCAAACTCCGTCTCAATCTGATTAAATACCGTTGACCGGTCGTTGGTGGCCGCCACCTTGACTTCCTTTTGTGTGGTCTGTACGGCCAACTGACTTAGCTTTTCCATCAACAACCGAAAGTCATAAGCATCGCGCTTCTGGCCGTTACCATCTGGCACACTAGTAATCACCATCAGTTTGTTCACAATCAATTCGTGCAAAATTTGATAGACCCGTTGCTTGTCCCAACCCAAGTGAGCCGCCATGACATCCGCTTCGGGCATCGATTGCCCCCGGTCCATGTAGCGTCGTAGCTGAAGAAAGACCAACAGTTGGTCGGTCGTCATCCCCACCTCGCGGAAGTGATCGAGTAGGTAATTGGCGATGCTCGTCTGTCCATCTTGAATAT
The DNA here is from genome assembly GCF_003946395.1 of Levilactobacillus fuyuanensis. Taxonomy (GTDB): domain Bacteria; phylum Bacillota; class Bacilli; order Lactobacillales; family Lactobacillaceae; genus Levilactobacillus; species Levilactobacillus fuyuanensis. The sequence continues at coordinate 38,640 of NZ_RHNZ01000006.1, read as the reverse complement.
AGCGCTGTGTAAAGTCTTCCATGAAAGGTCCCCCTGATTCTAAAAATTTCTGTTTAAATGTCGCTTAGTTTTCCAATTAAGGGCAAGAAACGACCGAACCCCTAGTAGCAGTTCGATCGTCTCACCAACCCTTCCAAAACACTGACTAATTTGTGATAACTTAGACGCTCATAAACGCCTTAAGCCGGTCTACCGCCGTCTGTAGCGTATCCAGATCGGTCGCATAACTCAACCGAATATGTCCCGGCAAGCCAAACGCCTCACCGGTGACCGTGGCCACGTGAGCCTCATTCAAGACTTGCGTGACAAATTCTGCGGTCGAGGTCACGCCCTTTAACGCCATCGCCCCCGTCACATCGGGGAAGAAGTAGAACGCGCCGGCCGGCTTGGTTAACTTGAATCCGGGCAAAGCCGCCAGTTGTGGATAGATGACATCTCGCCGGTGTTTGAAACCAGCCTTCATCTGCGCCACTGAATCTTGACTGCCCGTCAGAGCCGTCGTAGCCGCTGCCTGACTCACAGCCGCTGGATTTCCCGTCATGTGGGATAGCACCGTCTTCAGGGCCCCCGCAATCGTCGCATTCGCTACCGCATAACCAATCCGCCACCCCGTCATCGCATAAGTCTTCGAGACCCCATTGATCAACACGGTGTGGTCGTCGATAGCCGGTGCGATGCCCAGCATGGTTGGTGCCGCGGCTGTTTGGTCATACAGGAGTTCCCCGTAGATCTCATCGGCAACGACGATCAGGTCGTGAGCCACGGCAAATTCGCCAATGGCCTGCAGTTCAGGCCGCGTGTAAGTCGTCCCACTCGGATTCTGTGGTGAATTCAAGACAATTGCCTTGGTTGCTGGTGTGAGCGCACTAGCTAACTGGTCGGATGTCACCTTGAGACTGGCCGTTGGGGCAACCTCGACTGGTTGGCCCCCGGCGAGCTTGACCTGTTCGCTGTAGCTAACCCAGTACGGTGCCGGTAAAAGTACCTCATCGCCGGGATTCAACAACACTTGGAACAACGCGTAGAGCGCCATCTTAGCCCCAGTCGTCACGACCACTTGGCTGGAATCGACCTGCACACCATGTAGAGTTGCGAGATTAGCCGCAATGGCTTGACGTAACGGCAAGACCCCTTCCGTTGCCGTGTAGCCGTTGACCTGATCGGCCTGAATCGCCGTGACCGCTGCATCCTTGATGGATTGGGGCGTGGCGTAATCCGGTTGACCCACGCTTAAATTGATGACATCGATCCCTTGGGCTTGTAACGCTTGGGCCCGTTGACCGGTCGCAAGCGTTGCCGAGGGACTGACTGCTGAAGCTCGCTTAGACAATTGCATATGAATCCGCCTCCGTTAAACGATTATGTAGGACCACCCGCACGACAGGATCGTTGTGCGGGTGGCAGTTATTCAGTGATTTGGACGACATTAACCGTCGATCCACTCATCACTATTAGATATTCGAAATTTGTTGTAACACTTTACCATTACGATACTCATACGTCAGGTAGCAGAGCTTGCCACTCTTATTCAGGTAGCTGATCTGCCAAGCCGGTTTGCCGTTAAACATGCTCAACGCCGCCGACAGAACCTTCTTGGGATTCCGATTCCAGACCCGTTGGAGTGCCGCATTCCGAGAGAGGCCCTCGCTTTGCTTGAGCACCGTCACGTTGTCCCCCGACTTGGGCACAATGGCGTAGACGGCCTGCTTAGCCTTGTTCTTCCCAGCAACCGTGTAGTAAGTCGTATCCAGATTGGTCCAGTAGAACCCACTAGTGCTGGTCAGATGGCCAGACTTTTTGGCGACCGACTCGGCCCGCGTTTGGTCTTGGCTGAGGGGTTTCGTGGCTTTATTGATCACGTAACCCGCGCTCAGCAACAGCACGAGGATCACGATTAATACACTGAGTAATACCCAATGCCGTGGTCGCTGGCGCCGTTGATATTGTTGTCTCATCAATTTTCCATCGTACTCCCTTGTCAGAATTCAATCTTGTCCAATTATATCAAACTTCTGGCGGTGTCACCGACTTGGTCGGCTTTTTTTCGAAAAAATTAACTAAACCTTGGGAAATCGCCGTGACATCCCCGGTCGTCCGTGGCAACTCAGCCGGTAGCGCACGAAGAATACTCTGACCGTAGTGCCGTTCAATCAACCGTTGATCCAGAATCACAATGGCGCCACGATCCGTCGGCGTCCGGATCAGCCGACCCACGCCTTGTCGCAGCTTCAGCGTCGCCGCTGGTAAGGCCGCGTTATAGAATGGATTCTTCCCGGCCGCTTCTAACCGAGCATAGTCGGCCTTCACGAAGACCCGATCCGGAGAATCGAACGGTAGCCGCGTCACAATCAGCAATTCCAATTGTTCGGCGGGCAAGTCGATGCCTTCCCAGAAACTAGCTGCACCTAACAAGATGGCGCCATGACTGGTAGCAAATCGTTTGGCAATCCGTTCACGACTCCCACTGATACCCTGGGCAAAGATCTCATGTTGGGCGAACTCGGGCTGTTCAACTAACTTCTGATAAACCTGTTCAATGACACTCAAAGAATTGAATAGAATTAGCGTCTGCTTATTGACGGCCCCCGCAATCTGAGTGATTGCTGCGGTCAGGTAGACCACGTAGTCTGCTGGCGCAACCCGACTCAGTTCGGGACCCGTATCGGCAATGAATAACTGAGACTGTTCGCCGTAGTCAAAGCTCGACCGCATCCGGTGGGTCACGGTCTCATCTCGGTCCAAATCAAATTGGTCCAGAATGTATTGCGAACGACCAGAAGAAAAGAGAGTTGCTCCCGTTAACAGAACCGGCTGGAAGTGCGCATAAATTTGCCGACGCAGGAAGCCTTCAGTTGCCAACAAGCCACTCGCAAATTGTAAACTGTTCCGGTCACCCACATGGTTGATGGTCACCCAGAAAAGACTGGCGGTATGGGTCTTCGTCACCTGGGCAAAGATGTCCTGTAACTGTGAGACTTCATCGTCAAACTGGTGAATTCGCGTATCGACCTGCTCGAACAAGTGACGTTCGGAGGCCGAGCAGCGATCCTGCTGACGATCGAAGCTTTGCCGCAAACCACCCAGCTGAGCCAAAAGATCCGTCGTATCGGCTACAATCGTCGCAACCAACGGATCGGTCTGGGGACGTAAAGCGTCGAGTTCTTCAGTCGGAATTAATTTTTCAATTGTCTGGTTCTGATTATTCCCCCGCTGTCGAGCGAGAAAGGCCAGGAACAACTGATTGACCAGCTGATTCAACGACTCCTCCAACTCTTCACTCAACAAAACCAACCGGTGTAACGTGTTGGTTGCCTGCGTGTCGCCGGTGAACAGTGCCAACAGGCTCGGGCCAATCTCACGGTTGATATCGCGTTGAATATGATGCAGCATGTTGGTCAACTGGGCGAACTTAATCTGTGTCCGGCGTTGCCGCAAAGTATTTTCTGCTAAGTGTTGGGCTTCATCGACGACCAGATATGGCCGGTCAAGGCGCTCGCCCAGTTCGCTGGCATGCTCGCTGAGGTACGCATGATTCACAATAATCACTTGGGCCTGTGTCATCCGTTGATCCCGGCGTCGCAAGAAGTCATCCTCATAGAAAGGATTGTCTGTACGCGTCGTCCCTTCATGAACGACCTCCTGAAAGTACGGTGCTCGGTACGTGGCCAAATGTAGCTCGTCCAAATCACCAGTCGTGGTCATCGTCAGCCAAACCAGCAGACGAAGCTTCAACAGCTGCGTTTGCTTCGAGGTCTCAGCTACCTTCAACGTCGCTGCAAACTTCTGCAGGTCCAGGTAGTGTCGACTTCCCTTAACCAACACGGCGTTGATCTGAAATGGCACGATCTGATTAAGCAACGGTAAGGTCTGATCCAGCAGTTGTTCCTGCAGAAGCGTCGTTGCCGTACTGATCACCACTGTAGGCCCCTGTTGGTTCAGATAAGCCATGGGCAACAGATACCCCAGGCTCTTCCCGATACCAGTTGGTGCTTCAACGATCATCTGCTTAACGGGATGCTGATCACTCGCAGCATAGTTGTTGTAAATATAATTCATCATTTTGGCCTGTTCTGGCCGCCACTCCAAATTGTCTGGCATGAGTTTTTGTTTTTGTTTCTTGGTCTTAGGATATTTAACCGGTTCTGCCAGCGTCGTCGCCGGTAAAGTCGCTGGTCGGCGTAAGGCCAAACCGTTCTTGACATACAGGTAATCCGGCAATTTCCGTGGCTTCTCATTGTTCAAGCGTAAGGCCACGTCAAAAAGTGCCGCTGTTTGTAGCGGTAGTTCAGGATGGAGATCAATCATCTGTTGCAGCGTCACCAACGGTAAAGCCCGGAGTCGCCGAAAGAGAAAAATAAAGAGTTCCGCCGTGGCACTAGCATCGCTATCCGCAGAGTGCGGATTGTCATGTTCAATGTTGAAGAGACTGCTCAAGTCGCGGAGCCGGAAACTCGCTGCTGTTGGCAGTAAAATCTGACTAAGCGATACCGTGTCAAGGCCCTCAATTGTCAATTCGGGATAACCCACGCGGGCAAACTCCGCATTGATAAAGGGTAAATCAAAATTAACGTTGTGCGCCACAAAGACCGTATTGGTCAATTGGCTATACAACGTCGCGGCGACATCGTCAAAGAGCGGCGCGTGCCGGACGCGTTTGTTCGTAATCCCCGTTAACCGTGAAATCGACGCAGGAATCTCCCGCAACGGATTCACATCAGTCTCGAAGTGATTAATAATCTGATTATGCTGGACGAAGACGCACCCAATCTGGATAATGCGGTCGCCATCTGTCACACTGGTTCCAGTAGTCTCAATATCAACCACCGCGTAAACCGTGTCTTTATCCATAATATGCTCACCAATTTCTGCACAATTGCGTTAATAACTGGCACTATGATACACCACTTAAGCCAGTAGCGCTACTACGGTCTCAGCCAAAATAGGGTTTGATCAACATTGCCGCTACACATCGCCTTCGGCTGCCAAGAATTCCGGCTGCTGTGGGGACCGGTAAAAGCCTGAAGGAGCGGTCTTTCACCTTGACATAGACTTTTGTCAAAGCCCATGTCATAAACGCCAAGTCACCGTCTCAATGGTCTCACCATCCCGGCTGGCTACACCCTCGACCGCGCGTGAACGACGACAAATGCCTTCCTAAAATTTCATAACATTTTTTATATTTTTACACGAAACTGGCAGAAAGGGTGCTATTGGGTTCCCTTCACGCCCGAATAGCAACAAAGGTTTCAACTAACGCAAACAGTCACACACCATCTACATTTTTACCAGGTTTCACCGTTTTTTCGAAAAACTTTCTATAGAAAGGGTTAATTTTTCGTAGATTTGCAAATTTTCCGCGGCAAAACTAGCACATTAGTAATCAGTAGAGTATGATATTCTGGTAGGAAATTTAATGAAGAAAGTGAGCGAGTGACCTTGGGCAAAACGGTAAGCGGACAAAGTAATGCCAAAATTATTCTCATCGGTGATCATAGCGTGGTCTACGGCCAACCTGCGATTGCCCTGCCATTACCCTCCGTAACGACTAATGTCACGATGCGGTCGGTGACTGCCGGACAACGATTGACGAGTCGTTACTTCGACGGACCAATCGTGCAGTTGGGCCAAAACTTAGCCGGTGTCGCCAAACTAATCGACACCTTGCTTAGCCGTTTTGACGGTCACGAAACACCGTTTGAAATGAATATCACCAGTGATCTACCGGCCGAACGTGGCATGGGGTCTTCCGCGGCCGTTGCCGTAGCGATCACCCGGGCCATGTACGCTTTTTTTGACCGCCCGTTAAATCGCGATCTCTTGCTCGCCAACGCCGATATTGCTGAAAAGATCACCCATGGGAATCCCAGTGGGATCGACGCCGCAACAGTCAGTTCAGATGTCCCTATCTGGTTCGTTCCCCACCAGGAGACCACACAGATTCCCTTTGCTTTGCAGGGGTACCTGGTGATTGCCGACAGTGGCATCAAGGGACAGACTGGTAAAGCCGTCTCTGCCGTAGCTCGACGAAAGACGACATTGCCAACTGAAACCGACTTACAGATTCAAACGTTGGGCCGACTGAGTGCCGACGCTCGAACGGCCCTAGCCAAACCCGATTTAAACCGTTTGGGAGCCATTATCAGTGAGGCTCAAACGCAATTACGTGGCTTGGGTGTCAGCTCGCTTGAATTAGACCGCTTGACCCAGGTTGCCACCACTAATGGTGCACTAGGCGCCAAACTTACCGGTGGCGGCATGGGCGGCTGTCTCATCGCCCTGTGTCCCGATCTGACGACCACGCAACGCGTCCAAAAAAGTCTGATCGATGCCGGTGCCACAGCAACGTGGATCGAAGCTTTCAACTTAGAGGAGGAAACCGAATGAACGCAACGGTAACCGCAAGAGCACATACCAACATTGCGCTGGTCAAATATTGGGGTAAGGCCGATACCGAGCTAATGCTGCCGCAAACGAGTAGTCTTTCGCTCACCCTTGACCAGTTCTACACGGATACCACGGTCACATTCGATGACCAGCTGACTGCCGACGAAGTGACCGTTAACGATCAGTTACTCTCTTCGGAAGCGGCCAAAAAAGTACATAACTTTCTCAACTTGGTGCGCCAACAAGCTTCGCGCACCTCTTTTGCGCGAGTAACTTCCGTGAATCACGTGCCGACCGCTGCGGGTTTGGCGTCCTCAGCCTCCGCTTTTGCGGCGTTAGCGGGTGCTGCCAGCCGAGCTGCCGGCATGGATCTTGACCGGACCGCCCTGTCGCGGCTCGCTCGGCGCGGATCGGGTTCCGCCACCCGCTCCATTTTCGGTGGATTCGTCGAATGGGAAGCGGGTCACGATGACCTTAGCTCCCGTGCGGTGCCCCTGATTGAAGACGTAACCTGGCCCATCGCCGTAGTGGCACTGGTCTTAGACCCCCACCACAAGAAGGTCAGCTCGCGCCAAGGGATGCAAAGTAGCGTCACCACCTCGCCGTTCTATCCGGCTTGGAAGCAGATTGTTGCCGATGACCTCGATGCGATTAAGCCCGCGATTCGCGCGCAGGATTTCACAACGCTGGGCGAAACACTGGAGACCAATGCCATGCGGATGCACGCGCTGACGCTCAGCGCCCGGCCGCCCTTTAGTTACTTCAACGGAGACACCCTGACCGCCATGCAGACGGTCAAGGGGCTTCGGGCGGCCGGCTTAGAATGCTATTACACCCTGGATGCCGGTCCAAATCTGAAAGTCTTCTGTCAAACGGCAGACGTTTCTGCAATTCAGGAGCGCTTCGCCCGTCAATTCGGAAGCGATAACGTTATTGTGGCCCATCCAGGCCCTGGTATTCAATTTTTAAACAAAGCCTGACCATTTCAAGATTTAAACCAACTACAACTTACTAAACTATTAACTGTTACAGAAGGGACCTGATTTTTTGATTTCCGCGCAAGCACCCGGAAAACTCTATATTGCTGGCGAATACGCCGTGGTTGAGCCGGGCTATCCGGCCATTATTGTGGCCTTGAACCAATTTGTGACCGTCACAATTACACCTAGCCACGATTACGGGCGGATCGCCTCCAAACAATACCAAGAGAACTCCCTCTACTGGCAACGCCAGGGAACCGAGCTCGTTTTTGACAACCGGGACAACCCCTTCCACTATATCCTGTCGGCCATTCGATTGACTGAACAGTACGCCCAGTCACTGGGCAAGCCACTCGCCATTTACCATTTGAACGTCAACAGTGACCTCGACAGCGCCGATGGTAAGAAGTACGGTCTGGGCTCCTCGGCCGCCGTGACTGTGGCGACTGTAAAGGCTCTGTGCCAATTCTACGGCATCGATATGCCCAAGGATCGCCTGTTCAAATTGGCCGCTATCGCTCATTTGGACGTCCAAGGCAACGGCTCTCTGGGTGACATCGCCGCCTCCGTTTACGGCGGTTGGATTGCCTATCAAGCCTTCGACCGCGACTGGCTGGCTTCAGCACGTCGTGAAATTAGCCTGACCGACCTATTGACGATGGATTGGCCCGGCCTGCAGATTGAACTGTTAACGCCACCGGAACCCCTTCGTCTGATGATTGGTTGGACCGGTACGCCGGCTTCCACCTCCCATCTTGTCGACAAGGTCGCCCTCTTTAAGGCTACCCGGCGTGACGACTATCACGCCTTTCTACGGGAAAGTAAAGCTTGTCTACAACGGATGATTGCTGGCTTCCACGACCAGGACCTCGATGCCATTCAAAGAGAGATCGACGTCAACCGGCAACTGCTGAACCAGCTGGCCAACTTGAGCCATGTTACCATTGAGACTAAGTTACTAAAGACCATGTGCGACATTGCTGTTCATATCGGCGGTGCGGCCAAGTCCTCTGGTGCCGGTGGTGGTGACTGTGGTATCGTCATCATCAACGCGGCCAATGACCTGGCTAGTCTGCTAAAGGAATGGGAACACCGCGGTATTGAACCTTTGAAATTAAACGTCCATCACGTGATTGAGTAAGGAGCCCACTTATGGCACAACTATCCCGCCACGCCCACCGGAAGGACGAACACCTTTCGCTGGCTGAAAAATTTTACCAGGAACACGCCGCTAGTCAATTCGACCAGTTGCGGTTCGTGCACCAGAGCTTACCAGAAATGGCATTCAGTGACGTGAACCTACAGACTCAGCTGGGCCCGTTGACACTACCCGTACCAATGATGATCGAAGCCATGACAGGTGGGAGTCCGCGGACGGGCAAAGTCAACGCCATGCTGGGCCGTATCGCTGCCGCGACGGGGATGCCCGTCGCCAGCGGATCACAGAGCATTGCTCTCAAAGATGCCGCTGCTGTGCCGACTTTCACCGTGTTGCGGGAAAATAACCCCGATGGTTTAGTCTTTGCCAATATCGGCGCCGGTCACACGGTGGCCCAAGCACGAGCAGCTGTGACCATGTTGGCAGCCGATGCCCTGGAAGTCCACGTCAATGTGGCCCAGGAGTTGGTCATGCCTGAGGGTGATCGTGACTTTCACTGGTTGGCTGAAATCGGAGAAATTGTGGCCGCACTCGACGTTCCGGTAATCGTTAAGGAAGTCGGTTTCGGGATGGCCCACGAGACACTGGCCCAGTTGGCTAACGTCGGCGTAAAGTTCGTAGATCTTGGCGGGCGGGGCGGGACAAATTTCGCGCAAATCGAAAACTTCCGTCGCCCGGAAAAGGAACTCAACTACCTGGCTGGTTGGGGACAATCAACGGTCGAGTCTCTGTTGGAAGCCCAGCAGACTCCCAACTTAACGGCCATCGCTACCGGTGGTGTTCGTCACCCCCTCGATGTGGCCAAAGCCTTAGCGCTCGGTGCATCGGTCGTTGGCAGTGCCGGTCAAGTGTTACACAGTCTGATTAAGACCGATGAAGCCACGACCACGCAAATGTTGCTGGATTGGCAAACGGGACTCAAGACAATCATGACATTACTTGGTACCCACAACTTGGCGGAACTCCGGGAACAGAAACTTATTTTGCCCCCCGAATTAGAGAGTTATTGCCGGCAACGTGGGCTAACTCAGTAGCGCTTTTTGCTTCTTACAAACATTAAAATTTAGAAAATCCCCATAGCAGGACAAACATGGTTGTTAAAAGCCAGTGTTGCCGTGCTATGGGGATTTTTGATTACTCTTTAATTGATTAAATCGTCATTAGTCCTGCAGATCTTCATCATAGACCGTAAAGCGCAGCCCTTTAGGGAAGAAGTTCTTCACCGTCGCGCCAACGACCTTACCGAAACCAACCGGCTGACTGTCACACGTCAATAGGTACCAGCCCTTCTGTGGCGCCGTCGCCAACGTGAAGGTTTCGCCGTGAACCCAGGCCCGCCACTGATCAGTGGTGATAGCCAGTGTTTGCGCCACGTTTTGCGGGTCGCTCGCTAAGGCCAATGCGTAGGCCGGTTCGAAGCGGTTCTTCTTGAACGTTCCTAAATGTAAGCCGGGACGGAAAACGTGGCACTTCTTCAGATTGGGTAATCCGGCCGGTACGGCAAACAGTTGATCCTTGACGGTGATCAAATTGTCAAACGAATCTTGCCCCAGAACTTCGGTGGCAAAGGCCTGCCACAATTTGCGTTGATCACCCGTCAACTGTGTCCCCAACTTGGCTTGGCCGTGAACAGCTGGTACATCACCGGTGTCCCGTTCGAGCTTCGCCACAAAGTGACCCTCACCCTTCATCAGGTGTGGGAATAACCGCGCAGCCTTCTTGAGCTCTGGATTGCCGTTAGCCCATTCTGGACGAGCATCCACGACGCCACCAACCTTCTTGATCGGCACCAGGTGGAACTCTGGGAAGTTATCCAACACCCAGGCCATCATCTGTTCGTCCTCTTCCGGTGCAAAAGTACACGTCGAATAGATCAACTGACCACCGGGTTTGACCATCTTCAAGGCTTCCGTCATGATTTCGCGTTGTCGTGTCGCACAGTCCTGAACGTAATCGAGGGACCAGTAGGACATGGCATCGGGATCCTTGCGGAACATCCCTTCGCCTGAACATGGCGCATCGACCAGTACCTTGTCAAAGTAGTCGGGGAAAACCGGACTCAAACGATCCGGTGACTCGTTCAAAATCAGCGCGGATTGCACGCCAAAGCGTTCGACATTTTCTGCCAACACCTTGACCCGCTTCCGGTTGATTTCATTGGTCACTAGCAGACCCGTTCCCTGTAAGTAGCTGGCCAAATGAGTGGTTTTCCCCCCAGGTGCGGCACACAGATCGAGCACCTTCTCGCCCGGCTGGGGTGCCGCCGTGGCACCGACAAACATGGCGCTCGGTTCCTGACTGTAAACGGCCCCGCTCTGGTGCATCAACGTCCGCCCACCAACCGTGCCGAAGTGGCCGAGTGGTTCATACGGAACCGGCTCAGCCGCGGTTAATTTGGCTGGCAAATCATGATGGGCCGGGTTAACCCGGTAGCCACTCAGACTCGGCGTGTCAAAACTCGCTAAAAAGTCATCGGCTTCTGAGCCCAATAGGTCGCGGTACTTCGTGATAAAGTCTTCAGGTAAATTCACCGTTATTCCTCCATTTTGCATCCTACAATTGATTTATTTGCTATATACATAATGCTAATTCGCTCAAATTCACTCTGCCTATTATACCCGTTTCGACCGGCCAGCACTACCCCACAGCTAGTTGAAATGGATGCAAGTCGCGGCGAGATATGTTACATTGAGAGGGTTACTTTGCTTCACCTACACGACTCTAAATCACTAATGCGAGGTGTTCTCTGTTGGAACGAAAATTAATCGCCATCGACCTTGATGGCACCACTTTAAATGCGGACGCCCAGATCTCTGCCAAGACGAAAGCCGTTTTGACTCAGGCGCGTGAAGCCGGTCACATCGTCAGTATCGTGACGGGTCGGCCGAACCGCATCTCCGCAAACTTTTATGATGAATTACATCTGGATGGTCCAATGATCAATTTCAACGGGAGTCTGGGCCACATCCCCCATCAACACTGGCATGACGAATACCAGTATACGTTCAGTAAGGACGTCGCCTTCGACCTCTTGGCTCACCGTGCCGAACTGGGGATCAACATGATTGCCGCCGAAGGCAAGAATCTCTTTCTGGCCGTACGGGACCATCCCGTCGAAGTTGGCTTCTTCCCAACCGTACTGCAGTCCAACGAAATCTTAAATCAAAAGACGCTTCAGCAAAACCCGATCAGTCTGACGGTCGCTGTTGACCGCAGTCATGAGGACCACCTGCTGAGCTACCTGCGACACAACTTCAACGATGTCGTGGACGCGGCACCATGGGGCGGCCCTAACGCCGTGGTTGAACTGGGCGTCAAGGGCGTTCAGAAGGCCACCGGGGTTGAAGTGCTGGCTCACCATTATCAGATTGACCGGAAAAACATCATTGCTTTTGGCGACGAACATAACGATGCCGCAATGATCGATTACGCCGGTTGGGGCGTGGCCATGCAAAACGCCACCGCACCAATCAAGAGTCTGGCCAATGACATGACCACATTCGATAATGACCATGACGGCCTAGCCACTTACCTGCAAGACTATCTCAAGCTAGCTGAATAGTTATGACACGAAACGCGTGAACTCGATTGGGGGCTCACGCGCTTTTTGATTGTCTGACCGATAAGAAGAAGTTGTCGCCTGCGGCCGTCAGGGATTCTGCCGCTGTGGGGACCGCCTACAGCCAAAGTGCTGGCTTCCAGCTCGGTTTGAAACCTCGCCAGATTCAGGCGAGTTTCCAAACACGTCCCACGCTGTAAGGCCAGGAGAATCACCTGGTCTAACACCGTTGTCACGGCTGGCGCCATCCCTGACCGCCTCCGGCTAAGCTAACTCTTACCCTTTATACGAATCAAATTACGGATACAATCATATCAAGCAATTGCCTCAACAGAGCTCGAATTAATCATCCAAAAAAACTTTCAGCCCTGAAATCCGTTAATCCTCAAGATATGATGTCATTAACTTCTGATAGAGTTCCGTGAAGTCCAAGTACATCTGCTGATCCACATATTCGTCAACTTGATGCGCCGTCTCGTTGCCGGGACCAAAGACGATGAATGGGTAATTGTTTCCCTTATCTTTTAACAGGTTGGAAGCATCAGTAACCGCTGGTAACGCCAGCTTGGGTACGGGTGCTCCTGCATAGGTCGCCCCAATAGTGGCCGCCAAGTTACTCAGTGAATTGTCTTTAGGTTCCTCAACAGGTGATTGTGACATGTAAATATCCATGGTCACCTGACCACCCTGTTCGTTTTCCTGCGTCACTAGCTGTTGCAAGACCTGTGTGACCGTGGCGTTATCGAACTCGGGAATCGTCCGAATATTCATTTCCGCCGTGGCCGCTGCTGGAATCGAATTGACCTGGTCGCCACCATTGAAGACGGTCGTATTGAAGGTCAGCTTCCCGAGAGCGGCGTTTTCACGGTCAGTCTTACGAAAGGCCTCGTTTGCCTGCCCCAACAACGATAACAGTGGATCAATGGCATTTTGACCCAGTTCGGGCATTGAACTGTGCGCCGCTTTACCCTTCGAGGTCAGCTTAACGTCCATGGACCCCTTGTGGGCGGAGAAAATGTGATAGCCGGTGGGTTCCCCGATGAGCAGGCCATCGACATCGTTCATATTACCGGCCTCATAGAAGGCCTCAGAGCCGGTCTCACCGACTTCTTCGCCGACGGTTGCCATTAGTCGAATCGTACCTTTAGCGGGCTGTCCGGCCGCATGAAGCTCGATCATCGCGATGACCAGCGCCGCGAGTCCCGCCTTCATATCCGTGATACCACGACCATAGAGCTTTCCGGCACGTGCCGTGACCTGGAACGGATCGGAGGCCCAGGCATTACTGTCGCCCGGAGCAACCACATCCATGTGACCGGAAACGCCGAACACTGGATGTCCGGAACCGATTTCCGCAATCAAATTAGCTCGTGAGTCACTCAAGGAAACGAGTTGCGCTTGAATATCATGTTGGGCGAACAGGTGTTGAAGATACGTCGCCACATCGGTCTCATGATCGTTAACCGACCGAATCGCCACCAAATCCGTGAGAATCTGTAATTTCTGTTCATCTGTAAACACTGCCATCGCTGATTCCTCCTTAGTTAAGTTGATTTTAACGCAAATAATTGTGAATCTCACTTATTTGCCCCCACATAGAATTTGGGACTAATTTATCTGTCATTGTCCTAGACACTCTATCCTCTGGATGCTGCCTACAGTTGACCCCTTTGTTTCTGCTCTGCCACAGAAATTGAGCCCTTTTGAAATCTGCCTTCTCTCGTCTAAACGACCCCTATACTATTACTAATGTAAAAATTGCCAAATTAGTCTCATCATTTTGATAAATAATTACACAAAACAAATTGTATACTACATACGACTGATAAATAAGGATTTCAAAATGAGTTACTTCTAACATTTAGTCTAAATTAGTTCAATATAAACCAAATACTCAAAAAAGATCCTTGATCTATATAGCAATCACATAATTTCACTCCATTTGTATATAGCAAAAAGCCTTACTAAGGGGAAATGCTTTTTCTCCAGGCAAAGCTTTCAATCAGTATTTTTACTGTAAATTCACATTCTTTTGTAGCAATCGCCCTGATTTCGGCAAAAATTACTAACATCAAATTTGACTAGCTTAGCCGGCATCAAACAATTGCGACATCATGAATCGAGACGCCAGTGTTAATCGTGAGCACCAACATTTTTGTAGAAACTCAACCTAAGCCGGAGTCTCTGGCCACCGCAGTGCGACCAGGTTACAGCAATCATGCACTTATTGTTCCACGATTAACCCTGTGTCTCCGTCATGAACCAGCCGAAGTCGGCGTATGATTCCCGCCGGTAGGCATCCCAAGCACCGATACCAACCATCAGCCCAGTGAAGCCATCGACATCCTCATCGGACAGGAAGCTGATATCGACTGGCTTGCCAACTGGCACCCACTTGGCGTTGACGTCTTCACGCCAGGAGAACTGTGCCTGCGCATCATCGGTCGTGACCCGCAGTTCGGCTGCTGAGCTGGCCACCGGAATCTTGATGGGCTCGAGTTCGGTTCGTTCGCCATCCTTGGCCTGAACCACGTCTAGCACCGTTTGATCGTTGCGTTCATCATAGCTCAAGCGTTCAAACAGCCAGTTGTGGTTGTCATAGTACAGGACTAGCCCTGCTGACTGTGAAAAATGAATCGGCTTAAATTTTAACTTGGTCGTCACCGTCTCGTGGAATCCGGTAACCGCCGTGGCCATCAGGGAGACGTCCATCCGAGAGAAGAACGACTGACGTCCGCGCATCCGTAAGCCTTGGTCTTGCAACGTCAGCCAATCCTTACTTGGACGACCATAGGGTGTGAGCCAGTGCAGGTCCAGCGTTGATTTACCAAAGTCATCAATCAACGTAAATGGTCGCTGGGCGTGTTCCAGCTCAACGCCAGTCATTCCCGGCGTCGAGGCCTTGGCCAAGTTACTGCCATCGGCCATCCGCAACCAGCCGTCATCCGTCCACACCATCTTCTGGAGCGACGTTTCCCGGCCGAGAATAGAGTGTAGTCCAGGCAATGGCCGCGCTGACAAGTGGGCAACGTACCATTCACCCGTTTGGGTAGAAACCAATGACCCGTGGCCCGCCTTCTGTAGCGGTGCATCTGGATTGTACAGGTCCGGACGCCCGGCATCTGGATCGTTACGCCGGTAATAGTAGTACGGTGTCGACGTAATAATCGGATTCTGGGGATCGGACTCGTATGGCCCGGCAATGTTCTTAGACCGCTGCAGGACGACCGCGTGACCGTAGCCGGTCCCACCTTCTGCCGTCATCAGGTAGTAGTAGCCGTCGTGTTTGTACAGGTGCGGTGCTTCCTGGGCCCCACGGTCGGTGCCGCCACGCGTGATCCGGACGGGATCGCCGATTAACTTGCCCTGCTTAGGGTCGAACTCTTCCAGAACGATTGCTCCGGGATGTTGATAGCCCAGCCGGGTCTCCCATTCCAACGTAACGACCCACTTGCGGCCATCATCGTCGTGGAACAGTGACGGGTCAAAGCCGATGGAATTGAGGTAAACGGGCTTACTCCAAGGTCCCATGATGCTTTCGGCCGACATGGTGTAGTTATCGGCGTCAAACATCCGGCCATCTTGATTATTCATCTTACTGTAGGTCATCCAGAATAGTTTGGTCTGCTTGTCATAGGACAGGTCTGGGGCCCAAATGCCACCCGGTGTCATGGTCCCGCGCAGATCCACCTCGGGAACGTCGGCCAGCGGATGGGCAATGAGCTCCCAGTTGGCTAGGTCCTTGGAATGGTAGACCTGAATCCCAGGATTCCAGTGAAAGGTTGACGTGGCAATGTAGTAGTCCTCACCGACCCGCAGGATTGAAGGATCCGGGGTGAAGCCGGGTAGGATTGGGTTTTGAATTTCAGTCATGACTAAACTCCTCCTTGAGTAGTGACCGCTAACTGACGGTCATTTTTAAATAGCAATTTTCATTAAGCGCTTACAATAAATATTGTACGCGTTTTCAAGAGCAAAAAAAGAGGATAATCCGTATAGAACTATCCCTAATTCGTACTATTCGATTTTTTCCTGACGCATGTACTCGCGAGGCGTTTGCCCGAAATGCTTCTTGAACTCTCGCGTGAAGTGACTGGGAGACGCATAAGCCAACTTGGCCGAAATCGCGTTGATTCGGGCTTTGGGCTGGCGCAGGAGTTCCTTCGCCGTGGCCAATTTGAGTGCGATCAGATACTGCTGTGGCGACTCATGATAATACTTCTGGAATAGCTTCAAGGCGTAGCTCTGCGAGATATTCCGGGCCGCAACGATCTTCGCTACGGACAGTTGCTGGGGTTCGGCGGCGTGGTAGATCTGATAGTCCAACTGGGCCTTCAGGTCACCGGCTAACTGGTGGCAGAGCATGAACTGGTCCACGTCGGCGGTCTGGGGTGTGAATTTTCCGGCGGCCTTCAGGTCCTTGACCAACGTCATGATGACGTCGATCACGCTCACCTGTAAGTCCAATTGATCGGCCAAATTATAGTCTGGACCAATCATCGCCATGAGGTGCTCGGCCTGGGCCCGCAACGCTGGATAAATTGCATCGGCCGCCGTGATGACCCGGCCAGCATACTCGCGAATCAACAGGTAGCGTAAGGCCGGGTCGTCCAGATTAAAGTGCATGCAGAAGTATGTCATCGGTCGATGGTCCAACGCGTAATTGGTATGACGCGTCTCAATCGGAATCACCGTGAATTCCCCAGCCTGCAAAACGACCTCACCCGTTTCGGTAATGGTGCGCTGCCGGCCCTTTAAAATGTACATCAGCTCAAAGGCCGGATGCTCCTCGGCCGGCCACTGCCAGTCGGCGGGAACGGTCTCCTGATGACCGCCAAACAGTGTAAAGTGCGTGTTGATTACCGGCAAATAGTCGATTGCCATCCAGTTCTCCTCCTAACCAAAAACTACCACCAGCCAACGCGGGCCGGTGGTAGCGAAACAATCACTTAATCTTCGAAGGCTTGGGTCGCCTTGATAGCGGCTTGCCAGCCCTTGTAGCATTTTTCTCGTTTGTCAGCAGCCATGTGTGGGGTGAATTCATCCCGCAAGGCGTGCATCTTCCGGATGGCATCCATGTCGGGCCAGAACCCAACGGCTAAACCAGCCAGGTAAGCTGCCCCCAGCGCGGTCGTTTCGTTGATGGCCGCCCGTTTGATCGGCGTATCGAGAATATCCGCCTGGAACTGCATCAGGAAGTTGTTGTTGGCCGCCCCACCATCGACGCTCAGGGATTGGATATTCAACCCGGTTTCGTTGGTCATGGTGTCCACGACGTCTCGTGTCTGGTAGGCGATGGCTTCCACCGTTGCCCGCACGAACTGTTCGCGCGTGGTCCCGCGGGTCAGACCGAAGACAGCCCCCCGCGTTTCCTGGTTCCAGTACGGCGCACCCAACCCGGTAAAGGCTGGTACGACGTAAACGTTCCCGGTCGTCTTGGCGTCGACCGCCATCTTTTCGGATTCGCCGGCGTGCTCGAAGAAGCGCATCCCGTCACGTAACCATTGCACGGCGGAACCGGCCACGAAGATCGACCCTTCCAGCGCGTAGGTAACCTTGCCATTTAATCCATAGGCAATCGTGGTCAGCAGACCGTTGTGAGATAAGGTTGGTTCTTCCCCGGTATTCATGACGATGAAGGCCCCGGTACCGTAAGTGTTCTTGACCATCCCTTTGTCAAAGGCAGTCTGGCCAAATAAAGCCGCCTGTTGGTCCCCAGCAATACCAGCAATCGGCACTTGGACCCCAGAGAACGTGTACCCAGCGGTGTAGCCATAAATTTCAGAAGATGAGCGAACTTCGGGTAGCATGGCGGCTGGAATGTTCATCCAGTTCAAGATGTCATCGTCCCACTTCAGATCGTGAATGTTGTACAGCATGGTCCGACTGGCGTTGGTGTAGTCCGTGGCGTGTACGCGGCCACCAGTCAGCTTCCAGAGGATCCAGGTGTCGATCGTCCCGAAGAGCAGTTCGCCGCGTTCAGCGCGCTCCTGGGCCCCTTCAACGTGGTCTAAGATCCAACGAATCTTGGTCGCAGAGAAGTAGGAGTCGATGACCAATCCGGTCTTGTCGTGAATGGCATCGGTGTACCCGTCTGCCTTCAGTTGATCGGCCAGATCACTGGTTTGCTTGGACTGCCAAACGACCGCATGGTAGATGGGTTCGCCGGTCTTCTTGTCCCAGATGATCGTGGTTTCCCGTTGGTTGGTGATCCCGATTCCCCGCACCTTGTAAGGCTGCACGTCGGAGTCGATCAGCGCGTCAGAAATGACGGATTGAACCGCATTCCAGATTTCGTTGGCATCGTGTTCGACCCAACCCGGCTGAGGAAAATACTGGTGAAATTCCCGCTGTGCCTGTCCCGCAATTTGGCCGTGCCGGTCGAATAAAATAGCCCGGGTACTCGTCGTCCCTTCGTCAATTGCCATCATGTATTGTTGATCATTCATTGTCATAGACTCTCCATTCATTCGTTGTAAGCGACGGCCTAAATCCACCGTGATGTCGCACTTGTTACCAGTATACCGAAAAGTGCTCGCCGCGCCAAATGTTTTTGTAAATGAAACCGCCACCAAGGCGAGAGTATCGGGGTTGGTGGCGGTTTATAAGATTTTGGAAATTTTTACTACTTTTCGTCGCTCTTCAAAACGCCGGCCACACCGTAACGGTCGGGTTGCATTTCGCGTAAGATGACGTGGACGTGTTCGGCTGGAGCACCCGTGTTCTTGGTCACAGCAGACGTCACGTCTTGAACTAAAGCCTTGAGTTGGGCTTGTGAACGGCCCGCAATCAAATCAATGTTAACAATTGGCATTATTTTCGTTCCCTTCTCTGTATGAATATGGCTATTATACCGGTTAATGCGGTAAGCGACAAGAATTTACGGTGAAATATTGTTTGTGGCCGGTGATGATTGTTAGGCGTTATTGATTATTTGATTGACTAAACTAAATATCGATAGTTTGGATAAATTTGGCCAGATTGCATGTATTAATATGCAGGTAATTCGTTGATAATTGAATTTTGTTTAATTTTGCTTTGCTTGATGTATTTTTGACTGTTTTCTTGGCTATTTTGCTTCGAATCATTTGTGTTTTAAATCAATTTTAGTAATTTTATTTGAACGTTATTCATAACTTTTTGCTAAATGATATTTATTAATATCACTTAGCGTTCTGTTTTGCTGGATATGGGCAACGTTCATTGGCAACGATAGCTTCACTAAACGATTTATAAATTTTAGAAATTATGATTTGCTCTTCTAAATTGGGATAACTTAATATGAAATTTTCGACATCACTTTTAGTTATGTTAGGATCTTTTCTACTACTTGCAGCCAGCGGTCTCCATTCAGAAACTCGTGTATTTAAAGCTGCTAATAAAAAATATGGATCAATACTTGAATTCGGTTCAAACGCAGATAATGCCTGATTAATTGTAGCTGAGAACGTTAATATTCCAGTTCTCCCAATTTGACTTAGTCCTCCATACATCGCTAGTAATACGCTATTTTTTTTTAAAACACGAAGATTTTTAACACCATTGTTCGACAAAAATATATTTGCACCAATAATTTCATAATTGTTTAACTCTGTTGTTCTAATCCAAGGGGTACCAAAGGATGAATAATTCTTTAAATCCTTCTTAGATGGGGTCTGACCTGAGTAAACTTGATATAATTCCCCCAACTTACGTTGCTCCCAAGTAAGAGTCGATTATTATTTAAAAAGTCAGGTCATGCTTGGGAGCAGCGTAAGTTTGGAGAGGTAATTTCTATCTCAACGGAAATGGTAGATCCAAAGAATAGAAAATACCAAGATTTTTTGCACGTAGGTCCAGGCAACATTGAAGGATTTTCAGGACGCCTTTTAGATAACGTGAAAACAGTGGGTGATGAAAACCTTATCTCTAATAAATTCCACTTTTTTAAAGGAGATGTCATTTACGGGAAGATCAACCCACAATTGGGCAAATATATTTGGGCTAATTTTGAAGGACTTTCTAGCGCAGATACTTATGTATTAAATTCTAAAAACAATAAAAGAATAAGTCAGGGCTTTATCTTTTACCTACTACAGACACAATCCTTTTTTAAATACTCTACAATGCTTTCAATGAGAACTGGTATGCCGAAAATAAATAGACGAGAACTGTCTGCTTATTTATTTGAAGTTCCTTCAATAGCTGAACAACGTAGGATTGTAGATGGACTCAGCAAGATTGATAACCTTATCGTTGCCAATGAACGACAAGAAAAAATTGCACTAATTAGATCAGCACAATTTAGTCCTACTTCTTTAATTAATTTTGAATACTTTAGATAAGGCTTGCCAAATGTTTCATTACCTTATCGTTATCCTGATTCTCCAATTCTTGAATAATATGAATATAAGTTTGCTGTGTTGTTGTCATATTCGAATGGCCTAATCTTCGAGCCACCGATGCAATACTTACGCCCGCATATAGAAGTAAGGACGCGTGTGTATGTCTGAGGCCATGAACCGAAATTATTGGCACTTGGGCGTGCTTACACACGCGCTCCAGATAATGATTGACCGTATCGTTATAAATTTGCCCGTTAACAAAGATAGGTTGGTCTGGTGGCAAGTGCTTCGTCAACTGTGAAAATTGAATAACCGTCTGCCAATCCAAAGGAATTTTACGAACTGATGATTCATTTTTAGTTGGCGCAAAGCCACCGACTTTAGACTTATAGTCCCAAGTCTTATCAATCGTCAACGTCTGATGGGCAAAGTCAAACGAATCCGGTGTAACCCCAAGGGCCTCGGCAAATCGAAGACCAGTCTTGGCAATCAACAGAATAAAGTAGTCCCAGTTAACTTCACCCTCTAGTTCTAACTCATTCAGCAATGCTTGCAGTTCATACTGATGGAGATATTTAATCTTGTGCTGCTGATGGGCAGTTCCTTTGATAATTGCCTTGCGTGTTGGATCACGAGCAATTAGGCCCTCTTCCAACGCATCTAGCAAGGAACTCTTGAGATGTCGGTGAAAATCCATTGTCGTTTGTCTTTCATGGGTTTCAGCGTAATCATTCAACAACTGCTGATAAGTTAAACGCGTTAGGTCACACATCATGAGATCAGGGGCTAACATCG
The DNA here is from genome assembly GCF_003946395.1 of Levilactobacillus fuyuanensis. Lineage (GTDB taxonomy): Bacteria > Bacillota > Bacilli > Lactobacillales > Lactobacillaceae > Levilactobacillus > Levilactobacillus fuyuanensis. The sequence continues at coordinate 17,439 of NZ_RHNZ01000006.1, read as the reverse complement.
CCAACTGTTTATGTGTCATTTCATATTTCCGATACGTCACGGGCCGCACAGCTCCACACTTATACAATTCCATCCATTGCTTGAAATACTGACAAAATCTAGTATCCTCCGTCATTTTGAATTCCTCCCCAAAATAAATAAGCCATCTAACCATCACGATGTTAAACAACTTATTTATACCTGAAATATTATTCAAAACGCGAGTGATACGAATCGATTTTTAAGTAACCTATCACCCATCACAAGCGATGGACATGAGGTTTGCAAAATTAATTAAACGAACATATTTTGCATCAAGTATTTCTTCAATTGTTTGAGTTGGTCCAACTTTTTCTCATTGGCAACGATAAGGCTATCAACCATATTGAAAAGGCCACCAATGCGTTCAGCCTCTTCTTTTTCAGGTATAGACAATTCAAGATCACCTAATTGTTTTGATGATATAGCCGGATAACTAGTTCCTGTGCTGTGCAACAATACACTATGCACAAATAAGTCATCCTCCAATGCTGATATCATAAATTCAGAGTCAATCTTAGTTCTTATTTGTGTGTATCCTGACGAAAATACCGTTGGAATTGAATCATTAGAGTAAATCACATTATTTTTCTGATATGGGCGAACGTTTTGAAAAAAAACATCTTTTAAATGAGCAACTCGTTGTGCTCTTGAAGGAGCCTCAGCAAGAGACAGTTCTTTCCTCTTCGTTATTTTCCCATGATTAACAGCATCTAAATCAATATAATTAAATCTTGATGGTAAACTCTCGCTCGGATTAATAACAGCAATCTCATTTAACTTACGCTGCTCCCAAGGGTCACTGAATCCTTTGAATCTCCAGGCCTGAGAAAATATCTTCTCCATGAGTAACTTCTTCAAACCTTTTAACTGTTGTCCCTTTTTCTCATTGGCAACGATAAGGTTATCAGCATAAGATAGAATAGAACTAATTTTATATTGTTCTTTTCGAACAACAGGTATTGAAAGAGAAAACTGACCATACTCTTTTGAATTGATTCCTGGTTGTCCTGAACGCTGAGAATATATCTTAACAAATTTCAAATATGAACTAGGGTCCGTCTGAAAACTACTTAAGTAAGATGCAAATTGAGGCAATGTAAACCGTAGCCAGATAAACATGAGCGAGCTTATCATAACGCGTTGCAATCCTACGAAAGTTCTTCAACTGATTGAAGAAGTTCTCAATCAAATGGCGCTCACAATAAACGTGGTAATCACAGGTCCACTTGTCTTTGGTATTTTCCTTTGGCGGAATGGTATAGACGGCTGCTTTATCTTTAATATACTGGCGAAGTTTCGCGGTGCCATAGGCTTTATCCGCGATAATATTTGATTGAGAAATATCGAAGCCTTCCAGCAACTCACTGGCAACTTGGCTATCATGTACTTGACCACCTGTTAGGCGAAAACCCAAGGGATTCCCTAATCCGTCAACGAGTGCGTGAATCTTGGTCGTTCGGCCACCTCGACTTAGTCCAATAGCTTGATTTTCGACCATACATTCGGCGTTTTTTTTGCCCCAGTGGCCTTTTGATGCGCTCGAACGATCGTTGAATCTAAGCTCAAGTTTTCCATGTCGGGATCGTCAATCAATTCGAGAAAAACCTGTTCGAACAAGCCTGAACTTACCCAGGCTCGGAAGCGACTATACACCGTTTTCCAAGAGCCATAGCGTTCAGGTAGATCACGCCAAGGAGCCCCGCTGCGCATGAGCCAGAGGATAGCGTTGAGGGCGGTACGGTTGTCTAGGCTTGATGGACGGCCAGTCCGGTATGGCGGGAAGTATCCTTTGATTCGGTCCCACTGAGCATCTTCCAGTTCGTATCGTTTAGGTGTTGTCATCGGAATGCCTCGATTCGTTTTTCCTCAGATTATACCTGAATTTTTAGTTTTCAGACAGTCCCTAGTTAATGTTTGTTGAAAAATAAATTTAGGGTCATATTTACTTTCTGTTCTTTGACGGATCAAAAAACCAGCGAAGTACGCTTTTCCAATATCTTGAGTGTAAATAAATGTTTTCCCAACACTTGCTCCCGTTCTGGCAAATAAAATATCACCATCCAATAACAGGTAAGCGTCATCAAGTCTTCCAGACGGACTCTTAATATTACTTAATATAAGCTTATTTGAATCTTCATCAATGTCAGTAATTCTTATATATTTATTTATTCCATCAAACTTTTTGGCGGCTGAATTCATTCCATAGGAAAAACTCTTAGAAATTTCGCCTAACTTACGTTGCTCCCAAGCATTCCCAAATCCCCGAAAACGAATCCGCGGTACCATTCTTTTCTTATCATCCATCATTTCAAAATCCTCTTAATGGCCTCAAGCTGCTGTTGAGCGACAGCGTCTTGACCAACTAAATCGTCTAACATGTCGCCCAAATCAGACTGTAAGGTCTTGATCTGATTGTTCGTGTCCTTGATATCCGCCACCAGTTTATCAACGTCAACGGGTGGTTCTTCCTCAAACGTATCCACGTAACGCGGAATGTTTAAGTTAAATTCGTTTTCCTTAATCTCATCTAGCGTCGCCAAGTACGCGTACTTATCAACATCTTGGCGAGCCTTATAGGTCTCGATAATTTTATCGATGTCCTCATCTCGTAGAATATTTTGGTTCTTGCCCTTTTCAAAGTGTGCTGACGCATCGATGAAGAAGATATCCTTAGTCGTTTTGTGCTTCGAGAAGACCAGAATCGTCGTTGGAATCGACGTGGAGTAAAACAGCTTCGCCGGCATCCCGATCACGGCGTCCAAGTAGTTCTTTTCAATCAACGCCTGCCGGATTTTCCCTTCAGCTGCTCCCCGGAACAACACCCCGTGTGGCAAGACGATTGCCATACGGCCTTGATCTGACAAGTGATAGAGTCCGTGAAGTAAGAATGCAAAGTCGGCCTTCGATGCCGGCGCCAATTTCCCATAATCCTTGAAACGTGGATCCTTCAACTTATTAGCATTGTTATCCCATTTACTAGAATACGGCGGGTTAGCAACCACCGCGTCAAAGTTCCGTGGGTGGTCCACACCGTCCGCGTCGGTACCGTCTGGCCAGTCCATTTCCAATGTATCCGCGTTACGCAGATCCATATTCTGATAATCCACGCCATGCATCATCAGGTTCATCCGTGCCAGGTTAAACGTCGTCGTATTCAATTCCTGCCCGTGAAAATGTACCCGATCGTGGAAGCCGGCCTCATTCAAGGCCTCTTGAACCGTCAGCAGTAATGACCCGGAGCCCATCGTTGGGTCATAGACGGTGAACTGCGAATCGCCAGCCTTAAAGTCAATCGTCACCAATCGTGCTAAGACCTTTGAGACTTCGTGTGGCGTATAGAATTCACCGGCCTTTTTCCCGGAGTTTCCGGCAAACTTGGCAATCAGATATTCATAGACATCCCCTAGAATATCGTGACCACTATCATCGTTGTACTCGAAATCATCAACCAATTTGACGATTCGGCTCAGTGCCTGTGCCCGCGAGACCGTGCTATTCCCTAACCGTGAGTTCCCCAGGTTAACGTCGTTGAAGATCCCCCGAAAGTCCTGTTGGGAGTTGGGGTTGATCTGCGCATTCTGGTTAAAGTCATCGAACATGTCTTGAAAGTCGGATGGCTTAATCTTACTGTCCTTTACCCTTTCCGTAATCGTTCGCCAGGTAAATTGTGGGGCAATGGCATAACCCAACTCACTCGCGGCATCCTCGAGATAGTCCTTAATCTCGTCCTCAGGGACCTTGACGTAAGCATCGTTTACCGATTCTCCATCTGCTAAATCAAAAAGCCCTGAGCGCTCCCAGTGCATCTCCTGATGTTCCGATAAGTACCGGTAGAACATGAAGCCTAAAATGTAGTTCCGAAATTCACTGGCGTCCATGTTTCCTCTTAAATCATTGGCCATGGCCCACAGTTGTGAGGTGATGTCCTGTGCTTCTTCTCTCTTGCTCATAATGGCTCCTTAAATTCTTGATTGATTTGATCCGCAAACTTGCTAAATTCGTTTCGCAGCTCATTCCGGTATTTAATCTTTGATAATTGCCGAATATCGTCGTCGAGGGCATCGGCCTTGTAATACTTTTGCCCACCGGTAATGATATTGGTCACTTCATTATTTTCGTTTAAATCATCGTTACCAACCACGTGGCGGTCCAATGCTGAATTGATCCAGTCGCGGACCCCCTCGGCATCGACCAGGCCCCACTTCGTTCGAAATTCGACAATGGCGGCCCGCCGGCTCCGCTTATTGTGTTCATCCAAGATGCCCTTAACATCATTAGCTTTAACCGGGTAGGACTTAACCACATCAGAATCCAGCTGATTGTTATGAACATCGGACGTCATCCGTTTGATTTGCTTCCCGTACTGTCGATCCTCTAACTGGTCAGCCAAGTCGTTGATTCGGTGGTAACTCTTATCGGCAGCGTCCGTCTCACCCGCATTCGTTTCGTTCAGGAACTGGGCGATGAGTTCTTCCAGATAATCGTAGTCCACTTCGACTTCATTGACGTGTTCCATCTCCAACTTAAAGTCACTGTAGATCACGCCATCGCCACTACTATCACTATCAATGACCGATAACTTTTCCTCAAGCTCGTTAGCAATTGTCGAGGTCAGTCGAATTTCCTGATTCTCACTGATCCCAATCTCTGCCAACAGGGCGTTGGGGTCATCGTAATCATACTGGTCATCCTGCTTGAGCAGCGCAATCTGATGATTATATTGTTTCAATAATTGAAAGGCCTGTTGCTGTTCGGCCGTTCCCCGTGGAATCTGTTGGTAGTCATCCGTCAGATCGGCCAATTGGTCTAACACCTTAGTTGTCGATTCCTTAGTTTCTTCAAACGTCGGTGCAACGACACTTGTACTGTCGTCGGCTCCAGTCTCATCCGTAACCCCTGGTAACAAATCGATCGGAATATCCGCCGAATTCGGGTCCGCATAGACCTTCAACGCGTCATTCATCAGCTTTTCAGCCTGAGCCGGCCACCGGTAATTGACGATCCGGCCATACGGCTTATGCTGCATGTCCTGAATCCGATTGGTCCGGGAGTACGCCTGAATCAAGTTGGCTCCCTGCAACGTCCGGTCAACGTATAACGTATTCAAGTGTGGGGCATCGAATCCTGTCAGCAACTGATCTATCACGATTACAATATCCAAGTAGTCGGCTGGATCATTACTGACAGTCCGATTCAATCGTGAAACAACATCTTCGGTATAGCCCCGAACGTTGTCGTCGCCAAACGCCGTCCCGAACAGGTGATTATAAGCCGCCATCGCCCGGTGCAGTCCCGTGTTGGTTCCCAACATGTTGTCCCCATTTGAATTATCCTGACTGAAGGTCACTGCGACCTTCAGTTGGTGGTCGGCATCCGCCTCCGCATTACGCCGCTGAAATTCATCAAAGTATTTCATGGCCATTGGTGAAGACGCCTTACGGCCACCCACGTGCGTGGTCAGTAGTGCACTGTACCGCCCACTAACGGAACGGTTTCGCCACTTGTTTAAAATATCATCAACTACTAGTTTCACGTGATCTTCATTGTCATCATAGACACCTGAATTAACGGTATCATCCATATCTTCACGTGACAGGTGGTCAATCTTATAATTGATTTTTTCCGTCGTCCAGTCAGGATGCTCGTGCTGATAGAACTGCGGCAGATACTGTGTCTTCAGAACATCTTCGGATAAGGTCGTGTTGAAATCGACCTTAAAGCCCAGGACGTTACGATCCGCAATCGCCTCACGAATCGTGTAAGCGTGTAGCAGGTCCCCGAAGATCTCCTGTGTCGTAATGCCATCAAACCGGGGGGTCCCCGTGTAACCGACCCACGCGCCGTGTGGGAAGCCATCCTTTGCCCGTTGCAGCATGTCTCCCGCCGTTGAACGGTGGGCCTCGTCGACAATAAATACGATATTTTGCTCAGGCCGTTTAAAGCTTTGACGCTGAACTAATCGGTCCAATTTTTGAATCGAGGTCACAATAATTCCGCCGTGCTGTCGCAACTTACGGGCCAGGACATTCACATTGGCTGTATCAAAAATAATACCATCTTTATTTTCATCGTTGGTATCTGGATCATACGCGGAATAATTGTCGGCTGTTTGTTGCGTTAGCGCGATTCGGTCCACTAGAAAGACGACTTTATCCACGTTCGGTAGCCGTGAAGCTAGCCAAGCCGTCTTGAAACTACTGATTGTTTTCCCGGAACCCGTCGTGTGCCAGATGTACCCTAATTTTTGACTATCCAGTTCAAAACGCGATTGTTTGATTTTTTCAATGACCCGGCGAGTCGCATAGACCTGATAAGGCCGCATGACTTTTAACATCTGCCGGTGCTTGGTCCCATCCAGGATCATGTAACTCGTCGCCATCTGATGAGCCATTGGAATCGACAACATGCGGTTTAGAAAGTCACGCCACGCCATAACGGGCTGATTGTTGTCCTCGCGCTGCCAGTGAAAGGCAAAGTCCAAATTGAATTTATCTTCAGTGGTATTAGCCATGTAGCGCGTATCATCCGGGGTCATCCCCACCAATATCTGCACCGTTGAGTAAATATCTGAGAACTGGCCTTCATGAATGTACTGCTGCATTTGGTTCAAAGCTTCCTTGACGTTACGGGCAGCCGTCTTCTCTTCAATCTGAATAATTGGCAACCCGTTGATTAACAGTGTGGTATCGAAACGCCGGTCCCTGCAGTTGGCTAACTTGGCCGGCCGCTCAATCTGGTTGACGACCTGATAGACCGTCCCTCCAGCCCCAACGTAGGCTTGATCAAAGACTGTCAAAAAGACGTGTTCCCCAGCATCAGTATCAATTTCTACTTGGGACACGCCATTTAAGCCATATAAAAATTTTCCCGCTTGATACGGCGTTTTTAAATCATCGATTTGCTTCTTAACTTGTGCAAACTCATTGTCACTCAGTGGTTGATCCAACTTTTCCTGATTATTCCGCTCCAAGATAAGCTTGAAGTTCTGCCACAACTCAGCGGTCGTCTTGATCTTTGGCATGTACTGCCACTGCTTAGACCCGCCAATGCTCGTTAAATAATCGATCAATCGGTCTTCAAATTCCAGTTCTGCTTGCATCCTCACTCACCCTATATGATTGCGTCTTATTTAAAAGTCTATTTAAATACTATCATAACACGCTGGAACCCCTTGCGCGACCTACTTTTCCGCCGTCTTCTCCCGTAACTTCAACTGTTCAGTTTCATTGTAAAAATTCCCCTCGATATCAACGGTATTGACCAGATTGACGAAGGCCCGGGGATCAACTTCCTTGACCGCCCGTTCCAATGCATAAAGTTCATACCGCGAAATAACGGTCATCAGTACCGTACTCGACTGCCGCGTATAAGCCCCAAATGATGGGATGGCCGTGATGCCGCGAATGAGAGTTTTATTAAGTTCTGTGATAACGGCGTCCTGTTCCGACGTCACAATGAAAGCGGTCAGCTTTTGGTGGCGCGTGTGAATGCTATCGACCACTCGTGACATTGCATAAATGGAAATAATCGTGTATAACGCGCTCTCCCAGCCAAACAGAAAGCCAGCCACGATGACGATACCCGAGTTGATCATCATCATGAGGGTTCCAATCGTCCGCCCCGTGGTCTTCTCCAGCACCACGGCAATAATATCCATCCCCCCGGTCGAGAAACCATTCTTCAACGGATAGGCCACGCCAACACCGGTCAGAATGCCCCCGAACAGCGCTGCCAGTAGCGAATTATTTGAAATGTTGTTGACCGGAATCACGATGGCCAACACCGAGGTCAGAATCGCCACCGCAATGGAATAGATGGTGAATCCCCGGCCGACCTTGAACCAGCCCAACAGACCAATGGGGATGTTAAAGAGCAGGATAAACCACCCGGTACTCAGATGAATTCCGACCGCCGACAATAACGTGGCAATAATCTGAGAGATCCCGTTGATGCCTGCACTGAAAATCTTACCGGGAACTAAGAATTCATTTAATGCAATGGCCGTGATTATGGCCGATCCAAGCAAAATTAACAGGTGTTTGCCCACCTCGCGCCGATTGTTTTCTAACATAATTCTCATCTTCACGCCTTTCAGTCATCAGTTGTTTTCACCATTTAACCACAACTCCTGCGACTTAGCTACCCCTAGTACGGCCATCCCATCAGCCTTTAGCCCCCACAACCACCGCAAAATCCCAGTCTGGCGTAAACATCAAATTGTATAAATATTTATTTTCATGAGAAAATCGTGTAAAATAATTAAAAATATTCAGAAACCGGCCCCGTTAATCCTTAAAAATGATAGAATAGTAACGAGAATTTATTCACTACTATATAGAAAGGAGCGCTCCCATGAATTATTCCGCTTGTACAAGTATTTTAATTGGCGCGCAAGCTTCCACGGATGGCTCGGTCATGATTGGCCGTAACGAAGACGCTAAGGCCGCTTGGCCCAAGCACTTCATCGTTCACCCCGCGACGACAGCCACGACGCCCCAGACTTTTGTCAGCACGGACAACGGCTTCACCATGCCGCTGCCCCAATCCGCTGCCAAATACACCGCCACCCCCGAGTGGACCGACAAATACGGTCTGTTCGAGGAAGACGGGATCAATGAATTTGGCGTGGCCATGAGTGCCACCGAAAGTACCTACTCGAATGAACGGGTACTCGGGGCCGATCCCCTGGTCAAAGACGGTATCGGTGAGGAAGCTATGATCACGGTCGTCCTACCCTACGTCACCTCTGCTAGAGCCGGGGTCGCCCTGCTTGGCCAAATCGTCGAGCACTACGGAACCAGCGAATCCAACGGTATTTTATTCGCCGACCAGCAGGAAGCCTGGTACCTGGAAACAGGGGCCGGCCACTACTGGGTCGCCCAACGAATTCCGGATAACGGCTACGCGGTCGTTGCCAATCAAATGGCCATTCAGGACATTGACTTCAAGGATCACGAGAACTTTATGTTCGCCCGCAACCTGCGTGAGTTCGTGGCCACGAATCACTTGAACCCTGACCGCGACCGTTTCAGCTGGCGCAACATCTTCGGGACGCAGGATCAATCGGATCTGTACTACAATACCCCGCGCGTCTGGTACGGCCAACGTTGCTTCAATCCAGAAATCGCACAGGAACCGCAATCATTTGACTTACCTTTTATTCAGTACGCCGATCACCTGTTGAGTGTCGATGACGCGCAGGGCTACCTCAGCAGTCACTTTGAGGGCACCCCTTACGATCCCGTCGGTGCTGGCACGTCGGAACAGCGTAAGCGATTCCGACCAGTCAGCCTCGCCAAGACGCAGGAATCACACGTCTTACAGTTACGACCGGCCATGGACCCGGCCTTAGCCGGTATCCAGTGGCTCGCCATGGGTGTGGGTGCGCAGAGTGTCTACGTGCCGTTCTACGCCGGTATCGAAAGCACACCAGCCGCCTATCACTTGGGCAAGGAAACCTACGACGCGGATTCCGCTTACTGGGTCTACAAGCTCGTGAGCGTCCTCTTAGACGCACACTATCAGTCGGCTTGGCCAACGGTTAGTGCCGTCCAAAAGGAACTGCGAATTGCCTTCAAGCAGTCCGTTCAGCACACCGATGTCGTCGGTCAACAACTTTCCGGCACCGAGCTGAATCAGTACTTAACGCAACAAGCCAACGAGAACGCCGCATTGGGAATTCGGCGTTACCGCGAACTGGCGGCGACCTTAATCACCAAGGCCACCGACCTCGGGCCCCTCAATTACCACCAGGACCTGAACTTATAACACGGCCCGGGCTAGCTGGCCTAGTCCGCACCACATAAATGGGAGATATTAATCTAATGGAAAAGCAAAAAAAGATTGGACTCTTCAGTCTGATCTTAATGATTTTTTCGGCCATCTACGGTTTCGCTAACGGAACTGTTGCTTATGACCAAATGGGATATGCCAGCATTATCTGGTACGTTTTAGCCGCCCTGTTCTTCTTCCTGCCAAGTGCCTTGATGCTGGCAGAATACGGATCAACGTTTAAGGAAGCTAAGGGGGGCATTTACTCCTGGTTAGCTGAATCCATCGGCGAAAAGATGGCCTTCATTGGGACCTTCATCTGGCTGTCTTCTTGGATCATCTGGATGCTGTCGACCTCGACCAAGGTTTGGATTCCACTGTCAACCTTGATCTCCGGGAGCGACCAAACGCAGACCTGGGGGATCCTCGGTTTAAGCTCTACGCAAACGGTTGGGATCTTGGGAATCGTCTGGATTCTCTCCGTGACCTTCTTCGCCACGCGTGGGGTAAGCTCAATCGCTAAGATTTCTTCATTGGGAGGAATCTTTGTGATGGGCCTGACCATCTTGTTCTTCATCGCCAGCATTTTAATCTGGATCTTGAACAAGGGTCAACTCGCAGAACCCGTTAACGGCCTGCACAGCTTCATTGCCTCACCCAACCCACAATTCCAGTCACCGATGGCGCTCTTGTCATTCGTGATCTACGCCGTCTTTGCTTACGCCGGGATGGAATCCATGGGGGGGATCACCGACAGTATGGATAAGCCGGAAAAGACCTTCCCTAAGGGGCTGATCATTTCCACGATTACCATCACGATTGCCTACTCCGTCTCGATCTTCCTCTGGGGGGTCAGCGCCAACTGGCACGAAGTCTTGGGTGGCGGTTCCGTTAACCTGGGGAACATCACCTACGTCCTGATGAATAACTTAGGGCTGGTCATGGGTCACGCGATGAACCTGTCTCACGGTACTTCCGTGTTGATTGGAAATGTCTTGGCTCGTTTGACCGGGTTGAGTATGTTCATGGCTTACTTGGGTTCTTTCTTCGTTTTGGTCTACTCGCCACTGAAGTCCTTCATCATGGGATCTTCACCAAAGCTGTGGCCTAAGAAGATGACGCGCCTCAACAAGGCTGGTGTGCCAGCCTACTCCATGTGGATTCAAGCCACAGTGGTTGCCGTCTTCATCTTCTTCGTCTCCTTCGGGGGTTCCGCAGCCAAGGAGTTCTACCAAATCTTGACCAACATGGCCAACGTTTCCACCTCAGCACCCTACCTTTTCTTGATTGGGGCTTTCCCATTCTTCAAGAAGCGGACCGACCTGGAACGGCCATTCGTCGTTTACAAGAACAAGGTCTTCACCAACATCATCGTGGGGATCGTGCTGCTGGTCTTGATTGCCGGAATCGTCTTCACTTGTCTCCAACCAATCATGGCTGCCGACTACAAGACCGCCTTCTGGACGATCATTGGCCCAATCTTCTTCGGTGCCGTGGCTTGGATCTTCTACCACAACGCTGAAAAGCGTTCAGCAAAGGAAAATGATCCAGCTAGTGACGAAAACTAAATTGACTATTGAAAAAGTTCGAGACGATTGGTCTCGAACTTTTTTTGACGTTAAATGCAATTAGAATCACGATTAGTCTGCCAAAACTTCAGCTTATTTCCGCCGCAACGTCCGGTCCGGCGCATGTCCAATGAATAGTGGCACTCGTTCTTCCACCACGTCGCTAAATTCCAAACCATACCAACGTTGGGGTGACAGGCTCACGCGTTGAAGTAGCAGTCGACCGCCGATTAGCAACCGATCCACTGCCGGCAGATCATCCTCCGTCCCTAGATCCTGGAATTGCTGATTAAGCATAACAAATTTGAAGTTACCAACGCGTCGACCCGGAACACTCGAATACCGGGGCGTCTGGTCCGGTAAAATTCCCGCTTTCAGTAAATCATTGACGATTTGGCGCAAGTACACGTTGACCCGCTGCGGTTTTTTAAAACCGAGATAAAGCTGCACGTCCATCACGTTTCGTGTGCCCAGCGTTTCCACGGTATAGCTACACTCATAGGGCGTATCGGTCTCGTTGACCGTCACGAACCAGTAGACTGCCGCGCGCTTCGGCTGTTGATCCAGAATCGAGTAGACCACCGCCCGCTTAATCGCGTAGTTCGGGGCCACGTGACCCACGTAGACCAGATTCGTCGCAAATGGTGGCACCTGGTCGTCCCGACTCAAAGCTGCCAACTGTGGCAGAAAGTCCAACAACGATACGTACTCAGCATCCTCCACGTGAGCGCTCCGCCGCCGGTTGCCGTAGTACCAAAAGACCATGATCGTCAGAATCACCACGGTCAGGCACAGCGTCACGTAGCCACCGCGAACAAACTTCGCCAAACTCGCCACCAGGAATAAGCCTTCCAGCAAACCAAAGGCCCCCACGTAGATCTGTGCCAACAAACGATGGCCGCGCTGCTGTAAGAATGCGTGTAGGAGTAGCGTTGTCATCAACATGGTCAGCGTGATTGCCAGGCCGTACGCCGCCTCCATGCGGCTGGACGTCCGAAAGAACCAGACGATCCCCAGCGTCACGGCACACAGTAGCCAGTTGACGGTTGAAATATACAGCTGGCTCTTTTCACTACCGGGAAACTTAATGCGCAATCTTGGCAGTAATTTTAGCCCCATCGCTTCATGCACCAGCGTATAGGACCCGGTGATCAACGCCTGCGAGGCAATGATTGCCGCCACGGTCGCAATTCCAATGGCAAACAATCGCCAGCTTCCCGGCACCATCGCGTAGAAGGGATTGACCGGATGAGCCGCCCTCAGCTGACTAGCGTGGTGGATTACCCAGGCCCCTTGGCCGAGATAACTCAGCATCAGCGTTAAGTAAACAAACGGCCAGGTCCCGTAAATATTGCGTTTGCCAACCTGTCCCATGTCGGAGTAAAGGGCCTCCGCCCCCGTTGTCGCCAGAAACACGCTACCGAGAATGAAGATACCTTGCCGGTTATCCGGACTGACTAAGAAACGTAGCGCATATGTCGGTGCGAGTGCCCGGATAATCAGGGGGTCACTAAAGAGGTTACGTAAGCCCACCAGCCCAATAAAGCTGAACCATACCAGCATCAGCGGTCCAAATGACCAGCCAATCAACTGGGTTCCCAGGCGTTGGACCAGAAACAGTCCGACCAGAATCCCTGTGACCACGAGTAGCACCCAGCCCTGACTCCCACTGAAGTGTACGGGACCCAGCGTTTGGCTCTTCAGGCCCTCAATCGCCGAGGTCACCGTCACCGCAGGCGTCAATGTACCGTCTGCAAGTAACGCAGCCCCGCCAATCAGCGCGGGAAAGATCAGCCACTTGGCGTGATTACGGACCAGGGCGTACAGGGCAAAGATGCCACCTTCGTGCCGGTTGTCGGCCCGCATCGCTAACAGGATGTATTTGACTGTGGTGATCAGCATCAGCGTCCAAAAAATTAGGGAGATGCTACCCAACATGACCGGTGTCACGGCCGTCATCGCTCCACGCCCCGCCTGGTCAACGATTGCGTTCATGACGTAAAGGGGCGAGGTGCCGATGTCGCCGTAAACAATTCCCAGCGTGATCAGCATCCCCACCCCCGTGAGTTTCTGTGTCGTCATCCGCATGTGCTCGCCCCCTACAACCACCGATGCGTGACTAACCGGTGACGCAACTCGCCTAAAACTAAAATCATTGCCGTCCCCGCCAGCCACACATAACCCATACCTAACGAGTTGGATTGTCCGCTAAAATGGCCTGCCACGTGGCTAATCCGAAAGAATGACAATCCCAATAGATTGAGATTGTAGTGCGCTACCCCCGAAGCGTGCACGTAGACGTAGGTGCTGGAAATGATCAGCGACAGTAGCCCTGCCGACACGATCATCCCACCCACGATTTCCAAGCTGAGCCGTAGTACCGTCTTGCGCATGAGAATCCCCCCTCACTGTGGCCTCCATCATAGCGGGCCGGGCCCGCTATGCCAACTCGTCACACTGGCTTGCGGAGGTCAGTGACCGAATCGGACTGCGGCTGAACTAGTTGGGGATTGAAGTAATTCCTTAACAAAACAGCTAATAGAGTTTATAAACAAATTAAGCTATAGTTTTTCAATTTTATGTATGCGATCTTTCAAGCTAACTAACGTAAGAAAAAGCCTCCACATACGTGGGGGACAGCAGGTGCTGTATAAGGCTCAGGGGTTACTTTCCACCCCACCTAGTTGTATGATATCAGCAGGGAGTGAGTTTATATGAGCAAAAAAGCTAATCAGATATGTTGGGCCCTTGCGCTAGTACTCTTAGCGATTACGTGGGCGCTACAGATTTTGGATGGCACTGGAAGCCTCAACATGGAAACAGTAACGCTTGCTATCTCAATAATAGCTCTAGTGATTGCCATAATTGGGCTGGTCTTAGCAATTCGTAACTTATACGAGGCAAGACACTAACCATCCTGCCATAGATCTACGAGATGCAACAAAGGGGGCACCACAATGAATAAACGAACCATGAATACACTGACCATTATTTTCTTTGCACTAGCTTTCATCATTTTAGCAGGAAATGCAATTTTAAAATAGGTCAACTAGCAACCATCTTTCTTATTCAGGGGATGGTTTTTAATTTGCGCTCAGCAAGTTTATAATATTTTACAAGCACCACATATATTAGGGGGTAACTACATGATTAAGTTAACTAGTAAATACGCCGCTGCTCTCATGCTTCTAGGAGCAGTTACAGGGGTTGGAATTGCTACGGGGACGACTACAGCACACGCTAAAACTAAAACGCCTACTACTGCACAGATTGCGGCGGCTCGTGCAAAAATGGCAGCTAATGAAAAAAAAGTTGATAAAGCCATTGATAAAATTGATATTAGCAATTTATCTAATCTAAATTCTATTTATACCTATGGCCCCAGTGCAACACAAACCGTACAGCCATATAATATGTATCAAACGTACAAGTTAAAGAGCCCGTTAACATTAACCAATGAATTTAGACACAAAACGGTCACTTTACCTAAAGGTTCAGTTGTCACTGGCTTAAATGACGGTAACGGCAACCTGCAAAATATTGACAACACTACCCTGAGTATCAAGAATCAGGAAAAAGTTTTTAAAAAACTCGGAAACTGGCACTACAGCTTCGCAATGTCCAAAAATAATAGTGGCGCAACACAAAAATACATGCGAACAACCGCCTTTTCTAAAAAATCTGTCGCAAGTTTCCCTCGACTATCAGTTAAGACTACAAAAGCACAATACGATAACGCAGCCTCAAGCTTGCCTTTTATCTCAGTGACTGCAGACAGTCAACTCGCTTACCATTCTAAGGGTGGAATTTACAAGGCTACGCGCTATGCTAAAATCAAAAAGTTTAAGCGTACACACGCAACCGTCACTTACTACTTAAACAAGCGATTATCTGGTGTAACTACCAAAAAAGCCAAGGTCGGCAAGTCCACCCAATATAAATTGAGTTTTAAGTTAGGACACGTTTTCCAGAGCCATGATAGTTACAATGGTGACGCTGGCGCGTACAATATTACTGTTAATAATGGCAAGCAGCCCTTTTTCCTGCCACTAAATGATGTAGCTGAGTCTTATATTTCGGCAATAAATGGCAACGAATACGTCAGCACCAACGATAAGAAAGTCTCAACGGTTTTCGTTGAAGGTCTATATTAATCTCTACCAAAGAGACTACCTGTAACAGGGTAGCCTTTTATTTTGCTTTCATGCCCTCCGCAATCATCTCCATTCACTACTCTGTACAGGGACAACAATACGGCCAAAGTACCAGCACCACAATCAGTAAGGTACAAACCACCCACAGCACTTCAGAAACTGCCTGCTGCGTATTGTTGTACTCGCAGACGCTCTCATATGGCGTAATGGTGTATCATCCCCACACTTGTGGGGAATACTGCCACCTTTTGCGGCACACTTTTGCGGCTAAAGGATCACTCCCACACCTGTGGGGAATACAAGTTCAGACTGCCAAGAGTGATATTGAAGAGGGGATCACCCCCACACCTGTGGGGAATACAAAAAGAGGTAGTTAGAACGGTGGAAAGCATGAGGATCACCCCCACACCTGTGGGGAATACACGTATGCGAGCCGCCAGCACGCCGCACATGAGGGATCACCCCCACACCTGTGGGGAATACCGGGTGCCTGAGATGGAACAAGTCGCCGCGAAGGGATCACCCCCACACCTGTGGGGAATACGAATTATTGAATATTTTTTATTACAATTTTATGGGATCACCCCCACACCTGTGGGGAATACACCAGCTACAGATCAACGAGCAGAACGCCAGCAGGATCACCCCCACACCTGTGGGGAATACTATGAGATTTAGCGACGTCAATGTTATGCCGTAGGATCACCCCCACACCTGTGGGGAATACCACCAATGAAGTTAGGACAAAATTTACTTAGTAGGATCACCCCCACACCTGTGGGGAATACCGGCTACACCATTCCAAGTTATAAGCAACGTTGGGATCACCCCCACACCTGTGGGGAATACTCCCCGTTGCTTTGAGTCTGACGGAAGATGTTGGGATCACCCCCACACCTGTGGGGAATACGTACTATCAAAATCAGTAGCAACACTATCTTTGGGATCACCCCCACACCTGTGGGGAATACAGCGCGGCGAAGATGGTGGGTTAATTCACACTAGGATCACCCCCACACCTGTGGGGAATACCCGGAACGGTTACCAAGGAGGGCGCTGACGCCAGGATCACCCCCACACCTGTGGGGAATACTAGGCGGAGTGATTCTAAAGTTCTCAGTGCTTGGGATCACCCCCACACCTGTGGGGAATACGAATCAATCATATCACTGCTTGCAACTTTGTCAGGATCACCCCCACACCTGTGGGGAATACAAGTGCAGAAATTGTTAAGTGTGATTATAACAGGGATCACCCCCACACCTGTGGGGAATACCTTTGCCAGGATTCCCCCCGTTTGCCTTCGCAAGGATCACCCCCACACCTGTGGGGAATACCTATTGTCGTCGATTCGTTCCGCCATTGGCATGGGATCACCCCCACACCTGTGGGGAATACAACCATCAAAACCCAGATAAACAGATTATCAAGGGATCACCCCCACACCTGTGGGGAATACCTGCGTTAGCTTGCAACGTCGAACCCCCGTCGTGGATCACCCCCACACCTGTGGGGAATACGGGGAGTCCCGTTGTTTTGAACCAGCTATACAGGGATCACCCCCACACCTGTGGGGAATACAGGAATGGTCTTCCACTGCTTCGCTTCGGGGTGGGATCACCCCCACACCTGTGGGGAATACGATTGGCTAGCTCGTATCCTGTATGAATGTCAGGGATCACCCCCACACCTGTGGGGAATACACTAAACAAACACTGATACACCGGCATTTCATTTTTCCAAAAACGCCTATTTCCTTTAACTTGCTTCTTTAGCATACCTCAGTCATTCACGATTAACAATTGAAAAAAATTATCTAAAAATGACATTTGTCAGAAAAATCAAGTTCCTCAATTGTCAAATCAAGTGCAACACTAAGAATCTATTCTTAGAAGTGGTCTAGTTGCTAAGCTAGTTCAGGCATT